>SUUS01000037.1 GCA_015062395.1 Alphaproteobacteria bacterium
CATCCTCGTCAAGTAGTTCATCAAGTTCTTCCTCGAGCAGTAGCTCTTCGAGTAGTTCGAGTAGCAGCTCCTCTTCAAGTTCTTCGTCAAGTTCGAGTAGTAGTAGTTCTTCAAGTAGTAGTTCTTCCTCTAGCAGTAGCTCTAGCTCCAGCAGTTCGAGCTCCAGTTCCTCCAGTAGTTCTAGCTCGTCAAGCTCCAGTTCCAGTTCGTCCTCGAGTTCAAGTAGTTCCTCGAGTAGCAGCTCTTCAAGCTCCTCAAGCAGTAGCTCCTCAAGCAGCAGTAGTAGTTCGAGCTCATCGTCTTCAAGTAGTTCTTCAAGCTCATCAAGTTCTGGTGGGGGTGGCTCCAGCTCATCTTCTGGGGGGGATACAGACTGTGAAGGAACAACTCTTGAATGTAGCGAAAATGGCGAAGATAAACCAGATGGTACAAGATGTTGTACTGCCCATGGAGATAAAGGTGCTGTACAAGGTTATTGTATCGGTGGCGAATGCCAATATATAGAGTGTTCAGGAAATGAAGAATTTCATCTTGTTTGGTCTTATTTTGAAGAAGTAGGAGGAGAAGAGTTTTACAAATATGGCGCTCGTGTAGATTGTTGTACTAACGATCCCAGATCTTCCATAGAGCTTGAAACTTCAGATTATTCTATCGGTCCCCAACTTTGTTGTGGTGGAACAACACCCGTTTTAGCCATCAAAGAAGAAGGTTGGTTAGTTGACGGTAGTACGAATGGTACACTTTATGGTTGTTTTGAAAAAAAGCCCGTACTAGTAGAAAAAGTATGTTGGCCAGATTATAATAAGTGGCTCGATAATCCAGAAACAACCGAGTGTGAGGATTATACGGATATTTATAGGGTTTGTCCAAAGGGGTGTACGGATTGGAAAGAGGACAATGAAGGTTATCCTCCCTTTTCTTACTGTACATGCAAATGAGTCATATTCTATTTTTTGGAAAACGATTTGTTTAAAGTATAGTAGTTTGCTTATAAAAATCCCCCAAATTTTTCCATTTTGGGGGATTTTTAATTCAAGCAAAACAAATTTTTATCTGTGTTAATCATCACCTTTAGATGTATTTCTTCTTTTTCTGAATAAATGGGCTTCATACGCTTCTTTACTTTCATTTCCAAAAAAGCCGTTTATATCCCTTTCAATTTTTTCTTCTGGGGACAATTTTCTATACTGTGGTAAATATGTAAAAGCCCTGCGTCGGCATTCTTTTATCCCTTCTGTTTCATTCCCATTTTCATCTAACCCATATAAAATCCTTGCAACTCTAAAAATTTTCTGACTGATTCCACTTATTGAACCATGTTTACTCACATCACGAGTATAAAAGGTCCCTCGGGAAACGTTCTCCATTTGTTGAAACAAATTTTCAATTAAATCTTTTTGTTGCTCTGGAGTCATTTCGTTTACTTTTTGAAGGAATGTTTTTTTTGCCATTTTTTATCTCCTTTGATTTATTATTTTTTCATTATAGCAAAAAAAACGCTTTTTGTCAATGATTTTTAATGAAAGCTAATACTCTTAAAATTTGCCCAAAATCATAGTAAGATGCATGTAAGGTAAAACCTTTTTCTTTCATGATTTTTATAACATCCGTTTCCTGTCCTTTTCCTATTTCAAAAAAAACAAGAGCTTCTTTTTTTAAAACATTTTCGATTGAATAAGACAAACTTCTGTAATCATCAAGTCCATCTATCCCCCCATCTAATGCCTCTATTGGATCATAGTCCTTTACATCCTTATCTAAAAAAGGAATATCTGCTGTCGGAATATAAGGTGGATTTGAAATAACTATATCAAATTTTCCCAAACCGTCCCACCATTTTTCATTTTTCCAACTGTTATGGATAAGTTGCGCTCTGTCCGAGGCGTATTTATCGACATTTTTTTGCGCTATTTTTAAAGCTTCTTGACTGATATCGATACCTATTCCTGTCGCTTTTTTATATTCAGACAATAAAGCCAATAGTAAACAACCACTCCCTGTTCCCAAATCCAAAATACGCAGAGGTGTATCTTTATCTGGAACTTGCTTTAAAACTGCATCTATTAAAGTTTCACTGTCTGGTCTGGGATCTAATGTGGCTGTTGAAACAGCTAAATCCAACGTCCAGAAACCTTTTTGACCAATAATCTTGGCAACTGGCTCGCCTTTTTTTCTGCGCAGAATAAAGGACGTAAGGATTTTTTCGTCCCCATTACTCGCTTCTTTTAACCACTTAAAATCTAATTCTGGCGTGTCTGTAAAACCAACTAAATCAGAGCTATCCATTTTCAAACTCTGCCAATTTTGCCAATTGATCTTCTTCTATCAAAGCTTTAACAAATGTATCTAATCCATCACCATTCATAACTTGGTCCAGCTGATAAACCGTTAAGTTAATTCGGTGATCCGTCACGCGTCCTTGAGGATAATTATATGTTCTGATACGTTCTGATCTGTCCCCAGAACCAACTTGGCTTTTACGATTAGAAGACTGTTCTGCATCAATTTTTTGACGTTGTGCATCGTATAATTTAGCGCGCAAACGAGCCATAGCTTTATCTCTGTTTTTAAATTGAGAACGCTCTTCTTGACATTCAACAACAGTTCCTGTTGGAATATGAATTAAACGAACAGCAGAAGACGTTTTATTTACGTGCTGTCCACCGGCTCCAGAAGCTCTGAAAACTTCCATTCTGATATCTTTTTCTTCATCAATATGAACATCTACTTCATCAGCTTCTGGTAAAACAGCGACTGTTGCGGCCGAAGTATGAACACGCCCAGAAGCTTCCGTTTCTGGAACACGCTGAACGCGATGAGCTCCTGATTCATATTTCAATGATGCAAAAACTGCATTACCAGAAATACTTGCAACTGCTTCTTTTACCCCTCCAATTCCTGTGTCGTTTGTTTCTTCTACTTGGAAACGCCAACCTTTAAAAGCGGCATAGCGTTCATACATACGGAATAAATCTGCAGCAAATAAAGCGGCTTCTTCCCCACCAGTACCTGCTCGAACTTCTAAAATAACGTTTTTTGCATCAGCTTCGTCTTTTGGAAGAAGTAAAACTTTTATTTTTTGCTCTAATTCTGGCAATTCTGACTTTAACGCATAGTATTCTTCATTTGCCATTTCACGCATATCTACATCTGCACTTGCATCATTCATCATTTCTTGTGCATCGTTCATATCGGATAAAACTTTTTTCCACTGTCGCCCTGCAATAACAACATCTTCTAAAGCGCTTTGTTCTTTAGAAAGTTTCACTATTTGAGCACCATCTGTTTCATTTTCTAAAAGGGCTGATAATTCATCATATCGGTCCATAATTGTGCTCAATTTCATTTCAAAACTCATTTTTCTTCCTTTTCTTAATTACACATCAATCGAATGCAGTCTTTTACTACATCCTTTTTATCGTTTAATAAATAGCTAGCGATTTTTTAATTTTTCAACAGACAAAGATATTCCAGAACGAACAGCCCCAGATGGACCTAAAGATTTTATTTTTTGACCATCAATTAAGACCTCTGTCCCTCCGGCATTTCCAGTTTTTAAAAACAATTCTGTTTCAGATTTTGGAACTGTATAAGTTTCCCCTTTTTTCAATACCCGACTTAAAATCAACGTTCCATCTTCGTCTATTTCAACCCACGCATCTTCCTTGGCAAAAATTTGAACCAATTCTGCAGGTTCTTTTTTTACTTTTGGCTCTGATTTTTTTTCGATGGTATTTTCTTTTTTTACCACTGGTTCAAGCTTTGTTTCCACTACTTGCTCTGGAACAGGCAAAACCGTTTCCTTTTGAACTATATCCTCAACAACGGCAACCTGTGTTTCTGGAATTTGAATATCATCTTCAGAATAAGATATAAAATACCAAAAAGCCCAAATCAAAATAATAACAAAAATAGAGATAAACACGTATTTTGCTGAAGGAAACAAATTTGCACGTTCAACAATCGGCATATCCAAATTTTCGGATTTTAAATGATTAGTTTCTTTACGGTACTGCTCAATAAGCGCATCCACATCCAACCCCAAAAAATCAGCATAATTACGCAAAAAACCAATGGCATAAGCTTTAGCAGGAAAGCTTTCATAATCGGATTCTTCTAAAGCCTGCAAATAACAAGAACGAATGCATAAAACATCTGCGATAGCTTTAATTTCTTTTTTCTTTTTTTCGCGAGCTTTCTTTAAAATGGAACCAACATTTACATCATCGACAACCTCAACAAACGCCTCTGCTTGCGTTTGAGGAACATTCTGTTCTATTTGCTCATCAGATATTTGTGGTGTTTTTTTGCGCATTTTTATTCCTTTTATCTATAGGTCTTTTATTTTAAACACATTTTTATAAATTTCAAGCTTTTTTATAAAAAAGGTATTACTCCCCAAATTGTTAAAAACAAAACGATAATTCCAGCAAATGCCAAATGTGGACCGTAAGCTCCGACTCTTTTCGATGTAATCAGAAATGTTATAAAAAAACTAACGACAGAAATCAACAACAAAACGCATAAAGGAATGATACCAACCCAAGCCCCTAAACCTGCCAGCATTTTAACGTCCCCC
Organism: Alphaproteobacteria bacterium; assembly: GCA_015062395.1. Classification (GTDB taxonomy): domain Bacteria; phylum Pseudomonadota; class Alphaproteobacteria; order CAAHEQ01; family UBA3637; genus CAAHEQ01. The sequence continues at coordinate 4,580 of SUUS01000037.1, forward strand.
CCTCCAAAGGCATTCTTTAAGAAATAAGAGGATATAAAAACAGCCAATGCAGGTAAAAAATATCCATAACATGCGCCAAAAAAACTATATTCCACAGGAATAACTTTTCCCCAAACAGCATAACCAAAGCCTAAAAAAATCAATGGAACCGTAAAAATATCAGGAAGTAAAAAATACTGCTGATCTGTGGCTGTTAATAAAGCCATCAAGCACATAAATGTTTTAACCCAAAAGTGAGTTCGTTCAGGAAAATACACATCAATAAATATAAAGGAAAACATTAAAAACAACGACCAACATATTGAAAATAAAAACATTTTTTTCCATTTTCTTTTCAATAAATCCGTTCTTTTTTTATTTTTTATTTTCGGAAAATGTGGCTTATGGTACAAGAAAAACAACCATTCCCCCCAATCGCTGGCAAAAAACTTTGGATAGCGACTGGCTATTGCAGGAACAAAAAAACCAAAAATAAAAGCAAAAAAATAACTAAACATAACATACCCCTTTTTCTTTTTTACTTTAATAATCTTACAAACAAAAAGCAAGCTTTTATTTTAATCTTTTCTTGGTTTGCACCCACAATAATTTTGGTTATATAACGATAATTCTTTTTTTAATTCATTAGAAAGCTCTTGAATGCCACCTTTTCTCCAATTAATTGGGTCGTATAACCCTTCGCCACCAGCATTCAAAGCAGCCCTGTTTACCTGGTCAAAATCTTTATATCTGGAAAAACCTAATACGCTACTTACGCGATTATAACCATGTTGTCTTGCATATTCAAAAGCTTTTTTTAAACGCATTTCAAAACAAATATCACAACGTTTTGAGCGTTCTGGCAAATTTTCTAATCCATTTGTTAGTTCACACCATCTCTGATTGTCGTATTCTAATTCAATAAAAGGAACTTTGTATTTTTGACAAACACGTCGATTTTCTTTAGCACGTCTTTCATATTCTGAAAAAGGAACGATGTTCGGATTATAAAAAAGCACACTAAAATCAATCCCTTTTTGCACCAAATGATGAATTACACCACAAGAACAAGGCGCGCAACAAGAAACCAACAAAAGTTTATCGGTCATGTTCGTCCTCTTTTTTAGAAAATTTTTGCAACGTTTTATATTTTGAAACGCTTGATGGAACCTGTTTAATTTTCATCCCAGCAACGACATCCCAAAAAGCATCTTTTTCAGACATTGACCATTCAGGATTTAAACCTATTGCTATATTAGCCAATCTGGTTAAATCACTTAATTTTACAAGCGCATCTTCTTTTGTTATTACTTTTTGAGGATTTAAAAGTTCAAAACAACGAGAAATATAATTTACCATATTAAAAACCCAAGAATGTTCTCCTTGAATTTTTTTTGAATCAAAATTAATTCCTTGAGCATCTTGAAAAAAAACTGAAATGTATTCTCTTTTTAAATCTGGTGGTATTTCTTTTAATGCTTCTGAAATGATAGGTCTAGCTTTTTGAAAAAAAGACTTTTCATCATCAAAAGACATATTTTCCAAACGATACATTGCTTTTGTTATTTGTAAATGCCGTTCCAAAGGCAAAACATGGTCAATAAAACAAGATCTTAATCTGGAAGAAACATATTTTTTAAAAAGAGCACCTCTATTTTCTGGCTCTTGGCGAATAATGGTATGATTTAATTCTTCTAATTTTTTATTAAAAAGATATTCAGGAATCCCAGATAAAAGCTGGACTAGATCATTTCTTAACATAGTTGCATTTTTTAAATCAGAATTTGCCTGTATATCATCCGAAGCTTTAGCAACACAAAAACTCAACCAAGAAATTTTTTCTTCCAAAGACAAAGAAGAAAATGGCATATGATAAGTTTCAATATCATTTTTTAAACTTACATATGATTCATCATCAAAATCAAACAAATCCAATTCTGTTGCTTTTATAGCTAAAGTTGGAGAAAAAAAACTGATAACCTTCACTGCCTCAGGCAAATCGACACAATTCAGATAACCATCACGCTTCATTTTATCACAAACTTGTTTAAAAAGAAGAAATTCTTTTTTGTCTTTATAACAAATAACTAAATCATCTAAACAGCTTTCAGGTTCGACAATCTGATTATCTTCTTCAGCAGAATTTGCCGTTGCATTTTTTCTTTCTGGTTGTTTTTTCACAGAAGAACTTGCTTCATTGTAATCATCATCATAATCACAATCGTCATCTTCATCATAAGATAAAGAAGGCATATCTTCGCCTAAATACTGGGATATTTTTTGTTCCATTAAAGGCGTATCCAATAAGCGAGAACACAGCATCTCCAATTCTGAACGATGGATTAAACCCATTCTATAAAACAGGCTCAACAAAATGTATGGACCTTCTGTACAAAAAAAGATATAATTTGACATGATTTTTCTGCGAATGGTATCTGTTTTATTCTTTTTCATTTGAAAATCCTCTTTCTTGGCGTTCTTTCCAAATTTGATTTAAATGATGATGCAAATGTTTAAGTTTTAATTGTCCTTTTAATTCTGCGACTTTTTCTTGGGCTGTTAATATATCAGAAAAAGCGTTCTCTTTCCCTTTTAAATCATTTGTTTCGCATAAAATGATTGCTTTTTCAACAACCTTTAGCATATTTTCTTCGCTCTGCAAAGCAACCATTTCAGACAACTTTTCATCTGAAAAGTCAAAAAGAGAAGAAAATTTTAAAAATAACGGTACGACCTGATTATCAGAAGCACTCCAAATAACATCGTTTTCCCAAATATATTCAGGAACACCAGATAAAGCTTGCTTAAATTCTTTTTCCAGCATTGTAGCATGAACTAAATTCTTTTTTTCTTGTTCGCGAGCTTTTTTAAATTCAGGCATATCAAATTCTAAAGCGAAACACGTTCTTAAATCATTAATTGTTTGAGCAACCATCTTAAAATAATAATTCCACCGAACACAACAATCGTTCGAAAAAGTATCGCTTTTAAAAAAATCTGAAAGTTTACGGCAAGTTATCCGATTATTATAAAAACCATCCTCCAAGTCTAATCCCAACTGAAATTTTTTAATTTGCAAAGGAAGAAGCATTCTTTCTAATAAATCAAATAGCGAAGGCTGATTCAGTAAAAAAAACTCTCTCCTTTTAAAATCAGATAAGGACATTTTTAAATTTTCTTTTACTGGAGCGATATTTTTGTTTCTACAAACGAATAAACAAAACCACTTATACTGTTCGGCATCCAAAAAACCAAAATCTTTCAACAAGTCCATATTGTACGAACTACCAGAAACATAATTCCATAAATGTGACTGCTTTTGAAATTCTTGCATCAGTAAAATCCTTTTTTTAAACAAAGAATTTTGCTATTGTATACAATTCAATCGTTTTTGTCAACCGTTTTCAAATCTATTTTTTCCCATAAGACTTGTTCATTCGACACAGCAGCAACACAAAGCATAAAAGAATCTGTTTTATAGTAAGAATAACTCATGTTTTGATATGGCTTTTCTAACAAGCTATTTAACTTATATACAGCTTCCCTTTTTGTCCATAATTGAAAAAAAGCCGTTTGTATATCATAACCATTGTTCAGCAACTCTCTTGCTTGCTTTACAGCATCGATTTGTTCCAATATCTGATTATAATTATCTTTTGGCTTTATCAATTCCATATCGATTCCAACTGGTGTCGAAGAACTAGCTATAGCAATAAAGCCATTGGAATGAGATAAGCTAACATAACCAAGTTCTTGATTTTTCAAGGTTAAAGCGCCAGACTTCAAAGGAACAACATCTACTTCCTGTAAAGATTTATTGTATCTCGAAGCAACAACTTGCCTTAATAAATAATGTCCCAAAATATATTCTCGCTGCCTTTTTTGGGAAAACATATTTTCTAATCGGCATAATTCAGTTTCTGACAAATAACTTTTTGCTATTGTCAAAAAACTATCAGGAACCGAAGAAACATCACAAATAAAAACTTTCATACGCTTATATTAATGAAATACTATCAAAAATGCAAGAAAATAGAGGAAGTTTTTACTTCCTCTGTTTTTTATCGATGTTTATTATTCCGAAATTAGAGTTGCGAGACAATTTCCTGTGCATGGCGAGTTGCATGCATATATATTGTCGATATGCATTCCTCTAGCAACAGCCTCCTTTCGGTTTAATGATGATTACAGACAATCACGTTGACATGGGTAGTGTCCTGTTGGAGAACACGCGCCACCTCGTTCGTCATATCCTGGATCTAAATACCATTCTCCATAGCCTTTTGGACAGTGTGAATATGAAAGCATCATTTGACCATCATAATATACAGCTTGTGTTGATCCCTCAAAACAACCATAATGATAATATCCAGAATTATCCGTAGATATATCATAAACTGGTTTTGCAGATTTACAGCAGACGTTTCCAAATTCTTCTCCAGCAAAGTATTCGCCATATCCCTTAAAAAATGGGCTATTATTAGGATTATTTGTACAACAAGCTAAAGAAGAACCGTCGGAATACGAATAAAGTTCTTCGCCATAATCACAACATCGACAAACCTGTTGCCCATTGTGTGTCGTACAACTGACATTCCCTTTGCAACATCCAGGAGTATTAGCATCAACCAAATAAGCTTCTTCATCAGCATTACAACAATGGAACATATCCCCACCTGTTTCTGGAACAAGCATGACAGTTTTATCACAACATTCAATTTGTTCACTAATTACATTGTAGTATGGATGCTTTTCTTTATCACAACAGGTGGTACCCATTCTCCCTGTAGCAGGTCTTAACCCATCGACCCAACAGGCATGTTGTTCAAAACTGCAACAAGTGACAGTACCATCAGAAAGCCGAGCAGGGATACCTAACTCTCCAGATACGCAACCACGACCACAAATCCCTAGCCCCAGCTTATATGCTGTTGTTGGACAGCAACTATTTCCAACACCATACTCAATTCCTTGGATGGTTTCTGTGTTTGGTTCTAAAAAACAGTCTAAATCACAATCTGAATTTGTTGTTAATTCGCCAAAGGATGCTCTAAAATATGTTCCATTTTGTTCGTATTCACAACACTGCAATGGTCCACCATCGTTGCGCCATAAATCACCAATCATTTCACATGATTTTACGCCTGTACTTTCGTCAGCAACACAACGCATACATGGATTTTCATCTATACCACAATCTTCATCTGTTTGACAAGCATCTCCTCCAGAGCTAGATGAGCTACTTGAAGAAGAGCTTGACGAAGAACTACTCGAGCTAGAAGAGGATGAACTAGAACTACTTGAAGAACTCGAGGACGAGCTTGACGACGAACTCGAGGAAGAAGAGCTACTTGAGGAACTAGAAGACGAAGAAGAACTAGACCCACTACCGATACAACGGCAATTATTGGCATCAAAGTTTGAACCTTGGCATCTGGTTGCATCGTTATTTGTTTTTTCTAAACAAAGCTCTTGGTCTAGGCAAATGCTTGCATCCAAAAAGCAAGCACATTCACAAC
>SUUS01000006.1 GCA_015062395.1 Alphaproteobacteria bacterium
TGAACTCGACTGTCGGAGCAATTTCAAACTTACCAACGGTCATTGGATAACGTGCTTCGTTCATCAAAGCAAAGATGCGTTTTTCGATAACACCTTCGTAAGATGTGCCGTTATAGCCTTTACGTGTGTAATGACCTCTTGCAAATCCGATTTGTGGAGTTGCTATCATTTGCCAACCTGAACGGTCATAGCTGATAGGTGCAAACACTTGGAACACACTGTTGCGACGCGTTGTATCGTCATCATTGTCTGTGTTGAGGTTTGTTGTGCTCATCGCATAACCGATTTTCATTCTTGGACTGATACGTTTGTTTGCCAAAGCGTATTGTGCTGAAGAATTGTTGTCGTTCTTGAAGTTGAATGTGTTCAAGGAACCATTTGTTTCAAACATCGGTTTGTCGTTGTTTGCAAACATCAATTCATTCATTGCAAAGTTGACTTCACGCATTGCTGTTAAGTCTTCATGTGTGAATTTAGCAATTGTATCACGGCCTGTTAAGCTGTCCAATGAAGCGTTGAATGAAACGGCTGTTTCGGCACTCTTCAAGTCATTGAAGAATGCTTCGTTATTACCGTTTGCATAGTTTGCTTCCAAGAAACTTGCTAAACTGCTGTTATCCGTTAACTCTGCAAAATTACGACGTGTTAAAACAATATCAAAACCATTCGCATTTTGTGCATTTTGTTCCCAAGACGCATCAAACATTGCAGACATAGATCCCAATCCTAAACGTGAAGTATCACCATTTCCGATAACCACGCCCTCTCCTTTACCAGAAGCTAAATAAACATTCTCATTTCCTTTTTGAACTAAAGTTGTACCAGCCAAAACATCACCAACGACCTGAGTTCCTTCTGCAGAGAAGACCCCACCATCTTCTGTCACATAGTTAACACCTTGATTTAAGATTGTAACTGGTGCAGAGAATGACGTAGCAACAGATGAAATCGTTTCAGTGGATGAAAGTATATCAACTAAATGAGGTTTATCTACATCTATATACCCATTTTGATCTTCATCGTAGGTATATCCTAAAGCATCCATGTTATAAGCACCATTTGTTGCGACTTTTTTACCATCTCCGCCATAAATGTCTTTATCGGCAGTAAGGACTTTTTCTTTATTTTCATCGTCTATAATTTTAATTGTCCCACTGTTATACATTGTTGAATAGTGTGTCATTTCAGAACGAACAATATCTGTATCTACTTCATTACCATTTGTGTCTAAAGTTTTTACAGTCTCATACAACACAACATCTCGAGATCCAACTGCATATAACGCGGTCACATTGTCTCTATTTGAACCTTTAATTGCAATTGTTCCTTTGTTTTCAACAACACCACCATCATAAGCCAACATCCCTGCAATTCGCCCATCCCCAGATGCCTCAATTGTTAACGTTCCCAAGTTCAAAGCATACCCATTTGTTGCCAAACCAATAGCATCAAAAGGAACGGTCGTTGTAGAACCATTTAAATTTGTCAATTCCAAATCTGAACCACGTGTTGCATTAACAGACCATGTTTTAGAGCCATTAATAATCCAACTATCTACAGGAACAGCTTTTTTTGTCCAAACAACACCATCTATCACTTTATTATCAGGAGAAGATACCAATGATATTGTTGCAGCACCAACAGAGCCTAAACTGGAAAATTCCGTTTGTGCATATGCCCCCCGCGGATTTGTATCAGTCAATTCGCCATTAACACCCAAAGAACCACCAGATATGGTTGGATTTTTATTTTCTAGACCATTGTTATCAATGTGATAGACTTCCGTATAATCTCTCTCCGCATCATATTCTGGCTTAGAAAGCAAAGCGTTATTATCCCCCAAAACAGCTGCAGGATCATTATTTCCAAGAACTTTTCCATCATACGTATTACCATTAATAATGATTTCACCATTATTGTAAACTGTCGAATACTGACGAACTCTGGACGCTGCATGATGAATATCACGTTTGTTATTAACAAGCCTGTCCACAAAAGTTATGTCACGATATCCTGTTCCGTATAAGCCAACAAACGTACCTGATTTTCCTGTAAAGGTAATTGTTCCATTATTGATAGCTGAACCACCATCATAGACCAATATACCAACAGCTCGAGCAGAACCTGTAGCATCCCCATTTGTGTCATTTGTATTGATAATGATATCACCATCATTAACTGCATGACCATTCGTCAAAATACCAGCGATGTCGAATGGTAAATATCTTGAAGCCCCTCCATTACCTGTAGAAACCAAGATACCATCATCCGTTTTTTGAATATTTTGAGCATTAATTGTAATTGTTCCTTTATTAATCGTTTGATTAAATTGGTGGTCACGTTCCAAAACAAACGCTTCTGGATTTAACGGATCCAACCCCAAAGAAATTAAGGACATTATGTTATTGATACCAATAACAGTTGTATCTGTGTTCGTTTCATCCCCATTAATAGAAAGGTCTATCAAACCATAATTTGTAAAATTATTAACATGCGCATAACTTGCTGTTCTGGGCAGATTATATGACAGCAAACCACCAACATTTACACCAATAACAGAACCAGCTCCTTTCATATCAATTTCAATTTTAGAATCATTTATTGCAGTTGTTCCATTCGATGTTCCAATACTTGTATCTGATGAAGAGGCTGCTTCATATGTATTAATTCCTGTGACAGAACCAAAATTAGATTTAGAACTTTTATTAACCGAACGGATTAAAAGATGTCCTGAATTATCAATATCAACACCATCCATACCCAATGTCGTAGCATAAGAATCACCATCCAAATTTACTGTGATATTACCTTCATTAATTCCAGAACCAGAAGTAAAAGCCGTTATTATGTTATCTTGCCCATTCTTTAATGTAATTTCAGTTGAACCTGTAGAGCCCTGTCCACCAGCGATACCAACAACACTTCCATATTTACCATCTTGTATAACTGAAATGATACCATCGTTTCGTGCAGTTCCGTCACTGAAATCAAAAATTTCAACATCAACATTATCCCCATTTGCAAAAATTTCAACAACCCCATTTGTGTTATTTATCGCATCAGCCGACCGAACAGAAGAAAATACATTTATTTTAAAATTATCCATACCAGATGTAATATGTACCGTTCCTGTATTTCTTAATGAAGATGTTTGATTTGTCCGAATGACAGACAAAACAGAAGAACCAGTAAATCCACTTACCGTATCCGAATCAACATTTACAGCTATCAATCCTGAATTTGTAATGCTTCCACTGTTCATATTTAAAATAGACATAGCCAAAGAAGCATCATTTGCAGTAGGTTCCAAATCTACAAGTATGCGACCATTATTTGCAATTTCCATATTGGTCATACCGTCCATCAAAGAAATAAATGCATTAGAACCACTCAATTTCAACGAATTTCTTTCTGTTGCCCAAGTTCTTGTTGCATCATTGAACTGCGTAGTACCCAAAGTAATAATTCCTTTATTCAAAAGATTACCACCTTGACCTGCGTACATTGCATAAACGCCACCGAAATCACCCGTCAAATCTTTATGCGAAACCTGCCCAGTTATTTGGATTTTACCATCGTTCAATAATTGATTATTTGCATCTTGACCATACATTGCACGAACAAAGTAAGGCATATCGTCAAGCTGTAAAGAAATTAATCCTGTTTCAAATCCCGTTGTTTCATCTTTAAAATAACTTCCATTTACAGCTTTTCCATTAGATGAGCCTAAATGAATTGCGTTAAAATTCAAGTTAGCACCATTTGAACTGCCCGTATCTTCGCGCATCAAGGATATAACGCCATTATTGACAGCAACGACTTCATCCCCTTCAGAAACTTTACGTGAATAAAGTGCTGAAACAGTTCCGATTGTCGTATCTGTTGTATTTAAATTTGAATAAAGTACACTGATACTTCCATTATTTTCAACAGTACGTTTTAAAGCATAAAGACCATATAAATTTTTTGTTCTCCCTTGCGCTTTTAATATTATATTTCCATCATTAATAACGTCATAACCGTTATCGACTGGTGAAATTGAATCTTCATAATAAGCCTCAGCATACATACCGTAAGAATATGCAGAAGATAAAGATGTTATTTCAATATCCCCTGTATTACGAATTGTAGCACCTGCAGCTACTTTCATTCCAATTAAAGAAGCGCCTGTATCAGATACGTGAGCCAAGGAAATCGTCCCTTTGTTATCTGCTGTAGCTGGCGTATAAACACCAGAATCCTCACGAACACCCGTACCATTAGCAAACATACCCACTAAACCACCATCAGAAAGACCAGAAATTTCATATTTGTTTTCTGCTGTTGCTGATAATTCTGCCACTACGCCATATTGAAGCGTATTGGTATTTGTCATAGAAACAGCTCCCGTTTCTTCCGTAATAACGGTATCCCCCGTTAAGAAATCTGTCGCTTTTAAACAAACACCATCTATTAACTGATAATCAGTCGGGCAAGTAAAATCATCACGATTTACACAAAGTTCATTTTCCAACGAATATCCATCAGGACATTGTAAATCATTGTTTTCTGCGTTCAAAGAATAATTGTCAACAGATGGTGTTTCATCAGTTCCACTTTCTTCTGCTGGAAGTACGTTAAAACAGAAACCATCCATGAATTGATAACCTTCTTGACATTGCAAGCTATCACCTGCTGCAATTTTCAAACAAGCACCATCTTTTTTCAAATAACCATCAGGACAAACACTGACGTTTCCATCAGTCGTTGCTCGTTTTACACAAGTTCCCTCCTGTAAAAGATAACCATCAGGACAAACACAAACAACCCCATTATCTGTATTAACCTTTCGACCACCCAAACAATCGTTTTTTGGCATATTTTCAATACATTCACCGAATGCGTTATTCCAAATAAAACCTGTTGGACAACCACAGACATCCCCTGTTAAACACTGCGTACAAGTTGCATCACCTGCATTACTATAAGAACCAAACGGACAATTTAAACAAGCGTCTGATTGTGGTAAAGAATACTGATTAGCTGCACAAGACTGACAAGAAGTTCCATTCCAATAAGTTCCTGCAAGACAGTCTTCTATCGTCGGTATTTTTGTTTCACAATTTTCACCTTCCCACCCTTCTGCGCACGAATCGACTTTTAATTTTGTTTCATCGTCTGCACACGAAGAACAAGTTGCATGTTCAGGACATACAGTTAAAGGATAGTCTGCGCAAATAGCTGGTTCTGGAACTATTGGATTTTCACAATTTGCACCTTCCCACCCATCAACGCACGAATCGACTTTTAATTTTGTTTCATCGTCTGCACACGAAGAACAAGTTGCATGTTCAGGACATACTGTTAAAGGATAATCTGCGCAAATAGCTGGTTCTGAACCAGAACCACCTCCTCCTCCACCAGAAACGGCAACAGCAACACCACCAGCAACCAAAGCAACGCCTGCAGTATTCAGTGCAACATTAGAAAATGCGTAATTTGTCCCCATCAAAGCTTTTTTACAAATGGCATCACTTGCTAAATCTGGTAAAGCACAAAAAGCTTTTTTCTGATTAGGATTGATTTTCTGTACGCAATCATGTTCAAGATTGGCTCCAGCTTTGACCAAAACATTATACGCTTCTACATTTTTAAGCTTAATCGCAGAGCATAAAGCCGTATCTCCCGCTTTATTTACTGTATCAATAGAAGCTTCCAACTTTAATTTTTCTATTTTTGAAAAATCGCCCTTAACAGCCCTAGCCAAAAAAGCTTGCTGAACTTTACTAGCCTCTACAGTCGCTGCAAACGCAGGCAAAGTCACGCTTGAAAACATTCCAACCATTGATAAAAAACAAATTATCTCTTTTAACATGATGCACCTTTTCATAAACTATACCATATAGTTTCGTATGCTAAACAAAGTAAAAAGAAAATGCAAGTACTTTTTCACAAAAGTTATAAATTCAACAAAAAAAATAACATAAAAATAACATGTAAATAATAAAAAACGTTTTTATCTATCAAATCTCTTTACATAAAAAAAACAGCTACCCATATCTTATTTATGATGATAACTGTTCACGATAAAATGCAACAAAATTACGCCTATCTTTTAACAGAAGAAGAAGGTAAAAATTTTGCACCAGATTTTAAACCTCAATTAACACCAAAAGAAATGCTGGAATTAGGAGTCTTTGAAGGAAAATATCTGACCGATTGTACTGACGAATTTCCAAAAGATTGGTTCGAAAAAGCAAAATTATCTCCACAAAAACCGAACATCGAATGCAATTATTTTAAGGTAAAATCTAGACAAAGCCTAAACACGTGGATAAAAAAAGGATGGATTTTAGAACCCGATCCTAGAGGTTGGTTTCAATGGTACTGCAGATACTATATGGGACGCAGACTTCCTGAAATCGACAAAATACAAATAAAACGCTGGAAAAGTTTTATTAGACATAAAGCACAAATTGAACTTAACTGCCCTCCTTTTGATGTAAATTGCCGAAAAAAACAACGCCAAGCACTATTGCAATGGGCATACAATCCGTTTATTTAAACTTATAAAAAAAGCCCTTTTGAAAGGGCCTTTATTTAAAATTCATAACGCAATTTTGCCATTAACATATGGCTGTAGTATTTTTCTTTTGAATTTGCATCTTTTGCTGGTCTGTTTGTTTGCATAAAACGATACTCTACAGAACCAATAACGGGTATCACAAAAATTTCTGCATCAAAACCCAACATTAACTGCATAGGCAAAACATTTGATGTTTCAAATCTGCCATATCCAATACCTGCCCCAGCATAAGGCGTAATCAGGGGCAAAACAAATGGAATATCAACATAAGCATTTGCCATTAACGCATCTAAATTAACATAACCTAAACCTTTTTTTATCTGAGCTCTGTTATGAAGATACTCTGCTTCAACTCTGACAATATCAATGAAAGGCAAATCATATCCGAATGCAACAGAATAAACTGCCGAAGTATCATAATCAGCCTTATACAAATTTTTCGTTGCAGAAGCTGTATTTTTAGATATTGCAGCACCTGCAGATACATAAAATTCTGCATGAGCAGAAAACGTTAAAAAAAGACTTAAACAAGCTAATAGTAAAGTTTTGAATTTCATATTTTACTCCTTTATTTTAATGTGTCTTGATATAACATATAATTATATTTATTGACATTTGGTTAATTTCATGTTAAAATTCAGCTAAAAAACAGGAGGGCTCCATGAGTAAAGATAAATCGGCACTTAAAATTATTGATAAAAATCATAAGCTGATTATTCGTGCAGGTTCTGATTTTGCTGAAAAGGCATCCAATACAAAAGAAATTTTATCACAATTAGAAAAGGCTGAAGATAAAAAAGTTCGTATATTTCTGTCTGCAAAGACAAAAAATTATGAAAGTACTTATTTTTTAATCAGACAAAAAGTTATCGATTTATGTTTAGAAGAGGTACAAATCTTGCCGTCTAATGAAAGTGGTCCTGTTTTTCGTCAACAATTAGATGAAGATGGTAATTATTTTCTTTCGACGAACACTCACAATATCAGCATAAAAAACGATGGAAATGAAACACTCTATATCCGTTTTAATAAGAAAGAAAAAACTATATCAAACTCAAAGGAAGCAAAAGAAATTATTTCTACAATACAAATGGCAGAACCAGAAAAAATAACTTTTTTCTTTTCTAGAGCAGAAAAAGAAAGTCATGAAAATTATTTAAAACGCATTAAGCATTTAGAAAATTATTTTATAACCAGAATTATTCCTCTGTACGATATAAAAGAAATCTTATTTTTTGTAAACACAGACAATGAACCGATTTTATCTTCGCATTATTGCAGACAAGACGGTTCAAAATTACTGACATGTCTAGAACAAAAGAATCTGTGCGTCAAAGTCAGTCATCAAAACGCTGTAAACACAATTTGTGAAGATACTCAAAATACAAAGAGTTAGACAAGAATAAAACTACTTCATTTTGTCTTCCCCTCCACGTCATATTGAACAAAACGAAGGGACTATTGTTTTTTGTACGTCATCCACCGACCACGTCATTGTACGTCATCCTGAACGCATGTGAAGGATCTCATGAAGTGTGGTACAGCGTGGGTACTAAAACCTCCAGAGATTCTTCGGACTGGCGCCCTTCAGAATGACGAACTCGTTTTTGTCATTCTGAGCGAATGCGAAGAATCCATTTACCCCATTTCAAGAGATTCTTCAGCCTACGGCTTCAGAATGACGTGAGGGGAGACGAGATTCTTCACCCTAAAGGGTTCAGAATGAGGAGGTGTCTGAATGACGCCCACGCTTGATGAAATATTTCGCATTCGCTCAATATGACGAGATGAAAAAACGTTCTTGACTAAAGTTTTTGATTCGTTTAGAATGAGGGAAATTTAACAAGTTTTTTATAGAAAGGAAGTATTTAATATGTCCATTAATTTATTCAAATTTACCCCCCGAATTTTCAAGTAAATTCAATAACTTACAGTATGTTTCTAATCTAAAGTCTAAACTTCAGGCACTTTTTAATTCTCTTTTAAAATCCAATTCTCAAGCCGATTCTGCTTTTGCTTCTCAACGTTTCCAATTCGGTCGTTCGATGGTGGAAATGATTGGTGTATTGGCTCTGATTGGATTGTTGTTGTTAGGGGGCATTGTTGGATATAAAACGGCCATGAACTATTACAGAGCCAATCAAACTATTCACGATGTGATGTTGCGCGCATCCAACGTTCCGATGATGTACGATAATTATTTGGATATTGTTGATCCGACATATGAATATACTTTTGTAGATTTAGGGAAAAAGAATCCTGTTAATTATGACGTAGGCACATTTGCCGAAGATAAAATGTCAGATTATGTTTATCGAGTCGTTGTATCCGATGTTCCAGAAGCTGTATGCAGACGCATTATCAGCATGCAACCGACGGATATTGATTTAATTATGGTTGGGGCAAGTGCTTCTTATTTTAATAACAACCATCCTGATCGTAATACACCAAACGCAAGGGAAAACAATTGTACCGAAGCAAACGGAACGATGGCTTTTTATTTTGATGAAATGAGTGCTGAAAATAATATTCAACAAGGCTCGGAGGAAAACGTATCTTGTAAAACAGATACCGAATGTACAAGTGGCTGTTGTGTTGGAGGTATATGTCAAGAATCACCAACACATCCTGCATGCTATACATGCTTAGGACATGAATGGGTAAACAAATGTGATAGTTGGCAAAAATGTACAGAAAACGGCTGTGTATTGAATACGTCTATTCCAGAATGCAACAGTTCTTCATCTTCTGGGTCGTCGGGAAGTTCTGGATCGTTAGGATCTTCAGGTTCCAGTGGTTCTTCAGGAAGTTCTGGGTCTTCGGGCTTTTCGGGTAGTTCAGGGTCGTCAGGAAGCTCTGGTTCCTGTAGTTCTAGTAGCAGTTCTAGCTCGTCAAGCTCCTCATCTAGCTCTAGTTCTTCAAGTTCTAGTAACTCGTCGTCCACCATTTTATACAGCCACCTTAGAAACGGTGGCTTTTTATTTGTTTTCAAGCATCTGCACGAGTTCGATAAGACCAATTTCAAAAATGGCTAAATTTTTATCATTATCGAACTTTTTGAGTTGCATTAAAAAATATTTTTGATAAGATAAGTTATTTGGAAAAGGGTGTTTTTTATGAAAAGTATAAGAGGACTTTATACAGATTTCTTAGTCCCTAAATGATGAAAGAGTGGAATAAATGAAGTCTATTGCCTTGTTTTTGGGTGTATTATTTTTGATGCTCTTACTTTTTATCCCCGTAGGAGTTATTGCGACTTTTGGTGATGTAGAATTAGAAAGTATCATTTTTCATGTTTTTATGCCTAAAAAGGATATGTCGTTTGATTGGTTAGGAGACATGTCTTTGTACTTTTTTTTGGCTTTTATTTCCTCTTTATTTTTAATATCTCTTAGCATAATAGGAAAACGAATAAAAATAATCAGAAATTTTCTATTTGTTTTCATAATTATCATTATCTGTTTTGATGTTTTCTATATTGATAGCATTTTTCTTGTGCATGAATATATTTTGAATCAATATCACTCATCAAATTTTATTGAAAATCACTATGTTGATCCCAAAAAAGTAAAATTCACTTTTCCTCAAAAAAAGAAAAATCTGATTTTTATTCAAGTGGAATCTTTGGAAGCATCTTTTCAAGATAGAGAACATGGAGGTTTGTTAGATAATAACTATATTCCAGAATTAACTAAATTAGCCGAAGAAAATGTCAATTTTTCATCTTCGGATCTGATAGGTGGTGCCATTGTTTTACCTGAAACAGGATGGACTATGGGAGGTCTTATTGCGGAAACTGCTGGCATTCCTTTAAAATCATATAAAATTCACAAAAGTGACGATCAAATTGGGAACACCTATAATCAGTATAAATCGTTTTTGAGTAATGTAACATCCTTAGGTGATATTTTATTCTCTTTTGGGTACAAGAATTATTTTATTTTAGGTTCTTCAAAAGACTTTGCAGCTCAAGGAGTTTTTTTGAAAGAACATGGAGAATATACTGTGTATGATTATGACTTCATAAAAAATAATATGAAATTTGAAAAACCAGAAGAAAAATGGTGGGGATTGTTGGATCGGGATGTTTTTGAGTTTTCTAAAAACAAATTATTAAGTCTTTCTGTATCTAAAGAACCTTTTTCTG
The DNA here is from genome assembly GCA_015062395.1 of Alphaproteobacteria bacterium. Lineage (GTDB taxonomy): Bacteria > Pseudomonadota > Alphaproteobacteria > CAAHEQ01 > UBA3637 > CAAHEQ01. Next base: position 10,713 of record SUUS01000006.1, read on the forward strand.
TTATTATACAAACAATAGATAGTCATCGAGAAGGTTTTCTTTCACCCGATTGTTCTTCTCACTATAATGAATTGATTAAAAATGTATATGCTTGTGTTTCGAATCATGTAAATTCTTTTATTTCTTGGTGTAAAGAACAGGATTTTTTTAAAGATACTATAATTGTTGTAGTAGGTGATCACTGTAATATGAGTCATTCTCTTTTTACAGAAAATATTAGTAAGGAAACAGGACTTTATGAAGGAACTTCAAGAAAGGTATATAATGTATTTATCAATTCACCAATACAACCTATTCAAGAAAAAAATCGTTTATTTTCAACTATGGATATTTTTCCGACTATTCTAGCTTCAATGGGAGTAACAATAGAAGGAGATCGTTTAGGCTTAGGTACAAACTTATTTTCAGATCAAAAAACCCTTCTTGAACAATATGGGTACGAATTTTTATACCAGGAACTTAGAAAAAAATCAAATTTTTATAATCACAAACTTCTGTATTCCAGGTAAGTTTTTCTCTTTTATTGCATTAGTTCGTTTAGTGAAAAGTATTAAATCTGACGATTAATTTTTTTCGAAGGTAGCATGCACTCGCCCTCAAGCTCGTCGTCAAGCTCCAGTAGTTCTAGCTCGTCCTCGAGTTCTAGTAGCAGTTCGTCTAGCTCGAACTCCAGCAGCAGTAGTAGCTCTTCTTCATCCTCGAGTTCATCTAGTTCTAGCTCATCAAGTTCCAGTAGCTCTTCATCATCGAGCAGTAGCAGTTCCAGCTCAAGTAGTAGTTCCTCTGGTGGCGATTGTGATCCGAGTAAAGTTTGTGGAGACTCGTGTTGCAATGAGGGATTTTGTGGAAATTCTTCAAATGGAACATGTTGTCCTTTTGATGCATATTATGATCAAGTTCAAGGCGTTTGTCGTGGGGGAGAGACGCTAGAAATAAACACAACAGCAATATCATACACACCACCTTACATGTGAATTGAGTGCCTGTTTCCATCATTACGTAGATGCAGGTTGTGAGTTGGTATATGCAACCACTGTATCTTGTCCTTCAGGAAAAAAAGCTTATTTTTCATCCTCTACAGAAATAGATGGCTGTGATAATACACTTATTTATAAAAGTATCATCTGTTGTACTTTACCGCCTGTTTCAAAAGAAATGGACTTCCCTAAAGTTTCATACCAAGTCTGTGGTGAAGATGCATAACAAGTGTATGAAAAAATAAATAAAAACCACCCTGAAAACATTTAAATTGTTTTTCAGGGTATTTTTCGTTTGATAGAGCATAAAGCAATAAAATTAACGTCCGTCTCTGGAAAGGGGGGGGCGTTGTTTTAAATTATCTTCATTCAATTTAAAAAATGCATTATATGCTTGAACAATCTTTTCTGGATTATTTTGAATGAAACTTGCATGTCTTTTAAATCTATCCCAACAAAGCGATTTATTAAACGCTGGCTTTTGACCTGTTTTTTGATAATGCTTTAAAGTTGTTTCTACTTCGTTGACAAAAAACAAAAACATTCCAGGCTGTTTATTAGAAATTTGAATTGCTGTTTTATCTATATTCTTTTGCAATACTGGCAATCGTTCATCTTGAGGATTATTCGCATACAAATCGAAATAAATATCTATATCCTTAAACGCCTTAACAGCCAAATCCACTGCCGTATCAAAATCACCAACGGTTATTGCTTCTTCATTTAAAACTGGTGTAATTCCCATTTTTTGAAAAAGCTGAATGTTTGGATTTTTTTGAACTTTTACCCTTTTTTCATACATTTCTGGAAGCTTACGATAGGCGTAAGATAAATCAAAATCAGCGCCTGGTTTTTGTACATCTATCGCTGCGTAAATACGATTAACATCATCATTAACAGCCAACCAGACATTATTATCCAAATTTTGCATTGCAGCCTTTAAAACATCCATTTCGATTTTAGCAGTTGTTCTGGCCGACAAATCATTTTTAGCTACGGCTTTTAAAAAAGCATTACTTTTTTGCAACCATATGATTGCTTTTTGCATTGCCTTTTGCGTATCTGGAGAATAGCTTTTTATTTTATCTTCAAAAACCATCAAATCTGATTTTTTAGGTTGTTCTGGGGTGTAAGTGGCCGAATTTTTTTTATCTGACGCATTTGTTTTTTTTGCTCCATTTTGAACCGTTTTTACAGGCTCTTTTACCTCTGATTTAGTGGCTTTTTCATTCAAGAAAACCAAAGCCCCTACTCCCAAGCTTGCAGCAGCCAGTAAAGACGCTGTCAAAGGAAGAAGCTTTTTAATCAAAGATGGTGATGAAAAGTTTTTCGTTAAAATTTCACCTTCCAAAACTCTGATTTTAGAAATCGCATCCTGCCTTTGAATATAAAATTCCCCATATTTTTCAAAAGCTTGCTTAAAATCTGCATCGCTTTGCAATCTGGCAGAAATTTTATTAAAATCCCGTTCTAATTTTAAAAAATCTTTTTCTTGTTTGAATGCGTTTTTCGCTTGTTCATCTGTTATTTTTTCTAAATTCTCTTTTAACTCTAAATAACGATTGACAAATGCGTAATCAGATGAAATTGTCGCATATTGATTTTCTAAATCAAGCATTTTACCTGCTGCTTGATTTCGCTTTTTTTCCATAACCATAAGCTCCTTTTTTACAAAAGAAGCTGATTTAGATGATAATTCATCTTTATACTTTTCAACATCAAAAACTTTCATAAAAAATCCTTTTTATCTTCCTTTAGCTGCTTGTTGAGCCTTTTTCTGTTGATTTTTAGCGATATCGTATCTGTCTGGCAAAGCAGATAATGCAACGGATAAATCAAACTCTAACACAGGATTGACTTTAGCTTGTTCAATATATGCTTGATTAATTTTTGAAAGCTCTGCCCATACTGTTTTATCGTTATCTACAATCTGACCTTCCAGCCTTACCATATTTGCCTCTGCCAAATCTTTATCATAATACTGATTATGAAAAGTAGTTTTTTGTGCATTATGAAGCCATTGCAGATATTCTATCCCATCACACATTGCTTGCTGTGTTTTTTGGGGATACTTTGATATACGTTCAGTAAATGCTTTCAATTTTTCTTCAGACAATCCAAATGGCACTGATTGCTGCGAAGTTTGTGTCGTTTGTACGGTTTGCGTCGTTTCTGCAGACTTTTTAGGCGCTTTTTCCTCCGTTTTACCCAAAGAATATATAACACCACCCACAGCCAACGCAACAGTACCAATCAGCGCTAACTTTTTCATTAATGTTATTCTCTTTTTGCGTTTTTGTTCAAGATATTTCAATCGGTGAGCAACAAAACGTTGCAATTCCGTAGCATCAAACTTATCAACCAAAATTTTAGAATAATCTTTTATTTCATCCTTTAAGGCAACATCTGAAAACAAAGCAACATATTGCGCTTCCTTTAGATTGTACTGACATTTGTCCTTTTCAATCAGTTTTTTTCTGTCATCTGAAATAGCGTCTATTTTCTTTTTTAATGATAAAAACGAGGCTACTTGATGATAATAACTCGCCAAGCTTGGATTTCTAATTTCACAAGCCTTAACTGTCAAAGAACAATCTGCGACAAGATTATTGACTTCCCTTAATTTTTCTCGGATTTCTTCTAAAGAAAGCGCCTCTATTCTAGCTTTTTCATCATCTGATAGTGCCATATGGTCCTCCTAACTTATTACTTACCTTGTTGCATGCGTTTTAATTGTGCATTACGGTGCATAAAAAAGGTTTGCGCACTCTTTATTATCTGATCTTGAACCACATCCATAGAAACATCCGTTGGTTTACCGTTTTTATTATTCTGTTCAGCTATATAATTCCAGTGGTCTTCAACGGATTCAGAAAGATAGCGAAACAATGGTCCATGATTTTTCATTCCATTTTCCTTAATTTCGTCACGCTTTTCCTTCAACTGTTCCAGCACAGGCAGATATTCTTGTGTAGCAGGTAATTTCAAAGCAACACTATAAAGAGACATAATGTGCGCCATATCACGTAAAATAGGTTTTATTTTTTCTGCTGCACCAGCTTGTGTCATCTTCGCTTCAAAAGCTGAACGCCAATCTTCGTTCCCGTCTAATGCACGTTGAGCATCTGCTTTTAATTTTGCAGAAAAATCAACAACTTGGGTTGCTGAATAGTCTGGTTGTTTAACGGAACCACTTTTTCCTTTTCCAGAATTAGATGCGCGTCCACCAATCCAAGCACAAGCAGAAATCAATGCAAGCCCCAATAATACTTTTTTGGTTGCAGACTTCAACACTGATTTTTTCTTTTGTGGTGCTGGAGGTGGTACCGATTGATTTGGCGCTTGAGGCGCTGGATTTTGTTGCGTATCATCTTTAACAGAGGCGTTCATCAAAAGTTCACAACGAGCCTGATATTCAGCATCAGAAATAAGATCTCTTTTCCTTAACTGGAACCATTGTCGAAGTTCCTTTGTATCATCCGTTGCATCAGACAGTGGTTCAGCCAATAAAATCGCTTTTTTCGCATCAAATTGATCTGGCCGAATAGCGCCTTCTTCCAAGCTTTTTACCAACTCTTCAAAACGTTCTGCTGCATTTTTTTTATCACTCATGTCATATCTCCTTTTTTAAAAATAATCAAAAATCCCTTTTACATTTACCAGTTTAACACATTTCTTTTATTTTGTCAACATTTATCTGATACAAAAAAAACTTCCTTCTTTTTTCTATAAAGGAGGAAGTTTAAAATTCAGTTAAAAAGATAAATTAAATATCCAAGTTTACGACATTTAAAGCGTTTTCTTGAATAAAATCACGTCTGGGTTCAACAACATCCCCCATTAATGTGGAAAATGCTTCATCTGCATCTTCTTGACGAGTCACTTTTACTTGTAATAAATGACGCGAATTGGGGTCTAAAGTTGTTTCCCATAATTGTTCAGGATTCATTTCGCCCAAACCTTTGTAGCGATTTATAGCAATACCTTTTTTACCAATTTTGTAAATCGTATCAATTAACGATATCGGTCCCTTTATAATAATTTCACTGTCTTTTGTTCGTAAAACGGCTGGCTTATCAAAATCTTTTAAAAATTCAGCCTTTTCATTTAACATACGCGCTTCGCCACAATTTAGCAATGCATTATCAACCTTAAATGTTTCAGTCACACCACGCAAAGTGCGTTTAAACTCAAAGCCACTTTCAGTTCTTTGCGCTTGCCAACCACGTTCATACTCAGGCTCTACTGCATCCAATTTTTGGGTAAAATCTTCTGTTAATTGAGCGTTTTCTTTAAACAAACCAGCAATAGCCATTTGCTCTAAAATACGCGCAGGAACATGCTTTGCCATACTATTTACCAGCTGACGAACGATACGCGCTTGTTCTGCCTTTGAAATCAAATCAGTAGCTGCGATTTGTTGCCCATCGCCCATAACCAATACAGCATCCGTTGTTCCAACATTAATCAGATATTCTTCCATTTCTTTATCGTCTTTCAGGTAAATTTCAGAATTTCCACGCTTTGCTCTGTACAAAGGAGGTTGCGCAATATAAACATAACCTCGTTCAATTAATTCTGGCATTTGACGGAAGAAGAATGTCAACAATAATGTACGAATATGCGCGCCATCAACGTCAGCATCGGTCATAATAATAATTTTATGATAGCGACATTTATCTGCATTAAAATCATCACGACCAATCCCTGTCCCAAAAGCTGTCACCATTGTTCCAACTTCTGCCGAAGAAAGCATTCTGTCAAATCTGGCGCGTTCAACGTTTAAAATCTTACCACGCAAAGGCAAAATAGCTTGTGTAGCTCGATTTCGTCCTTGCTTTGCAGAACCACCAGCAGAATCCCCCTCAACGATAAAGATTTCTGATTCGGCAGGATCTTTACTTTGACAGTCGGCCAATTTACCAGGTAAAGAAGCCATATCCAAAGCACCTTTTCTACGTGTTAACTCTCGAGCTTTTCTTGCAGCTTCACGCGCAGCAGCAGCTTCGACAACCTTTCCGATAACTTGCTTTGCATCAGCAGGATGTTCTTCCAACCACTGCCCCAATTTATCTGAAACGATTTGTTCTACAACAGGACGAACTTCTGAAGAAACAAGTTTATCTTTTGTTTGCGATGAAAATTTTGGATCAGGCACTTTTACGGACAAAACGCAAGTTAAACCTTCGCGCATATCTTCACCATTTAGTTCAACCTTTTCCTTTTTAGTCAAACCAGACTCTGCTGCATACGCATTGATTGTACGCGTCAAAGCAGCTCTTAATCCAGCCAAATGGGTACCACCATCACGTTGTGGAATGTTATTTGTAAAACACAAACAGCTTTCGTGATAACTGTCAGTCCATTCCATTGCAATATCAACGGTAATTCCTTCTTTTTCCCCTGAAGCAGAAAAAACATCACTTTGCAAAGAATTTTTGGATTGATTTAAGAATTTAACAAATTCTCTAATACCACCTTCGTAGCACAAATCAACTTTCTTTTCTTCTACACCACGTCTGTCAATTAAAACTAAACGTACACCAGAATTTAAAAAGGCCAATTCACGCATACGATGTTCCAATGTAGAAAAATCATAAACTACATTTTTAAATGTTTCCTCGGATGCCAAAAAAGTGACAGAAGTTCCTCGTTTGCCATTCGCGTCGCCAACGACTTTTAATGGTTCAACAGGAACACCATTTCTAAATTGCATATAATGTTCTTTTCCATCACGCCAAATACGCAAATCCAAAACTGAAGACAATGCATTAACAACTGAAACGCCCACACCATGCAAACCACCAGAAACTTTATAACTGTTTTGGTCAAATTTACCACCAGCATGCAATTCTGTCATAATAACTTCGGCAGCAGAAACACCTTCTGTTTTATGAATATCCGTTGGAATTCCCCGTCCATTATCAATAACCGTGACAGAATTATCAGGATTTAAGATAACTTCTGTTTTATCACAATAACCTGCCAACGCTTCGTCAATAGCGTTATCCAAAACTTCATAAACCATATGATGTAAACCAGTTCCATCATCTGTATCACCGATGTACATTCCAGGACGTTTTCTGACAGCATCCAAGCCCTTTAAAACCTTGATTGACTCTGCGCCATAGGAAGCATCAGATGGATTTCCCTGTAGTCCTTGTCCTAAATTCTCGGTTAAGTTATCTTCCATTTATATTACTCCTTTATTATTTTACTAATTACGTATTCATCGTGCCATTGATTATTAATTAATGCAGTTTCTTTCAAATGTCCACAAATTTCAAAACCTTGCTTTAAATAAAGCCCTATTGCCTTTGTATTTTTACATCTAACCCGACCATTTATTGTATGCAACTGCCGTTCCTTTGCCCAATTTTCTATTAACTCCATAAAACGAGTCCCCAAACCAAGGCTGTTAAATTCTTTTAAAATGCTGATACCAAACTCTGCATTTCTGCCAACCCAAGGATGCCCAGGCTTACCAATTCCCAAAGAAACGGTTCCGATTAAAGTCCCTGTCGGTAAAAAAGCACCATAAAAAACAGAATTTTCATCTTCATATGCTTTTTTTGCTTTTTCTATCGGCATATCTGGTTGACCTGGATATTGATTTAAAAACACTGTTTCTGTCGATACTTTTCTTAAATAGTCAACCACCTGTTCATAATCTGAAATTTGTAATTTTCGAATAAAAACTTCTTGTTCATTTTTTAAAATAAAACTTTCCATTTACGCCACCTTTTCCAGTTCAACTTTCGCATTATCTACATTAAAAAACTCTGCCCGTCCATTAAGAGATAAAAAAGGTTCCTTTTCAGTTCCAGTCATCCAAACCTGCGTTGGCAAGGCTAACAAACGTTCCAGTAAAGCTGTGCGTCGTCCTGCATCAAAATGAGCTGCCAATTCGTCAAACAGCAAAACGGGACACTGTCCTTTTTCTTGGGTCGCAGCCTTTGCTTGAGCCAAAACGATTGAATAAAGTAATGCTTTTTGTTCTCCTGTAGAACATTCAGAAGCATCCATTCCCTTTTGCGCATGCATAACGGAAAAGTCTGATGTATGAACGCCACAAACACTTCCACCATCTGCAACTAAATGACGTGAAGCCTTTAATTTTTCACGATACTTATCTTCAACATCAATAGCTGGTAGTCCTTCTAACCACTGTTCAACCATTCCCGTTAAATTAATAATTGGCGTAGGGAAACCATCCACTTGACGTTCTTGCAAGAAACGCTGTAATCTGGTGACTATATCACGTCGAGCTGCTGCAATAGCGACTCCATTTGCTGCAATTTGCTCTTCCAAAACAGACAACCAAACAGGATTGCTTCGTCCCTCATGCAACAAGTTATTCCACTGCTTTAAAGCATAGGCATAATCACTACAAACGCTTGTATGTCCTGCATCAAAAGCTTGAACCAACCGATCCAAAAAACGCCGTCTTGCTGATGGGTCTCCACTGAAAAGCTTATCTTGAGCTGGTGTAATCCAAATTGCACTTAAAAAATTCCCTAACTCCTTCTGTGTTTTCAGATTTTCACCATCGATTCGAATTTGTCGTTTTTCACCTTCTGCTAAGACCCCAGTACCAATCCGAACAAGCGCATTATTTGTCTGAACTAAAGCACTAACCGACCAAGAACAATCTATATCATCATTTCCCATTGAACGCATTTGTTCTGGCGTTTTTAGAGCAATGTCCGACAATTTGGATTGACGCAATCCTCTGCCTGGTACAAGAAAAGAAATAGCTTCCAGTATATTTGTTTTTCCAGCTCCATTACCTCCACTTAAAACAACAGGCAGTAAGTCTGTCCCCATTTTCAAGGACAGACTTTCATAACTGCGAAAATGTTTTAAACGAAGTTCTTGGATGCCTGTACGCATAATATACCCGTCAATTAAACACGCATAGGCATTAAAACATACAAAGCAGAAGCATCATTTGCATCTTGCAAAATAACTGGCGCTTGTGCATCTTTTAAAGAAAAACGAACTGTTCCACCTTTGACTTGAGATAAAATATCCAATAAATAACGATAGTTAAAACCAACTTCCAACGGTTCCCCATCGTACCCTGCTTCCATTTCATCTTCTGCCATACCTTCTTCCGTATTTGAAGCAGTCACAGTCAAAACACCCTTTTTCAGTTGTAATTTAATTCCTTTTGACTTTTCAAAGATAACAGCGACACGATCGACCAAGGTAATTAAAGCAGAACTATCCACTTCCAAAAATTTATCATTTCCCTCTGGAATAACACGTTCATAATCTGGATAATTACCATCAATTAAACGAGAAGATAAAATCACATTTTCCAACGAAAAACGAACTTGGTTTTGCGATACGCAAACCAATACTTCATCTTGTGTTTCGGCAAGTAATTTAGTTAATTCGCCAATGGTTTTTCTGGGAATAATAACAGCTGGCATATTAGAAACACCTTCAGGCATATCGATTTGTGCTGTCGCCAAACGATGACCGTCTGTTGCAGCAACTTTTAAGAACGACTTATCTGCAGTTTTTTCATGTAAATACAACCCGTTCAAGTTATAATGTGTTTCTTCTGTTGATGCTGCGAACTGTGTTCGTTCAATCAAATCAGCTAAAACCTTAGCTGGCAATGAAAAAGTAGAGGAAGCTTCTTCAACGGCCATTGTTGGAAAACCTTCAGCTGGTATTGTAGCCAACGCAAAACGAGAACGACCAGAAGATACCTGTAATTGAGCCCCCTCGCCTTCGCATTCCAATCGAACTTCTGCACCATCAGGCAATTTTTTTACAATATCATACAGCTTATGCGCAGAAACAGTCAAAGCAGCAGGCTGTTCAACCGTTGCTGGAACCTTATCTGAAATTTCAATTTCATTATCGGTTGCTCGCAATAACAAAGTCCCACCATTTTCAACTGTTGCATCCAACAAAACGTTTGATAAAATGGGTATCGTTTGACGACGTTCTACAACGCTCTGAACATGGGATAACGATTTCAACAATAATGCGCGTTCAATGGTTATTTTCATCATTTTATTTTCCTTTTATTCGTTAAAAACATTCTAAAAGAAAGTTCGTTTCTTTTATCTTTTAACAAGTATAGCAAATTTTAACAAAAAGAATAGAAAAAAATAAAAAAATATAAAAAAAATTTATACTTTTTTTCTTGACTTTTCACAAAAAAACATCTTAAAAAAAATATATCCGATTTTTCAAAAACTTATCGCACACGTTCTTCTTGAGCAATAGAACGAATACGTGCTAATTTTAACGCTTCACGAACTTTCAAGCGTTCAATTTGGACAGATTCGTTATAACGTTCTTTTTCATCTTGGAATCGGGTCCGAATTTCATCCAATCGATTGCGCACTTCTGTTTTACGTATCATTTCAATAGCATAATTAAGCATATAATTTTGAAGTGTTTTATCGACCCCTTTAGCCAAATTCAAAAAGACACGTTCCATAACCTTATCGTTCGACCCAACTGAACGCTGTCTAAAACGCCCATACAGTATTTGAGCCCTAGAATCTTTTGGGTTCAGCTCTATAGCTCTTTGATAGGCTTTATCTGCCAAACGCGTATCATAAACACCCAAAATCAAAGCTAAATGCAATGATAATTTAGCAGCTTCTTTTTTAGCATACTGTCGCAATAAATTATCTTTTAAGTTAATTAAAACTTTTTGTTGTACCATTAATTCTTTGCGCATTAAATTTGCCGCCTTTTCTGGCTTTCCCTGAGATAGTTCTTTTAGTGCCCTTGCATATTCCCTTTTTTGGCGAGATTTTGGCTCTAAAATTTTTTGAGCAGCCAAATCTCTAAAGCCACGAATGCTTTCAATCAAAGGAACAACATCAATCAACGAATACTTTGAAGGCAAAATCTTTAAAATTTCATTATCAGAAAGTCCTTGACCAACCGATTGCATAACCAGATGAAACAAATCAACACCAGCAGGCAAATAAGTTGCTTTTTTCGGTTTTCCCTGTCTTTTTACTTCTTCAAATAAAGAAATTGCATCACTTAAGGCTCCTGCCTCTTCAACCTGTGCATACCGTTGCCAATACCTCATACGTCCGATATCAGAAAAATCAGAAAAAGAAACTCGATGCCAATTAATGAAGTATCTATAGATGATTTTTAGAAAAATAAATAACAGCGTTAATAAAAACAATAACGCAATATAGCGCATATAAACACCGAAACTAGAAAATATATCATTAACTTTATCACAAACTGCATCGAACCAGCGTAAAGGTTTTCTCATAAAAGAAAAATCACTTAACCAAATTCGAATTTTTTGAAATGTTGTTAACCTGTCAATCATCTGCACCCCTAAACCCAAAGGCATTATAACACAAAAAAAAGATTTTAGCTATAAAAAAATACTTTTTTAACATTTTATTAACTCATAAGAAGCAAAATAAAGACATTCTGTAAATTTTAAAAGGGGAAAATATGCTAAAAAACGAACTTTCTTACAAGGATTTATACACTCCTTGCTCTTTAAAAACATTATCATTCAAAACAACAAAAGACGTAGAAAACAATTCTGAAGTTATTGGTCAAGAAAAAGCTATTGATGCGATTTTGTTTGCGATGAACATGCCCGACGATGGTTATAATGTTTTTTGTTTAGGTTCAGAAGGAAACGGAAAGAAAAGTTTAGCATTGCAGCTATTGAAAAAAGAAGCCTTATCTCGTAAAGCGCCCGATGATTGGTGTTATGTCAACAATTTTGATTTTTCACATAAACCTAAAGCGATTCGTTTACCTGCTGGAAAAGGGAAAACTTTTGCAAAAGATATTGAAAAATTCATCAACGCAGCATTGAATATACTCCCCAGCATTTTTGAAGATAACAATTACAACAAGCAAGTTCAAATGATTCAAGAACGCTTTAAAAATCAGCGAGAAGAATACTTTGCTTCACTTCAAGAAATTGCAAAAGGTAAGAAAAATGTTGCTATTTTACGCATGCCTACTGGTTTAGTTGTTGCTCCGACAAAAGATGGTGAAGTATTAACACCTGAAACCTTTGATAAATTACCAAAAACGACACGTAAACGTATCTTGGATCAAATGAGTGAAACGCAAACAAAACTACAAGAAGCCGTAAAAGAAGTTCCTAAATGGGAAAAAGAAGAAAAAGAACAAATCAACTTATTAAACGAACAAATGACCCGAGATGCCGTACAAGGTTTAGTATTAGATTTATCTAAAAAGTACGCAGATATTCCTGCGGCAAAAGAATACATAGAGCACATGGATAACGACATCATCGAAAATGTCACGTTATTTTTGGACGAACAAACAGAAGAAGAAGACGCTTTATCAACTTTTATCAAAAAATCAAAGAAAAATTCACTGATTATGGACAGATATAAGGTCAACCTGTTTGTCCACCACAGTCCTCGTCAAAATGCGCCTGTTATTTATTTGGAAAATCCAAACTTGCCAAATTTAGTTGGCAGAATGGAAAGAACACAACATTTTGGAACGCTAACGACTGATTTTAGCTTAATCAAACCAGGCGCTTTGCATTTAGCTAACGGTGGTTTCTTAATCATCGAAGCAAAAGATATTTGTTCTCATCCAGCTGCGTGGGAAAGTTTAAAAAGAGCCTTAAAAGCAAAAAAAATTCATATTGAATCTGCTGAAGAAGAAGCTGGTGTAATGAGTACGACAACTTTGGAACCAGAACCAATTCCTTTGGATATAAAGATTGTTTTAATCGGAGAACCAGAGCTTTATTACACATTGTCAGAATTAGATCCTGATTTCTTAAAATTGTTCAAAGTTGAAGCAAACTTTTATCCCAAAATTGAACGCGATGAAATCAACGTTGAAAAATATGTTTCCTTGATGGCTATGTTGGTTCAAAAATACAAATTACGCGCATTTTCTAAAAACGCTCTCGAACGATTAATCGAGTATTCGTCAAGGATGAGCGAAGATGCAACCAAATTAACGACACGTCTTTCTGTTATTTCTGACTTAATGAAAGAATCTGATTACTTTGCCAGACTTGATAAAAGTCCTTTAACAGAACGCAGGCATGTTGAAGATGCGATTCGGGCCAAAATAGAACGTTCAAACAATTCATATAAACAAAGTTTAGAATATATTAAAAACGGGACGATTATTATCAAAACGACAGGAAAAGAAGTTGGTCAAATAAATATCCTAGCCGTTCAAGAGTTTGGTCATATTCGTTTTGGTCGTCCCTCCAGATTAACATGCCAAGTTTATTTAGGGGATGGGAAAATCATCGACATTGAACGTGAAGTCGAATTAGGCGGTCCTCTACACACAAAAGGGGTACTGATTTTATCATCGTTTTTAGCATCGACTTTCGGACAAAACGAAGCGCTATCTTTTAACGCAAGTTTAGCAATCGAACAATCTTATGGTCCTATTGATGGAGATTCTGCTTCTAGTGCTGAATTATATGCTTTATTATCGGCATTATCTAAACAGCCAATTAAACAAGGAATTGCCGTCACGGGTTCTGTTAATCAGTTAGGACAAGTACAAGCTATTGGTGGCGTTAATGAAAAAATAGAAGGTTTCTTTGATGTTTGTCGTATTAACGGCTTAACAGGCGAACAAGGCGTTATTGTTCCCAAAACAAACGTTCGAAATCTGATGTTAAGAGAAGATGTTGTGACAGCAGTTCAAAAAGGGTTATTCCATATTTATGCTGTTTCAACCATTGCTGAAGGAATTGAAATTTTAACTGGAGTTCCTGCTGGTTCCCTCGGAAAAAATGGTACTTATCCGAAAAACAGCATTTATGGAAAAACTGTAAAAGAATTACACAGATTATTCAAAGCTGCCAACAAACGAAAAGACAAATAACAAGAAATATTTTATAAAAGCATTGTTTTCATTGAATCAAAACAATGCTTTTGCTTGACGCATAATTTCTTCTGTTTGCTGGGTTCTGGTATTATCTGCATTGTGCAAAACAATGCCTTGATGCAAAACAAAAGCAGACTTTAAATTCATAGTTGCTTGTATTATAACGCGCTTTGGTGGAACACCATCCTTCGGCCACAAAGGGATTAAGGTGATTTTGCCCATACGCCCATTTAAAATAGACAGAATTTCTGGAACGGCTTGTGTTCTGTGAATTATTGTCAAAGTTCCTTTTGCTCTGACTTTCTTAATGCAAAAATCTAACCATTTAGATAAAGGGACCTGTTGCGCATGCGCAATAGCTGTTATTTTATTATCTCGTTGTGGTGTTTCGCTAAAATATGGAGGATTAGTGACGACATGATGAAACTGTCGTTCTTTCCAAGTTTTAGGAGGATTTAGTACATCAGCATTAACAACTTCAAATTCCATGCTATTCAAATGCGCATTTTCACATGCTAAATTCGCCATTTCTTGCTGGATTTCAATACCTGTTATTTGTGCCTTTGGTACCCGTGCTTTAATACACAAAGCCACAGCTCCAGTTCCACAACCAACATCTAAAACGGTTTGATTATCTTTAACAGGAACTGCAGACGCCAATAAAACAGCGTCAGAAGTAGCTCTATAATCGCCCTGTTTCAATCGAATTTTACCACCCAAAAAATCATCGATTGTATAATCCATATTTAGCTATTCCTTACAAATAATCCCACCACCGATAACATAATCGCCATCATAAAGAACCAACGACTGTCCTGGTGTAAACGATTTTTGAACGTCTTCATACTTTATTTTAGCTTTATCACCATAAATAGAAACGCTTACGGCTGCTGGTTTTGCTGTAGAACGTTGTTTTGCAAAAGCCTTAAAATTATCTGCAGGTTTATCAAATTTTATCCAATGCAAATCTTCAATATAGCATTCTGTTTTTTGCGCATCCTTTTGTGTTCCAACCCAAACGATATTTCTATGAGCATCCATATCTAATACAAATAAAGGTTCTGAATACGAAACACCCAAGCCTTTTCTCTGACCGATTGTATAGTTCCAATAACCATTATGCACACCTAAAACAGTCCCGTTTGGCAACATGATATTTCCTTTTTTAATCGGCATTTGAAGCAAATCATTATAATTTCCAGAATAAAAATCTTGACTATCTGCTTTATCAGCAACATCCAATCCTTTTTCTTTAGCAATACGTCTGACTTCTTCCTTTGTCATACTTCCTAAAGGAAAAATTACTTTAGATAACTGTGTTTGGTTCAATTTATACAAAAAATAGCTTTGATCTTTTTTTTCATCAATTCCTTTTTTCAACAAATAACGACCATCTTTATATTCTGTTTGACAATAATGCCCTGTTGCAAAATAGTCAAAGGCAATTCCTTCACTTTCTGCTTTTTGCAACAACAAACCAAACTTCATCAATTCGTTGCATTTTACACAGGGATTAGGCGTTCTTCCTGCCTTATATTCATTCTGAAAATAAGATAAAATTGTGTTTTTATACTCTTCTGAACAATCGAAAACAAAAGTTTTAATCCCTATTTTTTTTCCAAATTCATGAATGTTGGTAATTTCAGGCTTTTCAAAAGGACCATAACAAGCATTCCCCCCTATTAAATTAGGGATATCCTTGTTATAAATAGACATAGAAACTCCAATAACATCGTATCCTTGTTCTTTAAGCAAAATGGCTGCTAAAGAAGAATCTACACCTCCTGAAAGACCAATTAAAACTACATCAGACATACAATATAACCAGTATATGCAATCAAAAATAAAAAGCCCATAGTCCTAGAAATTTGTTTAAATAGTCCCAAACAAATCAGCCATAAAGTCGTCATAGACATAATTAAAATACTTTCCCATAAATCAGACTTAAAAGGCAATGGAGTTAAAAGAGCAACAGTTCCCAAAATAAACAAAGCATTATAAATGTTAGAACCAACAACATTACCAAAAGCAACATCATTATGTTTACGGATAGATGCCATAATTGATGATGCCAATTCAGGCAAAGACGTCCCCACAGCAACCAATGTTAATCCGATAACTGTTTCAGAGATGCCCCATTGACGAGCTAAAAGAACAGAATTATCAACTAACAATTTAGCACCTAACATAGTCAATGCAATTCCTATGACTGCAGTAATAAAATAACGCAACGTAGATACTTTATCATCAGCATTTTGTGTTATTTCTTTTTCAATTTTTTTCTGTTCTTTTTTATCTTTCATTTCAGAGCGATAGCAATAATAAATATAATAGATTAAAGTTGTGACAAAAATAATGCCCCCCAACAAATTTAAGCGTGTAAAAAACATTGCTAACACCAAAAACAAACAAGATAAAAACAAAAATGAGCTATCTCTTTTAAAACTTTTCATATCGATTTTAATTGGATGAATTAATGCTGTCACCCCTAAAATCAACAAGATATTTGCGATATTCGAACCAACAACGTTTCCGATTGCAATTCCTGGAGATGGTGGTGTCTTAAAAACAGCTAAAATGCTTGCCATCAATTCTGGTGTTGAAGTCCCAAAACCGACCAAAACAATCCCAACAACCAATGGCGAAATGCCCATTTTATTGGCAACACCGACAGCGCCTTTTACAAGCAAATCGCCACCAAAAACCAATAAGAACAAACCCAATATAAGCATTAAATAAATCATTTTTTTACTCCTCTATACTTTCTAATAAAATATCCATATCATCTAAATCTTCATTGTCATAACCAACCGTTGTTTCCGTTGGTACATCCTTATTTTCTTCCAAAGTATTTTCTGTTTTTTGCTCTTCTTTATTTTCAAGATTATCTGAACGCATATCTTTTAATCCCTTAACGAAGCTATCAGGAAGCATTTTTTCAATAGATGGAACCATTTTTTGAAAATTCTTTAACAAATAATTTTCATCTATATATTTATCCATAGTATCAGAAGAAACTGCGAACACCGCAAAGAAATAAACAAATAAAATTAAAAGCCCCCCCCGAATAAGACCAAAAACAAAACCCAACACTCGGTCCAAACCACTTAAAACACTTTTACGCAACTTTTCATTAATTTTAGCATTTATAATTGTACAAACAATTAAAATAATCAAAGCAATGCTAATTGCAGCCACAATATCTGCAACAGTTGGATTGTTTATCATCTTGCGAAATAAAGGACGAGCCAATACCAATCCATAAAAAGCACCAAATGCAGCTAATAACCAAGTCAACAATCCCAGCAATTCACGAACTAATCCTCGATACAGAGCAAGCAATCCTGAAATTAAAACCACTAAAATAATAAGAATATCTAAAACACCCATTTTTGTTTCCTATTTTACAAAAAAATCTACTAAAGTTTTTAAATGTCCCAATTCTTGTCGTTGAATTGATGAAGTTATTTTTTTCTTTTGATTATGTTGGGTTGGCATTAGCGCTTTTTCAAATCCCAATTTAGATGCTTCTTTTAGGCGCAAATCCATTTGAGGCGTTGCACGAACTTCACCAGATAACCCCACTTCACCAAAAACGACCATATCAGCTGGAACAGGTTTTTGCATTAAAGAAGAAATAACCGCTGTTGCAACCGACAAATCTGCTGCTGGTTCTGTTATCCTTAATCCCCCTGCAACATTCAAATAAATATCTTTATTATTCAACTGAATACCACATCTAGCCTCTAGCACAGCTAAAATCATATTCAATCGCCCAGAATCCCATCCAACAACGGCCCGTCGTGGAGAAGATGCAGATGATGGAGCTACCAACGCTTGAATTTCAACCAACACAGGACGAGAACCTTCAATCCCTGCAAAAACACAAGAACCAGATATATTTCCCCTTCTTTCTGCAAGAAATAAAGCTGACGGATTAGAAACCTCCTCTAACCCTTGTTCAGTCATTTCAAAAACCCCAATTTCATCCGTTGCTCCAAACCGATTTTTTACAGCTCTTAAGATACGAAAATGATGTCCTCTATCGCCTTCAAAATACAATACGGTATCAACCATATGTTCCAAAACTCTTGGACCTGCTAACGTTCCTTCTTTTGTCACGTGACCAACAAGGAATAAAATAAATCCCTTTCTTTTAGCTAACCTGATTAATTCATGCCCAGCAGCACGAACCTGTCCAACAGTCCCTGGAGATGAATCTAATGTATCGACAAACATCGTTTGTATTGAGTCGATTACAACGACATCCGGAGAATCGTTTATATCTAATGTTGTCAAGATATCACGAACATTCATTGTGCTAGCCAATTCAACTTCTGCTTGAGATAAACCCAATCTAGCAGCTCTTAATCGAATTTGTTCAATAGACTCTTCGCCAGAAATATAAACACAACGCGTTGGCGTTCCTTTTTTATTAACACCTGCAGATAATTTTGCAACCGCTTGTAATAATAATGTTGATTTTCCTATTCCAGGATCGCCTCCAACCAAAATACAAGAACCTTCAACTAATCCACCTCCGCAAACACGATCCAATTCTTGAATATTAGATTTCAAACGAAATGCTTTTTCAGAAACACCTTTTAAATCACAAAAGTCTATTTTTCGACCACTTTTTCCTGATACAGATTTAGGCGCTTCTGCAACAACTGCCTCCTCTACTATCGTATTCCACTTTCCACAAGCGTCACACTTTCCAGCCCATTTTGCATAAACTGAACCACACTCTTGACAAACAAATTGTGTCGCTGTTTTGGCCATTAATTCTCCTTTATAAGCATTTTTATAGGACCTTGTGCAGAACCTGCAATAAATTGCTTTACATAGGGGTTATCTGTTTTATCAATATCTTTTACTGTTCCGGTCCAAATAATTTTGCCTTCATAAAGCATTGCTATTTTATCTGCAATTTTTCGAGCAGACGCCATATCGTGCGTAATTGTCAAAGCCGTAGCGCCCAACTTTTTAACACAAGAAATAATCAAATCATTAATAACATCAGACATAATCGGATCCAACCCCGTTGTTGGTTCATCAAAAAAAATGATTTCTGGATTAGTTGCAATTGCACGAGCCAAACCGACACGTTTTTTCATCCCGCCAGATAAATCAGCTGGATACATATTTGCCACATCTGCAGACAAACCAACTTGAGCCAGTTTTTCAATGGCAATTTGCTTTGCCTTTTTCTTATTCATTTTTTGACCTTGTATCAAACCAAAAGCAACATTTTCCCAAACAGACATACTATCAAAGAGTGCCGCTCCTTGAAACAGCATACCTATTTTTGAATTAATTTCTTCTCGTTGGTGATTTTTGACTTTTAAAATATCAACACCATCAATTTCAATAGAACCTTTTTCTGGCACTAAAAGACCTAAAATACATTTTAAGGTCACAGACTTTCCAGTTCCTGAACCACCAATAATAACAAGTGACTCACCTTTTTTTATTTCTAAATCAACACCCTGCAAAACATTTTTTTTACCGAAACTCTTGCAAACACCAGTCATTTTAATTTTCGGTGCCGATGTTTTTGCAGTTGCCTTTTTTTTGGTAGATTTTAATAAAGAAAACATCTGTAAACTCCGTTTAGGTCTGGAAGAAAATTTCCGTAATAATATAATTGAAAATCAAAATCAAAATGGAAGAAGACACCACTGCATTTGTTGTTGCAGCCCCTACACCTTGAGCCCCACCTTTTGAATTAAAGCCATTATAGCATCCCATCAAAGCGATAATAAAACCGAAAACGGCTGCTTTAACCAATCCAGAAATAACATCCATTGGTTGCATAAAATTCCATGTATTAATCAAATAAGAAGTCGCATTAAAATCTAACTTATATACCCCGATAAGATATCCACCACAAATTCCCAAAACGTCCCCGATGAGAACCAAAACGGGCATCATCAAAACACCCGCCACAATACGAGGTGAAATCAAATACTTAAAAGGATTGGTTGATAAAGTTGAAAGCGCATCTATTTGTTCTGTGACGCGCATAGTCCCCAATTCTGCGGCCATTGCAGCTCCTATCCGACCAGCGACCATCAAACCTGCCATAACAGGAGCCAATTCTCTGGTGACAGCAATCCAAACAACCATAGATACAGCCCCTTCAGCCGAAACTCTGGCAAATCCCGTATAAGTTTGCAAGGCGATAACCATTCCTGCAAACGTTGTTGTCAAAGCAACAACAGGCAATGAGTAAAAACCAATCTCAATAAATTGAATAAAAAACTGTTTCAAATAAAAAGGTGGGGTAAAACAGCTATAAACAGCTTTTAGAGTAAAAATTCCCAATCTACCTGCTGCCTCAAAAAAATTAATAAAAACGCGTCCAATCAGTCGTATAAAATCCATATTTAACCTCTTTGTTTTTTTCGAGTATAAATTGATTTTATATTTTTTTCAACACAAAAAACACTAAAAAAATTAAAAAAAGATATTGACAAGAAAAAAGAACTAATGTAGAACAAAAAGAGAATATTTGAAGAAAGGATACTTCCATGCTAACACCAAAACAACATAGTTTGCTCTTATTTATTGCCCAAGAAATTGAAAAAAGGGGGGTATCTCCATCTTATGATGAGATGCGAAAAGCTTTGGATTTAAAATCAAAATCAGGTATTTTCAGGTTATTGAGTTCTTTGGAAGAACGTGGTTTTATTCGCAGACTCCCTCATAGAGCAAGAGCGTTAGAAATCGTAAAAACGCCACAAGCTAAAATAACATCCATCCAACAACATTATACACCACCACAAGAAACTGAAGAACTTTTAATCCCGTTATACGGAAAAATTGCGGCAGGAACACCAATCGAAGCAATCAGAGATATGGAAACACATATTCCTGTTCCTACAACGTTGATGGGACGAGGAGAACATTACGCTTTAAAAATCGAAGGCGATTCTATGATTGATGTTGGAATTATGGATGGCGACACCGTAATTATTCAAAAATCTGATACGGCTGAAAATGGTGAAATCGTTGTCGCTTTAGTTGATGGATTGGAAGTGACATTAAAGCGTTTTAGAAGACAAGGCTCGTCTATTGCATTAGAACCAGAAAATCCAGCTTATCAAACAAGAATTTTACCAGCAGCAAGAGTTCAGGTTCAAGGGAAACTTGTTGCCTTAATGCGCAGATACTAATTCTGTGACATAAAACCAACTGTCTCTTTATCAAAAACACTTGATTTTTTAAGAAATTTGTGTTAGGATAGCGTTTATGAAAACAAAAAATCCGACATTATTTTCAAATGAAGACTGGAAAGATTTAAAAACATCTCTGAACCATTTAAGAGCTGTTTGTCTTCCTCCGTTTCAAGCCATTAGACCTGTCATTACATTTAAAACCCAAGCAGACTTTCAA
This sequence comes from Alphaproteobacteria bacterium, assembly GCA_015062395.1. Taxonomy (GTDB): domain Bacteria; phylum Pseudomonadota; class Alphaproteobacteria; order CAAHEQ01; family UBA3637; genus CAAHEQ01. The sequence goes on from SUUS01000006.1 coordinate 31,955, forward strand.
TGGGATGATGCATTAAAATGGGGCTGTGGCTCTTACTCAATACCACCATCAGAATTGAAAGATATCTGGGAAAACAAAGCTACATTAAATGCTTCCGACGTTGATTTTATCATGGTAGAAGGTCAAAAATGGTTTTTCAACACACATGATAAAATTGGGAATTTTTTCTTACAAGATGGAACTCGAAAAGTTGAAATTGAATTTCCATACTGGATGGAAATGGGGAAAGTTTTTAAAACCCCTGGCGTTCGAAGTGCTGTTTTTAATGTGTTAAGTCAATGTATGTCCCCTGTTTTTCCCGATGAAAAAAAATTACAAAACAGCTTTTCTGAAAATCTTTGTTTTGATATTTATTGTAAAAATCCATCCAGAGATGCTACCGAACTTGCCATTTTAGAGATATTAGAAAAACTTCGTACCAAAACTGTTGAGTATTTAGAAAAAAATCATTCTGCAGACATTGCTTTAGAGCGTTCATTTAAGAAATATCTTAAATCTCGTGTATTTCCCGTAAACACGCCAGAAAAGCAACAGGTAAAAGAATTTTTAACAGGTGATAAGAAAGCTATGTATCGTTTAGCCGAAAAATATGGCATTATAAAAAATGCAGATAATATATTTAAATACGAAGATATTCGTAATCATATTCGCCATCCTGACGAAGTATCCGAACATCCCATAAAACCAGATAAAGTATATAAAGATTTTTGTCTTGCTTTAAACGAAACGATTACATCAAACTCTAAAGCATATCGTTTATCCAGATTTGGAAACAATATCGTAATAGCGCAACAGTTGACTTGTCTGAACTTCATTTGGAACATTCTGGATCAACATGTTGCCCCTGAATTACAGAAAAAGAAAAACAAATCTACATACTATGATGATTTGGTAGAAAAAGGATTATTGACACCCAAAGAAGTTTCGGTTATTCGCTCTTCTCGATTAGTATGTAATGCCATTGCTCACAGCAACGGATTTATAAAAAACGCTCGCCATAAAGTAATGCATTATAAAGAGTTGTTTAATTTGGTTTGTCTTTTATCTCAAAGACATCAAAACATCAGAAGATAAAAACGGAATACAAATTTTAATCGTCCAAAGATTTTTTATATGCATAGAAACATTTTGAACTGCGATTTTTTAATTTCAATTTCCATAGGACATCTCCGTTGTCATCTACTTCAAGCGCACAAGCATATCCTGAAGAACCAGGACTAACCAAATAAGTTCCTTCTTGAGTTTCAAAAACAGACCCCATACTATAGGCAATAAAAGGCAATTCAATCATTTTAAAATCAAGGATACGTTTATTTTCCTCATCCAATTTAAACTTTTTTATAGCTGTTCGAGCTCGTTTCCTCAGCCCGCGTCTTCTGTCCCTATTAACAGGCCGATATTCTAGCTTAAAAGTTTTATCCCTGCGATTATTGATATTAACATGATTATCAAATATCATCAAATACCCATCTTTTGTAAACGTTGGAAAATGTTGAGCGTAAAAAATTTCATCCTCGTCTAATCCAAACTCATCAAATTTTCCACCTAAATTAAATATAATATTGCCTGTTTTTCGATCTATTTTAATTAAACTATCTAGCGCCCTAAAAGATAAAATAATGTTTCCATCTTTGGGATCTATCGCAAAAGAATTTAAGTGCATATAATCACAACGTTGGGTTTCTTGTGAACAATGTTGTTGGCTTTTGGGAAAGTATTGTGGATAATTGACAGCATCCCAAGATAAAAGAAGTTCATCATTCTTAACTTCCTGAAGAGCTGGAATCAACAGATAGACCGTTTCATTTGTTTCAGGAATAATAACTTCTTTCGAATAATAATACTGAAGCATATGATGTTTGGGAGACAATATCTTATGATGATGTCTTTCAACAGACATTTTTCGCCCCCCCCCCCATTATGAAAACGCAACCAATCTATTGGTTGAAAATTTTCATCCATCAAACGGATATATCCTTTTACCCAAAGCGAATAATAAATTTTACCATCGGTATCTGAAAAAAATTTAAAATCAGAAATTAACGCTTTTGCTTGCAATTTTTTTTCTTTATCAAAATCGGGAAATGTATAGTAATAAAGAATTTTACCCTTTTCATCCAACATATACGCTGCATGATAAGCTCCACCACCTTCTTGAGTGACAAAATAACGTCCTTTTTTAACTGCCTGCGAAGTTGTCACATCAAACTCTGATAAAACATCAGCCCAAATATGCAGGTTATAGGTATCATTTTCCACCTGAAAAGAAATTGTTGGAGAAGCTGGAGAAATTTCGTTAACTGAAAATGTTTTTACCGTACTACCAAATTTGATTATATTTGGCGTTATTGCCGATATTGAATTTGCAAAATAGTCCTTAACTTCAGTTGAAAATTTAGGAATAACCCCGTCTCCATTCACTGTCAGCGTTGCCCCTTCTTCTAAAGGGAAAAACAAGGCACTATTATTATCATCTGAACAATAAGCATAATTGAACGATGTCATAACAAAAATAACAAACAAAAATGAGGTTATTATTTTACTCAATTATAAACTCCCCTAGAAATAAAACTTAACTTGTAAACTATTTACAAAAACAGTATTCCGTTTTTTTGTTAAAGCAGGATTTATATAAACCTGAATATCAGGTGTAATCGTGACAAAATCACCGAAACCGATGTTCAAATACCCTTCGATAAGACTTTCCCAAGAACGAACTGCTTTTTTATTTAAATTGCTTACTTTATTCAACGCAAAAGCAATTCCGAACTGATCAAAAGGATTTCTGTTAAATGGATCGTTATATAATAATTGCGCAGAATAATTTTGATCCAAACTGACACGATTACCTGTTGAACCATTAATTTTTAACAGTCCAGTCCATTTTTTTATATCCTGTTTTATCGTAATCAACCAACCATCTGAAGATTTATCAAAGGCTTTATTAAACTGACCAGAATATTTTTTTATCTTGGGACTATGATATAACAAACCTGTAATAGTTGTTTTCCCTAAATCAGTTATTTTAGGAGAATATGAAGCATAAACAAAATTCGTCCACTTATTATCCTCTATTTTTTTCAAACTGATATTCTGTGGAAGATAATTTGTTGTTTTTTGCAAACCTGCAACAAAGGTTAAATTCGCTAAAGGAGAATAAGTAATATATCCACCGACACCACCAGTAGGATATGCCTTTGTCATATTTTTTTGTATGGAATAATTATTAAAATAACTTGCTGGTCGTGAATTATATTTTGTTTTTGCAAAATTTCCAATTAAAAACTGCCCAACAGACAAACTAACCCCACTCAACTTACCTGTAAAAGAGTGTGTATAGGTTAACTTTTTAAAATATTCTCTTCTTGAAGCATCATCATTCATCGGTGCTAAAACACCAACTTTAGGAGCCAATTTAGATGCTTCTATATGTGAATAGTTTATATCTTCATACAAAAACTGAATTGAACCAGAACCATACTTATCGGATGAAAACACATCCCAATTTGCCTCTAGTTCATACTTATCTCGAAAAACAGTATTTTCCCCGTTTGGAGCAGCACGTTGGACCATAAAACCTGCACGAATGCGATAATCAAATCCATATTGAGTATGCAGTTTTTCTTTAAAATTCAAATATGTTTCAGGCAACTTTGTTAAAGTTTCAAAATTTGACACTTTTTCAACTTCTTCTGCAAATGCAGGAAAAGACAATAACGTCAACAATACAAATAAAATCTTTTTCATTTTAGTTTCCCAACTTATATTCAGAATCTAAAACATATGGATTAAAACGTTCCACACGATAAACTGTATTATTTAGCAAACCATCTGTTTGAGCTTCAAATATAACTTCATCATCCTTAACTTCTATAATTTTAGCATAAGATTTAGCTGGTTGTTTTACTGGATTTAAAGCCGTTTCTACAGAACTTGGCGTTTCATCTTTATCATCAAAGACTGCACCAAAATTACACAAATAATGCCCTTCTTCGTATTTATCTACATCACCCAAGTAATGATTGTAAATTTCTGGTCCTCTTTTATACTCCCAAACGACAGAAACTGTCATATTTTTTTCATCAACAAAGAATTCCACAGCTCTGGACCAACTTCTTGTCGGATCATATGTATCCAAAGGTTTGTAAGAACCTTGGTCCCATATATCTCGATACAAACCATTATCTAGAACTGTAAAACGACTGTTTCCTTGAGGTTTTGCAGCATGAGCGCCATAAATATAATCAAAATTTTCATCTGTCGGTTTTAATAGTTTATCTTTAACAGAATCTTTTATCCAAGAATTGTTTGGATCGGCCAAAATCCATTTTATTTTTTTTGTTTTACGATCTATTTTTAACAAAAAGTTATAAAAACGAGCCGTCATAATAATGCTATCATCTTCAGGATCATAATTTAATGAATTTAAATGCATAGCATCCATTTTTTCACGCTTGTAATTATCTTTATACAGGTAATGATCAACCAGTGGAGTTATTCTTTCGCCAACGACATCTATAATTTCATCAACGTCAAAACGATCCACAACTTCATTATTCGGTGTTAATTCAACAACACAGTCAGCGATTGTTGATTTTCCTGTTGCATTGACCAAAGCCAAATAATTTCCATTTGAAAGTTTAACTATATCGTGCTGAATATCATCTTCTGCCTTAATAAGATGATGGATTTTCCCCATCAAATCGATTTCGTATAAAGAATGATAGGCTACGGTATATTTGGGATCATATTCTTCAGAACTTAAAATCAATGTCCCATTTTCCAGCAAATGCAATGGCGCCATTTTTCCCATAATTGCATCGGTTAATAACCAACGAATATCGCCATTTTTATCAAAAGCTGAAGCAAAACTTCCTTCATTAACAATAACACCTGGTGTTGTAAATGTAAACCCAGGTTTCATTTTAGAAACATCCACTTTTTGAACATTAACTTTCATTTTCAAAGGAATTTCTTCGGTCTGAATTTGCAATGGATATTCTTTTTGTTCCGTATTTGTTTTAACAGTTAAAGTCACATCATTTTTCCCAACATATAAACCATATACAGGAATTAAATGATCATAAGAAACGTCTTTAAAACAGTGGGACAAAGAAGTTTCTTCATCTTTTCCTGCCACCTTCACACAAACAGAGGCAGGCTGCTCTGTTGAAAAAGAAACCAAAGCAGTTAATGGAGATATAGAATATGGATTAACCAGAATCAGAGGATTATTTGGAGAATATTTTTTCATCTCCAGCTCTTTTTTTATATCGGCATCCGTCAATTTTTGATTACTTATGTAGTCAGCATAAGACGTAGTTGATGCTATCAAACCTAAAAATAAAAGAAGATATTTCATTTTTATTCCTTTTCAATTAATGTATTTTTATATAATAGTGCTTTAGGGTATTGTCTTTCACTTTCTGGAATTTCAAACAATATATACCCAACGTGAGTCCCCAACTTTACATTCAAATGAGTCAACGGTCTTAAACGAAAGTCCAAAAGAAAGTAATCATCCATGATGCGTTCATAGTTTTTTCCGTTTACAGATAAAGTAAAATCAGATGGTTCCAATACTTCATTTCCGTCTTTTTTCGATACGGACATTTCATAAAGTACATAAACATGTCCATCTTCTGGTGTTTTTTCCATTATTTGACGTTCAATTTCGCCTGTGTACATTTCGACATAGTCATCAAAAAGAATCTTTTCCTGTTCTTTTTTTGAAGAAACGTTCATTTTCCATCCGTCAATTTCCGTTGAAAAAGCTGGAATTGACCAAATCAGATAAAAAAATAAAAAGAACAATGCTCGTTTCAAAATACCACTCCTCTTACCAAAACACGTCACATCAAAAAAACGATACTAAAGAAAAAAAGAAAAAGCAAGTATTAATTTTAACGCATACATATTTTTTTGAATAAGACAAAAGAAAAAATTAAAGCTGTTTTTCTGACAAAAACAACCAGAAACGTAGGAAAACTTAAAAACTTTCTGTTTTTGCTTGACAAAATAATGTATTCTGTTATAAATTTCCTTTACAATATGTATGATATTTCATAAAAATACAAAAAACATTTTATCAAAATTTCAAAAGGAGTACAGTTATGAACGTAAAAGATAAGTATATTGAGTTTTTTAAATCAAAGGGACATACTCAAATACCATCGGCCCCTGTTGTTCCAGAAAACGACCCTTCTGTTTTGTTTAATACTGCTGGTATGCAACCTTTAGTCCCTTATTTAAAAGGACAAAAGCATCCTTATGGAACTCGGTTGTGCGATTACCAAAAATGTTTAAGAACAAATGATTTGGACAGCGTGGGCGATACAACTCATCATACTTTTTTTGAAATGTTAGGAAATTGGAGCCTTGGCGATTATTTTAAAAAAGAAAGTATTACATGGAGTTTTGAATTTTTAACTCAAACATTGGAAATTCCAACCGAGCGTTTAGCTGTCAGTGTTTTTAAAGGAAATTCAATAGTTCAAGCTGATACAGAAACAGCAGAAACTTGGCGTTCTTTGGGAATTTCAGAAAAAAGAATTAAGTATTTAGGTGAAGAAGATAACTGGTGGCCCAATATGGAAGCTGTAGGACCTTGTGGACCAGATACAGAAATTTTTTATTGGCGTAGCAACGATCCAATACCTGAAGAATTTAATCCCGAAGATGATCGTTGGGTTGAAATTTGGAATAATGTATTTATGCAATACATGCATAATGAAGATGGTTCTTTTGTCGAATTGCCTCAAAAGAATGTTGATACTGGTATGGGTTTCGAACGAATTACTTCTGTATTAGAAGGTGTCACAGATAATTATAAATCATCTATTTGGTCCGATGTTATCAGAAAAATAGAAGATGTTTCTGGAAAACCGTATGAAGGAAACGAAAAATCTATGCGAATTATTGCTGACCATATGAGAAGTGCCGTCTTTATCAGTGCTGATCCAGCTGGTATTAAACCCAGTAATACAGATCAAGGATACGTTTTAAGACGTTTGCTTCGCAGAACGATTCGTTATGCTCGTATGCTTGATATAGACATTCAAAGTGATTGGGATAAACAAATTTCAGAATTGATAATTTCTAAATACGAAAATTATTATTCTGAAATTAAAGACAATAAAATGGTTGTTTTGGATGTTTTATCGAATGAAAAAAATAAATTTGCCAAAACTCTGGATAAGGGATTGAAGGAGTTTGAAAAGGTTATAGCCAATTTAAAAAATTCAACATTGGACAAAGATGCTGCTTTCCGTTTATATGATACATTTGGTTTCCCTTTGGAATTGACTTTAGAATTAGCTAAAGAAAAAAACATCAGTGTTGATATTGATGGATTTAAAGAAAAATTTTTAGAGCATCAAAATAAAAGCCGTCAGGGTTCGGAAGCAAAGTTTAAAGGTGGTTTATCAGGAAATGGAGAATTGGAAACAAAATATCATACAGCAACCCATCTTTTAAATGCGGCACTTAAGTTGATAGTAAATCAAAACATCCATCAAAAAGGTTCAAATATAACGGCAGAACGCATGCGATTTGATTTTAACTGCGACCATAAATTAACAGAAGAAGAAAAACAAAAAGTTGAACAACTTGTTAACACGTGGATTCAGCAAGAATTACCTGTGACAGTGACAGAAATGGATAAAGCTATGGCAATTCAAAGTGGTGCAGAATGTTCTTTTATTGACAGATATCCTGACAAAGTTACTGTTTATACAATAGAAAATGTTTCTAAAGAACTTTGTGGAGGTCCACATGTTAAAAATACACGTGAATTAGGCAAGTTTAAAATCAAAAAAGAAGAAGGTATTTCAGCTGGCGTCCGAAGAATTAAAGCCATTTTGGAAGGATAGTTTTATAGAATATAAAACCATCGCAAAACTTTGTGACGGCAAATAAACTAAATTTCACGTTGTAATATTTTTAAATACTATAAAAGCAAGCAGTAACAAAAAAGAAGCTTCTATTTTGTTTATTGCTTGCTTTGTAATGTATAACCTGGATAAGCTTTCAATGCTTCCCCCAAAATATAAATAGCGTCTTTCAGTTCTTCTGAATTCAGAACATAAGCCAATCTGGCTTCATTTACACCATGCGCAGGATTTTTATAAAAACCATTACCAGGGGCAAACATAACCGTTTTTCCATCAATATCAAAATTTTTCAAGGTCCAAATTGCAAATTTTTCAGCATCATCAACAGGCAAAGAAACCATTACATAAAAAGCGCCCTTTGGTTCGCTTGCAACAACACCTGGAAGTTTTGATAAAGCTGTTGCGATAGTATCACGACGCTTTTTATACTCTTGATTTACTTCTTCAAAATAACTGGGTGAAACATCATACAAAGCAGCAGCCCCAACTTGTTCCAAAGTAGGACAACATAACCGAGCTTGACAGCATTTTATAATTTCTTTTATAAAATCTTTATTCTTGCAGATTATACAACCGATACGAGCGCCACAAGCACTAAAACGTTTTGAAACAGAATCTATCACAATCAAATTATTATCCAACTCTGACATACTTGCAAAACTGTGATAAACTCCGTCATAAACGAATTCACGATAGACTTCATCTGCAATAAGAGCCAAGTCATACTTCAAAACAATACGAGAAATCATTTTCATTTCTTCTTCAGTATAAACGACACCCGTAGGATTACCAGGATTAGTAAGTAATATCGCTTTAGTTTTAGGAGTAATGCGCGCCTCTATTTCTTCTTCACGTGGAAGATGATAGCCCTCTTCTACTCGAGTTTGTATTGAGTTAATAGTCGCTCCTAATTGTTTAGCAAAAGTAGTATAATTTGCATAGTATGGCTCAAAGACCATAATTTCATCAGCTGCATCACAAAGAGCCATCGCTGCAAAAATTAATGCTTCACTGCCTCCATTAGTGATAATTATATCTTCCAACTCGTAATTAATCTCTTTTTCTGCATAGTATTTTTGAATTGCTTTAATTAATTCTGTCTCTCCTTTGGAATCACTGTAAGCAATGATTTCGGACTTATAATTGCGAATGAGCTCCATAAATTGAGGAGGCGTTGTAATATCTGGTTGACCGATATTTAAATGGTAAACCTTTTTTCCTATAGCTTTAGCCTCACTTGCATAGGGTACCAACTTTCTAATTGGAGAAGATGATAAATTTTGTATTCTAAAAGATAATTTCATAAAGTACTGTTCCTTTTAATAAATAATTTCATTGGGTTAAAAATAAAAAAATTGTTTTTTTCTATAACTCACAGACCTTATTTACAGATACTTTAGCTTTCTTGAAAAAAAGCACCCATCTAGTCGTATAAAATCATGTGAAAAAAATAAAGGTTAAATAAATTTATTCGGTAACATATAACTTCTAACAAGTCAATAGATGTTCCAAACTTTAAATCCGAGCAAATCGACAGGAATTTTGATAATCTTTTCTTATCCTAGGAAGATAATTAAGCAAAAACTACTCAAAGTAGTTTGCTTTTGGAAGAAAGATTCCTAATTGTTTTCTTATGACAAAAAATACAACCCGCAATAAAGACTGCCTATCTTGAAAATCTAAACCTCTACCAAATTGGCGAACAATCCTGATTTGGAATACATATTTTATCAAAAACTGGCAAGAATTTTACACTTACCTTTGATTTTTTATTTTTCTATGTAATTAATTCTGTATGTTGTATTTTTAAAACAATTAGTTACCTTAAATATCTACCCCCATTTGAGTTTTTTTATTTTAATTATTGCAATTTGTCTTAAGGATATAACACATATGTAAGTTAATGTCAAGTCGCTTAAGAAAAAAACAAAAACATACTGTCAATAATAATTGATAATTTTTCAAAATAAAAATTTCCCCCACAAACAAAAAATTAAAAACAAATTTTTTTAACAAAAAATCGAATTGCTTAAAGTGCTTAAATATGTTATAATAATTATTATTGAACGGAATTTAATTTTAAAAGGTCTTTGAAATGGGTTTATTAGATTTATTAAAATTAACAAAAAAAAAGAAAGAAAATCTTGGATTGCCGAGTTTTATTTCCGATAAGTTTGATATAACTGGCACACCAAAAGAAGTCGAAGAAGTCCGTTATAACCTAGCTCGAATATACCAAATGACTGCAGGTCAAGAACTGTTAGAAAGTTTATCTAAAAATCAAAAAATAAAAATATCACTTGATTTAAATGATAAAAATGCGTCAGGTCTGCACACTGAAGACCATCACGTTCATTTAAACAAGCCAATATATTTGTCGACACTTTATCACGAATTGGTTCACGAAAGACAATCTCAACACAATGTAAACTTTGTTAATGCATTGCTGCCAGAGGATGCTTTTTTGAGCAAAGTAATGTGTGAAATGGATGCTCTTATCAGTACAGAATATGCATGCCTGAAACATGACATACAAAATAATTCCGAAGATTTGGCTGTATATAAAAACGATAACCAATCCGATATTGGATTTTTATATCAAACATATTTAACGCAAAAGGCAAAAACAAATTCAAGTGATGAAGAAGCTTTGCTTTTTGCCAAAAAAGAATTAGCCATGCGTTATTTTGAATACTTGCCGTCAATTCGACAAGAAATACAGAACACAAAAAGCAATTTAACGCACTCGGAAGATGTTGTTGTAAAAAATCTGGCAGAAAATCAAAATATGTCAAAATCTGAAGAAGGACATCGAAAAAATATTATAAAATGGTTTCAGGCATATCAAGAAGAGTTCCAAGCCTCCTCTAATCTGGCTATTTCTAACCATCCAAAAACAGACAGGACAGAAATGTTTGATTATTATAAAAAACGGTTAAACCTTGACTGTAATTATGATGACATTTTTAACAGATTTTTTGCTTGTAAAATTCAAACGCAGCAAATCGATGAAAAAATAAAAAACATTCTAAAAGATGGAAAAATTTTTGCTTCAATTACTGAAATGGATGCTGGAAAAGAAATAAATTTTTACTATTCTGATTCAGACAAAATCAGATATAGTCGAATAGAACACTCAAAAAGCGATTTTTCAATAAAAGAGTTTGATGAAGAAAGTCAGCTTTTGATGCGAGATGGTAAAGTTAAGGATCATAAATTCATCAGCTGTACCGAGTATTATGAAACTGGACAGGTGTATTCCAGAACTTCATATAATGAAGATGGTAAACGAACTTATACGAATTATTATGAAAGAAATGGAATGCCTACAGGACGAATACAGTACGACCGAAATGAAAATTTTTGCCAATATGAAGAAATAAAAGATGGCAAATTTATAAAGTCAAAACCAATACATAAGCAAACGGCACGAGCTCTTTTAGGTGGATTGCTGATATTAGGTGGCGTTATGGCTAGCTGGCTGACAAACACAAAAGAAACCAAACAAACTTCACCTAAAACCGAATATAGGGAAACCTCAACACATTCAAAAGACGATATTTCAATTCAACCTCCAACCCTACAGATAAATAAAGATTATGGTAAACCAGAGGATAAACCTGCTATTTTAACCAGCTCGTCAGGCGCGACTTATAAAAATTACGGAAAACCGACTGAACATCCAGAATTTTTATCTGACAGAGTAAAAAACGAGGCAAAAAATACAAAAAGAACTGGTAAAGTGGATTTAAGCATTATAATCCAATCAAAAAAAACGCACTAAAAAAACGGATTACTCAAATCGGATATTTCTTGGAAAACCAATCCCCCTAAACGAATTAAATTTTTTTATTGGCTGGATAGGTCTGGTAATAAACGACAATTGTTGTTATCTGGTTTTATTTTGTAATGCAATTATATAAACAATATCCATGTCAACACACTTTTTTACTTTTCCACCATTCTTTTCCATAACGCGACAAGAAGCTAAATTACCTTTTAATGCCGTTCCTTCTATTTCTGATAATCCAAGTTTTTCTGCTTCCCTCTTAATAAAAGATACAAATTGTGTTGCATAACCTTTTCCTCTATGTTTTGGGGAAATCATGTATGCGAAATGACCTGCTCTGTTTTTGATGGAGGCTGTATTTAGAAAAGGTCTGAACTTTCCAAAACCGACTGGAACGTCATTATCAAAGATAATATATATTGTCTGAGGCACTTTCCCATCGGGAAATTCTTTCATCCCTTTTGCACTTTCAAGACTACGACGGTTCATCTTTTTACAAAATTCATCAAATTCAAGACGAGTCATTCCATGAGCGTGATTTGTTGCTTCTGCTTCTTTTTCAGGAATTTCTTGAAACATCAGATATACATTCTCGTTTTCTTTTTCTTGTATTGACCTAATCAAAACGGGCATTTTTTCCTCCTTTCAATTTAAATCCTCATATTTTATTAAAACAAAGAACAATGATAAAAGCAATATATTTTTTAAGTAAACTTTTCTAGGATAAAATTTTCAATCCCAAGGCAGAAAGATTGTAAAACAAAGGATTTTTGAATTGCAAGTTCAAAAGAAAAGAGGTTAAAATGTTCTTTACCCTCTCTGTCTATTTCTTTCAAAACGTAAAACGTCACTAACAAAGGAATACTTTGCTAACGCTTTAAGGATTGATCTCTTGGTGTTCTGAGGAAAATATGGTTTTTCAACTTTCACTTTTGGACTTTGTTCTAAATGCGTAAAGCTTTTATCTTTCAATAACGGTGGATTAAGGTAAATTAAATCCCAATTATTTTTAGGATCAAAAATAATCTGTTCCAATAAAGAATATGTTTTTTCAGTAAAATTATTTGCTTTTAAATTTAGCAAATGCAATTTTTTGTGTTGCAAAACCTCTAAAAGAGGCTTTACTCCCTCATCAGACAAACCTATTTCTAACTGAATGTTCGTGCAAAAAGTATTGTTTTTTAATGCCTGTGCAAGCTTGTTGGCTATTTCATCCCCGTTTATTACATTATCTGAACAGATTAAGTCAAAACTTGTATCCCGATAATCATTTCGTGATATTCTGTTTAAAACATACTTTATTTCTAAAGCTGTTGTTGGATTTGCCATTTCAAAAATAGGCGTTTTTTTATCGTTTTTTAAAAGATAAAGGAAATAATTTTTAAAAGCCTTAGGGTATTCTCTTTTTCTTCTTTGATCATGCATAAACCAAAGGATTTCTAAAGGGGAAAAATTTATTAAATACCGAGCTTCTACAGTGCGATCTTCATACATAAAAAAAACTCCTATTTTGTTCCAAATTATATCTGAATTTGTATTTGAGTATAATCAAAATGTAAAATTTGTCAAGTTTTTATTAAAAGTATTTGAAAAAAGTCCTCATTTGATGCGACTTATCTGTTTTGGCTGGAGAGGTCTGGTAATACACGGACTTCAATCTAAGTTGTTTTTTTGTACACGCTCTTTTAAAATACGCTTTAATTCTTCCTTGTCTTTCTCAGATAATGCTGGCAACGTAATATAAAAAGGGGTAAAACCTGTAGCAGAATTTATTTTTTGCAAAAAAGTTAGTTTATATTTAGAAACATCTTTAATATCAAGTAGCCAACAGCTTTTTGTACCGTGCATACTGAATACTCGGACACCGACAATATCCGTCCATGGTAATTTTTCAAAATTATCAATTTGTATGTAGGTTGGTGTAATTTCTATATATGCCTTACCACTGAACAATTTTAAGCACAACTTTATAAAGCCTAGACCAAAGAAGATTATGCCAACCCAACCAACTAATCTATAAAAAGAATCTGTGTCTTTAATCATAAAATAACCTCCGACACAGAAAACAACACAAGACAACAGTAAAAGCAAAATTTTAAACTTTTTCTCATAAAACTTGTAATATCCAGTATCCATAATTATCTCCTTTTTGATAGGTTCAAGAAAACATTGATATTATAAGAGCATCAAAAAAATATGCAAGTGAAATTTCTGAGGTAAATTTTAGGCATCCCAAGACAGAAGCATTGAAAACAAAGGCTTTTTTGGATTTTGAGTCCGTGTAGGGCTGAAAAAAGAGCGTTTTGAAAAACTCTGTACACGGACCAGTATAAGTGCTTGTAAAATAAAGAAAAAGTCGCTAAAAATAGCGACTTATCTGTTTTGGCTGGGGTGGCTGGTAATACACGGACTATTTTTTCTTGTAATTCGTTTGTAAAGTTGTATAATGTACGTCATAAAGTAAAAAGGAGCAAATTATGAAATTTATTGATAAAATAAAAAGTGAAAAAATCGCATCTTTGATGTGTATAAGCGGGTGTCAAACCCCCTCGTGTTTTGCAAAAGCCTATACTCCTCAATTTGGGGGCGCGTCATTTCTTTGTTTTGTTCCAGTCCTGTTATATTTGTTGTTACAATTGATCGCCAATAAGAAAAAGAAGGAAGTTTCTTTTAAAAAATTTTTTGGCTGTTTGCTTCTTGTATTACCTGTATATTTATTGATTTATTATGGTCTGTTTTGGGTGTTAGGAAAAGATTTATTAGTTGATGGTATTCGGAGTATGTCTTTCTTTTTGTACCTGTCCTTATCAGCTACTTTTCTTGTCCTGTTGTTTTTAAAAAAAGTTTCGAGGAACGCCTTCTTTTTACCTTTTTTGCTTAGCTGTATGCTTCTCTCAATTGCTTGGTTGGGTCCCATCGGTACAATAGCGGATATTTTGCTGTTATTGCTTTTATTTTCCTTTAAAAAAGTTTCTTGGGCTTTTTCTCTAATACCTTTTTTGATGCTATGTGGAGTTCTTCTTTCTTCAATTATAAGTTATTGTTAGAAATCTATATGTGATGTTTATATAAACTCATGCTCTTTCTCATCAGAAGTTGAACTCGACAGTGTAGCTTTATCTCAGGGATAAAAAATTAGTATCTCGACAAAGAGGCATTGAAAACAAAGACTTTTTGGGATTTTGAGTCCGTGTAGGGCTGAAAAAGAGGCTTTTTGAAAAACACTATACACGGACCAATATAAGTACTTGTAAACAAAAGAAAAAGTCGCTATTTCTAGCGACTTATCTGACTTGGCTGGAGAGGTCTGGTAATACACGGACTTTATTATTTTACTTTCTGAATATATTTGGGTGGAATAACGCCACCTTTGATAACGATAAGATAGTAACGAATAAAAGCAAAACGCCATCCCTTTTCATCATCTAAAATAGTGTAATCATTCGCTGTAAAATCAATTTCAGTTAAATCAGAAATTTTATATAAGCCTTCATCATTTTTATTTTGAGGTTCTTTTTCCAACACAGAAGGACTCACATAAACGGCTTCTATCAACCCATCTTTTTTAAGGACGGAAATATCAATTTTAAATAAATCTGATGTTTCTATAAATTTCCTTATGCTAGGTGTGTTTTGAGTGTGTTGCAGTGGTTCAATCAATAACCTAATGCCTCGGCTACGTCCGGCAAAGCAACTTTCCATCCACTTCACGATATCTGAATGTGTCGTTTTTCCTGAACGTTTTATATAGTAATTAATATCTGCTTTTGGATTTTTGGCAAAAGACAGAATCCCTTCTGATAAAACATTATTCCTTTTTGCAACGTAATGGTAAAGATACATACTATTCATCCTTTTTTGTTTTATGTTATACTTAAATATTATAAAAATCAACTATAATTACCATCTGCCATCTCTGGGATGAAAAATTGACATCCCAAGACAGAAGTATTGAAAACAAAGGATTTTTTGAAAATAAAGTCCGTGTAGGGCTAAAAAAGGAGCGTTTTGAAAAACGCTGTACACGGACTAATATAAGTGATTGTAAAATAAAGAAAAAGTCACTATTTCTAGCGACTTATCTGTTTTGGCTGGGGTGGCTGATTGTAAATCGGCTTGCCGATTTATCCCTCATAAATTCGGGACCGGCTCATTCTTCGCCGTCCACTACGCTATCGCTTTGTGAACGAACCAACCATTCGTTGGGCCGAACCCAAACACCCGAAACCAATAAAAAAAGTCCCGATAAACGGGACCTTTTTTATTGGCTGGAGAGGTCTGGTAATACACGGACTACACTTGTTTTAAATCTTTATACTTTTGAGATAGTATAGAACAATCTTTATTTGAGTTTTTAGCTTTAAAAGATGCTATAATTTTGTTTTCTGTTTCTGGAGACCAAAAGATTTTAAGTTTTTCTCTAGTACGGGTAATTGCAGTGTAAAATATGCTGTGAGTTATCATTTCATCCACTTCTTCAGTAATAACGATTTTCACAGAATTATATTCCAAACCTTGTGCGCGATGAATAGAAATTGCATAAGCAATTTGAAATGGAACAACGTTTTCAGATGAACCTTCATTATCCTCATCTTGATTTTTATATTTATTCACAAAAAATCTAACTATAGAATTTCTATTATCTAAATTTTTAACAAACTCAAGATTGCTGAATTTAGCCTCCATTTCATTAATAGATTTATTAAGTTCAACATCAAAATAAATTTTTTCTTCTTTTTTTTGTATGTTATTTATTTTACCTTTCATATTATTATAAATTACAGAACCAAATCTTTTTGTTTCATTAAATAGAATCGGATCTCCAATCTTGTATGTCTGTCCTGCCCAACTAACAGCTTTATTGGGATTTGCCACTTGTAAAAATCTATTTATATTGTTAATTCCATAGAGTCCGTCATAATTTAAACATAAAATTATTTCATCGTCATTACTTTGGGTAAAAATTGATTCATCAAGTGAATGTGAGTAATTATTTTTTGTCATTATTTCCACAATATTATCTTCACAATTTCTAACTTGATTCCAAAATCTAAGAAGTTTAGGATCATTTGTACGGTATGGCTTTGTTAACTCACATATTGCATTTTTGTTAAGAAAATATGGTGCTTCTTTAAACCAGTTTCCGAATAGAATAGCCTCAATCTGGTACACATCTCCCACCAAAACAATTAATTCAAATTGTGCTTTATTTAGAATTTTAAGCATATCTGAATTACTTACCGTACTACATTCATCAATAAATAATATACTATAATCTACCTTATTAGTATGCTCACTCAAAAAACGAGCTATAGTCATAAATGTCGCATTTAGGGCATTCACTTTTCTTTTTAAATTATCAATTGCGGAATTAGTATTAGCTAAATAAAGTTTTGTGGTCTCAGTAAATCTTTTTGAAATATATTTAATTAATGTTGATTTACCTGTTCCAGCAGGACCATATATAAAAGATACCGCAGAATTTTCGAATAATTGAGTGATATATCTCCTTTTTTCTTCACAATCTATCGGATTGTTATGCTCACGCAACCATCTTTCTGTTGAAATAGAATAACCTTTAATAGAGTATTTGGCTAAATCTTTGAGTTTTAAAATAATATCACAGACATTGGACTCATATTCATTTATATAGACATAGTTCTTATATTTTTCTATATTTCCTTGTGGTTTATGCTTGTAATACAAACAATTATTGTATTTTTGTATAAGAGAATCCACATCCCCAAAATCCCTAAGCTCATCAATGTTAGTATATAAATTCCCTTTTTGCTCCGTATTATTTTTGATATGACGGGCAAGCAATTCGTGTTCTCTACCTTCAATTTTTATACAGTTTAGCAAATCATTTATACTTGGATTATGTCCTTTCAATGACATCATAAATGGCATTTTTTCAAAAGGTATAGATTTATTAGATAAAAATAAATTAGATAAAGCAAAACAACTAATTCTATCCTTTTGTAATTTTATAATCCGATTATTTAAATTATATAATAAGTATCTCAAAACATTAGAACCGTTAGAATTACTTTTAATAATTGCTCTACATTTTTCAAGAATGCGAAGAAAGGAAAAATTTTCAGAATTAGCTTGAATAAAGGTACTCAAATTTTGGAAATAATCATCATCAAGTTCTACGAGTTCTAAAAGATTTAAATTGTCGGATTTTAATATTTTCATGACTATCTTATATGCTCTATGATTAGTAGAGATTATACTATTCTCACCAAGTATATCAGAAAGATGATTCAGTTCACATTCTCGAATTGCGATTTCCCAATTATCAATAATTAAAATGGGCATATCTTTTCCTAAAATATTAATATAGTCCTTATGAATAAAGAGTTTGAGAGCATAATTCTGCAAGATATTTTTTTGGGTAAAAGCTATGATTCTGTCAAATTTATTTTCATAATCATTTGCAATAATAAATGTGACTTCATAATATATTTCCTGTTTTATAAAAAAAGGCTTTATCTTTTGTATATAGTATCGATCATTATATTCACTTTCCGTTGGCAATGGAAAAGATTGTTCTAATTTCTCAGCAATTTTACTGTAATATTCTTGCAATGTTCGATCAATATTAAGTGGAAAATCTTCAATATTCTCTAAAATATCAATATCTTCTGTTTTCATTAATTTTTTTATTCTAAGAAGATATTCGTAGTATTTTAACATCAACCGTTCTGAATTTTCTTCATCTAATGTATAATGAGATGTAGAAATTTGTAAAAGTTTATGAAATTTTGATAATACATTTAGATTTCCCTTTGTTTTTACATATTCATTGGCTTTTTTTATATTCTTATAGTTATTATCTGTAAGTTCTGTATTCTTAGCATAGAAATACAAACTAATAGCTTCAACAAAATTTCTTAATTCGGATAATATATTCTGAGACAAAAAACCTCTGTCAGACGAACATTTTTTTATATTTTTATCTATATTCCTACTTATATCTAATATATTGGTTATAAATTCCTGCATACAATATCTCTGTTATAAAATCAGATATTATTATACATGAAAACACAGCTAATTACAAGAAATTTTTCTCATACATCTAACCTTTCAATCGCATCAAGATGATTGATAGTAATTTCAGGCCATTGTTTGTAATCTGGGCAAGAAAGCAGTTTGTCAAAGGGTTTATTTAGTTCGTACTCCAATGTTTTGCCGTTTAATTTGCAATCTTTTAACAATAATTTTAACAATGCACTTTTTTGAGAAGTCGTCGCCATATCAAAAACATGTTTTAAATCACTTGCGATTGAAACGATATTTATAATCTTATCCCGCATTTTACTATCTATTTCTTTGTACTTTTCAATGTTATCCAATAAACGTTTGCGTTCAGATTCTATTTCGGTCTTTTTGCTGTCATATGTTGATTGTTCTAACTTGCCTTCAAGATAAAAATCAAGCAATCTATCTTCTTTTTGTTTTAATGCTGTTAGTAAATTTGTTGTATTAGATTTAACGCCTGCATTAAAAGTTGCCGTTTCTTTTAAATCCTTTAATAATTTGTTCTTTAGTGCTTCTTGTATGCTTGTTGGTAAAGTAATCTTGTTAAAAAGTTCATCTTTGAGCTGATTAAGAATAATTGTTTCATTTACGGTACTTTGATGACAGTAATTATAATTACATTTTGAATGTCCACATCTCAGATATACATATTCTTTACCATTTTTCTTTTTTGTTTCCGGTGAAATAAGGCAACCACATTCTTTACAATGTATTAATCCTCTAAAAATATAAAGTTTGCCTGCATTTTCATCTACATTATTACGGTTGTGAGTCCCGTTTTGAGTTAATATGCTTTGCACCCTTTCAAACAATTCTTTATTGATAAGTGATTCATATTGATGTTTAATCCACTTGCCATCATAATACATTAATCCATAATAAAAAGGATTTGTTAAGATGTCATAAACAGTATTTTTACTCACAGGAATTCCTTTTCGTTTCTTCATTTTAGAACATAAACCCAGCTGTTTAGCTAATAACCAAATTGTTTTCGTTGTATGTCCTCCTTTTGAAAACGCTTCAAATAAATGTTGGATAATTGTGGCTCGAACAGGGTCTAAAATCAAAGTCGCTTTGTTATCCTCATCTCTTCTGTTTAAATATCCAAGAGGTGCTGATCCTTGCCATTTTCCTTGCGACCGGTTTAATCTTTGACTCCCTTTCACTTTATCAATCATATTGTTAACTTGAGCATTTGCCATTAAGACATGCATATTCCAAAAGTTTAATTCCATACTATTTGAATTTTTGTGAATGATAAGATTTTCTTTTAAAAAATGCACTTCTATTTTACCTTCACGGCGTAGCTTATTCAGTAAATAGCTATCATCATAATTCCGTTGCAAGCGATCCACATAGTTGACAACAATAGCCACAGGACCAGAAGTTTTTTGAGCTAAATCCAGCATTTCATGATACTGTTTACGATCTCCTTTCATGCTGCTTTCATCAATAGAAAAATCTTTGATGATTTTTAAATTTTTATCTTTACAGTATTTAGTAATGGCTTCCATTTGTACATCTAATGAAACACCTTCTTCTTTTTGGCGTTTGCTAGATACTCGAGCAAAAAGAATTGCTTTATTGCAAACTTCTTGTGTTGGTTTTAAATATTTTTTACGCATAATTTAACTCCTCTATTTTATTGATATATTATAACGCCACACGGACTTAATGTACGCTAAAAAACATCGGGATTGGGGTTGAAAAGTCTTGGTTTTATTGGCTTTCATCTTCTGTATAATGTTCTTCATTGGTATCCTCAGTTTGTGTCATAATTTCTATTCCCAATTTGAAAAAGTTAATCAAATTTAATGCATAATCACCTGCTTCTTGCCCTGATATATCGGGATACAAACTTAATATTTCTTCTTTGACGTTTTGCATCAACTTTATCCTTTCATTTTGTTATGAAAGAATTTTGTCGCACTTCTTTTGATATGTAAAACCGTTTTTAAATTTATAAAATTTTTTTATTGTTATTTTAAAAGGCTAAGAATATTAACCTCGATTTTATCAAAACCGAAGTTGTGTTTCATTAAGTGACATCAATGTCAGTTAATCGCGAAGAAAATTTATATAATTAACCTTTATATATGTGTAGGTAAAGGTTGAAATTTGTCAAAAACAACTTCCTGCCCTTGGGGCAAGAAGTTAAAAAGAATGAATGTAAAAAAATGGGGGTATTATATTTTTTTATAAACTATTTACTTTTTTAAAAAAATATAGTATGTTAGTGTTGATAAGTTGATTGTCATAAAAATGGGAAAACAAATGAATTCAAAACAAATAAAAGTAGTCTCTTTGTTCTCTGGAATAGGTGGATTTGAAGCTGGTATAAAAAAAACAAGTTTAAATGTTGATGTTGTTTTTGCATCTGAAATTGATAGTTTTGCACAAAAAGCCTATGCTGCTAACTTTACCTCTTCAAATTTACATGGTGACATCACAAAAATTGATGAAAAAAAAATACCGGAACACCATCTTTTATTGGGTGGTTTTCCATGTCAATCCTTTAGTATTGCAGGAAAACGAAAAGGGTTTGAAGATACTAGAGGAACTTTGTTTTTTGATGTTGCACGAATTTTATCAGCGAAAAAACCTAAATTTGTTTTGTTAGAAAATGTTAAAAATTTAATTAATCATGATAATTCAAATACTATTAAAGTTATTTTAAAAACACTTAATGATATTGGTTATACAGTAGATTTTACAGTTATCAATTCGCAAGAAGCTGGCGTACCTCAAAATCGAGATCGTACTTATATTTGTGCCATCTATAACTATCCAGCACAAAAATATGTTATAGATAAAAGAAGTGCAAAAGCAAATATTTTAAAAAAAGAATTAAACTACTCTGAATTTAATGGTTTTAATTTCTTTAATAAACTAAAATTTAATAATAAGCAATACTACATTGAAGATATATTAGAACAGGAAATAAGTGATAATTTTTTCTTGAAATCGCAATCGATACAAGAGTTTTTGGCCTCTCAATGTTTCGTAGAACCATTACAAAACGAAGCTAAAATTTTAAAATTTTTTGATTTACCAAAAAATGTCTATAATGATTTAGAAAGGCAACGCAGAGTGTATTCCATCAAGGGAATATCACCAACCGTTTTAGCAAGATCCGATTCAACAAAAATATTAGTTAATACCAAAACGGGTAAGTCTATTAGAAAAATAACTCCAACTGAAAATTTTTATATTCAAGGATTTGAAAAAGATTTTGTTGAAAATATAAAAAAAGCAGATATAAGTTTAACACAAATGTACAAGCAATCTGGCAATGCTGTTAGCCCTCCTGTCATTACAGGAATTATTGAGTTGTTAGATAAGGAATTTATAAACTATGATGAAATTTATTGATTTGTTTGCTGGAATGGGTGGCTTCCGATTAGCTTTTGAAAAACAAGGGTGCAAATGTGTTTTTAGCTCTGAAATTGATGCCCACGCTATTCAAACATATCAGTCTAATTTTAATGATATTCCTGCAGGTGATATCACAAAGATAGCTGCTAGGGATATTCCTGATTTTGACATATTGTGTGCAGGTTTTCCATGTCAACCGTTTTCGTTAGCTGGAAAGCGCAAGGGTTTTGATGATACAAGAGGAACTTTGTTTTTTGATATAGCTAGAATATTGTCGGAAAAAAAACCAATGGCAGCAATTCTAGAAAATGTTAAGGGAATTACAAATCATAATTCTGGAAAAACCATCCAAACAATTTTAGATGTTTTAGATAAAATAGGATATTCCTGCAAATATTCTGTTTTGAATTCTTCAGATTTTGGTGTTCCACAGTCTAGAGAACGGTGGTATTGTATATGTATTAGAAAAGATCTTTGCATAAGTGCTAATAATTTTTCTTTTCCAGAGAAAAAAAATGAAAAAATTCTATTTGCAGACATCCTTGAAACACAAGTTTCGAAAAAATATAAAATTAGTAAAAAATGTGAAAGTAATATTCAAAAATTTTTAAAAGAAAAGAATATTCAAATCACAGAAAATTTGTTAGCTTATGATATAAGACCTTCCAGATGTCAATTTAAAAGTAATGGAATTGCACCTACATTAACAGCAAAAATGGGTACAGGTGGAAATAATATTCCCGTGTTGGTAAAAGATATGAGATTTTTAACAGAACGAGAATGTTTATCTATTATGGGTTATCCTAAATCATACAAAATTACGACAGGATCTCATGTTTATAAACAAATTGGAAATTCCGTTTGTGTGCCAGTAATTAATTTGTTGGCAGAGAATTTAGTTTCTTTGTTAATTAGCGAAGATAAAAAAAATTGATATTTTATTTTGGTTTTAGAACTATTGTATAGTCTCCCCGACTTCGTCCAGAACCAGTAGTTATACAAAAGTCAATAAAATTTAACTGTGTAATGTTTTTATCTTGGTAAAAATAATAGGCCGTATAAGGCTCATTATATAATCCTGCTCCATTAAAGATCTTTTGTTGTAGATCAATATGTTTTAAAATCAGGTCATATATCTTTTTTTCAGAAAAAGACTTAATTTTTTGACATTCTTGTTTGTTTTGAAGAAAATTATCTGATAAATATAGTTCTTTAAAATATTTTTTCATTTTAGTAGAATTTGTATACCAGCCCGAAAGCAATGTTTCATTTTTATATAACTCGGTATCTCTCTTACAAAACAGTGAGGCTCCAGCGCCTAATTCAAAATTAGAAAACAAAGTCTGAAAGCTATTTGGTGTTAATTTTAAAATTTGATATTTTTTAGAATCTGATAACTTTATTGATAGGCCAGATTTAGGAACAGTATCATACTCATCCTTATATGTTGATAATATATTTTCATCAACGTATTTATTATTATTAATAAAGCTTATTAAATGTTTGGAACAATTAGTTATCGCATAAGCATCAGCTCTAGTTTTTACTATTTTTTTACTTAATTTTGAAAAATGATTTGATGTCACTCTTACCACGAAAGAATTCTCAATATTTAAATTCAATTGCAGAAAGTAATTGTCATTATATAAAATCTTGTTGGCATTTATATGTTTTATAGCCTCAATTTCTTCTAAATCACCATCATATGTATTTCTATTAATCATTATTTTTTCTAATTTCTTTCAATGTTTCTGAGCAAGATCCAAATTTAAATTGAGATACATAACGTCTGTCTGGATGAACTGCACTAAAATCTTGATTTCTTCCCCAGGGTTGGTATGTCAAAAAAGCAACATTTACTGATGATTCATTGATTACTGGTAAATTAGTTAATAATTCATCTCGAGATGCCCATAATCCAGAAGCCAATGATCCATGATATAGAAATTCAGCTGTTTCATACTCATCAGATTTCCCGATAAATAAAACTCTATCCAAAATTTTTTTTACAAATTTTTCAGAGTTTAAAAATGTATTTAATTTCTTTATCTTTTCAGGATTTTGATGGATATATTCTCTTGATGATAAACGCATAGTTCCTGTATCATTATCCGTTCCATCTGCATAATGATAATATTTCAAAAGAGAAATTGCCTCTTGGGGAAAATCAATATTTTCTAAAAAGTTTAAAAACATTTCAAATTTTTCTTGATGTACACTATTTCCAGATCCACATTTTAGACTTATAGGATATCGTTTTTCATTTATAATAATAATACAATCTGGTTTTTGGCCACTTTGAGCTTTTACACAGGTAATCTCTCCAGAAAACTCTTCTTGCTTTGTAATAAATTTCAAAAACTTCTGAAAATTCTCATTTAAATCGCAGAACCTTTTCTTATTTAAATATTTTCTAAAATCTTTTTCATTTACAAAACCAGTATTTATCGCCATACAAAGAACTCCTTCCTACCGTGTGTTAGTATATAAGGATATACTTTGATTTGCAAGAGAAAATTTTTTAATCTACTTACTTAAACCTCGGTTTTGATGAAATCGAGGTTATTTTTTACTTCCTGCCCCTAGGACATGTTTTGAAAATATCATAGTTATTGATGAAATTTTGTATTTTTAACCTTTGTATATGTGCAGGCAGAGGTTAAAATTGCCTTTAATTTCTACTTTTTACTAACAAAACTCTAATTTTTTGTAGAAAAAGGCTCAAAAAAGTAGAATTTTTCTAATTTTTTTGCGTTTGGGGGGCTCGCGAATGGCTAAAAACGCGATATAATATACCTATAACCAACGGAAAAGAAAGGATTTTATTATGTATCAAATAAAAGTAAATGGAATTTTAATGCCGACAATTTATTGGTCTTTAAGAGAGGCAATAGAAGCCTGTCAACGTGAAGCCGAACGTGGTTGTGCAGTTATGACAGATATCATATCAGTTGAACAATAAATAAACAGAAAGGAGAAACGTTTATGTTAAATCAATTTCAAGCTTACTTAGTTCAAAGAGGATATAGAGAATTTTCAATTAATGGCAATCCATCAACAGCCATAGACTATGCATGGAGAGTTGCTAAAGTATGTGAAAAAGAAAATTATACAGCAAAGCAATTAGCTGACAACATCAACACTATTTTAGAACAATATGGTCATTGTGGTGATAAATGGACGATTGGCAGACGTAGTCATGAAAGCTATATCAATGCCTTAAAACAATTCAGAAAGTTTGTGTTAGTTCAACGTTTTGGAGGCGTCAATGCCTAAATATCCTAATATTACAGTTGAATTAGTCGGTAAAGATGGAAACGCTTTTAATATCTTAGGTATCTGTAGACGTGCTATGAAACATGCAGGACTATCTGAAACTGAAATAAACGAATTTAAAAAAGAAGCAATGAGTGCTGATTATAACCATCTTCTAGCTACTTGTACGGAGTATTTTAATGTCGAATAAAGGGATAGATAAAGTAGCCAAGATCAGAAAATTGAATGATTTGCTTAGACGTTATGGAATCGGCGGCCAAATACTTTTAACACGATCCATTAGATCTAAATCAAAAGAAGAAATTGCCGAAATATTTGAAAAGATAAGAACGTTTAGTGATTTTCATAGAGGAAATGATCCATATTCAGAAAGAGATTTTGGCAGTTTTGATTATAAAGGTGAAAAGATAGTGTGGAAAGTAGATTATTACTCACCTGATATGAAATATGGTTCAGAGGATCCTTCAGATCCGTCAAAGTGTGCCAGAACCCTCACTATTATGCTTGATTCAGATTGGTGATCTAATTGAAAAATCAAAAAATATGATAAAAATAAAATGTACCGCTATTTTCTTAGATAGCGGTTATTTTTTAGCTATAAATTCCCAAATCAGTTTAAATCATCCGTGGTGAGCAGTTTTATTTTGGTATAGGTTGGCACATCTTTTTAATCCGTTGTGTCCGGAGGCTTGTTTCTGGCTCATTGGGATAGTGTTATGAAGAAGTGTTAAAATTTTTCGCTCACCATTTCTAGGTAGAGCACTTTTTCGTCTGCTTTCCCCAAAAAATGGACTGATTACTATTTCTCTCATATAGTAAATAAAAATTTATGGAGCAGATAAAAACCACTCACGTATACATTCATTTTTATTATATTGGTTAAAATGACGGATAGGTTTCTGAAAATCTTTGGTCGTAAATATTCTGCTGGGCCTGAAACGTCTGTCTTTTTCTGATTTCACAAACTCTTTATCACCATAACACCAGATTTGCTTCATATCTAATGGCTGTCCGGTTATATCTATTAAAGTTTTATCCCTTACATCGGATATGTAATAGTAATATAGCGTTAAATGATTGAGCATAAACTCATAAAAGTCTTGAACCTTGTTTTTAGGTAGGTCTATTAAAATATGTAAATGTGGTGTGCTTTCATCTATATCTCTGTTCTTACCATGCTCTAAGAATACTATCATCTTATATTGTTTTTCAGGATGTTTGTTGTATCTTTTACCAAGAGTTTTGGAATAATATTTTCCCAGTCCTTCTTTAAAACGATATGCAAGAGTCTGTTCAGAGATATTTGTTTGTCCAGGATTAAAGGTAATGAACGTATTAGGTACAAAGCCATTTTCATATAACCGTTTGATTATCTTTTCTTGTTCTGGACTTGATATTTCAACGATATTGCGCATTTCATTGTCTCCTTTTTTAAGTGAAGAGAGGGTATACTTATGAATAGATAAAGGAGAAGTCTCGCTTTACCTGTACGCCTTTTTCAGAATCTAAACAGGAAGAAAACTTCAACTATTTTCAAGCAATTCTTCAAAATTCGGTACCATTCATACTTTTTATAGAACATTTTGTTTTTGAAATTTAATGCGGTAGAAACTTACTTTTTACAATAATGCCCTGAAAACCGTTTTAACATGTCCTGAATCATAAGAAATGTAAAACCGTTTGTTTGTGCTTGAGATGTTTTTTTTGAATAAGTGACATCAACGTCATATAATGGAATAAAAAATAACCTCGATTTTTAATAAACCGAGGTTATGTACTATTCACTTCTTGCCCTAAGGGCAGGTTTTGAATATCACATTTGTTAACCTTTGTATATATGTAGGTAGAGGTTGAAATGAACAATTACACTGAACAAGTATAGCCTCTCATTGGCTCTCGCACGTAAAGGCTCATGCAAAAAAATACTCCATTAACGATGTTGCATTTATTTTTATGTCTGGGATATGCCGATAGGGTTCCCGAGGTCCTCTAGATGGCAGGTAGGGCTCCCAAGAGGGCAGTAGCAATAAGCGTGTTATAGAAACACCTTTTTCTTATCCAAACTCAGTCTGAATACATTTAGTTATCTCTGGGATAAAAAATTGACATCCCAAGACAGAAGCATTGAAAACAAAGGATTTTTTGAATTTTGAGTCCGTGTAAGGCTGAAAAAAGAGCTTTTTGAAAAACACTGTACACGGACCAATATAAGTGCTTGTAAAATAAAGAAAAAGTCGCTAAAAATAGCGACTTATCTGTTTTGGCTGGGGTGGCTGGATTCGAACCAACGAATGACGGGATCAAAACCCGTTGCCTTACCACTTGGCGACACCCCAATTTCGAAACTGAAATCTTTTATACTCGATTCTAAAACAAATTGCAAGAACTTTTTCATAAAAAAGATAAATAAACTTTTCTTTGCAAAAAAATGACAATCAAAAATTGAAAAAAATCATTTCAATATAATTTCCGTTATTTCTGGACAGGTTCCCAAACGCAAAGGAAGACCTCCCCAAACGCCTGTTCCATGACTGACGTATAAATAATGCTCTCCTTTCTGATACAATCCCTTTAAATAACCTTTATTTGATTTTTTTGTCATTAAATTAAAAGGCCAAAACAACTGCCCACCATGCGTATGTCCTGATAATTGCAGAAAGACATGCTGTCGAATAGCCTCATCAAACAATTCAGGATAGTGTGACAGTAAAATACGTTTTTTAGATAAATCCGAATTTTCAAATGTTTTTTCTAAATCTGGTGGCGTTTCATCAAAAGCCGAAGCATTTGGCATACCTACTCCACCAACAACAAAGTGACCCAAATCAACAGATGTATTTTCCAGTAATTTTAATCCCAAACTTTCAAATGTTTTTTTCCAACGCCCTGCTCCATAATAATACTCATGATTACCTAAAACGTAATAAACGGGAGCTTTTAATTTTTTTAAAGGCAGTAAGTCATTCATTAAAACATCTGGAGAACCATCTATTAAATCTCCAGTAATTACAACAACATCAGGTTTTAAAGCATTTGTTTTTTGAACTACTTTTTCAAGCCACTTTCCAGAAAAACCACTTCCTATATGTAAATCTGTCAGTTGAACAATTTTAAATGGCTCCACTAAACCAGCATTTATTGTAATTTGATGAACAGAAGGAACTTTAACTGCCATAAAAACACCGATAAAAGACAAAATAAATGCAGTTATAAAAACGCTGTATAACGGCAAAAAAACGCTAAAAAAAGCCAGAATACAAACAAATAACGTGCAAAGAAACATAAACAAAATAAAAGCAAAGAAAAAACCAAGTATAAACATCGCAGGCTCCGAATTTAATTGAGGAAAGAATGGAGATAAGAAAAATACCAATCCTGTTTTTTGTGAAAATAATAAAATTATTGCACTGAAAAACATTTTCCATTTCAAAGATATATTTAATGGCAGAACAGAAAACTTAATAATAAAAATTGCCATTAAAATTGTAATTAATGTTAAACCTAAAAAAAACATTTCAACCTCGCTTCAACATAAAGTATCGTTTTTTTCAATGTTTTGCAAGATGTTTCTTTTGACATATCTGTTAAAATCGATTATAAAGACCTCATGATAGATTTAAACGACATAACAATTCGAATTTGTGGCAAGATTTTACTGCAAAATGCGTCAGCTCACATTGATGACAAGAAAAAAATTGGACTGATTGGGCATAATGGCTGTGGCAAATCAACACTTTTTCGGACTATTTTGAATGAAATAAGCCTTGAAAGTGGTTCAATATCTTTTCCAAGCAACCATAAGATTTCCTATATGAAACAAGAGTTTGATAACTTGGAAAATAATCCATTAAATTATTTATTAAAGGCAGATACGCAACGCAATAATTTATTAAAGCAACTGGAAAACGCAAATGAAATTGAACTGGGTGAAATTTATGAGCAATTAAATGCAATCGGAGCTGATACTGCCGAAGCAAGAGCTTGTCAAATACTAAAAGGCTTGGGTTTTAAAGATGAAGATTTTATAAAGCCGTTAAAAGAATTTTCTGGAGGTTGGCGCATGCGTGTTGCTTTGGCCGCTACGTTGTTTCAACCCTCTGATATATTGCTGTTAGATGAACCAACAAATCATCTGGATTTAGAAAGCAGTATATGGTTATTAGATTACTTAAAAAAATATCGAGGGACGTTGTTGTTAATTTCTCACGATAAAAACTTTTTGAATAACTTATGTGATACGATTGTCCATTTTGAAGCATGTAAGTTAAATACATACTCTGGAAACTATGACGACTTTCAAAAACTGCGCGCAAATAAAATCGAATTACAAAATAAATTAGTGGAAAAACAAGAAGCGAAAAAAGCACACTTACAATCTTTTGTGGATCGTTTCAGATATAAAGCAACTAAAGCAAAACAAGCGCAAAGCAGATTAAAAATTTTAGAAAAGATGACTTTTAATCCCGTCATATATGAAAATATCTCCACTCATTTTAAAATTCCTGAACCTATAGAACTAGCAAGTCCTATTTTTAAAATTGAAAATGGCGCTACTGGATACGAAGATAACAATCCCGTTTTAACGAAGCTCAATTTACAAATTGATAAAGATGACAGAATTGCCATTTTAGGAGCCAATGGTAATGGTAAATCTACGTTGGCAAAACTAATTTGTGGAAAAATCAAACTTTTTGACGGATCAATTAATCAATCAAAAAAAATAAATATAGGATATTTTGCACAACATCAAATGGAAATGTTGCCATCTGGAATGACTGCAACAGCATTAATGTCTTCTTTAATGCCTGAAGCAAATGAAACAAAAGTACGTACTCACCTGTCTTGTTTTGGATTAGACGGAATAAAAGCAACAACTCAAATAGAAAAACTTTCAGGAGGAGAAAAAGCACGACTGCTTTTTGCTGTAATTACACATACGGCACCGAATTTATTGATTTTAGATGAACCAACAAACCATCTTGATGTTGAGGCTCGAGAAGCTTTGATTGAAGCATTAAATAATTATACAGGAGCTGTTATTTTAATTACTCATGATTTAAATTTAATTGAAACTGTATGCGATAGGTTATGGTTGGTTCAAAATAAAACATGTATGCCTTATCTGGAAGATATTGAAACATATCAAAAAAATTTATTAGAGGCTCAAAAAACACCCTCGCAAAATAAAAAGGAAAACAAAACCATCTTAACACCTAAAGAACGCAGACAAAAGCAAGCTGTTAAATTACAAGCTTTACAACCAATCAAAAAACAAATAAAATCTCTAGAACAGAAAATAGATACGATTAACGAACGAATACAAACCATTGAAAATAAATTTACAGAAAATTTATCTACATCGCAACTCATCGAATTTCAAAAAGAATTAAGCGATTTGAATAAAGAGCTAACAGAAAAAGAAAATCAATGGTTTAATTTAAACGAAGAACTTGAAAAAATAAGTGTTAATGATACTTGAAAATAGTTTGATAAGAAAAAAATAGCGACATTAAGTCCTATCTTCAAGCCTATCCGTTATCCAATCGCCTCGTCATATTGAGCGTAAGCGAAGGGGCTATTGTTTTTTGTACGTCATCCACCGACCACGTCATTGTACGTCATCCTGAACGGATGTGAAGGATCTCATGAAGTGAGGTACGGTGTGTGTACAAAACCCTCCAGAGATTCTTTGGGCTGGCGCCCTTCAGAATGACGAACTCGTTTTTGTCATTCTGAGCGAATGCGAAGAATCCATTTGCCTCATTTCAGGAGATTCTTCACCCTAAAGGGTTCAGAATGAGGAGGTGTCTGAATGACCTCCCACGCTTGATGAGATATTTCGCATTTGCTCAATATGACGTGATAAAAAAAAGATAAAAATCCTATGTCCAAAAAACGTTCTTGACTAAAGGTCTGGTTTCGTTTAGAATGAGGAAAATTTAACAAGTTTTTTTATAGAAAGGAAGTATTTAATATGTCCATTAATTTATTCAAATTTACC
>SUUS01000007.1 GCA_015062395.1 Alphaproteobacteria bacterium
CGAAATATCTCTTCATGTGTGGTACTGCCTACGTACAAAACCTTCCAGAGATTCTTCAGCCTAAAGGCTTCAGAATGACGTACAATGACGTGGTCGGTGGATGACGTACAAAAAACAATAGCCCCTTTGCATTCGCTCAATATGACGAAGTGAGTAGATAACGAACTGAAATTTTGAAAGTTTTTTATTTGAATGAAAAAACTTGACAATAAATTTATTTCTGCTACAATGAAGTTTCTTTTTTTTTATAAATTTCAACGTTAAAACAAAGGCGATAAGATGAGTGTATTAGAAACAATAATCCGTTTTTTTAGAAAAGATAAAAGCGAACAAGCTTTAAAAATCAATGCAGGTAAGGATGCAGCTAAAATTGAAAAATCTCCAATTCAAACCAGCTTATCCGATAAGGTTAGTTTAATTACAGCCGTACATGATGGGCAACTTGATGAGGTGCGAAGATTGATTGCCGAAGGTGTTGATATCAATGCTGTTGACGAACACGGAAATACAGCCTTGATGTATGCTGCCAAAAAAGGTTTTTCATTAACGATAGAAGCTTTAGTTAAAGCTGGCGCTGATGTAAATTTTCAAAAAAGTGAAGTCGGTATAACAGCTTTAAGTTTTGCTGCTATGAAAGGATTTGAGCGTTCCATTGAAAAATTGGTAAATGCTGGCGCAGATATTGAAGTTCAAGATTATAAAGGTAATACACCTTTGATATTGGCAGCAATATACGGCAATACAAGAAGTGTTGCATTTTTAATTTCAAAAGGTTGTCATATTAATGCTCAAACTAAAAGTGGATATACAGCATTGATGTTGGCTGCAAAACATGGGTTTTATGATACTGTTAAGTTGTTGATTAATGCTGGTGCAGATACAACGATGAAAGATAAACTTGGAAAGACTGCATTAATACATGCTTCTGAACACAATTATTCAACCTGTGAAGAGCTTTTAAAATCTTGCGCTCAAAAAGCGTCGTCAGCTTCTTCTCGTCGTCGGGTTTCAAGACATTCTTCTGATAAAATGTCAAAAAGAAACTCTGGAATGCAATACCAAAAAAGCTGATTGTTTTAATAAAAAACTGTTTTTTTAAGTTAAATTGTCTGAACGATAATTTAACTTTTTTTTTACTTTTGTTTGTGTATTCTTTCTTTTAGAAAGAGAGGTTCTTTATGGCAAAGGAAGACATACAAAAAAGTTTTGAAACACAGCCAGAATGGCAAACATTAGCATTGTTAAAAAGTTTTTTTTCAGAACAAGAAGAAAATATATCAAAAAAAGAAAATCTGGATGAAATAAAAGCCGTTTTTGATTTGGCAGAAACTGAAACAGCTAAACAAAAAGATAAAATACTTTTGTATGAATACTTGATTGAACTTTGTCAAAAAAGCTTGAAAGATATTATTGCCATTAAACAAATTAAAAGAGTATATAAAAGTGCGATTGATGCCGGTGTTCATGGTTTGGTTGATTTTATGTGTTTAAATTTAACTGATGAAGAACTTTTGTATTGTCTTGAAAAATGTAAGAACTTTGATACAGGAAAACAATCTGCAAAATTTTATGCTGAATATGGGCGAATTTTGACACAAATAAAAAGAAAAAAAATATCTGACGTTAATTTATCTGAAATTAAGGATGTTTTGGAAAAATCGATACAACTTAATTCAAAACAACCTGCAGCTTATTTGTATTTGGCAAGGTTTTATAAGCATTTTTATGATCAGATTACAGAAACGCCTCAACAAGTTAATTTACAAAAAGCAGAAGAGTATTTTTTAATGGCAAAAGAACGTGGTTCTAAATTGGCAGTTGATGAATTAAGGCAGTTTAAAAAGACGCAAGAACCTGAAATTTCGTTTGATTTGATGAATGCCAGTCAAAATTTAGAACAATTTATTGATTTTTTATCCGTTCCCGTTTGTTCGAAAGATTTTTCGCTTTTAATTTCTGGACCAACAGGTTCTGGAAAAGAAATTTTTGCTTATAAAATTATGGAAGCTTTAAAGTGTGAATTTGAATTTTATACGCGATTCAATAGTTGGACATTACCAGACGACAAACGCGTCGAAAAACTCAGAACTGATGAACGTGGTAATCTTCGGTTTTATTCTGCGCATAAATTGTGTAAAATTCTGGAAGAAAATTTAAATAAGGGTGTTATTTTCTTTGATGCCGATGATGAACTTATGAAAAAAAACGGGGATGCTTTTTTAACAACAGACACTCTTTCTATGATGCAAGCTGTCACAGATAATAATTTGCCTGTTATCGTTGTTGTAAAAGATGATGATAATTTGGCGCAAGATTTAAAAAATGCCTTTACATTCAGAATTCGTTTTACATATATGGATGCGCCACAAAAAGAAGCTGCATTTAAATTGTTTTTTGGATACGATGCTCCCAATTATTTACGTCGATTAGGTGGTCTGGTTTTGGAAGATTTTTCCAGAGTAAAAAAACAAGCGCGCATTATGAATAAATTAGACAGTGCTGAAAATGTGTTAAATGTATTGGAAGAAGAGGCAAAGTATAAAGCAGGTGGAACCTCATCTTACTTAAAGCCTGATACAGCTTTTGATTATTCATTGGTTAATTCGGATATTAATTTAATTGAATTGACGGAAAAATTAAAAGAAAATGAACAAAGCGCTTTTTCTATGTTGATTTATGGTCCTCCAGGAACGGGAAAAAGTTATTTTTTACGACATTTAGCTGACCAATTGGGTTTAACAACATTGGAAAGAACAGCATCTGATTTATTGACAGCATATTCTGCAGGAACGGTTAAAAACATTGCTGATATGTTTAAACAAGCATCCGAACAAAAAGCGATGATTATCATGGATGAAGTTGAAACATTCCTTCAAAACAGGGAAGATTCTTACAGCAACTACGATAATCGAATCGTTAATGAATTTTTGACAGGAATTGAAAATTTTAAGTATCCGTTTGTGGCAACAACGAACTTTTATGATAAAATTGATAAAGCAATTTTAAGACGTTTTGTCTTTAAAACAAAATTTGACTACTTAACGGTCGAACAAAATAACAAAGCGTTTAAACATTTCTTTAAAATGGATCCTCCCGAAGAATTAAAGCAAATAGGTGGGCTTACCAATGGGGATTATTCAACTGTAAAGAAAAAAGCCATTATTTTGGGCTTGATGGAAAATCGGGATGAATTGTTTGAAATGCTGAAAGAAGAATCTCAAAAGAAAACCAAAAGTACCATTAAACAGTTGGTCGAAGTTAAGAATTTTGACAAAGGCTTCATTAATACGGATATTGATTTATTGGATGGATATATTAAGAAAATCAAAAAGACTGGTAAAAAAGATTTTTCATTCCTTTTATATGGTCCATCTGGAACAGGAAAAAGCTTGTACTTGCGTTATATTGCTTCTGAATTAGGGTATGAAGTCATTGAAAAGAAAGCATCTGATTTAGTTGGCTCTCTTCATGGAAGTACAGCAAAAAGCATTGCCAAAGCTTTTGCAGAAGCCAAAGAACGTAATGCTTTTTTGATTTTCGATGAAATCGATGGTGTTTTATGGAATAAAAATAAATTAGGTGGAATAAATGTGCTGTTTACAGATCAAGTCAATGAATTTTTAGTTCAAATGGAAAACCATGATTTGCCTTTTGCTGGGACGACAAATTATTTGGATAATGTTGAACCTGCTGCATTGCGTCGTTTTGGAATTAAAGCATTGTTTGATTTTTTAAAGCCAGAACAATATGATTATGTGTATGAAAAAACGTTTGGGTTTAAAGCAAAAGAAGATATTTCTTACTTAAAACGTTTGACACCAGCCTTGTTCAATTTGGCTTATCAAAAAGCAGAGTTATCAGATGTACTTGATGATGAAGATAAAGTTTTTGATATATTCTTAAATGAAGTTAAAATCGCAGGAAACAGACGAAAAGATGAAGTTCAAAGAAATACGTTTGAGGAAATTGAAATTAAGAAAATACCTCTTTACACAAAACCTATTGCAGAAAATTATCCAGATATATTGAAAGCATCTGTTAAAATTTGGGATGAAGTAAAAACAGGGCATGGTTCGGGCTTTTTTATTTCAAAGGATGGTTTTATTTTAACCAATAAACATGTCGTTAAAGATAACAAATCAATGATTGTTGAATTGTATTCTGGACGTGAAGTTCCTGCAGAAGTTTTACGGACTGATGATTTGGATGTCGCCTTATTGAAAATTTCAGATGAAAATGTATGTACGCCTTTGCCATTGCGTTTGGAAGAACCAAATCCAGGGACCACTATTTTTTCAATGGGAAATCCAGATTGGCACGATCAAGTTTTGTCAAAGGGAAGTATTACACGCTATACAGACAATGGCGACGGATATAGACGCATAGAAGGAGATAATTTTTCCTATGGGGGTGTCAGTGGGGGGGCGTTGATGGACGAATTTGGAAATGTTTTGGGTTTAAATGTTGAAGGTTGGATGGACAGAGCAACTGACTATAAAACAAAATTGGGTTTAGCTATGCAAGTTCCAATTATTGACGCTTTAGATGTTTTAAACATCAAAATAAAAGAACGTTAAGCGTCGATATTTTTATCTTTGTAATGTTTTTCCGATTTGCACAAAGACATCTTCGAACATTTTGTGTGTTAAAACTTTTGTGCTGGTGTTATAACGTGAACAATGATAACTGTCTGCCATATAAAGTCCGTTAGGCAATTTATATAATGCGCCATGTTTGAACGGATAGGTTGCTTGCTTTAATCCGAACGCTTTAATTACGGCTTTGTGTGAAATGGAACCTAATGATAAAATCAGCTTTAAATTATTCATTTCAAAAATGGTTTGTTTTAAATGTTCATTACATGTATTAATTTCTTCTGGCAACGGTTTGTTTTCTGGAGGAACGCATAAAACAGCATTTGTAATTTGGGCGTCTTTAAGTTGCAGTCCATCGTCTGCTTTGGCTTTGTATTCCCCGAAAGCCCAACCAAACTTAATCAGTGTTGGATAAAGTAAATCCCCTGCATAATCTGCTGTAAAAGGGCGACCCGTTCGGTTTGCTCCTTTTAATCCTGGAGCTAATCCAACGATTAAAAATTGCCCATTTTTATCTCCAAAATTAGGAACGGGAGCATTGAAAAAATCTGGATATAATTTTTTGTTGTTTTCGATGAATTGACATAATCTTGTGCATTTTTTACATATCATTTGAAAAAATCCTTGTTTTTTTTATTCTTTTACTTATGATAATAGAAAATAGCTTAAATGGCAAGGAGAAACGAATGTCAAAAATTTTAATTGTTGAAGATAACGAAATGAATATGCGGTTGTTTTCAGATTTATTAAAATCAAAAGGGTATGAAGTTTTACAATGTTTTGATGGAAAAAAAGCATTAGGTATTGTTGAAGAAAATCATCCCGATTTGATTTTGATGGATATTCAAATGCCTGGGATTTCTGGATTGGAAGTGACTGCATTGATTCGAAAAACGCCTTCGGTTGCGAATACAAAAATTATTGCCGTCACTGCTTTTGCAATGAAAGGTGATGAGCAAAAAATCATCGATGGTGGATGTGATGGCTATATTGCAAAGCCCATTGCTGTTGCAGACTTTTTAAATACAGTTGATAGCTTTTTAAAATAATTGATAATTAAAAGATAAAGTATTGTTTTCAATTTTTCCTTCAACACCTATGGGTAATATGACGCGTGTATCGCTGTGTCCGTATGGTAATCCCATCCACATTGGAACGTTGGGCAATCTTTCGGCTAAATCCAATAAAACTTCTGTTATTGTACCATCATTATCATCAGAAGAAAGACATTGATAAAAGTCGGCAAAAATAACACCAGATACTTGCTCAAAAACACCAGCAAGCCTTAATTGTGTTAACATTCTGTCGATTTTATACGGTTCTTCCATAACATCTTCTAAAAATAATAAAGTCCCTTTAAAATTGGGTTGATAGGGGGTTCCAATCAGTTCTCTGACTAAAGAGAGCGTTCCTCCGATAAGCGTTCCTTGAACTTGCGTTTTGTGTGGTAGTAAAGTTTGTAAACTTAATGACATTGAGCCACCTTTTAAGCACTGTTCAAAACTTTTTTCTAATAATTTATCAACAGGTGTTTCTTTGGCAACGTCTCGTCTGGGAGACAATCCAGTCCAAGATTTTAATCCTGTTTTTGCCCATAATCCCAGTTGTAAGGCTGTTGTGTCTGAAAAACCCATCAATGGTTTTTTATTTTTTGAAATAACATCAAAATCTAATAAGTCCAATATACGTGCCGAACCGTATCCACCCTTTAATGCACACAGCATATCCACATCTTTATCTATAAATAAGTCCATGACATCAGAAGCTCGTTCTTGGTCTGTTCCCGATAAAAAACGTTCATAAGAAAACAGGTTTTTACTTTCTTTAACAGAAAGGTCGTATTTTGCAAAGAAGTTTTTTAATGCGTCCATATTAACAGGATTATAGGATGGACTGGATGGATTAAATAAGCCAATGGTTTTCATTATTCACCTTTTATTTGATTTAATATATCTTTTGCTAATTGAGTTAAAGTATTATCTCGGGCACCCATGATGACAATTCGGTCCCCAGATGTTGCTCTTTGCGCGATAAATTCGGGGATTTTTGTTCTGTCTGCAAAAAAGAATGCATTTTTTTTGTTAGCAACCAGAGCATCTGACAAATCTTTTGCTGATATATCTTTGGCAACGGTGCCTCCTTGATAGAAAATTTCAGGGAAAATAACCGTATCATTTAGACCTAACTCTTTTGTAAATGCTTCAATAAAGCCGTCTTTCATCATACGAGTTGGTGCAAAACCATGGGGTTGAAAAACAACCCATAGCTGATGATTTTCTTGGTGGAGCGTTCGTATGCTTGCTCCGACTTTTTCTGGATTGTGTGCATAATCATCGAAAACAAGGATGTCATTGGCTTGACCGATTTTTTCCAAACGACGTTTCGTTCCTGCAAACGTGGCTAATGCATCAATCGCATCTTGTAATGAAATGCCAACTAAATGGACAGCGCCAATAGCCGCCAGAGCATTTTCAACATTATGTTTGCCCAGAACATTTAAAACAGCAGACTTTCCATTGACTTTAAAGGTACTCCCCATTGAAGTGGGTTGAATTTCGGTTGCAATAAAAGTTGCATTGCTTGCTTTATTGCACGAAAATGTGATTGTGTTCGGATGTTCACTTTTCAAAGCAAGTGTTTCATTACAATCAGCGTTTAAAACACAACCTATTTTACAGCGTTTAATAAAATCTTTGAATAAAGGTCTTAATTCTTCCAGAGGTTTATGGTCCAAAGAAATGTTGGAAACAACCCCGACTGCAGGATTATATAATTCTATTGTGCCGTCAGATTCATCCGATTCGATAACGCAAAAGTCGCCTGTACCCATAATAAAATTGGATGGTTTTGCGTTTGCTGTATATGTGTTATTCAGGATACCACCGTTGATAATGGTTGGCGATTTTTCACAAACGCTTAAAATATGTCCAACCATTGCTGTAATGGTCGTTTTTCCACTGGTTCCACCGATGGCAATACCTGTATAACTGTGTAAAATTTCAGCTAACATTTCAGCTCGACGTTTAATTTTTAAGCCCAGTTCTTTGGCTTTTTGGACATCAGGAATTTGCGCTTCCACAGCTGTGGAGGTAATAAAAAAATCAATATCCGAAGTGATACCTGATGCATCTTGAGGATAAATCTTAATACCTAAATCTTGCAAATTTTGTTTTATTTGTTGGTTTTCGTTCAAATCAAAAGAACGGTCTGAACCTGAAACTTGATGTCCTTTATTGACAAAAAATTGAGCAATAGAGCTCATTCCAATGCCACCAATGCCACAAAAATAATAATTCATCATTTTCTTCCTTTACGAATTAAATTTATTCTTGTATAGTATATGAATAATGAACAAATGTAAAGAAAAGGAGTGAAAAATGATTCGTTTTTTTATTTTAGGGTTGATTTCTTTTTTAGCTCTGACGAATGTTGGGCATGCGCAAACACCAGAACAGTTGAAAATGCTGCAAAAGAAGGATGCTACGACAGGTAAAATATACCCAGAAGTTGTTTATAAGGATGAAAAAACAGGTAAATACGTAATTCCTGAAAGTATATCTGAAAAAACAATAACAATGCCAGATGGAACGGTTGTTCCAGCGCCATTAGCAAAATCAGATGAAGAAATAAAAGCAACTAAATACGGTCCTAATCATTATTTTGTTAATGACATGACGGATGAAGAGTTGAAAAGATATTTAGCTTATATCGTTCAAGACAGAATTTATTTATCAACAACTGATTTTAAAGTTTATACAACAGCAGGGGGAATGAAATTGTGTCAATTAAAGGCGCATGTGTTAAACTTGACACCACGTAATTTGAAAAAATTGCATGTTGTTTATTCTTGGGGTGACCTTTCTACACCAGCGACATTTGAAAATATAGGCGCGCTTCAAAGCGCAACACAAGACAGTGCTTTTTCTGGTTCTGCTTGTGATTTGTTGGAAAAAGGTCCTAAATATAACATCAGTGAATGCGTTATGGATGGGCTTTCAAAACAACAATGTTTAATCAGAATTTTTGAACAATGATGAAAATAGTTGCGTTTTGTCTTTCCTGTTTTTTATTTTTAGGAAACATTGTGCCATCTTATGCGACATCTGTTTTATCTGATAGCGACGTTGATTTGTATCAACAAATTTTTGAATTACAAGAAAAAGAAAATTGGAAAAAAGCAGATAAAAAAATATCTCAATTAACGGATAAATCGTTGATGGGCTATATACTTGCGCAACGTTATTTTTCAAAAACATGGATTACAAAGAAAAAAGAAATTGAAAACTGGATGAAGTTGTATTCAGACCATCCTCAAGCCGTTCGTATGTACGCTTTAGGGCAAAAAAAAGGCGCTAAACTCCCACGCAAAAAACCAACACCTCTTTATGGGGGGCGAGCTGGAACTTGCTCTTTTATTGCCCGAAAAGAACCGATTGATAGCATTGAAAATTTAACATTTTCATATTTGTCTTTGGACAGACGTAAAAAAGCCAAAAAAATTATGAACCAAATTGTTCGTTATATTAAAGCTGGACGTACTTTGAATGCACGCCAATTAATCGATGGCGCAGATGCAAAGGTTTTATTTAATCAAAAAGACCATGATGCAGCCAGAATAGCATTGGCTTTTTCTTATTTTTTAGATGGGATGGATGAACGTGTTTTTCAAACGGCTCAAAAAGCAGTTGAACGTTCTGGAGATAAATTACCTTTGGGACATTGGACATTGGGGTTAT
Source organism: Alphaproteobacteria bacterium (assembly GCA_015062395.1). Classification (GTDB taxonomy): domain Bacteria; phylum Pseudomonadota; class Alphaproteobacteria; order CAAHEQ01; family UBA3637; genus CAAHEQ01. The sequence goes on from SUUS01000007.1 coordinate 9,332, forward strand.
CTGCTTGGAGAAAGGGCAATACTAAAACGGCAATGCACCACTTTGATAAAGTTGTTCATAACAAAAATGCTAATTCGTTATTAAAATCGGCTGCAGCCTTTTGGGCTTCCAGAGCGCAACTGAAATTGGGTAATTTTAAGCAAGTGAATGATTATTTGGAAATTGCAGCTGGGCATTCCAGAACATTCTATGGGATTATGGCTGCTCGTGCTTTAGGACAAGATTTAAACCATGCGTGGGCTGAACCTGTTTTGCCACAAGATGATGTGACGGAAGCTTTTTCTCATCCGACTTTTGAACGGGTTTTAGCTTTAAAGCAAGTCGGCTTGGAAAAACAAGCGCAAGAAGAATTGGCTGCTTTGTTTTTAAAAGCTGATAATCAAACCAGAGCTTTATTAATGGCTGTCGCTCAAAAAAATGGTATTGCGTCAGATTTAAATCGAATTGTAGGTAGTTTGGAGGCTGATGATAAAGCGCCACGCTATCCTGCGCCTAATTGGGAACCTCAAAATGGATGGGCCGTTGATAAAGCTTTAGTCTTTGCATTTGTAAAACAAGAATCTTGCTTTAATGAAAATGCCAAAAGTCCTGTTGGCGCGTTGGGGTTGATGCAGTTGATGCCTGACAGCGCGCGTTTAATGGCGCAACGCTTGAAGTTGGATTGGGATAAGAAAAAATTGACAGAGCCTGAATACAATTTAGCATTGGGACAAAATTATTTGCAATCTTTGATGAACGATAAACAGATACAAGGTAATTTATTGTTTACGGCTGTTGCGTATAATTCTGGACCAGGGAATTTGTACAAGTTGAAGAAAAAAATGAAATACAATGATGATCCTTTGTTGTTTATTGAAAGTATTCCATTTCGGGAGACCAGAGCCTTTGTCGAACGCATAATGGCAAATTATTGGATTTATAGAACGTTGATGAATCAAGATGTTTTATCTTTAGATAATTTGATTGAAGGTTGTTGGCCTGTTTATGTTGGGCAAGATAATCAGGCGTCTTGTCAGAAAAATTAATCTTTTCGTGTATTGGATAAAGACCCTGTTCTGTTCAGAATGTGGTTGTTTAAAATAATTCATAAAACACTTTCCAAGCGAAAAAAAAGTTCTTACTTTTTTTATGGATTGCAGCATATAGCCGTATGTTTTTGAAGTACTTTTTTTTCCAATTCTTGTTTTTGGGTAATTTTGTTTTATATCTAATACTATGTTGAAACAAGTGATAAAATTAACAACTCAATTACTGGGATTATTTTTTTTATGTTTAGCTTCTTATTTGGTGTATAGAGAAGTTCATCATATCGGCTGGCATGAAATTTATGCTCAAATAACGAGACTGCCTGTATCGATTTTCTTTACTGCACTATTTTTTGTTTTTTTGGATTATTTGGCATTGTCGATGTATGATTTTTTAAGCTTGCACTACATCGGTCAAAAAATCCAAAAATGGTTGGTATTTAAAACAGCATTCATCAGTTTTTCAATAACAAATACAACGGGACATTCTTATATCGCAGGAGGTTCTGTTCGTTATTTATTTTATTCAAAAGCAGGGCTGACAGAATTTCAAATTTTAAAAATAATTGCTTTTGAAAGTTTGACTTTTTTAATGGGGATGGGGATTGTTTTAGATATTTGTTTGATTTTATCGCATTTTATGCATATGTCTGTGATGAAAAACTACCAACATATTTTAGACATTGGCGCAGTTGTGATTAGCATGGCTTTTATTTCCTATATCTTATTTGTCGTATTGAAAAAAAGACAGTTTAAATGGAAAAATATCACTATACAATCGCCAGATTTAAGTTTGACATTCAAGCAAATGTTGGTCGGAGCTGGAGATATTTTTTCAGCATCACTGGTTTTTTATATATTATTTTCATCACATTTTGATGTTTCTTATTTACATGTCGCAGTGATTTTTTTAATCGCTCAATTGATTGGAATTTCGACGCAAGTTCCTGGTGGATTGGGTGTTTTTGAGGCCAGTTTTTTATATTTATATCCTCATACAGAAGCTGAAAAGGTGCCACTTTTAGCAACACTTATCAGCTTCAGGGTTTTATATTACTTTTTACCTTTTTTAATCAGTTGTTTTTATTTGCTAATAACGGGCGTTATGCATTTTATTTTTTCAAACAACCGTCACCATTCCAAGAATAATTAACAATGATATCATTTTGGGTTGTAAATGTTGTTTTGCAGTAATAATCTAAAACCGTTCCCAGCGCATCATTATTTTGAGAATACAAGCTGTCAGCACCTAATTGTACGGGCGTGTTTCCATCAGCCATGACTTGTTTTTCTGTGATATAGGTAAATAATTGGCGATTTGGCCCAATTGTTTGCATGTCAACAGGAGCTCCCCAAGTTGCGACTAAATTAGCCTCGGATTGTCCAATCCAAGTGTTTAAAAATGCTTCGTAATTTTGTACGCTTTCTTGGCACGCTGTCAGTAAACAAAGAGCCGAAAAAATAATAATGTTTTTGTTTTTCATTTTGAAATCTCCTTCGTTGTTTATATTGAATGTTGAAAATATGATTTTCAACCTCGACTAAAATCCATACATACAGCTGTATTGTGGTTTATTGACATTGTTTTTGATACAGACTAATTGCTGTTTTAGGGTCAAAATTGTTTAATTAAAAAAAGGAGTTAAAAATGACAGTACAATTAGGAACACGTTATCCAACATTAGCTTTTCATACAGGAGGAACAGGGCAAGCTGATGATGGTATTCCACCTCAACCATTTGAAACATTTTGCTATGATTCAGCTTTAAAGGAAGCAAAGATACATGACTTTAATGTCGTTCCTTATACATCCGTTTTGCCACCAGAGTTGTTTGGTAATATCGTTCCTGTCGAAAAGGTTGAAAAAAACTTTAAACATGGTGCTGTTTTGGAAGTTATTATGGCTGGCAACGGGGCAAGAATTGAAGAACATAAAGCTATTGCAACTGGTGTCGGTATCGTTTGGGGAAAAGACAAGAAAGGCAACTTTTTAGGTGGCTGGGCGGCTGAATATGTTGAATACTTCGATACGTATATCGATGATGATATTGCCAAAGCGCATGCGCAAATGTGGTTGAGTAAATCTATGAAACACGAATTGGAATTGCGTGATGTTGAACAACACAGCGATTTTCAAATTTTCCATAATTATATTAACATTACTCAAAATTTTGCGTATTGTTTGACGGCTTTGGGCTTTTTAAATTTTGAATTTGCACCATTGGTTGAAGTTGAAAAATAATTTTTGGGGGAAACAGGATACGGTATTACAGCCGTATCCTTGTTTTATTAAGATAAAATGACACAAAAAAATATGCAAAAATCTACAATTTCATCAAATCCATCCACTGCTGAAAAAATGGGTGCTTTGGGTTTGGCTGCTATTGTTATCAGCTCGATGATAGGAGGAGGTATTTTTAGCTTACCACAAAATATGGCCGCCTCTGCATCTGTTGGAGCCGTTATATTAGCTTGGTTAATTACAGGTATTGGTATGTATTTTATTGCCAATGTCTTTCGGATATTGTCCATGGCAAAACCGAATTTAACAACGGGTATTTACATGTATGCCAAAGAAGGCTTTGGGTCATATATGGGTTTTAATATCGGTTGGAGCTATTGGCTTTGCCAAATTTTTGGAAACGTTGGGTATGCAGTGATTACAATGGATGCCTTGAATTATTTTTTCCCACCAACCTTTTCTGGAGGAAATAATATCCCGTCCATTATCGGTGGTTCTATCTTAATTTGGGGATTTAACTTTTTGGTTTTAAGGGGGATGAAACAAGCTTCTGTTATTAACTTAATTGCAACAATAGCTAAAATTGTTCCACTTGTTTTATTTATCATCATTATGATGTTTGTTTTTAATATCGATAAATTTGATTTTGATTTTTGGGGACAAGCAATCGCAGGTAAAACAAAATCGCTGGGCAGTCTTTCGACGCAACTTAAAAGTACAATGCTGGTGACTTTATGGGCATTTATCGGTATTGAAGGGGCTGTTGTTTTATCAAACAGGGCAAAAAGCCAATCTGATGTCGGGAAAGCAACATTTATTGGTTTTATTGGTTGTTTGACAATTTATATTTTGTTATCCGTTTTGCCTTTTGGTTTCTTATCTCAAGCACAATTAAGCTCTATTGCCAACCCATCAACAGCTGGCGTTTTACAAAAAGTTGTTGGACCTTGGGGCGCATGGGTGATGAATGTTGGGTTGATTATCGCTGTGTTAGCCAGTTGGTTGGCGTGGACAATGATTACAGCTCAAATGCCACAATCTATGGCAAAAGATGGAACGTTTCCACGTGTTTTTGAACAAGAAAATAAAGCAGGCTCTCCATCCGTTTCTTTGTGGGTGACAAGCTGTGTGATGCAATTAGGAATGCTTGTTGTTTATTTTTCAAACAATGCATGGAATACAATGCTTTCTATTACAGGTGTGATGGTTTTGCCAGCCTATTTGACCAGCGCTGCTTATTTGTGGAAGCTGTGTGAAGATGGTGAATATCAACACGTCAGAACAGGACGAGCCTATGCTTTGTTTACCAGTATTTTAGGTGCAATTTACGCTTGTTGGTTGATTTATGCTGCAGGTTTAAGTTATTTGTTAATGGCAGTTGTTTTTATTGCTTTGGGGTTGCCTGTTTATATTTGGGCGCGCAAAGAAAATTCAAAAGGAACACCATATTTTCAAGTATATGAAAAGTATCTAGCTGTCGCACTTATTTTTATTGCACTGTTTGCTGTTTATGCAATGGTTCGAGGAATTGTCAGCGTTTAATCATTTTCTTAATTAAGACAGAAGGGCAGTAAAAACTGCCCTTTTTTTATTCATAGATGGTATCGAAATACTGGTTGACAGCTTGAACAATGGAGTTTGCTAATTTTGTTCGATAACTTTGTTGTTGCAATAATTTTTCTTCTTGCTTGTTTGACAGATAACCGATTTCGATTAAGACAGAAGGGATGTTTGGCGATTTTAAAACAACAAAACCAGCATAACGATGTGCGTCTTTCAATAAAGTGACATTTTTTGCCATTTTATTGACTAATAAATTAGCATAATGAGCAGATTTTTCCATAGTATCTCTTTTCGCCAAATCGATTAAGATATTACTGACTTCAGGCAATTCATTAGACAAATCAATGCCCAGAATGATATCTGCTTTGTTTTCGCGTTCGGCTAAAAGTTGCGCTTCTCTGTCAGATGCTTTTTCAGATATTGTATAAACCGACAATCCTTTGGCTTTTTTATTTTTTGCACTATCAGCATGAATAGAAATAAATAAATCAGCTTTGTTTTTATGTGCAAAATTAATGCGTTCTCTTAATGCTAACGCTTTGTCTTTATCGCGAGTCAATAAAACACGATATTTTCCTGTTTTTTCCAAAGCTTTTTTGGTTTCTTGCGCCATTTTTAAGGTTAAGTTCTTTTCATATTTTCCACTGACGCTAATAGCACCAGGGTCTGAACCACCATGACCTGGGTCCAAGACAATTAAAGGCTTTAACAATTTTTGTTTCGCAGATGTTGATGCTGAAATAGGTGTTAAAATACTTTGTTTTTTGGGGGGAGGTGAACTTTCTGTTTGCTTTAAATCGATAACATAACGCCATTGTTTTTCGCTTTGGGTTGGCGACAGGTAAAATGCCTCATCAAACGATGGAACAGTCGTTGTTTCAAGAACTATGCGTGTTTGATTTTTAACGGGTTCTCCAATGCGAATATCTTTAATAAAACCTGTTTCTTTGGGCATTTTTTCCAAGCATTTTTTATCCAGTTGTGTGTTTTGAAAGTCAAAGACTATACGTGTCGGATTTTCCAGTGTAAATACTTTGCATGGATTTTTGTCGTCCAGATGAGCGACCAACCGAATCGTTTTTTCATCTTGTCTTCCAATGCGAATTTCTGATAATTTAACAGGACCTGCTATCGCGAAGGCATTCGTAAAAAAGATAATAAGTCCAATAAAAAAAGCAATTAGTCGGTTTGTTTTAAAAAAAATCATAAAAATCCTTATAAAAAATAATAATTTAGTTGTTTTTTTCGATAAATTAATGTATCATAACATCCGTTTATTATATTTTAATAAATGTCTTTATAAAAGTAAAACTTTTTTTATAAGTATTTTATGAAGTCGATAATAAAAAACAAAAGATTTAAAAGACGTAAAATTAAGATGTTGTATCAGGTTAATTATTTTTCAAATCCGGTGCTTTTTACTTTGTTGATGACGAAGGCACTATTTTTACGGCTTTTTTTAGGGGAAATATCTCAAATAAATCAATATAATTTGGAGTTTAAAAGTTTATGTCAAAAAAGATGCTTATTGAAGCTACACATCCGGAAGAAACGCGTGTTGTGGTTTTGGATGAATCACGTTTGGAGGAATTGGACGTTGAAACATCCACTAAAAAACAAATTAAGGGAAACATTTATCTGGCCAAAGTTGTCCGTGTAGAACCTTCTTTACAGGCTGCTTTTGTTGAATATGGTGGAAATCGCCATGGCTTTTTAGCGTTTAATGAAATTCATCCCGATTATTATCAAATACCAGCGGCTGATTTAGAAGCGTTGAAAAAAGAAATGTTTTCACATGTTGAACGTGATAATGACGATGATGAAGAAGTTGTTGCTAAACAAGCAAAAGAAGACGAAGATGTCGAAACTGTCAGCGAAGATAATGATGATGCAATGTATCGTCCACGTCGTTTTGCTTTACGTAAATATCGTATTCAAGAAGTCATTCATCATGGACAAAAAATGTTGGTTCAGGTGACAAAGGAAGAACGTGGCAATAAAGGGGCTGCTGTGACGACTTATTTGTCATTGGCTGGTCGCTATAGTGTGTTAATGCCAAAGAATGCTCACAGTGGTGGGGTTTCTCGTAAAATAGCTAATGTTGTTGATCGCAAAAGATTAAAGAAAATCGTTGAAAGTTTACCTGTGTTGGAAGGGCAATCTGTCATTATTCGTACGGCAGGTAAAGAAAGAACAAAAGCTGAAATTAAACGTGATTTTGAGTATTTGAACAAAACATGGGAAACGATTGTTGAAACGACAATGCAATCGATTGCACCAGCTTTAATTCATGAAGAGGCAAACTTAATTAAAAGAACTTTGCGTGATGCAATGACGGATGACATTGAAGAAATTTTAATCGAAGGTGAAGATTCTTATAAAAACGCAAAAGCTTTTTTAAAGTTGTTAATGCCAAAACAAGTCAAAAAAATAAAAGAATATAAAAAAGAAATTCCATTGTTTCAGGCATATAATATCGAAAAACAAATGGAAGAAATGTTGCAAAAAACAGTTCATTTAAAATCGGGTGGATATTTGGTTATTGACCAAGCAGAAGCTTTGGTTGCGATTGATGTGAACTCTGGTCGTGCAACACGGGAACGCAACATCGAAGAAACAGCATTGAAAACAAATTTAGAAGCAGCAGAAGAAGTTGCTCGTCAATTACGTTTACGCGATTTGGCAGGTTTGATTGTTATTGACTTTATCGATATGGACGAACCCAAAAATAATTATGCTGTTGAGCGTAAGATGAAAGAAGCTTTGAAAAAAGATAGAGCGCGCATTCAAATGGGACATATTACAGGGTTTGGTTTGATGGAATTATCTCGTCAACGTTTGCGTTCCAGTTTATTAGAAACGGGACACCACGTTTGTCCGATGTGTCAAGGGGCTGGTTTTGTTCGTTCTGGTCAGTCCAGCTCTATGCATGTTTTGCATGTTTTGGAAGAAGCAGCTCAATATCATCCAAATCATATTATTACAATCACGATTCCATTGCAAATTGCGTTATATGTTTTGAATAATAAACGTGAAGCTTTGGGACAAATCGAAAGCCGTCATGGCGTTCAAATCAGTGTTGATGGGGATGCTTCATTGTTATCACCAACAGATTTCAGATTGGAATATAAGGCTCTTCCAGCAAAGGAAAAGGGATTTTTTGCCAGAACAATCGATTCTTTATTGGGTAAAAATACGGAAGCTCATGCTCAAGAAAAAAAAGAAGTAAAAGAAAATAAATCTTCTGTAAAAGCTGAACGCAAAGCTCCTGAAAAAAAAGCAAAGCCTGTTAAGGAAGAAAAAAAGGAAAATAAGTCCTCTAAAAAAGAAAAGACAGAACCCCAAAAAGCAAAGAAAAAGCTTGAAGAAAAAGTTGTACCTGTGTTGGATGGGCAAGAAAATTTTAAGGTCGTTCATCAAGAAGCTATGATTGTTTATGATGAACATGCAACCAGCATCGTTCCTGTTGAAGATATGCCTGTTGTGGCTGTCGAACCAGCTAAAACGGTGGTTGAATCTGTTGCAAAGCCTAAAAAAACACGTTCAAAGAAAGAAACGCAGAGCAAGAAAAAAACAACAGAACAGAAAAGCTCTAAAAAAGCAGAAAAGCTTCAAGCGTTAAAGGAAAAAGAAGCTTTGGAAAATAATGAAGTTTCAGAACCAATTATTTTACCAGCACCACAAGCAACGCAAGAAGTTTTTGTCAATGCATCTGAAGATGTGGCTATGTCTGTTGCAGATGTGACTTTTGAAAATACGCAAAGCAAAGAAATCGAAAACAACTTAAAACAAGAAGATGAAGTTATCGTTTCTGATGTTGTCGTTCAAGCTGAAACGTCTGAAGCACCTAAAACAGGTTGGTGGAATAAAGAAAATTAAGAAGTCTTTGTCTTCTTTGATATGAAAAAAACCCCCTTTTGTTTTAAAGGGGATTTTAATTTTGTATTTTTTACTTAGTTAAATGTCACAGAAAATTTACCGTTATCGCAATCAGAACAATTTGGTGCAGTGTATAAATTATCCCATTCACGCAAACATAAATCTTTGCAAGCATTGGGAGCAACGCCATCTGCTTCTATTGTCAGGGTTTGTTCTGTATCACTTGTTGTCAGCTTATACGTACCATCGAATGGATTTAGTGCTTTATTATCGTCGGTACAACCATCTGGGAAAATATCGTTTTCGCAAAGTTCTTGCATGTTAATGGCTGGATAACTACGCTGCCAAGCATACAAGTTGACGACTTCAGAGCTTATGGACATTATATCTGTATGCATTTTTCCTGCATTATATTTATCCAACATTTGATTAAATCCAGCCATAACGCCAATGGTTAAAATGCCCATAATCATCAAAACGGCTAACATTTCAATCATTGAACGACCTGCTTGAGTATTCTTACGTATATTATTCATTATGTTTATCTCCTTTTATTGCTGATACATTTATTTTAGCTGGAAATTTGATGAAATACAACTTCTTTTTTTTCAGGACAGTTTAAATCCAGCCATTTATTTTCGCATTCTTTGATTTTAAGCCCTAACAACGTTCCTTTTACAGCAAAAGCATTTGCAACGTCTTGTGCTGTAAATGGGCAGACGGGTATGGTTAAGCTTTGGTAAAATCGAAAAGAGGAAAAAAACAACTTTTTTTTATATAAAAGTGTATTTAAAAATATCTCACGCCCATAAAAATATAAAATACGGTATTCATTTAATCTGGACTTTATTGGAAGTTCGAATGCTTTTTTTAAGTTTTCAGCTTCATTTTTTTCAGCTTTTTTTTGCACCCATTTAGGTAATTGTAAATTTGATAAAAGCCATATTCGAAATAAAAAGTTGGTTTGAAAACCACAGTGTTTTTCTTTTGTAATCAGTATTTTTATTTTGCGCAAATCATACTGTGGAATGATTTGTTTTAAAACACCGCATTTATCCATTAAATGAAGCGTCGGTAAAGGATTCGGCAAACAAAGAATTTTATGCATTTCTTCATAAATTCTTTCTTTGGATAGAGAGGCTAATAAATGTTTTTGTTTTTTGCATGCTTTAAACGCTTCTGGATTGGGGCTTTTTTGATTTGTTTGACCAAAGAAACGAAAATAGCGTAAAATTCTTAAAGCATCTTCTTTGATTCGTTCTTCTGCATTGCCAATAAAGCGCAAACGTTTTTTTTGTAAATCCTTTAATCCAGTTGAAAAATCAAAAATTTGCCCTTGTGCATCCATATAAAGTGCGTTCATTGTAAAATCTCTGCGCACAGCATCTTGTACGATATCTTTACCAAAAACAACTTTTGCATGTCTGCCATCGGTTTGAACATCTTTGCGAAAACTGGTTATTTCTACCAATGTTTTATCTTTCAATATCAATGTTAATGTACCATGCGCTATACCCGTTGGAATAATTTTAATGGGACTGTTCTTCAATCGATAGCAAACATCTTCTGGTAAAAGAGGTGTTGCTAAATCAATATCATGAACAGGTTTATTCATCAGTAAATCTCGAACAACTCCTCCGACAAAATAACATTGATATTCTAACAGTTCAAACAACTGTTTTAAAGCGCAAGTCATTATATTGTTATTTATTTTTATTTTCTTCATACATTTAGTATATTCTTTTTATAAAAAAATTCGAGTCGTTTTTTTACTTTATTTTTTCAGACTCATTAAAACGCGAAAAAATGGGAGGAAGATTTAAAAATATACAACTAAATAGCGAAAAAATAAAAAATAATAGACAAAAGGTTAAAAATGTGTTAATAATAGATTCCGTAGTATGAGTATCCAGTGTTAAAATAACAAGAAAGGTTATACATGTTACGGGTAAAAGATTTATCATCTTCTTTTTTGATAGAACAATCGAATAATTTTAAGATATCTTCCGAAATCGAATCCAGAGTGGATGAATTATGGCAGGCGGCTTTATCGTTTTACGACAGCCGCCTTTTTAATGGTCAAATTTTTTCTGTTAATAAAATTTTGGAAAATAAGATGACAGGATGTTTTGTTCAGTATAAGTACTTAATTGCTCAACATTTAGATCCTCGCCTAAAAGCGCAATTAAACATTTGTCCAGTTTCTGTTTTGGGATTATTGAATTGTTCGGATGGCTTGTTGTTTGGTAAACGCCAAAATTGGGTTGCTACGAATCCAAATCAATGGGGTTTGTTGCCGTCAGAGTATTTAGGTGCCGATACATTTTCACATAACGGTTCAATAGATTTTTTAAAAGCGTTTTTAATTGCACTGAAAAATGAAGTAAATATCGAGCCTCATACTTTAACAAACTTAATTCCGTTTGCAATGGTTGAAGAAAACTCTTTGACGGAAGATCACTATTACTTGGTTTTTCAGGGCGATATTTCAATGACATCGTTTGCGATTAAAAAAGCGCATTTAGAAGCTGCTCAAGATGAATATGAACAAATAAAATCTGTGCCAGTCAGTCAATTATCGTCTTTTTTAAGCCAAGAAACTGGACACAATATGAAAATTGCGAACTATATTTTAGCTCAAAAAGGTTATTTAGCTCTTGAATCTAATTGCGCATAGCAGTATAAATAATAAAACAAATTTATGCAGAGGTTAAAAATGATTCAAGTAATAAACACAACCAAAGAATTGAAAGCTTTTTGTAAAAAATGGAAAAAACAACCTTTTATTACCGTTGACACAGAATTTTTACGTGAAAAAACATATTTTTCAGTTCTTTGTTTAATCCAAATAGGGTGTTTGGAGGAAGATTTGTGTGCTTGTGTTGACCCTTTGCAAGAAGATATGGATTTAAGTGCGTTGTTAGAGCTTATGAAAAATAAAAAAGTATTAAAAGTTTTTCATTCAGCCAGACAAGATTTGGAAATTTTTTATCAGTTGATGCAACAATTGCCGACTCCTGTTTTTGATACACAAATAGGAGCTATGGTTTGTGGCCTTGGGGAAAATGTTTCATATCACAATATCGTGCATCATTATTTGGGTGTGGATTTAGATAAGTCTTCCCGAATTACAGATTGGTCTGTTCGACCATTATCCGAAAAGCAAATCGTTTATGCTATGGGGGATGTCACTTATTTAGCAAAAGTTTATGATGCAATGCAAAAACAGTTGCAAGAAAACGGACGAACTTCGTGGGTTTCGGAGGAAATGGATGCTTTACTTTGTGATGATTTGTATAATCCGAATCCCGATATGGCGTGGCATCGTTTAAAGCCAGCTTCGACACAAGGTAGGTATTTGTCAGTATTGCAGGCGCTTTGTGCATGGCGTGAAGCAAAAGCGATTGAACATAATCGCCCCAGACGTTATATTTTGCGTGATGAGCAGGTTTTGGAATTGGCTGCGCTTTGTCCTCAAAAAATGGATGATTTTAAACGGTTGCGAGGAAAAAGCATTTCTGAAAATTCATCACAGGCAGAACAAATTTTACAAGTTGTTTCAAATGCGTTGAATTTACCACCAGAACAGCATCCCCATTTTGTGCGTGAAAAAACGCTGACACCAGCCGAACAAGCCATCAAAGAAGTGTTAAAGTTATTATTGAATGTTATTTCTTGCAATTTAGGGGTCGCCTCTAAATTAATAGCTTCATCCGATGATTTAAGTAAAATGGCATCATCTTCCAAGCCTGATATTTTGGCAATGAAAGGTTGGCGTTTTGATGTTTTTGGGCAAAAGGCCATGGAATTTAAAAAAGGTCGTTTATCGTTGGCTTTTGATAAAAAAACAAACAGCGTTATTTTTGAAAATAGATGAAAACTTGACAAAATCCATTTTTTCTGCTATTCTATAAAGATAAAGGGAAAATAGGAGGAATTATGTCTGTTCGTTCTTTTATCACATCTCGCAAAGCGCTGTTATCAATGGCGACGGCATTGTCTTTAAGTGCGACATCTTTGTTCTTTTTTGGGGGCAATCAAAAATCAAAGCCTCAACCCGTTAAGTTGCCTGATAAAGTGCAAAAACAGACGCAAAGCAATTTTCGTACGAATATGCGTCAGACTTTGGCTCAAAAAGTTGTTAAACGGACATCTTCTCAAATACAAAGGCAAACAACGCCACTGCGTTCGATGAAAAGTGTTCAGTGTATGATGGGGCAGTGTGATCGGATAATGGAAAAATATACGCGCAAACATTTGGCGATTCGAGAAGGAAATATCTCTCATTTATATTTGGATTCAAAAGGATTGGTGACGGCAGGAATCGGTTTAAATGTCAATAGTTGGAATTCTTTTAAACAGTTGGATTTTATGGATGCTCAAGGACGTTTATTAACCGAACAGCAAAAAAGAATGTATTATGCTCGGATTCAAAATTATAAACGCCAGCTTGCCCGTTCAGGTCGAAAATTTAATAAATTGGCAGCAGGATTTTATGCTGATAAATTTGCATATCGTCCCTCTGCTCAAAGTATAAGTCGATTATTTGAACGTCGCTTAAAAGATTCGATTGCTTCTGTCAAAAAAATGTTGGGTTTGCAAAAGTATTATAATTTACATCCTTATGCTCAAGGCGAAATGGCGATGATGCATTATAATATGGGCTCTGGAAAATTTAATCCCAATGAATGGCCTGCATTATTTGCAGCAGCCAGACGTGCAGATTATTTAACAATGTCTAATCAGTGTCACATAAAAAATGATGAACGTCGTTCTGCTTTTTTAAAAGCTGGATTTTGTGCGTTGAAAAATATCAAAATGCAAGCTATTGGAGATTTATACTCTTATCACCTGAACCGTAAAAGTATTCAATCACGTCAAATGTAAATCAGCTGTTTGAACGTTGGGGCTTTATATTTTCCCAGTATTTTTTTAATTGTATTTTTATCGTTTGCGTATTTTTTTTCAATAAAATGTTGTGCCCGATAACTGTGCTGTTCGGAGGAACATCTTGTGTGATAAAGGCATTTGCTCCAATAATGACATTGTCTGCTATATAATGATTTCCTAAAACACTTGCTTTAGGCCAAATCGTCACATTATTTCCTATTGTTGGGTGACGTTTGTTTGTTTGATTTTTTCCATCAGAACCCAACAGAACCATTCCATGTCCATGAAAATAATCGCCAATGATGGTCGTTTCTCCGATAATCAGCCCTGTTGGATGATCTATAAAGACGCTGTGACCTATTTGCGCTCCAGGGTGAATTTCAGCGCCAGTTATTTCCTTGTTTATTTCTGAAAGTAATCGTGCTGCAGTTGTTTCATGTTGTTGATATAAATGATGTGCGATACGGTGTAAAAATGTCACAACTAACGATTTATACAAAAATACTTCAGACGGTTCTTTATTCAATAGTGCAGGATCTTTTTTCAAAATAAAGCTGATATCTTGCTGTAATTGCTTTGAAAAAAAGCTGGCTGGATGCATGGCTTTTTTAAATTGTAATTGAAGCATTTGTAGCTGCTTTTCTGATAAAAGGTATGCGTTATATTTAATTTTTTGATTTGTTCTTTGTATAAGATTCGTTAGAAAATTTATAAAAATTGTATTTTGCATTTTTTTATTTCTTTTTTGTTGTATTAATAGAAAAAAGACCTGCGTCATTGTGTGATGTGCAGGTCCTATTTTTTTGTGGGCATAGAAAAAATACCTAGCTACATCGAGTAAGGTTTTTTTGACAACAACAAAAAAGTATATTTTTTTGCATATTTTTTTCCTATGTTTGAAATTATATCAGTTTTGGATATGAAAAACAAGATATTTTTGTTTTAATAATTTGACAGGAAACATAAAATTAACTATAACTTCGAATAAGGTTTTATTTTTTCAGGGTAATTTGTTTATGGCTGAATTTACAATAAATGCGCTTTCACAAAGGTTAAAGCAAACCAATAAAGATTTAAAAAATGTAAAAAGACATTTGCTTTTTTATAAAATTTTGAATCTTTTATATTTTGGTAAGGGGGCAAGATCTAAACGGATGAAGATGCAAATTCGGGAAGTTCGCTTACATCAAAGAGCCAGTTTGTTGCTGGGGGCGCTTGAAAACCGGAAAAGGGCTATATCCAGTTATCAACGTTTTAAAGCAGGACATTATTCTGACAAATCATTTGTTCTGTTTGCCTTTTTGCGATATCGATATTATAAAAACAAATTACAAAAACAGCGTTAAATTACCATTCGTTATAATGGACTTGCTTTGGATTGAAACGAAGCGATGGAGTCGTTTTTTGTTTTGCTGTTCCCAATGCAATCAGCGCCATTGGTTTTTGTTCTTTAGGTAAATTCAGTATGTTCGCTAAATTTTCCATGTGCTGTTCATTTGGATAAACGCCACACCAACAAGTCGCAAGTCCCAATGCATGTGCAGCTAACAGTATATTTTGTCCTGCTAAAATCGGATCGACTCGCCAATAATCTTCCCAACAGTTATCAGAATTTCCAACAACGATGATGGCTGTTCCTGCTTGAGTTAAAAAACCAGCATACGGATGAACGTTTTCAATCGCTTGCAATACAGAAGGATGATTTACAACAACAAACGACCATGGTTGTTTGTTCATTGCAGAAGGCGCTTGTGCAGCGCATCTTAAAATCATCTCAATTTGTTCCGGGGTTGCTTTTTGTGATGGGTCGTATTCTCTGGTTGAATGACGCGTTAAAATAGTATCTATTGTGTTCATGATGTCTCCTTTATTAATATATTTATAAGATAAATTGTTCAGATGGAAAAATCAATCTAATTTTTAAGTTTGTCTTTGGGAAAAAAAAGGACTCGAGTCTTTTTCTTTTTTTCACTTTTTTCGTTTTAAGTTGATAAAAATTTTTTTGTTTTATTTTATTTTTAACCTTTTTTATTCAAAATTGAATACGACTCCACAAATGACGAGTCTTTGCCCTTAAAATAAGGACTTTAGAAGATAAAATTTTTTATAAAAAAACACTTTTTTTGATTAAAATGTATATAAAACAAAGAGTTAGCTAAAAACACAATATATAGAATCTGAAATACTATATATTGCGTCAAGTAATTTAATTGCATTTTTTGCAAAAAGTTTTGTTGTCAATTTGCTTTTGTTTTGTAATATGGAATCAAAGTTTGAAGGATAAAGACGCTTTTTGAGTCGTTAGCGACGAATTTAATGACAAAAAAAGTTTGGAAATGGGAGTAAATGATGATTGATAAAGAGTTTGAACAACAATGGCAAGATGTTTGTTCGCAGTTAAAAGAAAAGTGTGATGACAGTTTGCTACATCAGTATTTGGGGCAAATTGTTCCTGATGTGCAGCAAGACACGCTTATTTTATCTGTGCCAAATCAGTTTATGTTCAGTTGGTTGCAACGCAAAGAGTATGATGTGCGTTTATGTGAATTGTTTCAGCAATTTTATCCAGAAGTTCAAACATCTCAAGTGCGTTTACAGAACGCATATAGTGTATCATCTAAATCCGTTTCCGATAGTTTTGTTTGTGCAAGTCCTGTCAAAGAAGAACCTGTTGCGGCAAAAACACTACAGGATGAGGTGCGTTTAAATCCTCAAATGACGTTTGAAAACTATGTCGTTGGTTCATCAAATGAAATTGCAGCAGCTGTTGCAAAAGGAATTACAGAACGTTTTGATTCGGCTTGTAATCCATTATTTTTGCACAGTTCTGTCGGTTTGGGGAAAACACACTTGATGAATGCGATTGCGTGGAGAATGCGTCAAAAACATCCTGAAAAAAAGGTTATTTATTTAACTGCAGAACAATTTAAAGCTCGGTATATTCGTTCTTTGCGCGCAGATAAGGTAATTCAATCTGACAGTGAAAATCAAACAGAACATTTTCGGGAATTGTTCCGTTCGGCTGACATTTTGATGGTGGATGATATCCAATTTTTGTGTGGCAATAAAAAGGCAACGCAAATGGAATTTTTCCACACCTTTAATTCTTTGATTGAACAAGGAAAACAAATCGTATTGTCTTCAGATAGTTCGCCTCAAGAATTAAAGGATATGGAAGAACGTTTAAAATCCAGAATGGCGCAAGGTTTGATTGTAGATATTTATCCAACAACCTATGAAATGCGTATAGGTATTTTACAATCAAAAGCTGAACAGTGGGGGGTGTCGTTGCCTCAAGACGTTGTTGAATTTTTGGCTGAAAGAATCACGACAAACGTTCGAGAATTAGAAGGTGCTTTAAAGCGCTTGATTGTTAATACTGGTTTATTGCATTTACCATTGACATTGGCTTCAACGCAACAGATATTAAAAGATGTATTGAACCTATATCCTGTTGAAGTAAGTGTATCTGATATTATTAAGGCTGTGAGCGATTATTTTATGGTAAAAATTGCAGATTTAAAATCAACGCGTCGCGACAGAAGTATTGCACGTCCACGTCAGATTGCAATGTATTTGGCAAAAGAATTGACATCAAAATCATTACCTGAAATTGGTTCGGCTTTTGAACGTGACCATACAACGATTATGCATGCGATAAAGGTCATTAGTCAGTTGGTTGAAACGGATGCATCTGTTGCTTCTTGTGTTCAAACAATCAAAAGATCGTTTATTCATTAAATAGGATGTGAAAATGAGCCGTTTAACATTTAATACGCCATTTATGTTGGGATTTGAGAATTTAGAAAGGATGATGGACCAGTTAGCAAAAGGTGGTTCAGAAGGCTTTCCTCCCTATAACATAGAGCAGTTAAGCGAAACACGTTTGCGTATTTCTTTGGCCGTTGCAGGATACGACGAGCAAGATTTGGATGTGACGGTTGAAGATGATCGTTTGATTATCAGAGGAAAAACATCAACGCTAGAACAAGAAGATAGACATTTTTTATATCGAGGAATTGCAGGACGTAATTTTCAAAAGATGTTTGTTCTGGCTCATGGAATGAAAGTTGAAGGTGCTTTTATGGATAAAGGTTTGTTGCATATTGATTTGTTGCGTGTTGAGCCTGTATCTTCGGTGACAAAAATTCAGATAGCGCCAAATTCAAAAAATAATAAATCTTTGGATGTTTCTTCTAAAGCAAAGGAGAATAAAAAATGATTGATACTTTTGAAAAAAAATCATTGATTGAATGTGATTTATCTTATGATGATGAATTTGCAGATTGGGGATTAGAAGATATAGCCTATGTAAAAAAGGATGTTGTAGATAATACGCCTATGTGGTCTATATATGGAGCTGAAGGTGTTCGTATCGGTTATGCTGAAAATAAAGCCGTTGCCTTGGCGATTATTTCACAACATGATTTGACTGCAATGAGTGTTCATTAAACCTTCGTATTCAATTTTTCATTTTTAATTATTCATAAAAAAAGCCCTGACAAAACAGGGCTTTTTCATCTGTTTAAAAGATATTATTCTTCTTTTTGAAAAACAAATAAAGATTCGTCAACAGGTTCGTTTATTTTTGTTTCATAAAGGCCTACAGTTGATTTGATGCCTTTGGCATCTACTAATTCCCATTGGCGAAAATCAACAGGGTCAATTCCAGTAATTAATGTTAATTCACCCAACTCTGGTTCTTTGTTTTTGATAGCAGAAATGCGATATTCATCTAATTCTTGTTCGATACCTGTCACTAAAAATTCTTTATCATCAAAAGAAAAATCAGGCTTTAATAAAATAGCCGCAGGCGTTTGGTCGATTTCAAGGTATGAAATTTGATCAAACCCTTTATCATAATAAATAAAATACATGCCATCTGCGATAAATTCAACATCAGCTGGCGCATCATAAATTAAACGCATTTTGTTGGGACGAGATAAATAAAAATCGCCATGTTTCATAAAGTCCCCATCTTTGCTTGTAAATTCAGAAAAACGACTGTTCATCGTTTTGATACTGTGTAGCATTTGTTCAACTTTATTTAATATCACTCTGTTTTCAGGGGTGTCCAATTTTTCAGGAACAACAGCATACGCTTTCATTGAAAATAAAATTAAAAACAATAAAATAATTTTTTTCATTTTTCTTTTTTCCACTCCGATTTTAACTTTGAATATACAAATATATTTCTAAATTCATTGAATACAGGATTAAAACGCCATTGACGCAGTTGGCCTTCTTTTGTCAAACCACAGCGAATGGCAACATTTTCTGACGGCTTATTTTGAGTATCCATATAAATGACGATGCGATTAAAGCCTCTTTCAAAAAAAGTGTCCATTAAAGCATTAATCGCTTCTGTCATGTATCCTTTTTTTGTTTGGTCTTGGGATAAAAAATAACCAATTTCACCAGAGCGCTCTTCATAATCAATGTCCGTAAATGTACACGTTCCGATAAGCTGATTATCTTTTGTCCAAATGCCATAATCTGCTGACGTCATTTCTTCAAATGCTTTGCTGGCAGAAAGGCAAAAATTATATTCATCTTCAACGCGACTGACTTTGTATAATAAAGGCATAAAGCGCGATAAAAATTCTTTGTTTTCAGCAATCACATTATACAGCTTTGTTGCATATTCGATTGTCGCTTTGTGAGGTTTTAAAATTAATCGGTCTGTTTGAATTTCAGTAAAAGGCTTTTTTTCTATCATTTATCTCCTCCGATTAAAATTTCTCGACGTCCTGTTGGAGATGCAGCAGAAACAATCCCTTCTTTTTCCATTCTATCAATTAAATCAGCAGCTCTGTTATAACCAATAGATAATTTTCTTTGAATGTAGCTGATGGTTGGTCGTTTATCTGCTAAAACAATTTGAACGGCTTGTTCATATAAATCTCCACCACCAGAAGACATGTTTGTTCTGTCAAAAACAGGACCATCATCCAACGGATTATCAGAATCATCATCCATTAAAACAGCATCATTGTATTGTGCTTCTCCTTGGTCTTTTAAGAAGTTTACGACTTGTTCAACTTCATCATCACTGACAAATGGACCATGTACGCGTACAGGTTTTGAGCCTGCAGAAAATAACATATCACCACGTCCCAATAATTGTTCTGCACCTTGTTCACCCAAAATCGTACGACTGTCTATTTTGCTGGTCACTTGGAAGGAAATACGACTTGGGAAATTGGCCTTAATTGTTCCTGTAATGACGTCAACAGAAGGTCTTTGCGTTGCCATGATTAAATGAATACCAGAAGCACGTGCTTTTTGAGCAATTCTTTGTATTGCGATATCGACTTCTTTTCCTGCTGTGAGCATCAAATCAGCCATTTCATCGACAATAACAACAATATAAGGTAATGGCGTTAAATCCATTTCTTGTATTTCAGTAATTGGACGACCTGTTTCTGGATCGAAGCCCGTTGTCACTTTACGTGTTAGCTTTTCTCCATTGGCGATTGTTTCAGCAATTTTTTTATTGTACCCTTCGATATTTCGAACACCCAAAGTCGCCATGGCTCTGTATCTATCATCCATTTCTTTTACGGTCCATTTTAATGCAACAATCGCTTTTCCTGGTTCTGTGACGACAGGCGTTAATAAGTGAGGGATGCCATTATAAACTGAAAGCTCTAACATTTTTGGGTCAACCATGATTAATTTACATTGTTCAGGTGTAAATCGATATAATAATGATAAAATCATGGTGTTAATACCAACCGATTTACCTGAACCCGTTGTACCAGCAACTAATAAGTGAGGCATTTTTGCCAAATCTGCGAAAACGGGATTACCTGCGATATTTTTACCCAAAATAAGTGGTAAAATACCTTTGTTTTCAGTGAATGCATCTGTGTCAACCAATTCTTTAATAAAGACGGTTTGTCGTGTTTTGTTTGGAATTTCAATGCCGATAAAGCCACTAACAGAAACAACAGACATACGTACAGAAACAACTTTCATTGCTAACGCGATATTATCCGATAAACTTATAACACGTTCAACTTTAACACCTGCAGCTGGTTCGAATTCATATAAAGTGACAACTGGACCAGGGGATACTCGAACAACCTCTCCTTTGACGCCAAATTGCGCTAAAATACTTTCCAATTTTCGAGAGGTTGCCTCCATCATTTCTTTTGTTAGG
Source organism: Alphaproteobacteria bacterium (assembly GCA_015062395.1). GTDB lineage: Bacteria > Pseudomonadota > Alphaproteobacteria > CAAHEQ01 > UBA3637 > CAAHEQ01. The sequence continues at coordinate 30,096 of SUUS01000007.1, forward strand.
TTGTCTTTTGATTGTACTTTGGGTTCATCCAATAATGTCGCAGGTGGCAAAGTAAAACCATCATCTGCTTTTTTCTTTAATGTAGTTGGAACTTTGTTTGTTTTTGCTTTTTTCTTCGGGGGTGCTTTTTCTTCTTTTTGTTTTGGCTTTTCCTGTTTTATTTCTTCTGGAGGCAGGACAATATCAGTTCCATTGGAACTTAATTTTTGTTTTAACAAACGCAGATAAAAATAAAGTTTATAAGCAATCCGTTTGACAGGTATTTCTGATACAAAAATAAATCCACAAACCCAAATAAACCAAAGCATGACATCTAAAAACAAAGGAGTTTCTGGAATTTTTCGATAAATTAATGCGCCAATAAAGCCACCTTTATCATACGGAGCGCTTAAAATGCATAAACCGATTATAAGCAAGAAAGAAACCATCCTTTTTAACCAAATCAAACGTCGGTTTATTTTACAGAGTTTAAATATTATGCGACAAAGTGCAAAAACAACAAATAACCATGCAGCAACACCGACTGTTTGCATTAAAATATCTGCAACATAAGCGCCAAACGGACCTAAATAATTGGTTGTTTTTAATGCAGATGCTGTATTGATGGAAGAATCCAGTGGATTGTATGAAAAAAGCAATAAAGTTAAAGCGATAATCAAACAAAAGTTTATAAAAATTTTGAAAGCATAAATAAGTTTTTTTAACATTTTCTTCCTCTTTTATCATCGTCCAAATGAATTGCTGTATCCATTTTTAAAATGGTTTGCAATGTTTTAATGCAACTGTGTACGTCGCCACATTCTAACAGCGCTTGTTTTTCTCGGGCTTCGAAAGGTAAAATGGATGTGATGGTCGCAATTAAACGTCGAATAGGTAAGTCTTTTAACAAAATAATATCGATATCAACGTGTTTTGTTTTTAAATAAATATCTAAAGCATAGAGTAAATTTTGCTTATCACATTCGGGAGCTGGTGTCATGTCAAATGAAAAAGGTTTATAGTCAACTTTTAAAACAGGAAAGCCTTCTATATTTGTTTCTTCGATGACGTTAAATCGGCAAACGCCCGTTAAATAAAGCATCAGCGAATCGTCTTCATTTTCTGTGAAGCCAGAAATTCGGGCAGCACATCCTTTTAAATAAATTTGATTATTGCTTTTTTGTTGGACTACTGCCAGCATTCGTCCATGAGCTAAAGCCCAAAAAATCATCGCTATTTGGCGATAATCTGTTAAACGAATTGAAAACTTACCTTCTGGCATCAAAACCATTTCAGACAAAGGTAATAATGGTAAATCGGACGGCATTTGTCCCATATTCAAATCAAAAAGCTTTACTGGTTTCATGTTAATCCTTTCTTTTATTGTAGAATAGCTTAAAAAATGGGTCTTTGTCCAGTAATTTTTCATAAAAATGAAAAACAAGATATGTCTGCGTGTGTTATTTGAAAAGGATATTTGCTTAAAAAGTATGGATTGTAATTATTCTGTAATTACATTAAGTGGTCGAGTAAATAATCTGGAAAGACTTTGTTTTCTGCGATTAACTCATCAATTGTATGCCCGTTATTGAGTTCATCAGCCGTCATTCCCGTACCTGTAATTAAAACAGTCTTTAATCCTGCATTATATCCACCCATAATGTCGGTTCTTAATGTGTCTCCGACCATTGCGCTTGTTTTGGGGGATGCGTTGGCTTTTTGCAAAGCAAAATTGTAAATTTCAGGGTATGGTTTGCCAATCCAGTAAACTTTTCCACCGTTTTCTTCGTACCATTTACCCAGTGCGCCACTTGTGACGTGTTTTAGGTCTCCATGAAAAGCAAAATAATCGGGGTTAGAACAGATGGCTGGTAATCCTTTTTCTAACGCTTTTTGTGCAACGTCTAAATAAGGGGATAAATCTGTGTAATAAACACCTTGTCCACGCAATGCGCCAATATAAACAGCTTGCGCTTCTTCCACATTCAATGTTTGGCGAGACAAAACACTTTCAAGTAATCTGTCGTTTGGTAGTCCGATTAACAGATATTTTCCTGTTGAATTTCCTATGACGGAATCCAGAATATGTTGATTTTCTAATTTGCTTTTTAAAACATCGCCAGATGTAATTACATCTGTATAATGAATATTTTGTAAAAATCCATCTTTTGAGCGCTTTTCCTTAAAATGAGAACTGATGGTTGTTGCATTGGATAAAATGTAAATTTTCTTTTTTTGAGCGATTAATTTTGCGCAAACGTCCAACGCAGGAGGATAAAATTTTTCACCACTCCACAAAACACCATAAACGTCGATAAAAAATGTGTCTATAAAATCGGTTAATTGTAATAACGATGTAATTACTTGCATATAGGTATTATCCCTTTAATTCAGCCTTTTTTCTATCATATAGTTCGCATGCCTTTTTGATGATGTTTCTTGCTTCTATATAACCAAAAAAATCGCTGATTTTGACTTCTTTATTTTCCAACACTTTATAATCTTCAAAAAAACGTTCTAATGTTTTCAATCTGTGAGGTGGAAATTGTGAAATATCTGTATAATGCGCAAATTCAGGGTCGTCAGCGTGGACAGCAATAATTTTGTCGTCTTCTTGACCTCCATCAATCATCTTCATAACACCGATAGGGCGAGCGCGCATGATGCATAAAGGAACAACTGTTTCTTGTCCAAAGACCAATATATCCAATGGGTCATTATCATCACAATAGGTGCGTGGAATAAAACCATAATTGGCTGGATAGTGGACAGCACTGTATAAAATACGATCAACTTTTATTAAGCCACTGCTTTTATCTAATTCGTATTTAACTTTTGAACCTTTAGGAACTTCAATAATTGCTCTAACAGTCTCTGGGTTTTCTGGTAATCTTTCTACGTCATGCCACGGATGCATTTTTTACTCCTTTATTCAATTCGATAAAAAAAGATGTTATCTGAAAAAAGTAAAGTTTTTATTAACTTTTTTAAGGGTATAAACAAATATGTTCAATTTTTTTAGGAGATTAAAGAATGGTTTATATAATACTCATCGTACTTATTTTGCTTATGATTTCGCTTTATAATGCGTTGGTTCATGCGCGTCAACAAGTTAAAGAAGCGTGGAGTAATATCGATACACAATTAAAACGTCGTTATGATTTGATTCCAAATTTAGTTGAAACAGTCAAGGGTTTCGCAAAACACGAAGCAGAAACATTAGAAGCTGTAATTAAAGCAAGAAATGTTGCAATGGACAGTCAATATGCGTCAACAGAACAACGGGCAAAAGACGAATCGGCTTTGTCTGGAACGTTGAAAAGCATTTTTGCTTTATCAGAAAGCTATCCAGATTTAAGATCGAATCAAAATTATTTAAATTTACAACAGGAATTAACGGATACAGAAGATAAGATTCAAGCTGCACGCAGTTTTTATAACACAGCAGTTTTATCTTTGAATTCAAAAATAGAATCCTTTCCATCAAGTATCTTTGCAAGTTTATTTGGCTTTAAGAAAGAGTCTTTCTTCGAGTTAGATGAAGCAGAGAAAAAGTTGGTTCAAGAAGCACCAAAGGTTTCCTTCTAAAATAAGGGGAATGAATAATGGCACAAGCAGTTTTAAGCGCATACGATCATATCACACAAAATAATCGCAATACGTTATTGCTTGTGCTGTTATTTCCAATAACTTTATGCCTTTTAGTCATTTTGGCTTGTTGGATTGTGACAGGTTTGTTTGGCAATGAGCAAGTAATTATGCAAGGTGTCGCAAACTTGCCTCAAAAATGGCAACCAGAAGCGCCTAATTCTTTGTGGGCTGCAATAGGTTTTGCTTATTCTTTTTTAATGCCTACGTCCATTTTGGCGCTTGTTTGGTTGACGATTGCTTATTTCTTTGGTGGAAAAATGATGTTAGGGTTTGCTGGGGCAAAACCGATTGAGAAAAAAGAGGCCCCTAAATTGTATAATACAGTTGAAAATACAGCAATTATGGCTGGTTTGCCAATGCCGAAGTTGTATATTATAGAAGATAATTCTTTAAATGCATTTGCGACAGGTATGAATCCCAAAAATGCTTCTATCGCCGTGACAAGGGGATTGATGGAAAAATTATCTCCATTGGAATTGCAAGGCGTTATTGCGCATGAAATGGCGCATATAGGGAATCGAGATATTCGATTGAATATGCTCATTGTTGTTGGTATTGGTATTTTTTATTCGTTGGGGCGTTCTTGTATGCGTTCTGCCACCAATTCGTCAAACAGACGCCGCCGTAATGATAAGAACTCTGGACAAGGAGTTGTGTTATTTTTAGCCGTTGGAATCGCATTAATGATTTTTCATTATATTGTTGCTCCATTGATACAAAAGGCTGTTTCTCGTCAGCGCGAGTATGCGGCAGATTCTACAGGCGCAAAGATTTTACATAATTCAAAAGCGTTGGCAGATGCTTTGGAAAAAATATCTAAAGATGCTCGTGTTGAGGTTTTGGATAAACAAAGAAATATGGCTGTAGCTTGTATTGCTTCGCCTTTTGCTGGGATGTCTGGTTTGTTCTCAACGCATCCTCCAATTGAAGAAAGAATCCGTCGTTTAAGGTCGATGTAATGGTTCAAAAGGCTTTAACTGTTTATGAACACATTAGAAGAAATAATATAAAAACATTTCTTTTGTTTTTTCTTTTTCCTTTACTTTTTGTCTTTTGGATATATAGCATTTGCGTTGTTGTTAACTTGCTGATTCATAAAGGAAATTTATATAAAATAGATTATGAAAATCCACTTCTTTTAGGCGTGGGTATCTTTTTGATGGTTTTTATTTGGACGCTGATTTCTTATCTTTGGGGAAGCAAAATGATGCTTTCTTTTGCTGAAGCAAAACAAGTTGAAAAAAAAGTTAACCGATCTTTTTATAATATAGTTGAAAATACAGCTATTATGGCTGGTTTACCTATGCCAAAGTTATATATTATAGAGGATGCTTCTTTAAACGCGTTTACTTCAGGACGAACGCCTAAAAATGCAGCGATAGTTGTTACTCGTGGTTTAATTGAAACACTTTCACCTGTGGAGATGCAAGGGGTGATTGCTCATGAAATCGCTCATATCCAAAACAGAGATGTTCGTTTAAATACTATGATTATTGTTGGTCTTGGTATTTTTTCATTGATAGGAGGGCGTTTTTTTAAAAATGCTAGTTTTTGGGGGTTTTGTGGTTCTGGTTATACCAGCAAAGTCGTTGGCGCTTTTTTTGGGCTTTTTTCGGTTTTGTTTTTATTGGTAGGGCTTGTTTTCTTGGTGTTTGGTTCCTTGTTCGCTCCTTTGATACATATGGCGGTGTCACGACAAAGAGAATATACAGCTGATGCAACAGGCGCTAAAATTTTACACAATCCAGATGCTCTTGCAGATGCTTTAGAAAAGATAGGCTGTTCTTCCCATATTAGGGCTTTAAGCTTTCAAAATAATTTTGCAGTTGCGTGTATTGTGTCGCCGTTTGCTAATTTTGCTTTGTCTCATTCGTATCATCCACCTGTTGAAGAGCGTATTCGTCGTTTGAGGGCTATGTAATGCGTAAACTATATATTGACGATATGCGACGCCCCTATGATACTTCTTGGGATTTAGTAAAAGATACTGCAAGTGCGATTGAGTATGTTGAACTTTTTGGTTGTCCAGATGAAATATCTTTTGATTACTGTTTGGCTGATGGTAAAACAATTATGCCATTCGTGGAATGGTTTATTCAAAAGGATAAAGATAGTTGTGGCAAATTTATCCCGTCGAATTTTCGTTTTATCGTACATTCGTCATCCAGCGTTGGACGTGCAGAAGTTATGCGCGTCCTTGGTAATTATTTGAAAAGTCGGTAATTATCCTCGTTCTTTAGCTTTTTTTGCAGCGATTCTGATATGCATATCTTTAGCATTATTGGTCGCAATATGAATAATTTTAGACAGGGCAGGGAGATTTCTTTCATTAATAAAATCAAAAAGATTTTCGTTATAATCGTTTTTTTGACAAATAACAGAACGCATTTGTGTCGGATATGTGGTTGATAAACGATTAAGCAGTTTCATTTTATTTTCATCTGAAAATTGAAATAAAACAGGACTGCTTCCGTCTGTGCATTTTAGTGCGTCAACAAATAATGGACCAGATATATTCATTAAAATTTCAACGCGTTGTTCTTCGTTCAGCTGTTCCCAGTTGATGTGAGCATTCTTATCCGTTATATGTGTTATTAGCATCGAGATGCGTTCAATTCCAAAAGCCATTTTATTTCCTCTTTTTTTGAATAAACAATATCTAATTTTATCTAAAAAGCTTAAAAAAGTCAAGAAAAATAAGGCTTGCATTTATTATTGGGTGGGGGTATAGTACTTTTATTGACTTTAATAAAAAAAAGAGGAAAAAATATGAAAACCTTAATTTGTATCCCAGCACGCTATGCGTCAACTCGTTTCCCAGGTAAGCCATTGGCAAAAATTGCAGGCAAAGAAATGTTGTTGCGCGTTGTTGAAAATGCTCGAAAAGCAGCTACAAAGTTTGAAAATTGTGCCGTTATTGTCGCAACAGAAGATCAACGAATCGTTGATTTTTGTCAGCAAAATGGTATAGATGTGCGTTTAACTTCTGATGCTTGCCGTACAGGAACGGACAGAGTTATGGAAGTTGTTAACGGTTTGGCTGATAAACCTGAATTTGTTTTAAATTTACAAGGGGATAATCCTTTGTGTCCTGGTTGGTTTATCGAAGCTGTTTTGGGTGAGTATTATAAAGATAATTCTGTAGAAACAGTGACGCCTGTGACGCAGTTGTCTTGGGCAGATTTGGATAAATTGCGTGAAAATAAAAAAACAACACCATTTTCTGGAACAACAGCTGTTGTCGATGAAAACGGTGATGCTTATTGGTTTTCGAAAAATATCATTCCAGCAATCAGAAAAGAAGAAAAATATCGTGACGCATCTGAAAAATCACCTGTTTTACGACATATCGGATTATATGGATACAGAACAGATGTCTTGCAAAAAGCAACGGCTTTACCAGAAGGTGTTTATGAAAAATTAGAAGGTTTGGAACAATTGCGCTGGATTGAAAACGGGATTAAAGTTCGGACGGTTAAAGTTGAATACGGTAAATACGCACCAATGGCATCTTTGTCAGGTGTTGATAATCCTGAAGACGTTGAACGCGTAGAAGCTGTTTTGGCTGAATGTGGAGAGTTATAAAATGACAACAAGAATTATTATTGCCAGACATGGCAATACTTTTACGAAAGAGCAAACACCAACCCGAGTCGGAGGACGAACAGATTTACCTTTGGTCGAAAAAGAAAGAGGGACAAATGTCGGTTTGTATTTGTCTAAATATAATTTAGTTCCCGATGTTGTTTTTGCAGCTCCTTTAAAACGGACAATGCAAACAGCGCAGTTGGCATTAAAGGCTATTGGAAAAGATATTCCTTTATTCGAAGACAATTCTTTTAAAGAAATCGATTATGGTCCAGATGAAAATAAAACGGAAGATGAAGTTATTGCTCGAATCGGACAAGAAGCTATCGATAAGTGGAATAAAGAAGCTATTGTGCCAGATGGTTGGGTTGTTGATGTTCCATTTATTATTCAAACATGGAAAGAATTGGGAAAAAAAGCGTCTGCTCAATTTAAAGATAAAAATATGTTGATTGTTTCCAGCAATGGCGTTATTCGTTTTGCGCCTTATTTGACGGGCGATTTTGAAGCCTTTGCTGCAGAACATGACATAAAGGTGGGAACAGGTTGTATTTGTGTTTTTGAAAAAGAAGAGGGTGATGAAAATTTCAAATGCACAGCATGGAATGTTAAACCATCACATTTTTTACCATAAATGGACACGCAAACTGATTTTTACCAAGTGATTATAGAACGTTTGTTTAAAGGGAACGTTATCGCTTATCCTTATGAGAGGATTATGTGTGATGAATACGAGGCGTTAATTGATAAAATTGTCGATGGCGCCTCTTGTTCTTTAAAGCCTTCTTTCATTCAGGTTTCGGGTATTCCAGGGGCTGGAAAATCAACCTTTTGTGCGCGTAATTATTCCAAAGATTTATTAGTTCAATTTGATACTATTATGGGGCAAATTCCGTCGTATCAACATGATTGTCAGCGCTTGGGGTTGGTTCAGTCTTTTTCAAAATGGGAAATGCCAGCGCGTGTGATTGGGTATGAGGTTATCAGACGATTAATTGCTAAAAAAGCTTCTTTTGTTTTAGAACACAGTGGCTTAAATTCTGCCCATTTAAAATTGGGTGATGTTTTGAAAAATCAAGGTTATGAAACTCAAATGCAATTTTTGTTTTGCGATTTTGATGAAGCATGTCGCAGGGCAAAAGAACGCGAGCTTAAAATAAAACGCCATACGCCCGTTGAGTTGATTAAGCAGCGCTGTGATTTGGTTTTAAGTTATTTGGAACAGTATAAACTTTTGATGGATAAATTGGATATTTGGGACTTGTCGGACGTCAACAATTGGCAATTAAAAGAATGTTGGGAAAAAGGTATAAAAATCGAATGAAAATAACGTTGATAGAGCCTAGAGGATTTTGTTTCGGTGTTTGTCGTGCATTGGATTTGTTGGATTCAGTTTTGGATAAGCAGCCTATCGTTTTGCATGAAATAGTTCATAATAAGCAAGTTGTGGATGGTTATAAACAAAAAGGAGTTCGTTTCGTTGAGTGTTTGGATGGTATTCCAGAAAGCAGTTGCGTTGTTTTATCTGCTCATGGAGTCGCAGATAGTATTCGAACGTTGGCGCAACAAAAATACCAAGTTATAGATACAACCTGCCCGTTTGTTTTAAAAAATCATCTGTGGGTGAAAAAATTGGAAGCTCAAGGCGTTCCAATAGTTTTAATTGGTAAGAAAATGCATCCAGAGATTCAAGGGACGCTTGGTCAGCTGAAAAATTTAAATAATGTTTTTGTGGTATCTAATGTTCAAGAAATTGAACAATTACCTGATATGCCCATAATTGGAGTCGCGATGCAAACAACTTTGGGTGTTTTGGATACGGCTGAAATGATGAATGTTTTAAAGAACAAATATGAAAAAATTTTGTTTCAAAATGGGATTTGTCAAGCAACCAGTGAACGGCAGCAAGCTGTTTTAAATGCTGTGAAAACGCATCGTTTTATTTTGGTTGTCGGAGATATTAAGTCGTCGAATGCAAATCGTTTGGTTGACGTTGCCAAACAAGCAGGTGCAAAATCTTTTTTAATCGAAAGTATCACTGATATTGAAAAAATTAATTTTTCAGATTCTGTTGCAATTATGGCTGCAGCATCGGCTCCTGAAAGTTTAGTACAGGAAATTTATCATTATTTAATGAAAAAATATAATTAAAAAAGTATTAAAATTCAACAGGTTATGTTCTTTTTATTCTTCAGTTTGGTTTTTTTGTAAAAATGCTTGACATAATGTTAATAATTTGTTAATATGTGAAACTGCGTGGCATTTTTATCAGACCGCGACATGGATGATCTCCCTTATTTTGAAGTCCATGAATGTTAAAAAGGGATTTTTTTTCTCCCCCTATAACAGATATCCCTTTTTACGGGTTCTTTGATTTGTGTGGTCAAAGAACCCGATTTTTTTGGGGGAAAGCTAGAAAAAGTTATTTTTTATAAAAAAATACTTGCATTTGAAAAAAGAATCGTTTATAAAAGACTCTATTGATAAGCCCAGATAGCTCAGTCGGTAGAGCAGAAGACTGAAAATCTTCGTGTCGGTGGTTCGATTCCGCCTCTGGGCACCATTTAAAAAGTCCCTTTTGTTAAAGGGGCTTTTTTGGTTGACGAAATCTTTAAAACGGCTTAAAATAAACAAGTATAAGGATAAAAAAGAGGTATATGATGACTGTGCTTGATGAATTTTTATTAAAAATTGTGGATAGAGTCGATTATTTAAAGCTTGCGATTTTGGAGCGAGACGATGTACACAGTGCACCACGTCAGATGGCTGCGTTAAGAAGAGATGCTGATTCTTGCAATGAAAAAAGAGGTCATTATACTTTTGATTCACTTGCGACGGATGAATTTACAGATTATTTTATGGCGCGTATTGCTACAGCTTTGGAAAAATCCCAAAAAGCAACTGAAATTACTTTGGCTCATGGTGGTGATGTTTCTGATTTTGGAATGAAACGCTTTTTAAAGGCTTTACAGAAAACACAAGCACCGATAAAATCATTAACGATTGAAGATTTTCCTTTTGTCTCTGATGAGTCAATGAGTTTGTTGCCCTCAATTATTAAAGAAAAAGGGATTCTTTCTTGTCGTCTTGGCTTGTTGAATATATCTCCAACACTTCAAACGCAGATTGCTAATGCTTGTCATGAAAATGTGGCGTTTTTATCTAAAGGATTCGGAAACGAACGTTAATATTTTTTCTTTTGATGGATGCCATTGAAAAAAGCTTGTATTTTTTATGTTTAAATTTTTATATGTTTCTTTGAATTTTGAATGGTCAAAATTTTGGCGATTTTCAATAAAGTACATGAACATTCTTAAAAATCCACCGTGTGTCACAATTAATAAGTTTTGGTTTGTATCGATTGTTTTTGCAAAATCTTTAACCCTATCATAAAGTTGAGAAAAGCTTTCTGCGTTTAATTTTTGTGGATTAGTATTAAAAATATCCCATGTTTCTTTGGATATTTCTGTGCTTTTGCAGGCTTCTAATTGACCGTAGCAAAGCTCTCTTAATCGGGCATCAAAAGATATGGGGACTTGAATATATTGATTGATTATTTCTGCAGTTTGTTTTGCTCTTAATAAATCAGAAGATATAATTTGATGAATGTTTAAATTTATTAATTTTTGCGCACTTTTTTCGGCTTCCTTTTTGCCTTGTTCATTCAATGGAATGTCTGTATGGCCTTGTATTTTTTTCATCGCATTCCAATGGGTTTGTCCGTGTCTGATAAGATAAATCATTTCGATGCTTTATTTTGTTTTGGAGATGATGGACCATAAATTAAAAATACAATGCCTGCCACGATTGCCAAAATAACACCTATGTATTTTGATGCACAAATGTTTAAATTAAAAAATAATGAATCGTATGCTACATAGGTTATACTGACGGCAGTCATAAAAATGGCTGGTATCATTGATATCAGATAATTTTTGCCGTTTTGTTTTAAATAAATGCTAATCATCCATAATGTACAGACTGCAAGTGTTTGATTAATCCAACCAAAGTATTGCCATATGGTTTGTACGTTTATTGCAGACAATATGATGCCTCCACCTAATACAAAAATAGTTAATGCAATGCGCGAAACCAATTTATCTTGTGAAAGTTTCAGAAAGTCAGCGCAAGATAAGCGAGCAGAGCGAAAGCAAGTATCGCCCGTTGTTATTGCTAATATAACGACAGAGGTAATGGTTAAAATGCTTCCATACGCGCCCAGTAATCCTTTGGAAATATCTGATACAACAGCGCCAGTTGAACCAGTTGTTATTACGGCTTGCAGTGCGTGACTGTTTTCATAAAATGCAATGCCTAATGTCGCCCACATCAGTGCAATTATGCCTTCGGTAATCATAGCACCATAAAAAATCGGGCGTCCGTATTTTTCATCTTTTAAACAACGCGCAATCATGGGGGATTGTGTTGAATGAAAGCCACTGATAGCGCCACAAGCTATTGTGATAAACATCAGTGGGAAAATGGGCAATTTTTCTGGGTGATGATTGGTCAAGTCGAAGTTTAAGAATAGTGGAATTCCCTTTGTAAATAAAACAACCGTTAATAAAATGCTGGATACAATTAAGCACAAAGCAAACAATGGATAAAAGCGTCCAATGACTTTATCAATCGGTAGCAATGTTGCGATAAAATAATAACCAAAGATGATGCTTAACCAAAACCATAAAGGCAAATTTGATAAAGATGCAAGCATTTGAGCCGGGCTTTTTGCAAAAATCGCGCCTACAAGCAAAAGCATCGCAATCAGAATAAACAAAAAGACAAATCTGAATTTTTTTCCAAAATATGTTTCCATCAAATACGTAAGCGATTTTCCATCGTTGCGAAGGGATAACATTCCTGATAAATAATCATGAACGGCTCCTGCAAAAATGCATCCAATAACAATCCAAATCAAACAAACGGGTCCATATAAAGCGCCTAAAATAGCCCCGAAAACAGGACCTAGTCCTGCAATGTTTAACAGCTGTATTAAAAATGCCTTATAGGTTGGCATGACCATATAATCAACGCCATCATTTAATCGAACAGCTGGCGTATCTTTGGAGGATAAACCAAAAACCTTTTCAACAAAAGCGCCATAGAACATATAACCTAAAATCAGCGAAATACATGCGATTAAAAATAAAATCATTGGTTGTCCTTTCTTTTTTTGTTTATCAGAGTATGTCTTTTTTCGGATTCTGTCAATAAAAAGCTTTTTTGAATATCTTGAGCTTTTTTTATTAGTCAGAAATTTTTTCGAAAAAAATACCACAAGCTTTTGACTTGTGGCACTTTTTTATATCTTTTTGAAAAATTATTTTACTTCTGGATATACTTTTTTCAATGTTGTTCTAACCAAATTTTTCATTTTAACTTTAGATGCATAACGTGAGCATGTGCATTTTTTAACTTCTTTACCTTCTGGCATACAGAACGTAAAGCCAACATAGTAAGAACCAGGTTTTAATTTATCGAATTTAAATTTACCGTCTTTTCCTGTTTTTATCATTTTATTGTATGCAACAGCGCGTTCGTCAGCAGGCGCTAAACGTTCATTGCCCACCCAATGACGAGAATACCATTCATCAGAATATGTTGTCACAGGGTTGATGAATACATCTGCATTTTCAAAGCACTTTGTCGTTCCGTCAGCCAATTCAAAGCATGCAGCACCTTCGATGACTGCATGACCTTCTCCTGCATAAGGTGCGTATTCAGCTTCAATAAATTCAACTTTGCGTGGTTCCAATTTTAAAGGAGGGCATGTTGCTGTTTTTGGTGCTGGTTTCTTTTCTTCTGGAACAACAACTTTTACTTCAGCTTTTACATTGTTTTCCTTTATTGTTGCTTCAAGCGTTTTTACTCTGTTTCTACCTCTACGAGCAGATCTTGGTTGACCTGCGCGTCTTTTTTGTTGGGCTGCCATTCTTTGTTTGCGCTTTTGTTCTAAAATGCGTTCTCTTTTTATAGATTCATTACTTCTGATATATATTTCAAAGTTGTTATATAAATAGATAATACCTACTATTTGAACATATGCAATAATTATGAAACATGTAAATACCAACATAAACAGTCCAGAAACTTCATAAACTTTTTTTTCTGGCTTTGCTGGTTGGGATTGGGTTGCAGGTACAGCTTTTGTTATTTCTTCAACCTTTTTAGGTTCAACTTTTTTTACTGTTTTTACTGGAACTGCTTTTTTGGCAGTTGTCTTTGTCGCTTCAGCTTTTTTAGCTGGAACGGTTTTTTTATTTGTTGTTTTTTTTGTGTTTGCCACCATTTTAAATCTCCTTATAAATAAAGCATAATCGTATCTTAAGATAAGTTTTAACTTTTGTCAAGCGCCTGTTTTGCAACAGCATCTTCTATTCTTTCTTCGACAATTTTCATGAACTCACGTTTGTCTAATCCTGTTTCAACAGGGGGTAAAAATTCGATAACAACTGTACCAGGATAACGTTTAACCGAATTTTTAGGCCAAAAATAACCCGTATTCAGTGCGACAGGAATAACTGGTGCATTAACAGCTTCATAAATCATTGCCAGACCCGGATTGTATTTTGTTTTTGTTCCTGGCGCAGTTCTGGTCCCTTCGGGGAAAATGATGATGTTAAAGCCTTCTTTTAAGCGTTCTTTTGCTTGCGCATACATGTTGCGTAAAGAGGACGTGCCTTTTTTTCTGTCTATAAAAATACATCCAGAGCGCCAAAAGTACCAACCAGCTAAAGGAATAAATGCTAACGATTTTTTCATAACGTAAATTGTATTGGGCAATATCGAATGAAATAAGACCGTTTCCATTGCAGATTGGTGTTTTGATGCAACGATATAACCATTTTGTTTGGGTAGATTTTCCAATCCTTTGATTTCAACTTTTATGCCAACTAAAAGGCGTAGTAAAACACGATTACCTTTCGCCCACAATTCTGCGACGTGAATAACAATCTTTTTGTTTAACAATAGTGTCCATGAAAAAATAGAACAAACTGAAAAAGACCAAACATAAAATACCAATAAGAAAATAATTGAACGAATCCAAAGAATAATGTTTGTCATAAAAATGCTCTCCTAATTAAAAGTTGCACAAAACGAACTATGAATTTGTTGTATTCCACAAATAACAACCACGCACTACGTGTGTATGTCCAATGTTGTTCTGTATGCATAAAAACAGAAACAGGATAAATTGTCAAGTCTTGTATTGCAGAACGTATTTCAAATAAACTGCGTGGCATATGATAAAATGATGTGACAAGTAAGATTGATTTGATGTTTTTTTTCGTTGTCCATTCTTTTGTTTCCAGCGCATTTTCAAACGTATTGTCTGCTTTATATCCTAAAGTTATTTGATTTAAATGTTTTTCATCTATTTTTTTAAATAATGCACCCATTGAAACTTTTGAATTTACACCAGAAATCAACATTTGAGGTGCTTTTTGTTTTTCCAATAAGTTTAATGCAGTTGATAATCTTTCAGCTCCTCCAGTTAAAACAACAATTGCGTCAGCAGATGGAATTGTCGAAAATTTTAACATGTATGCATACACAGCGAAACCACAAAAACCAAGAATCCAAGAGGCAAACATTACGATTGTTGCATAAGATATAAAGGGTTTGATGGACATTAGTATGACCTCAATTTTCGCAAAGCTGTTAGCAGAGCTGTAATAAAGGAAAGTAATGCGACAACCATGGGCAGTAATAAAATTACTCCCCATTGAATGGATGTCAGAGCTCCTTGATGGAATAACGAATCGGGCTGCGAATCTACCAAAGTGACAACAATTCCAACAATGGGGAGCGATAATAATAATCCCATCACTGCGCCCCAAAAACCTTTCGAAAAGCTGTTAGAGGCGACACCAAAGGCAATGGAAAAATCTTTTGCTCCCATTAATTGTAATAAATTTAATGTACTTTCTTGGACTAACAACGTGGAACGAGTCGTGTAAATGACTGTAAATGCTGTTGTTAATATCAACAAAACAATAATAAGGAAAATGCTGCGTTGGATTCCTTTGACAAGGTCGATTAAATGAGATAACCAAATCCTGTGCGAATCAATTTTTGCATATGGCGCAACAGTGTTAATTTCACTTTTGAGCATATCTAAAGAAAAAGAGGCATCTTTTTTTAGTTGTACGTCGATTAAATAAGGGATAGGCAAATCGTTTAATTGACTTAAATCACCTAACCAAGGAGCCATCAAATTTTCCATTTGGGCATCATCTAGGACATAAAAACTTTCAACAAACGATTGTTGAGTCAGCAATTCTTTTATGTCTTCAAGCTCACTTATAGCATCTTCTAAACGGTTAATTCCATTCAAGTCGTATGTCGGTTGCTGGATTGTTAAAGAACCTGAAATAACAGCATTCCAGTGAGATATGATATTCGATAAGCTCATAGAGGCAAATAAAGTTAAGGCTGCTACAAAAGTCATTAGCATTGCAATCCAAGCCAAAAAAAATGGAGATGCTTGCTTAACTGGTAATTTTCTTTTAAAGCTCAACATTTTCGTCCTCCAAGCTGACAGTCGGTTTAATAATCTCTACATTTCCTTGTGTTAAGTGTAGTTGAGGTTTGTTAAATTGTCGTACTAATGCTTGATTATGCGTAGCAATAACCAAAGTCGTTCCTAACCGATTAAGTTCTAAAAATAAATGTAAAATACGTGCTGCCATCGCATCATCTACATTTCCAGTTGGCTCATCAGCAAGCAATAAATCTGGTTTGTTAATGACAGCTCTTGCAATGGCAATTCGTTGTTTTTCTCCTCCAGAAAGAGCCGTTGGCAATTCATTCATACAGTTTTCTAATCCGACCCAAGAAAGTAATTCTCCGACTCTGCGTTTGATTTCTTTTTCATTCATTCCAATAATACGTAGTGGCAGAGCAACATTGTCAAACGTGGATAAATGATCTAATAATCTAAAGTCTTGAAAAACGACTCCGATTCGCCGGCGAAAAAAAGGTAATTTGGAGGCAGGTACTTTACTTAAATCTTGACCAAAGATTTTTAATCGTCCAGATGTTGGCTTTGTTGCCAAGTACATCATTCGTAACAATGATGTTTTTCCAGCGCCACTTGCGCCTGTGACAAAGTGAAAGGACCCTTTTTCCAATGTAAATTGAATGTTTTTTAACACCGAATGCCCGTTTTCATATTTCAAAAAAACGCGGTGAAAATCAACAATTGGTAAAGAGTCAAACAATGGTTGCATTTTAATCCTTGTCTAAATAAAATTTATCGACTATAATTGCCATATTAACGGATTTTATTTAAAAGGGCAAGACCAAGATGAAAATTAAATGTGAAAATTGTTCTGTGGAGTATGAAGTACCCGATGCGCGCTTATCTTTAGAGCATCCACATTTTTTTAAATGCTCTGCATGTGGCTTTGTTTTTGATTTCAAACAAAAACAAGAAGACGACGATGTTATGCTGCCTCCATCCGTAGAACAATCCGATGTGGTTCCGATGCCTTTATCTGAAATTTTTGATGAAAAACTTGAAAATAATGAAGAAATACAAGAAGAACAAAAAATAAACATTTTTTCAGAAGAACAAAAGTTTGAAGAAAATCATCCGTCGCCTTTATTTACATCTTGGGACGAAACAGATGAATTTATGCCGATTTCAAAAACTCAATCAAAGACATATAAAAAAATGCTGATATTTTTTGTGGTTTTTATTTTGTGTTTTTGTGCAGTTTTGTTTTTGATTTATGAAGGACGCTATTTATTTTCCAGAAAATTTGATTGGGCACATGATATTTATCAGAAAACGGGCATTTCAACGGATATAACAGCTGATGGTTTGGCTTTTCAAAACACCATTTTTGATTCTTTGTCTGAACGTGAAGGGTATGTTTTGCTGATTAAAAGCCAAGTTGTTAATACAACAGATGCTGAAAAAAAATTAGCCGTTGTTTTAATACATATTTTGGATGAGCAAGACAACGTTATTCAAACTAAAGAAGTTGATTTGGGTAAAGATGCGCTATTTTCTGGTGAAAAGATATATTTTGAAGAACGTTTGTTTCCGGTGACGGATAAAGCAAAACGAATCGAATTAACTTTTAAAAAGGAAGAATAATGAAAACACTGTTTTATTTATTTGTTTTTTTCAAAGTTTCAAGTGCGTTGGCGTTTTGTCCTATGGGGGAACTTTATCAAAAAGCTGGAAGAGCTTTTGATGCGTGGAGCCAATATCAAGCATGCGCTGATGAAAACAACGATGCATCCTCTCAACTTTATGTCGGGCAGGTTTATTTAGATGGCAATTCGAATGTTCAACAAAGTTTGAATATGGCGTTAAGATATTTTCGAATGGCATCCGAAAATGGGTATGCTCCAGCACAAAGAAAATTGGCTATTTTGATGCAGGATATGGAAGAATTGGGTGATATGGGTGTAAAAGCATTGGAGAGTTTTGAAGATGCTTGGCGTCAAGAGAATAATTCGGACAGAAAAACAATGTCTGCGCTATCTTGGATGATGCTGGCAGCTGAAAAACCAGAAAATAAATGGTTTTATTTTTCTGAAAATGTTTTGGATAAAGAAGCCGTTCAATTATTGCCTCAAATGAAATCAGGAATGTCGCCCGAGCAAATAGAAATGGCTCAAAAATCGGCAACTGCGTGGAAGCAAGAACAACTGCTCAAACAGGCAAAATTTTTGTTGGACGATACAGCCTATGAAGATTTTAAACAAATTATTTATCCAGATAAAAATGTTAAAACAAAAATCTCTCGAGCGCAGGCCGTCGAAGAATTAAGAAAGTATAAAATGAGTAAGCGTAAATGAAAAAAGTATATATTAACACTATGGGTTGTCAAATGAATGTGTATGACAGCCGTCGCATATTAGATGCTTTGTTTGTTTTAGGGTATGAAGAAACTTTATTTCCAGAAGAAGCTGATTTGTTAATGATTAACACATGTTATATTCGTGAAAAAGCTTCTGATAAAGTTTTTTCAATGTTGGGAAAATTTTGCCAAATAAAACAGGAACGAAAAAACAAAGGCTTATCAACGTATATTGGTTTGGCAGGATGTGTTGTTCAGGCTTTGGGCGACGAAGTTTTTAAAAAAGCGCCTTTCGTGGATTTAGCAGTTGGACCTCAGTCTTATCATCGGATACCAGAATTGCTGGCAAAATTAGAACGAGGTCAAGCGCGTTCAATAGAAACTAATTTTACAAGTGATGAGAAATTTGGTGCTTTGCCAGTTGCGCAAGCACGTGCTTACAGCGCTTTTTTAGCGATACAAGAAGGGTGCGATAATTTTTGTACTTATTGCGTTGTTCCTTATACACGAGGGTGTGAGTATTCACGCAGTGCTTCAGAAATTATCGATGAAGCTAAACAAATGGTCGATTCGGGGGCTGTTGAAATTATGCTGTTGGGGCAAAATGTTGATTGCTGGCATGGTTTAGGTCTTAACAATGATAAAGAATGGGGATTGGCTAGGTTAATCGAGGAATTAGCAAAAATAGATGCTTTGAAACGTATTCGATATACAACGTCTTATCCAGTAGATATTACGGATGATATGATAGCAGCCCACAGAGATGTTGATAAATTAATGCCATATATTCATTTACCTATTCAGGCTGGTTCAGATGGTGTGTTAAAGGCTATGAACAGAAGATATTCTGTTGAACAATACTTAAGTGTTGTTGATAAATTACGTCAAGCACGACCTGATATTGCTATTTCTTCTGATTTTATTGTCGGTTTTCCTGGCGAAACGGATGAAGATTTTGAAAAAACTTTGGATGTTGTTCGTACAGTAGATTATGCACAAAGTTATTCATTTAAGTATTCGCCCAGACCTGGAACGCCTGCAAGTTTGATGAAAAATCAAATTCCAGAGAATGTTAAATCAGAAAGATTAACCACACTTCAGGCATTATTATTGGAAAGGCAAAAAGCTTTTAATTTGAAGTTTATTCATCAGACATTGCCAGTCTTATTAACAGAAAAGGGTAAACAAGACGGGCAGTTGAACGGCTATAGTCCGTATTTGCAAAATGTTCATGTGACTTTACCAGAAGAATACTTGGGTAAAATAGTTGATTTAGAAATAACCAATGCAACGGCCAGTTCTTTAACGGGTCAAACAATACAAGAAAGGAAATAAAGTATGCAGATTGTAAAAGAATTTGAAAATAAAAGTGCTTTTTTGGGATTAATCGGTCCTCAAAATGTTCATTTAAAACACATTGAAGCACAAATGGGTGTGTCACTTCAAATGCGTGGTAATCAAATTACAATAGAAGGTTCTTCCAGAGATGTTCCTTTGACTGCAGAATTGTTGGATACGCTTTATCAAAGAGCATTAAAAGCGGGTGATATTTCAAATGAAGATATTGAAAGGGCTGTTTTAAAAGCTCATGGTGGAATGGATGAACAAACACATGATAATGCTGATTTAACATTAAGAACGCGTCGTCGTCACATTAATCCACGCAGTCAAAATCAAGCAGAATTTATTGATGCAATGAATAATTATGAAATGGTATTTGGATTGGGACCTGCTGGTACTGGAAAAACGTTCTTGGCTGTCGCAAAAGCTGTTTCAATGATGCTAGAAGGAAAATGTGAAAAAATTATTTTAACACGTCCTGCCGTTGAAGCTGGTGAGAACTTGGGTTTTTTACCTGGTGATTTAAAAGAAAAAATCGATCCGTATTTGCGTCCGTTATATGATGCGCTTTATGATATGTTGCCAGCTGATGAAGTTGATAAAAAATTGGAACGCCAAGAAATTGAAGTGGCTCCACTGGCATATATGCGTGGTCGTACGTTGGCTCATGCTGTTGTGATTTTGGATGAAGCTCAAAATACAACACCAATGCAAATGAAAATGTTTTTAACACGTTTGGGGGAAGGTTCTCGCATGGTTATTAATGGGGATTTGTCCCAAACGGATTTGCCCAGAGGCGTTCAGTCTGGTTTGGCCGATGCAATGAATGTTTTAAAGGATATTGATGATATTAAAATTATTCAATTCAATGAAAAAGATGTCGTTCGTCATGGATTGGTTTCAAAAATCGTCAAAGCCTATGATGCCAGAAATAAAGAGCAAAACAATGCCTGACGGATTGCAGATTTCTTTACAAGAAAAAAGATGGCGACAAGTGTTGCCCAACTATCGCAGTATTTGTCGAAAGGCTGTGTCTGCCATCATTAATTTAAAACAAGCAGAAGTTAGTATTGTTTTGGCTGATGATGCTTTTGTTCATCAATTAAATTTAGAATATCGAAACATGGATAAATCAACGAATGTTTTATCCTTTCCGATGCCTTTTGTAGATGTACCGATGCGTCCAATGGGCGATATCGTTTTGTCTTTGGATACGATAGAAAAAGAAGCTGGCGAGCAGGGCAAAACTTTTGAGGCGCATTTAACGCACTTGTTGATACATGGTGCGTTGCATTTGTCTGGATATGATCATATATCTGACGATGAAGCCAAACGAATGGAAGCTCTGGAAATGGAAAAAATGAAAAGTTTAGGGTATAACAATCCTTATGAAGGAGAAATCAGATGAGTTTATTGGAAAAAATTAAAACTTCTCGCAGATTGAAAGAAGCCGAAGATAAAGTATTTGAAACATTGGAAGAAATTATCGATGAACGTGAAGAGCGTGGGGACGATCATTTGGTTGATGCCAGAGAGTTGCCAATGCTTAAAAATTTATTTCGGTTAAGAGATATTCGTGTTTATGATGTCATGACGCCACGTGTAGATATTGATGCGTTAGATATTAAAATGACATCTCAACAATTTTGCAAGTATATCCAAAAAGAAAAGTTTTCCAGATATCCTGTTTATGATGGTTCTTTGGACAATATCGTCGGCATTATTCACGTTAAAGATATTTTGTTTGCTTTAATTAACAAAGAAAAGTGTACAGTATCTAAACTGATGAAACCAGGCGTTTTATTCGTATCTCCTGCAATGAGGGCGTTGGATTTACTGAAAGTTATGCAAAGCAAGCAAATCCAATTGGCAATTGTAATAGACGAACATGGTGGTGTTGATGGTTTAATCGCTTTAGAGGATATTTTGGAAGTTGTCGTCGGTGAAATTGATGATGAACATGATGAACCAGAAGATGATATGATTAAGCGCATCGACGATACTTCTTTAGAAGTTAATGCAAAAGCAAGATTGGCAGATTTAGAAGAAATGATAGGTCCTGTTGCAACAGAAGAAGAACGTGAAAATCCAGATATTGATACCATTGGTGGATGGGTTGTTCATTTGGCTGGTCGTATGCCTTCAAAAGGCGAGGTTGTTCATCATTCTCAAACAGGAATCAGGTTTTTAATTCAAAGTTCTAATCCATCGCATATTGAACGATTAAAAATTATGTCGATTCCATCTAAAGAAGTATTACAAGAAATAGCCTTGCGTCAAGAAGAAGAGGAAAATGAAGAATGAAAAAAATACTGATTTATCTGTTTATTTGGTTATTTTCTGTTTCTGCTTTTGCAGCGAACTATCGTTCGGTTGATTCAAGGGCAGAGCGCGTTCCTCGACAATACGATGAAAGCTTACCAAAATTGGTTTCATACCTGATTGAACCGTTCAAAGATAACGAAGAAAAAAAGGCACGCGTTTTGATGGCGTGGATTGTTTATCATATAGATTATGATGATTATAAGGCTGATACGATAACAAAAAGTGCATACAGACGTTCAAAACGTAATTCCATTGCAATGAGTGGGGATATTTTTCAGACACGTGTCGGTGTTTGTGAAGATATCGCCAATCTTTATCAACGTATGGCAGGATTGGCTGGCTTGGATAGCGTTGTTATTTCTGGATATGCTGGTTTTAATGTTAATCGTAAAAATATGGCACAAAGTCGCCATGCTTGGAATGCCGTTAAAATTGATGGAAAGTGGGAATTTGTTGACCCAACGTGGGCAATACAAGGTCGAGATGTAAAAGCGTTTGAAGATGTTGGAAGTAAAGCAGCTCATAAACGTGAAATAAAAAAGCGTGCGCAAGCTGCAAATAAAACGAATAAATCACGAAAAAACAGATTTGTTGATGACAGGTGGTTTATGACTAAACCAAGGGATATGATAGAAACACATTATCCTGATGATGAAACTTGGCAATTACTGCCTGTTCCCAAAAAGATGGGACGCTTTTTAAAATAAAAAAATCCCCGATTGAATTTCGGGGTTTTTTATTATTCGTATGTTTTTACATTTTCGATGAGAACACTTCGTCTGTGTCTGGATAAACGTCTGAAAATACCTTCCATTTCCAAATCTACATGCGAAGGAACCGTTTTTAAAATGGTTTCTCCCATAAAATGGGTAAAAACATGTAAAGGTTTATCTTTTCTCAACGGAAAACGTTGAAAAGAACGAATGTATCGGCATTGTCTGACGTCGATGTCTTCAACGTTTGTTGAAATATAAGAAAAATCTAAACTGTCAATCGCTGTATTTTTTAATAATAAAACACGCAACTTTGGATATTGAGCCAATCCTTTTAAATCATAAAAGTTTTGACAATTTGTTGCATCAAAAACAGTCGCATTTTCAGGAATTTGGACATCATCTAAACGAACCACTTCTGGTGCTAATTTATAAATAATATCGTCCTCTTTCAATTCAATCATGTTTTCCTCGACAATTTTATTCGTGTGTTCTTGAATCGTTCGCTTTTTTATGTGTATCATGATGATGTGCAACAGCTTGCAAATCAGCTTCTGTACTGCTTGATAATCCTTTTATTTTCGCAAGTACACCAGCAGGTAAGCGCGCTAAAGTGTCTTTTTGTAAAGAATAACAGTTGTAAAGACGGATTTCTTCAATCGTTTCAGGAATGTCTTCCAATGTTTCGACGGCAGAAAAAGATAAATCCAAATACTTGCAAGATTGAGGTAAGCCTTTTGTTGTTTTTATGTTTTTGCAGGATTTAGCAGAAATTTGCTCGACGCCATTAGGTAAGTCTTGGAGACTGGCTATAGAGCTTTCATCTGCAACAAAAACCTGACATGTTGGAGAAATTCCACGTAATGTGAATAAGTTTTTACAACCTCTGACAGAAAGCATTTTTACCCCAGCTGTCATGTTGACAGAATGGTATAAATCATCGATGATGTATAATGCACGAACATCAGAGCCATCCAAGTGAACTTCTTCACAGCTGGCAGGTAAGCCCACAGCAGTTTTTAAATTTTTGCATCCGTTTACGTGTAATTTTTTTAAGCCTTCTTTAAAACCTTCCAAACTTTCTAAAGCTGAAAAATTTGCATAAACTTCTGTCCAATGGCTTTGATGCCCTTTGGCAGATTTTAAATAAAAGCATTCCTGTGCATCAAGTATTTTTTCTTCAGTTGATGCATCTTTGATGTTTTCAAAAGATTCTATTTTTGAAAACGCAACAGATATTGTTTGTTTTTTTGTCATTTTATTATTCCTTTTTTTGAAAAAATTTCATTCTAACCAATATATAGATGAAAAGTGTTTTTGTCAATACTTTTTTCAACAAAAGTTGTTTTTATGTGTTTTCAATAAAAATATATGTTTTTTCATTTTGAAAAAAATATGTGGACAAAATGTGATGTACATTTTCATTTATTTAATTCTTTTTGCTTTTTTGACTTTTTTGTGTTATAATATAATCGTTTTTTGAGGGTTTTTTAGCTATGAACAAGAAAAAGAAGTTTTTTGTTTTATTGGTATTAATGCTCTTATTGTCTTATATGAGCGTTCTTTTTGTGTTGGTTCGTTTTTATCCTCAAGAACGATGGATTCCAAAAATAATTTTAACACTTCCTTTTGATGTTCAAAAAGAAAATAACCGTCAATATGGCGTTAAACCAGATACCCAGCCAACCAAAAAAGATGAAGTACCTTTTAATGTTTTGTTCGATACGGTTCCATTGGATGCTGTTGATATGGTGCGTCCATGGCATTTGGAAAAAAATGCAGTAAAAACATATTCAAAAACGTTTGTATCATCTGGTTTGCCTAAAATGTCCATTGTTTTGACAAATGTTGGTTTAAATGATGAGCTGTTTTGGAATGCTATTTATAAATTGTCCACATCGATTACATTGTCATTTTCGCCATATTCTATGGATTTGCCTGAAAAAATTAATGCAGTTCGCCAAAATGGTTTTGAAAATATGTTAGATATTGTTGTCCAAAGCGAAAATGCTTATCAAAATGCTGGTGCTTTGGGTATTAAAGATGGCGATTCTGTTCAACAAATTCAACAGCTTATTCAAAATCATTATTTGGATATTAATGTTCCATTTATTGGATTTTGGGCCAATAAAATTAATCAAAATAATCCTGAATTTAAACTTGTTTCAGACAGTTTTTTTGATGACTATGGCTTGTTTACATTAAATGATGCAGATGTTTATCACGTTGTTGAAACGGACTTTTTTGAAAGCTCTATTTTAAAGCGTTTGCAAGAAGCCCAAAAAAATGCAAAAGAAAAGGGGGCGTCAATTATTGTTTTTCCAATGCATCCGTTGGTCGTTGAAGTGCTTGCCGAATGGATGAATATGCGATTTAATCCAGAAGTAGAATTTGTTCCACTGTCAGTTATTATAAAGGAGGATTTATGACACACGTTTTAACAGAACATGAAAAGGCTGTTTTAGCAGAAATAGAAGAAGACAAAAAAGCATTGTTGCGCGAATTGGTCATGCTTCGTATCGAAAAACGTCGTCAACAAGAAGAGGCTAGAAAAAATGGCGAATATACTCAAGAACGTCTTGAAGCTGATGAACGTGCATTAAAAGCCGTTCAACGCAGATTAAGAAAACAGCAAAAGAAAATCGCTAACCAAAAACAACGCGATTAAACGAAGCGTTATTTTGCCTGACGTTGTCGTTCGGATGGTGTTTTTTTGTCTTGCGTTTCATCGGTTTCTTGCAACAAATCTGCATCGTCCAGAGCAAAACGGAAACGACCATTGTTATAATACAAGGTGTCCTGCATTTGGTTTTCTTGTAAAAAAGCCCGAATTTGCATATCTGTATCAGGTAAAACGCCTTTATAACGGACGACAATGGGACCTTTTTCTGAATGAATGATTAATTCGCAGGGGTATTCTTGCAGTTGAGTATAGCCTGTCGAGGAATAAATTTTATTGCAGTAATAACGACCCACTGGTTTCTTTTCACTTAACGCAGTTGAAGATACTTCAATCGCATATCCGATGAGTTGTTGAGATATCGGTTGTTCCGAATCGGCTAAAGAAGCATTTGCATCTAATTGTAAATTCAATTCTTGTGGTTCCTGTGCAAAAGCAGGCGCTGCAAGAACTGTCACTATAGCTAAAAATAAAGTTAATTTTTTCATTTTTATCTCCCAACTAACAAAGTTTATTATAAGGGGCCTTTAAAAAAAATCAACGACTATTTTGTTTTTTCAGTAATTTTTTTATAATAGGGCATTCGTAGTTTTGACTGGTATCTATTGTTTTATACGGAATAATACCGTATTTAAATTTTGTTATTATCGCAGGACAGGGTTCAATAAACAAATTTTGATATTCTGATGTTTTAGATAATTCTTCTGCTTTTTCAAATGTTTCTTTGATTTTGGTTTTTTCTGGAGTATATAAAAACGTTGGTTTTTCTAAAAACTGACGATACAGTTTAACAAAACGTTTGTCACCACTTGCCATAATTGTGGCAGGAACAACAACATCTCCAGCCAATGCGTTACGCAATGCAGGGTGGGTTTTTTCTGTCAGCATTTCCAAAAAAGACCGTTGTCCATAGCTACGAAAATCATCGCTAGACGCCATTAAGCAAACAGGTTTTTTTTGCTGATGGCATTGATCGATAAATATCTCTTGACGGTGTTGAAAAATATCACGTTCAACTAAATAACTGTTTTGACCATATCCAATAGATGATGTTTTGCAACCCGTAGCTTCGATAAATGGGCGAATAAAGTAAGGATGTTTTTTGAGTGTCTTTTCAAACAAGCATTGTTTTTCAATTAATGTTGCAATGCTTTCTTTGTCTTTGTAAAGAGTTAAAAAAGCAAAAAAATCACCAATAAAAATTCTTTGAGCCTCATGAGTATGAAGACTGTTAAACCAAAGGCGATTGTTTAACATATTTTGGTACGCTGTTGCAATATCTTCATCATTTTTCCAGTTGGCTGCTTGAACACAAAGATAAAGAATTTTTTCACTTGTTGCATGCGCGTAAAGTTTTTCTAATCTTTCTTTTTCTTTTTTTTCGTTTTCGTTTATTGCAGCGAATGTTGGTAATAAGATATGAGCAGACATAAAAAATCCTTTCGTTAAATGAAGCAATAGAGCAATAGTATAGGACAAAAATAAAAAAAGTCAAGTTTTTAAAAAAAGTGGTTGCAATTTTTG
This sequence comes from Alphaproteobacteria bacterium, assembly GCA_015062395.1. GTDB lineage: Bacteria > Pseudomonadota > Alphaproteobacteria > CAAHEQ01 > UBA3637 > CAAHEQ01. The sequence goes on from SUUS01000007.1 coordinate 56,717, forward strand.
TTTTTTGGATGTATAAGAAAGTTCAGCATTGGATGGGTGGCCGAGTGGTTGAAGGCGCACGCCTGGAAAGTGTGTTTAGGCCGAAAGCCTAACGGAGGTTCGAATCCTCTCCCATCCGCCAAGTAAAAGCTCCGAAAGGGGCTTTTTTTTATGGGAGAGGAAAGAGGCTCCGTTAGGAGGTTCGGTGGCAAGCCTTTAAAGGCGCAGACACGATGTCCTTTAGGACAGTCCCTTTGGGACGAACGTAAGCGAGCAATCCTCTCCCATTTATAAATAAATGAGTATAAAGCTACTAAATTCAAACAGGGGGCATTTTGTTTGAAATCCTTAACGTGTATGTGCTTTTTTTCTTAACTCTTGAATTATGCGACTGGTTGCAGAGATGTGTTTTGCCTTGCACCCAAATTCTTTTCGTATTTCGTTCAATTTGACGGCCAAAGCATGTCGTTCTGGGGTTGTTTTTGTTAAATCTGCATATAGTCGTTGAATGCTTGCTTTATGACGTCTTATATATTCACGTTTTTCAGCCCTATATTTTGAAGACGTTGCTACAATTTCAGGGTGTTCTTGCATTTTTCGAGCTGTTAACAACAAATCAATGCAATCAATATGATGTCTTTCCATTGCGTTTGAAAGAGGGGTATTTCCGTTGTCATCAGAAATGTTTAATTTTGCGCCAGCCATAATCAGCTTTTCAACACATTCTGTTTGTCCCCAGAATGCGGCTCCAATCAAAGCTGTTTCACCAAATTTATTTTGTTTGTTTATATCAGCGTTATGCGATAATAAAATCTCAACACATTGCGTTGCACCTGCTTTTGATGCATTAATTAACGGAGTTGTCCATTCATCACTGGCTTGCTCTATATCAGCACCAGCTGCGATTAATTTTTTGACTGCCTCGAATCGATTTTCAGACGTTGCATACAGTAAAGCCGTAAAACCGTACTCATTGGCTTCGTTGACGTTTGCACCCGAAGCAATCAATTTATCGACTTTTTCTGCAATATCTTGAGGATTTTCATTTTTCCAATCGATTTTTCCCCATGTATTATTCCAAGATTTTGTATTATTCATTTTGTTGTTCCTTTCCTTTCTTTTTTCATCTCAAAATGCTCCCTTACAGATAAAGATGCTAACAGGTTAGTTTAGAAAGTCAAGAAAAATAAAAAAACGCCAAAGGTTTAATCCTTCAGCGTTTTAATTTTTTCAGATGGTTTTATTCCATACCTAAAGCAGCTTTGTAGGCATCCAGTAAAAATTCTGTTTCAGCACGATCGGCTTCACTCATTTTACGTAAACGCATAACTTGACGCATAACTTTTGGGTCAAAACCATTTCCTTTTGCTTCAGCGTAAATTTCACGAACATCAGCACGCATTTCTTTGATTTCTTCTTCGATTCTTTCAATTCTATCGAAGTAAGAATTTAACTGATTACTATCAATTCCACCAACTTGAGTTGTTGTTTCTTCACTCATAATATACTCCCCTTTTTATTAAATTAAACTTTATCAACTGGAATGATTTTAACAGCAGTAGCAACTGCTTGATCCAATTCAGCTTGAGTGCATAAGCCAGCTAAAACAGGACTTTTAGCCTGTAATTCTTCGTAATTTTTATGTGATTTATCACGAATAGAAGCAATTGCTTTACGTGTTGTTCTGATTAATTTGACGATTTGCAAATCTTCTAATTCAGGGTGATTGGAAAGCAACCACATAATCGCAGCTGGTCTGTCTTCACGTTTAGCCATTGGTGTATAACGCACACCTTTTTTACCCAAATGAGAAACATCTTCATGAACATTAATTTGCAAGCGAGCATTTTCATCAGCTTGACAACGTTCAATTTCTTCTTTTGTTAATTGACCATTAGCAACGGGATCCAACCCCATGATATGAGAAGCAACCTCACCATCTGCGATAGCTTGGATTTCCAAAGTGTGCATTTGACAAAAGTCAGCAATTTGTTCAAAAGACAAAGTTGTATTATCTAACAACCAAACAGCCGTTGCTTTAGGCATTAAAGGACGTGTCATATTTTTAAACCTTTCATAATAAAAATTTCAGATAGACACAATGATACCAAAATTTTTTAAATTTTCAAGTAAAAAAGCAAAAACTTTACAATCATCAAAATGGGCTTCGTGTATTTTGTGCGTATCAACCTGTTTTTACAGGAATGATGGTTTGTTGTAGATTAAACGTAAATCTATTGATAGCCATAAGTACGTGGAATTTTATTAACCACAAGCACAGAAACAGCAACTTTCACCATATGGATCTTCCTCTTCTGGTCGCATACAATAGGCTGCATCAGGCGTATGACTGTGGGAATAAGAGTCGTGTGGAACACAAGTTTCACCATAACACGTTCCATTATAGCAACATTCAGGTCCAACAGTTCCTTCATCTGGCGTGCAGCAAGTATAGCTCAGTGAGGCACCACTGCGATAAACCGTACCTTCGCAACATCGAACAGAACCATCTGGCCATTTATCAACCAAACCTTCGGAATACTCTGTACTATCAGAATACAAGCTTCCATCGCAACACCTACAAATTTTATTACCACTTTCCGTATTTGTTGTACATTTAAATTGACCTTTGCAACAGGTGACACTATCATTATACCAATAAGCATTAGGTTGTTCAGCGGGGCAGCAGTATTGTAATCCTGCGATTGGAGCGTCTTGAACATTCGCGACAGCTTTTCCGTTGTTTGTATCGCAACAAGCATTTGTATCAGCACTGTTTTTAAATGGCGTTCCATTACAACAGTCTAAATAGCCACTCTTGGGTTCATATATCTTATCAGGCTCGCAACAACCGCAACCACCAGTGCATTCGTCCTCTGATTTTGCATACTTGCAAAAAAGTTCTTTCCCATCTGTACAGCAAAAATCGCAATTGGCGAAAGTTTGATTTGAGTAAAACACATATAGTAATGATAAAATTAATAATAATTTGTTCATTTTTTTTATCCTTTTAAAATTAGCAACAGTGATATAACTTAGTTCCACGGATCGGTGTACAGGTTCCTGTTGAACAGCATGAACCATCAGGACAGATATCTGTTATTTTACAGCAAACACCGTCAGTAAAAATTTCTCCTGAAGGGCAGCAAGAGTTATCGGAAGTGTTAAGTCTGTCTTCAGGACAACAACCTGTTGAGGAACAAGCAAAACCTTTTAAACAACATTCTTCTGATCCACTGTTCGTACAATATCTATCTGGTTCGCAACAACTGTTATCTACACAGTATTCACCTTCCTTACAGCACATACCCCCACTAGCACCACACGAAGCTCTTTCTGGCGGACAAACACAATCGTTGTATCCATCGAATACTTTTGGTGAAACACACAACAAACATTCTCCACTGCCATCTTGTTTGACATTCCAACCTTCGCCTCCGCCAATACAACAACAACCCCAGTTTCCAGGAGCAACAACATCTACAGAGCCACTAGTTTTAACTATGCAAGGCGCATATCTATTTCCCGTCACTAAATTCATAACAGGGCATTTTATGCACTGTCCATCACTCGTCCATTGGTTGTTGTCTGGATCATCTATACATGGTCTATCACCTGAACCGTCGCCTGATCCATCTCCTGAACCATCTCCTGAACCGTCACCAGATCCGTCACCTGAACCGTCACCTGAACCGTCGCCTGATCCGTCACCTGAACCGTCACCTGAACCGTCGCCTGATCCATCACCAGATCCGTCACCTGAACCATTTCCTGAACCGTCGCCTGATCCATCACCAGATCCGTCACCTGAACCGTCACCTGAACCGTCGCCTGATCCATCTCCTGAACCATCTCCTGAACCGTCACCAGATCCGTC
>SUUS01000008.1 GCA_015062395.1 Alphaproteobacteria bacterium
AGCCTGCGACTTGTCCTTTAGCAACAACGGGTTGTTTAAGTGGTTGCTGTACTGAATATGCAGGAGGAGAAGTTTGTGGCTCTCCATGTAATTCTGGATACATTGACCACACGTCCAGCAAGCCGACGGGCGATTGTTGTGATGAAACCTCTGTTAATTGTTGTCCGTTGATTGAAGGCGATTGTGATTGCAATAAAGGTCCGTCTTGTTCTTCTTCAAGTTCATCTAGTTCTTCGAGTAGTTCTTCAAGCAGTTCTTCGTCTTCTTCGAGTAGTTCGAGCTCGTCCTCTAGTTCTTCGTCAAGTTCTAGCTCGTCAAGTTCATCTTCTTCCTCGAGCTCATCGTCGAGTAGTAGCTCTTCAAGTTCTAGCTCGAGCAGCTCGTCGTCTAGCTCATCAAGTAGTTCTTCATCGAGCTCTTCGTCAAGTTCATCAAGTAGCTCTAGCTCGTCAAGCTCAAGCAGTAGTTCTAGTAGCTCGTCTTCGAGTTCATCATCTTCCTCGAGCTCAAGTAGTTCTTCATCATCCAGTTCGAGTTCTTCGTCAAGTTCGAGTAGTAGTAGTTCTTCAAGTAGTAGTTCATCTTCGAGCAGTTCGTCGAGCTCTTCGTCCTCTAGTTCTTCTTCTAGCAGTTCTTCTTCATCAAGTAGTAGTAGTTCTTCAAGTAGTAGTTCCTCGAGTTCTAGTAGCAGTAGCAGTAGTAGTTCGTCGAGCAGTTCGTCTAGCTCATCTTCGAGTTCAAGCTCTTCAAGCTCGAGCAGTAGCTCAAGCTCTTCGTCCTCTAGTTCTTCGTCTTCAAGCTCAAGCTCAAGTAGCTCGTCCTCGAGTTCTAGCAGTAGTTCGTCCTCGAGTTCTTCGTCAAGTTCAAGCTCATCAAGTTCCAGCAGTTCGAGTTCTTCAAGTAGTTCTTCGAGTTCGAGCTCAAGCAGTTCTTCGTCATCTGGTGGGGGATGCGTAACGGATGAGGATTGTCAGACATGCGAAGAAGAAAATCCATGCTTACGCTGTGTTGCTGATGAAACTGGAGAAAAATCCTGTCTGATGGTTGGTCAATTATGGCGTGATGGAAATGGTCCTTTACAATGTTGCTACGACGACAATTCAAATGGAACACATAACCAAGCATATTATTCTAGTTTTAAAGTTAAATCAGGCTGTGATGATATGTGCCTTGACGACAACGATAACGCACATGTAACTATTTGTGGAGAAAGATACTTTTTAGGAAATATGTGCTGTCCGTCAACAACTACAAGTGGTATCGGTCTTTGTGGTAATATCAGAATTACTGCTGAATCTGGTCACCCACAAATTGATACGGATGGAAATTGGAGTTGTTGCCCCTCATTTGCGTATGATGTCGTTCCTGTTCATGGTCAATCGGCTCGACCAGATAATTATCGTCAAACTTTGTGTTGTCCTCAAAATGATAAAGCATATTATGATATTAATACTGGTTCGGCTCGTTGCTGTCCTGGCTCTAATCAAACGCTTTTACAAAACAAAGTCGATGGTGTTCAAGGGTATAATCCTGCCGTTGCTGCTAAACATTGTTGCCCTGCCGATACCGATGCCTATTGGAATGGTTCTTCTGTCCAGTGTTGCGATGGAACAGCATATAAAAATAGCGAAAATACATACGCTTGTTGCGATACAAACAACGGTTATGCTGTTTCAGATGTTCAAGGTGCGACAATAAATGGATTGCAATATTGTTGTCCTACAGGTTCCAACGCTTATTGGTATCGTTCAAGAGCTCAATGTTGCAAAGGAAATGTCGGTTGTACTACTTATGAAGGAGAGGAAGTTTGTACTTGCTGTCCTGAAGGTTACAATTTTTATGCTACGGTTGACGAAACTATCTCAACGGATTATCCTTACGGAGTTTGTTGTACAACTGATCCCAATACTAGCCCATATCAAGCTTGGTTTAATGCAGATGGCACTTTTAGAGAGAACGTAGCGAACGGATTGGCATGTTGCCCCCTTGATCGCCCAATTCGTGGCCCTCTTTGGCGTACTTACGAACTTGACGGTAGCTATATACAGGAATTTAATTGTTATAAAAAAGGGGAAACTCCAGAGGCAGTATATCGTAGCGGCAACTATGAAACCTATGCCTACTGTCCTAATGGTTATAGTGAATGGTATGATGATGATACATATTCCTCCGAAGGAATAAAGGTTCCTTGCCGTCCTGGCTACGTCTGTCAGAGAGATTGTCTGTAATAAACCTGCTCTGGCTCATGCAGATAGTTTTACGTTTCCCGTATAAAAAAGGCGCATTATAAAGCGCCTTTTTCTTATCGCTAAAAGTATTTTACTTGTACCAATTTTTAAATTTTGCCAATTTGGTCAACGGTCTTAAAATCAAGCGTCTGAATGTTGTTTGTCTGTTTCGTTTAGACAATACGCTCTGAATAAATGGCATAAAATCACGATATAATGCAACTGGGGGTAAATCTGGAATATCTATTTCCACACATTCGCCTTCTTGTATATTTTTCAGAGCGGGATCAAAACAGCGTCTGTTTAAAAATTTATGAAATGATTTTTCGATTAAACAAAGGTTTGAAAGGCTATTCGACCCTCCACCTGATAAAGGAATTATATGGTGTATATCAAATCCTTTAGGAACTTTTCCTTTGCGCACTTTTATCGGATTAAAGCGCCCTTTTAACCTGTCCATATAGCCATTATCCAATAAAAAATTTAAAAAGTATTTGGAAGTATCTTCCTGCTTAAATGCACGTCTTAATTCATGTGTTTTTTCTACTGACTGACGAATAAATATGATTGACATAAAAAAACTCCTTATCCAGCTAAAATCATCGGAATATAAACATCTTTTTCAAAAAGATACATTAACATTTTGATGGCTTGACCTCTGGGTGTTTTCAACTCTGGATCTGTTTGAATGATTTGTTGCGCATCTTTCCTTGCTGTCGCGATTAATTGACTTTGCAATTCATAATCACATAATTTTAAATTTTCCAATCCACTTTGACGAGTTCCCAAAACTTCCCCAGCACCTCGCAATTTTAAATCCTCTTCTGCTATAACGAAACCATTGTCTGTTTGTCGCATAACCTCCAACCTTTTTTTGGCAACATCAGACAGAGGATAACTATACATCAATAAACAGGTGGATTTTTCTGCTCCTCGCCCGATTCGTCCCCTTAATTGATGCAGTTGAGCTAAACCAAAACGTTCGGCTTGTTCTATAATCATAACCGTTGCCGATGGCACATCAACACCAACTTCAATAACGGTAGTCGCTACCAAAATAGAAATTTTTTTATCTAAAAAATCTTGCATAACAGCATCTTTTTGCGCTCCATTCATTTTTCCATGAATTAAACCAACCTGATTTGGAAAATAAGATGATAATTCTTCATATCTGTCTGTCGCATTAGCCATATCAGACTTTTCACTTTCTTCAACCAAAGGACAAACCCAATATATTTGCTGATTTTTTTGCAATAAATTATTTAATTTTTGAATGGTTTCTTCTTTTGCTTTAGAGGGAATAACACATGTTTCTGTTTTTTGTCTCATCGAAGGTTTTTCATCAATAACAGAAACATCCATATCTCCATAATATGTCAAAGCCAACGTTCGAGGAATCGGTGTTGCTGTCATAACCAACAAATCAGGATGACATCCTTTTTGTGTTAAAAACAGTCGTTGTTCCACGCCAAAGCGATGCTGTTCATCAATGACTACAAACTTTAAATTTTTAAATTCAACATCTTGCGTAAATAACGCATGTGTTCCAATTATCAGTTGTGCTGTTCCTTGCGCAATTTTTTGTAATAATTCAGTTCTTGTTTTGCCTTTTTCTCGCCCTGTAAGCAAAACAACATTGACACCTAAATCTTGAAGCAACGATGATATCTTCTTAAAATGCTGTCTGGATAAAATATCCGTTGGACACATTAATGCCGCTTGTGCAGAACTTTCGACTGCCTGAAGCATCGCAAATAAAGCAACTATCGTTTTTCCTGAACCAACATCGCCCTGTAAAAGCCGATTCATTCGATACTCTGATGATAAATCGGTCCGAATTTCCCCAATAACTCTTTTTTGTGCTTGCGTTAATTCAAAGGGCAAAACCTGTTTTAATTTTTCGTTCAAAGAACCATTGCCAATAAGCGCATTGCCTTTTTGTTTTTTAAAACGTGTTCGCATAATAGATAAAGCCAACTGTCCAGCCAAAAGTTCATCATAAGCAAGCCGTTGTCTGGCTTTATTAAGTGCTGTTAAATCATCATAAGTTTTGGGATTATGCAACATTTCCAATGCCGTTTTAAAGGAAGGCCAATTATTACTTTTTAATAATATCTCATCAATCCATTCATCCATATATGGAATTTCTTTTAATGCGTTTCGAACAACAAATTCAACCATTTTATTTGTCAAACCTGCCGTTAATGGATAAACGGGTTCATATAGAGGTATTTTCCATTCATCCAAATCTTTTACAATATAATCTGGATGTGTCATTTGTAGTTTCCCATTGTACCATTCAACAGAACCACTAATCCAACGGATTTCACCTTCAGGCAACGAACTGACTAAATAATCTTTATGATAGTTAAAAAAAACTATTTCTAATTGACAGCCCTTAAAACTTTGTATCTGACACAAAATACGGTAGGGGTGTTTTTTTAACGCAGGTCGAACATGCTCCATAACTTTTATTTTAAATACAGGCAACATTCCGTCCTTGATTTCAGATGCATCTGTCATTCTGGGGCGATACTTTAATCCCGTTGGTTTGTGAAACAACACATCTATCAGCCGATTTTGTCCTAATAGATTTTTAAAAAAATAAGAAGCCTTAGGTCCTACCCCCTTTACGATTTCAACAGAAGAAAAAACAGGATATAAGCTAGTCGGCCTCATTAATAATGCGTCCCTTTCCTTGCTGGAATAATATAATTACGTTTTGGCTCTTTAGCTTTCTTTTTTTCAGCCACAACAGCTTTCTTTTTTTGTTCTTGAGTAGGTGCTTTTAAAATTTTTCCATCTGGGAATTTAACATCTCCATTTTTATAAATCGTACAATTAAACAAAGGCAATTTATAAAAGCGATTTAAAATATCAGCACAATCTTCTTTGGGAGCATCCTTTTGCATATTATAGGTTCTTAATTTTTCAGCAGCGAATGCTTTAAACGCCTTTGTTCTTTTTGCTTCCGTTGGATTTTCATTCGCAATAATATAGCTGGCTATTAACTGGAAATCATCCAAACGAGAACCTGCATTACAGGCTAATGCCAATCCAGCCATAGTTCCTAATTGTTGGGCGTCTGTCATACCACTCAATGTTTGAGCTCCAACTTTTAAAGGCAATAAACAAATTAAAATAAGAAATAAAATTTTTTTTTGCATTTGACTCTCTTTTCTTTTTTTCTATATTATACAAGTAATCAATATGCTTGACAAGTTTTTTTAAAAAAGGAATGAAAAATGTTATCAGATTCAATTTGTTATATACCACCTAAAAAAGACAATATACAAAAAGCTGTTATAATGTTGCACGGCTTTGGGTCTAATGGTTATGATTTAATTTCAATGGCTCCATTTATATCAAATGATTTACCAAATACAGTATTTTATTCTCCAAATGCGAATATGGAAATGCCTGAAACAGGTGGATTTAAATGGTTTGATTTACAAGAAAATGCTTCAACAGACTTTTTTACGCATTTTGATTACTTACAAACATTGATGATGCGCGCGAAACAATCGCTTCCTTTAGTAAATGAATTTATTAATCACATATGTCAAAAACATTCTTTAAATTCCAATCAAGTTATTTTAATGGGATTTTCCCAAGGTGGTTTGATGGCTTTAATGAGTGGATTAACAAATCCAGATAAATTAGGTGGTATTATTGCATGTTCATCCATCCCCATCATGATAAACCAAATTTTAGAACTTGATGACATAAAAAATAAGCCTAACGTTCTGTTAACTCATGGAACAGATGACGATATTGTTCCTTTCATAGGGATGCAAATTTCTGAAAATACGCTGACAAACATCGATTGCCCTGTCCAAAATCATACGGTTCCTGGCATGGGACATACAATCGATGAAAGCTGTATAGAAAAAATAATTTCATTCATTAAAACAAATTAAGTTAAAACAAACGGATAACGTGCTTCTACACGATAATTTTTCCCATTTCCATGCTCTCTGGCAAAGCTGGAAAAAAGTGTAAAATAATAAACTTGAAACTGCCTTGTTTTAAATAAGTTGTTTGCGCTGATAAACTGCATCACATCAACAATAGATGTTCCTCGCAAACTTGCTAAATTTACATGGGCGTGAAACTTAAACCTATCTTTAGGCGCTCCACATTCATGTGCGATATTTGTTATTTTTGCAGATAAATCATCCAAAGCTTGATAATAATCAACACCCAACCACAAATGATGCGGTAATCCAGATGTTTCAAAATAACCTAATTCCTTAAAACCTAGATTAAAAGAGGGAAATCTTAATTGACATAATTTATCATGGATGTTTTCACCGACATCTTCTTGAACATTGCCGATAAAGCACAAATTTAAGTGCAACTTATCTTTATCAACCCAATATGCAGAAGGAAGCCCCCCTCGCAAAGAGGCTATATGTTCTCGAATATCTTCTGGTAATTCTAATCCAACAAATAAACGAATCATTCCCCCTCCTTAAAAAGCTATATACTCGTCAAAAATTTCTTTACACTGGGATATATTTTAGAAACGATAATTCTAATCCCTTCTTCGTTTGGATGAACATTGTCTGCCTGCATATGCTTTGCATTATATACACCGAATCGTTCTATAATCGCCCCATCCAAAAAATGAGGATAAAGGTGCAAGTCATACTTTTTTGATAAATTTTTGTATATTCGATCTAATGCATTGCGATTTGACGAATCCGAAAAAGAAGGTAGCTGCACGCCAATCAACATAACAGGAATATCTTGCTGTAAAAAAGCTGAAACCATTGTTTCAAGGTTTTGCTGTGTTTGATTTAAATCTTCACCTTCTAAAATATCATTTGCCCCCAATTCAAGAAGCACTGCATGAGGTTTTAAATTCAACACGCTATCCATTCGATCCACTGCATCAAATGTTGTATCACCTGCAACAGCAGCAGAAATGACTTCTACATTATCAAGGCCATCTTTCAACAAAGCTTGTTGTAATTGAGGCACAAAACCAGAACCATCAGGCAGTTTATACCCCGAAGACAAACTATCACCCAAAACAACTAAACGAAACGACTCGTACACTTGGGCTTTTGATAAAGACGAATAAAAGAAAAGACAAAGCCCAAAAACAACGAAAAACAGCAAACTCATCAGCTTTTTTAAATACATTTTTAAAACCCCTTTCATTTTTTTTATTTTACGCTATAATAGAAAAAAAGAAAAGGAAAAAAAACATGAAAATGAAAATTTTACAATTACCCAACCCTGTATTAAGGGAAAAAAGCAAAAAAGTCGATGTTGTTGATGACAACATTCGTTCAGTATTAAATGATATGCTTGAAACAATGTATGACGCAAATGGTGTGGGATTAGCTGCGCCTCAAGTTGGATTACTCCAACGAATCGTTGTCATTGACATAGCAGCAAAAGAAGAAGAAAAACAACCGTTAAAAATGGTCAATCCAAAAATTGTGTGGTCTTCAGAAGAAAAAGAATGTGGGTCCGAAGGATGCCTTTCCATTCCGAATCAATTTGCGCCCGTAGAACGTTCTGTTGAAGTACATGTTGAATTTTTAGATGAAAATGGAACAGCTCAAAAATTAGAAGCAAAAGGATTTTTAGCCGTAGCCATTCAACATGAATTGGATCATCTTGATGGAATTATTTTCATTGATCACCTATCACAATTGCGAAAAAAAATGTTGCTCAAACGACATGAAAAAGCATTAAAACGGATGGCTTTGGAGGAAGAATAAAATGAAAGTTGTATTTATGGGAACTCCAGATTTTTCAGTCGGAGTATTAAAGGCACTGATAAAAAAACATGATGTTGTTTGTGTTTATACACAACCACCTCGTCCTGCTGGTAGAGGGCAAAAACTAACCCCTTCTCCCGTTCAACAAGAAGCAGAAAAACATGGTATTTTAGTTCGATATCCTGTTTCTTTAAAAAGTGAAACTGAACAAAATTTGTTCAAAATGTTAGAAGCAGACGTCGCTGTTGTTTGCGCTTATGGATTGATTTTGCCTCAACCAATTTTAGATGCGTTTCCAATGGGATGCATTAATGTACATGCTTCCTTATTACCAAGGTGGCGAGGTGCTGCCCCAATTCAACGTGCGATAATGGCAGGCGATAAGCAGTCTGGTGTTACGATTATGCAAATGGAAGCCGGTTTAGATACTGGAGATATGTTGTTAAGTCAAGCAACACCAATAACGAACGAAACGACGGCTGGACAACTGCATGACAGACTGGCTGAAATTGGTGCAGATTTAATTTTAAAAGTATTGGATAAAAAACCGACACCTACACCACAACCATTTGATGGTGTCACATATGCTCACAAAATCACAAAGGAAGATTGTATTATTGACTGGACAAAAACAGCCGACGTTATCAGCTGTCAAATCAGAGGGCTTTCCCCCTTTCCAAAAGCGTTCTTTAACTATAATGGAGAAAATATAAAAGTTTTAAATGCAACAGTCCTTGATGCAAATGCAGATAAACCAGCTGGATATGTACTGAATGACGATTTATCCATCGTTTGTGGTTTGGGAACCGTTATTCGATTAGAAGAACTTCAACGTCCTGGAAAAAGCGTTGTTCCTCGCGCAGATTTTTTAAGAGGTTATTCCATCAAAGCAGGAGAAATTCTTTAATGCCTCGATATAAAATGATAATCGAATATGATGGAACTGATTTTTGTGGTTGGCAAAAACAAAAACATGGTACCTCTGTACAAGAAGAATTAGAAAAAGCGCTTTCAATTTTTACACATGAAAAAACAGAAGTTTATGGTTCGGGACGTACTGATGCTGGGGTTCATGCATATGGTCAAGTTGCGCATTTCGATTTATCGGAAGAAATAAACGTTTTTTCTGCAAGAGCATCTTTTAATGCGCTGGTTCGTCCTCACGCTATCGGAGTTTTAGACATTCAACAAGTTCCAGATGATTTTCATGCACGCTTTAGTGCTAAAGAAAGAACCTATATTTATAAAATTTTAAATCGAAGAACGCCTGCTATTTTAGATAAAAATCACGTCTGGCATGTCGGCTTACCATTAGATGTTTCGTCAATGCAAAAAGCTGCTTTGTTATTATTGGGCAAGCATGACTTTTCAACATTCAGAGATTCTGAATGCCAAGCGAAAAGCCCTATAAAAACACTAAATGAACTGACAATAACTAAACGTGGCGATTATATTTTCTTTTTGGTCAAAGCGCGTTCATTTTTACATCATCAAGTCAGGAACATGGTTGGTTCGTTAGTTGAAGTCGGGCTAAACCGTTGGAGTATTGATGATTTTAAATCGGCATTTGAAGCTTGCGACAGAACCAAAGGAGGACCAACAGCTCCTGCAGAAGGTTTATATTTCCAAAAAGTTGATTATTAAAAAAAAGCCCCATTTAAAGGGGCTTTTTGATTTTAGTTGATTTCGTGTTTACTCTCTTCTTGCGTTTCTTGCATCATTCTTTTTCTGTATAACATTGCAAAATCTATTGGTGCCAATGTCAAAGGTATCATACCTGCTTCACGAGTGATATTGGCAACAATCGCACGAATATATGGGAATGTTAAATGAGGGACCTCGACTAACAACAACGGTTGAACATGCTCTTCTGGAACATTTAAAGCAACCAAAGCACCATAGGTTATCTCACAAATAAATGCTACTTTATCTGCTGTATTTGCAGTTATTTTCAATTCTGTTTCTACTGTGTATAAATTCTGTTCTTTACTAACACGACCTGCATTCAAATTAATTGCAATATCAATTTTGGGAGCTTCTTGCATATTCGCAAGCAAAAAAGGCATTCCTGGAGCTTCAAAAGATAAATCTTTAACATATTGCGCATTTATTTGCAATGCTGGCGCTGCATTTTCCATATTTTCATTTTGTTGTGTTTGTTTTTTTTCTTTTTTATCCATTTTCATTTTCCTTTTATTGATAAATTAATTATAATTCTATATATAAAGTGATTATAGATAAAAAAAAGAGTTTGTCATCAAAAAAAGTAAAAAACTCTGTACTTTTTTAACAAAACTTGTTAAAGTAATAAAAGTTGAAGAGAGGAATAAATTATGAGTGCTGGTTGGATTTTTTTAGCAATTATTGTTTTTGTCATTTTATCAAAATTATTTTCTGTATTAGGAAAAGAAAATGTTCCTAGTGAAAAATTTCGTGGTGTTTTACCTGGAACAGGTCAAGTTTTTGAAATGACCATTGTCAAATCAAACTCGACAGAAAACCAAAAAAAAGAAAATACTTTTGATGAAAAAGATTTTTTAATTGGTGCAAAAATTGCATTTAACACCATATCAGAAGCTTTTGCAATGGGAAATAAAGATGCTTTAAAACCGTTATTATCTCGAAAAGTTTTTGATGCATTTTGTACTGCGATTGAAGAGCGCAATGAAAGAAAAGAAAAAATGGAATTTTCTTTGATTTCCATAAACTCTTCTAAAGTTTTATCAAAAGACGATGATAAAAAACCAACAAAAATAACTGTTGAATTGATTACTGAACAAATGAATGTTCTACGCGATGAAAACGGAACTGTTTTAGAAGGAGATCCCATACAACTTTCTTCAGTTAAAGATACTTGGACATTTCAAAAAAATACTGGTTTACGTTCAACGTGGATTGTTGTTTCAACAAAAAGTGAGGCTATATGAGCCTTTTATCAAAGTTTTTAACCATTCTTTCTGTTTGTTTGCTTTTTGGGTGCACTGTTCCACAAAACAAGTCGTTTGCCGTCAAAGCAGTTTCTTATTCATCACTACCAAATTGGAAAAATGATAATTTTCAAGAAGTTTTACCTGCTTTACAAGCAAATTGTCAAGCTCTTGAAAACGATTCTGAATGGGACACTTTTTGCAGTGGAATAAAACGACTGGAAAACGCATCATCCAAGCAAATCAGAAAATTTATTGAAAATACAATGACACCATATGCTGTTTACACTTATGGAAAAAGACAAGGAACTTTTACAGGATATTACGAAGCATCTTTAAATGGTGCATTAAAACAAGATGATCGATATAAATATCCTATTTATGGTATTCCAAATGACTTAATTATTTTAGATACAAAAACTGTTTGTACTGCCAATGGCGATACAGGCACACAAGTCGGTCGTATAGAAAACAAAAAATTTATCCCCTACTTTACCAGAGAAGAAATCAATAAAAAGGGATTGGATGCTCCAATTATTTTATGGGTTGATAATCCCGTTGATGCATTTATTTTACATATTCAAGGTTCTGGTCGTGTCGAAACGGAAGATGGCGTATTCCACATAGGTTATGCGGCAAATAACGGTCATCAATTTATTGGAATTGGTTCCGTTTTAAAAGAGGCTGGCGTATTAGAAAGTGGAAAATCATCAATGCCAGAGATTCGTAAATGGTTGAATGAAAACCCTGAACAAGCAATGGAATATATGAATAAAAATCCACGTTATATTTTCTTTAAAATCACAGGACAGGCAGACGGACCATTGGGCGCTTTAGGAGTTCCATTAACAGCTAAACGTTCTATGGCAGTTGACAAAAAATATATTCCTTTAGGTACTCTTCTTTATTTGGATACCTCTGATGCACAAGGAAATGAAATAAAAAAATTAGTCGTAGCGCAAGATGTTGGTGGCGCAATTAAAGGTGCTGTTCGTGGAGATTTCTTCTGGGGATATGGTGAAGAGGCGTTTCATTCAGCAGGAAAAATGAAAAGTCAAGGAACTTATTATATGCTTTTACCCAAAAGTAAAAAAGTTCCAAAGCCTTTTTAAAGGATAAAAAAATGTTAAGCGAAGAAGATAAAGCTTTATGGGATGCTTACTGTAAAACGGTTGTACCATTAGAAAAAGCATCAAAATTTAAGGTTTTCAGCCATAAGCTATCAAAATGCATTCCTTTTGTTCGAAAAATTAAATCTTCCGTACCTGTTGTTTTAGACTTACATGGTTTTACAGTACAAGAAGCATACTCGATATTTATTCGTTTTTTCAATCACCATTTAGAACAAAATACAAAAACAATTATAATCATTACGGGCAAAGGAAAAAATGATAAAGGTATTTTAAAATCAGAATTCCCCAAATGGATTGATAATCCTGAAATTCAAAAGAATATAATCCGTTCAACCCAACCTGTTTCATATGGTGGTGGAGCATTTGAGTTGACGTTAAAGAAAAAAAAGGAAAAATAAAATGTTGGTTATGGGTATAGAATCTAGTTGTGATGAAACAGCTTGCGCTATTGTATCAGAGAAAAAAGAGCTTTTATCTTCAATTGTATGGTCTCAATATGATGAACACCGCCGATTTGGCGGAGTAGTCCCTGAAATTGCGGCAAGAGCTCATTTAGAACAAGTTGATATTATAATAAAAGAAGCAATGAAACAAGCTAATGTTGACTTTAAGGATTTATCAGCCATAGCTGTTGCTGGAGGCCCTGGTTTAATTGGAGGCGTTATGGTCGGTGTCGTCACAGCGAAAGCAATAGCTTTGGCTCATAATTTACCTTTTGTTGCAATTAATCATTTGGAAGGCCATGCATTAATGTCTCGTTTTACAAACGATATAGAATTTCCTTATTTGTTAATGCTCACATCAGGTGGTCATTGCCAAATTTTAATTGTTGAAGCGCCTGGCAAATACGAAAAACTCGGAGGAACAATTGACGATTCAGCAGGAGAGGCTTTTGACAAAGTTGCTAAAATGTTAAATGTCGGATATCCTGGTGGTCCAAACATAGAAAGATGTGCTTTTTATGGTAATCCGAAACGTTTTTGTTTACCAACACCAATGAAAGGCAGAGCTGGTTGCGATTTTTCATTTTCTGGATTAAAAACAGCCGTCAGACATCAAATTGAAGAATTAGAAAAAAACGCCCCACTCTCTGAACAAGATAAAGCAGACATGAGTGCGTCATTCCAAAAAACAGTTGTGGAAGTAATCTCTGACAGATTGAAAAACGCCATCTCTATATTTAAAGACAAATATCCAAACGCTAAACACTTGGTCGTTTCGGGAGGTGTTGCAGCTAACACATCTTTAAGGGATGCATTGCTATCTTTGGCTACAAAAAATAACATGGAATTTGCAGCGCCCCCTTTAAAATTATGTACAGATAACGGTGTGATGATTGCTTGGGCTGGTGTTGAACGCTTCAGGTTAGGAAAAACATCCTGTTTAGATTTCAAGGCAAAACCCAGATGGCCTCTTGACAATATGGATGAATAGTTTTATTTTTTACATGTTAAACATTTTATAGAAAGGGAAAAATATGCAAGTTATTTTAGATGATGCTTTTGAAAGCGAAGTTTTACAAAGTAAAGAACCTGTTTTAGTTGATTTTTTTGCTGAATGGTGTGGCCCTTGCCGTCAAATGCTACCATTAGTTGGTGATTTGGCAGCAGAAATGAGTGGAAAATTAAAAGTCGTTAAAATGAATGTTGATGACGCGCCTAAAACACCTGCTCAATTTGAAATTCAAACAATTCCAACATTGATGATTTTCAAAAATGGTCAATTAGTTGATAAAAAAATTGGTGCAATGACAAAATCTCAATTAACTGATTGGGTTAACTCAAAGTTATAAATTTAATTACTCAAAAAAAAGCTCTTCTATTCGAAGAGCTTTTTTATTTACTATTGCTTCATATTACAACAAAGCAAGTGTTTCGTTGGCAATTTCTAATTCTTCATTTGTTCTGATAACGAAAATTTTAAATTTCGAATCAGGCGAACTGATTACAGCATATTCCCCTGCGCGTTTATCGTTTTCAGTTTCATCCAATTTAAAGCCCAAACCTGTTAAACCATCCAAAACATTTTTACGAACGATTTCATCATTTTCACCCACACCAGCAGTCCAAACCAATGCGTCTAGTTGTCCATTTAGTTGCGCAAAATAAGCCCCTATATACGTACGAATGCGATATGTTAACATATTTAATGCCAACTTTGCTTTCTCATCTCCTTCGGCTATTTTTGCATGAACGTCACGCATATCATTCACACCACAAATACCGATTAAACCACTTTGTTTAGTCATCATCTTATCGACTTGTTCAATATCCATTCCTGCATTGCGCATTAAAAAACCAACTGTAGCAGGATCAATAGAACCACAGCGAGTTCCCATCATCAAACCATCCAAAGGTGTTAACCCCATTGATGTATCGATACAACGACCTTCCTTAATAACAGAAACAGAAGAACCACTACCAATATGGCAAGTAATCAAATTGGTATGAGTTAAAGGTTTACCCAATAATTCAGCAGCTTTACGAGCTACGTATTTATGGCTTGTTCCATGCGCACCATACTTACGAACTGAATACTTTTCAAAAATTTCATAAGGCAATGGATACATATAAGCATAATCAGGCATTGTTTGATGAAAGGCTGTATCAAAAACAACAACATGTTTTGCTTTTGGAAAAATTTCTTGAGCAACATTAATTCCAATTAAATGCGCTGGATTATGTAATGGAGCCAAAGGAATAACCTTTTCCAAATTGATTTTAACCTCATCAGTCACAACCATTGGCTTTACATAAGAACCACCATGAACGACACGATGACCGACTCCTTGAATTTCTGAAATATCAGTAATAACTGCTGTATCACCATTCATCATCATGTCAACAGCTTTATGCATACCTTCTGCATGGGTTGGATAACGCTCTTCGATAACCGTCTTGGTTGCTTGATCTGTATCAGGAAATTTTTTATGTGTAATTCGGCTGGTAGATTCGCCAATTTTTTCGACTAAACCCGAACATAAAACCTCTGTTGAATCCATATTAATTAATTGATATTTAATTGTGGAAGAACCACAGTTGATTACTAAAATTTTTGTCATTTTAATTACTTTCTTTCTGTGCAAAAAGGGCTGTAAAAGCCACTGTATTAATAATATCATGAACTGTCGCACCACGAGACAAATCATTTACTGGTTTATTTAATCCTTGCAAAATTGGTCCTACGGCTAAACATTCATCCCCCAAAGCTCTTTGAATCGCTTTATAACAACAATTACCAGTATTTAAATCTGGGAAAATAAACACATTTGCATGACCAGCGACATCACTGTTTGGCAATTTTGTTTTTGCAACGACAGGATCAATCGCAGCATCAAATTGTATAGGTCCTTCAAAAGCAAAATCAACATTTTTTTCTTTTGTTAAACGAACAGCTTCTTTTACAATATCGACATCTGGACCTTTTCCTGATTCGCCTGTTCCATAAGATAAAAATGCCACCTTAGGATCCAAACCAAAAATCCGTGCAGTTTGAGCCGTTGTCACAGCCATTTCTGACAATTGTTCTGATGAAGGATTTGGAGTCACTGCACAATCAGCGAACACATATAACTGACCATTTAAACACATCAAAAATGCGCCAGAAACAAGGCTGGTTCCTGGTTTTGTTTTAACAAACTGTAATGCAGGTCTGATAGTATTTGCTGTTGTATGTTCTGCTCCAGAAACCATGCCGTCAGCATCGCCTTTATAAACCATCATGGTTCCAAAATATGCACCATCTTTCATCAATTCTCTGGCTTCTTCAATTGTCATGCCTTTTGCCTTACGAAGTTCACATAACGTCGATGCATAATCTTCAAATTTATCCGATTCTTCTGGATTTATGACAGTAATTCCATCAAAAGACAAACCCAATTCAGAAACTTTACTTAAAATATCTTCAGACTTTCCTAAAACTATCAAATCTGCGATTTCCAAGCGATTTAAATCATCTGCGGCACGTAAAATACGTTCACATTCACCTTCTGGTAAAACAATACGTTGCTTATTCGATTTGGCTTTGTCCAACAAAGACCATTCAAACATTTTTGTTGACAATTTTGTTTCTGTACATTTTTGAGCTTCTTCCAGCAAAAAATCCAATCCTTTTTCGCCTGAAATCATACCTAACACATCTATCTGATGCTTTTTTAAAATACGTGTAATAAAATCAGATGATTCCAGAGTATCTGTATCTTCACGCATAACCAAAACAACTGGTAAACATAAATGTTTTGCCATTATTGTATTTAAACGAAATTCAACGACTGTATCTCTGGTCATCAAATTGGTTCCTTCGACAACGACAAAATCATTTTCCCTTTCCAAAGCTTTATATGTATCGATTACATGATTAATCAATTTATCTGCATCGTCATCAACAATCATATGCTTTGCCACAGATAACGAATAAAGCGCTGCAGGTTCATTTCCTACAGGTTTAAAATAGGCAACTTTTTTACCTTTTTCTTTCAAAGAATTTAAAGCTTTTTCTGCTAGCTCGCTTTTATTTGTTTCGCTTTCACCAGCAACAAAAAATATACCTTTCATTTTAATCCTTTCATAAAATACACTAACCAGTCCTTTTAAAAGGACTTTCTTACTTTTCCTGCGCTATATTAAGACAAATCGACCTTATTTGTCAAGCGCTCTATTTCTTTTTGAACAATTTGTTCAACCAAACTTGGCAAATGCATATCCAACCATTCTTTTAAATATGGTCGCAACAAAGAACTAACAAGTTCTTCTAGTACTGTGTTTGTGTTATCTTGTTTAACACCATATGTTTTTGATACAGATTCGACAAAATGCGTTAATTTATCTCGAGACGCTTGAACGGCAGCTTCAGACAACAAAACCATATCATCTGACAAAGACGGCACGTCGGTTTCATTTGTTTGAATTTGATTGTTTTCAACTTGTACTGGTGAAACACGCATATCTTCTGTTAATTCCATCACATCTGATGAAGTATCTGTTTCAACGTCATTTGATACATCTTTATTTTCATCCTCTGCGTTAGACACAGACGTTTCTTCTTCATGAGATAGAATACGACGAATCGATGATAAAATCTCCTCCATCGAAGGTTCTTGTTGTTCCATAGTAAGTCCTTTCTTAAATACCAGAACCAATTAATTTATTATCTACTTCATTATAATATGCTGTCACATCGTATTGGTCAACATTTAATTTCAAACTGTCTGCAGTCATATTTCCCATTGAAACCAACAAATTGAGTGCAGCAACCGTCATATTCCGTTCTGCAGATACTAAATTAACACGATAATTTAAGTATTCTTGTTCGGCATCCAAGACATCTAACACTGTTCTGGAACCAACATCAGCTTCACGAATTACACCATCCAAAGCCATTTTAGAAGCCGTTATTTGCGCTTTTATCGCTTCCATAGATGCTTTTGTTGCTTGATATATTTCCCAAGCTTGTGTTGTGGACTTTGTCAGCTCTCGTTCTGTTTGAACCAACAAAATACGAGCTTGATTTTCCAATTGTTTAGCTTCTCTTAATTTAGCATATTCGCCCCCACCCTGATATAAAGGAACAGAAAGCTTTGCACCAACTTGCCAATAATTTCCATCATAATCATCATCGATGTTTGGGATTGGCTGACCCCACTGATAACCGACTCCAGCTGAAACATTCAAAGATGGCAACAAATCAGACCTTTGCAGGGATATATTGGAATGAGCAACTTGAACTGCATATTCAGCAGCCTTTAGTGCTGGATTCTTTTCTTTCATTATTTGAATTGTATCTTGTATTTTTTTAGGTAAATACACACTCAATTCGTTGACCGTTATCTCTTTTGCAGGTTTTTCCCCAACAACACTTACATAATTAGCGATTGCAGTTTCTAAATTCCCCTCTGCAGCGATTCTGGCAGCGACAGCGCCCTCTAATCTAGCTTCTGCTTGTGCGACATCTGTTTTTGTCAACTCGCCAACCTGAAAACGTTTTTGATAACTTTTATAATGACGTCTTAAAACTTGTTCTTGATTCTTTTGCAAATCCAATAAAGCTCTTGTTTGGATTACGTCAACAGCCGCAACAGCAGCAGATAACAAAACATTCTGTTCCGTTTGACGAAGTTTTTCTCTTTCAGCTAATACATTTGTTTCTGCCAATTCAACAGCAGAGACAGTTTTAAATCCTGAAAAAACAGATTGCTGAATAACGGCACTGGCATCATACATATCATTATCATAGTCAAATTCACCAACATTTGGATAATTTTTAAATTTTTGGTCCATGTAAGATGCATTTCCTTCCAAACCGACATATGGTCTCCACGAAGATTTTGCTTGTCCGACTCGTTCATCTACGGCCCTTAAGTAAGCTTGATTTGCTTGCAGCGTTGGATTCGTTTGATATGTTCGAGCTAAAATATCAAATAAATTTTCTGCTTGGCAGATAGATGACGCAAAAAAAAGCACAACAGTACACAAACTAATTTTTAAATACTTTTTCATTTTTTTCCTTTTCTTTTATTTTTTTTAATAACTTATCAAATATTCTATACAAAAAAAATATAAAATGTAAACTTTTTTTTGACTTTTTTAATTTTTTTCTTGACGAATAAAAAAAATGTGATAAAAATATACTGTCTTTTAAAAAAGGTCGGTTGGCAGAGTGGCTCATGCAGAGGACTGCAAATCCTTTTACACTGGTTCGATTCCGGTACCGACCTCCAAAAAAAAGAAAAAAGTGAAAAAAGTACTTGCAAAAAGAATTTATTTGTTGTATTTATTTCATTATCGATTCTGGCGTAGCTCAGCGGTAGAGCTATCGGCTGTTAACCGATCGGTCGTAGGTTCGAATCCTACCGCCAGAGCCAATTAAGAAAATCACTGTTTTTTACAGTGATTTTTTTATTATTAACATTTATTCAAGTAAAATAAAAAAAATGCTCGGAATTACCACCGAGCATTTAGCTTAAAAAAATATCCTATCTAATCAAATGACGGCATATCATCCATAGAAACGACATTTGGCTTATCCGAAAGCGTTTCATTACAATCGCATAAAGGATGGTAAACCAACACTAAATTAATTAAAGCCAATAATGCAATAGGAACAACCACTTTTTCAAATGGAAAATGAGCATGTCCACCATTTTTTGCTTTCATCCAAGCGTAAAAATTAACACCAAAAATCAAAACAAACGCCCCTAACAAACCAGTGAATAAAAAACAATCCATATATAAAAATCCCAAAATAACATTAGGTGTATATGTCAAATCTTTTACATAAACGGCCAACAACATAGAAAGACACAGAATCATTGAAAATAATTTATAGCCTTTAAATGTCCACTTTCTCTTATCTAAAAATCGAATCATCCAATAACCCAACATTGCCAACATAGCACCAGCCCACAAAGCAACGATACAAGCATCGACACCCAATTTTTGAGCAATTGTCAAACCACTTACAATAGCAACAGTACATACTGGACAGGCCGGATTTGCAAAAACTTTTACAGATGCAATTAAAAACAAAAATAACGATATCAATAAAACTTTCATTTTTTACTCCTTTAAATTTGCTACATATTAAACGATGTAAAAAAAATTACAAGTTTTTTTCTTCATCAGAAAACCACACACGCTGTTTATTTTTAAAACATCCATCGGCATTTGCATACTTTTTTGAAAAAAACTTTTGGAAAACATAACATCCAGCAAACCAACCTGTAAACAAACCTGCAATTTTAGCAAGAATCCCTAACGGCAATAAAATTGGTAAAATAAACCAACCTAACAGAGCAAAAATACCCCCAAAAATCAAAGCATACTTTGAATAATCTATTGCACCTACTGGACAAGCATTAACACAACGAAAACAGCCAACGCATCCAGTTTTAAAAACAGGTTTATTCGTTCCATCAAAATAAATGGCATGAGAAGGACAATTTTGCGCACACCATCCACATTTTGAACATACGTCACTCACAACAAAAGACAGGCCGATTGTATGACGGAATAAAACATAATAAAGTCCATAAACAATAGTAAATGCAAAATTCTTAAATTTATTATAGGTGGGAACAGGAGGTAAAATCTCTAAAGCATTTAAACTTTCATCCAACTGTTTTAAAGAAGCCTGTAATGTTTCTTTTCTTTCTTCAGACGTTTTTTGAGACTCTTTCAAAAACAAAAATGTATCAGGCATTTTTACATCTGAAGAAGCGATTACGTCATATCCTCTATCTTTCAGCAAGTTTGCAACAAGCCATTTAGATGCACCACTTACTCCACCGTTGACACTGATAAAGATAGCTTTTTTGGATGCAACCATCGGTATTCGTTTTAAATAAGAAACAAAATTAGGTGCTGGACCAAAAAAATAAGTAGGAGCCATAAAAATATCCAAATCTGTTTGAGGAATTTCATTCGGAAAAGGCTGTTCTATATTTTGTAAAAAAACAATTTCATGCCCTTTCTGAAGCAAATTCTGCTGTGCTTTTGCAATCAACCAGGCAGTATTTCCACAACCTGAAAAATAATGTATTGCTATTTTCATTTTTATAATCCTCTAATAAAATTTTAACAAGTCTTCAATAGACAAAGGTGATGACTGCATCATATTATTGCAAGCTGGTATATGCAAATTTTTTAAATCACCATTATTTTTTAACAACTGATAATTTTCTAATGCTGGCAAATAAGGCGTTTGAGAAAATTCATCAGCTAACTTAAACAATTCCATCGCTTTTTGAGTATCCGTTTCTGTACCCAAGCCAACGGCATATAAAACACCCAATAAATTGACACTGAAAGGATAACCTTCATCAGCCCCCATTTTTGTCCACTTAAAAAGGTCAGAGTAATCTTCAGAAGGCGTATTCAAATACGATTTTGCAAGCAAACAAAAAGCTTCTTGTCTTTTTATTTCCGAAAGTTCATCGGATGGTTTTTCCTTTAAAATAAAATCCATCAAATTATTCGCTTGAGCCAAAGCTTCTTCGCCTCCCAACTGTAAAAAAGCGTCTAACTCAACAACTTTAGAAGGGATATAGAACGATTCTTCATAATTAGCCAGTAAGAACAAATGTTTATTTCTTTTTTCTGCTAAAGCTTGTTCTCCCCATTTTTGCCAATCTTGTAATTGACATTCTGGCAAGCCTTTAAAAGGTTTCATTGGATTATTTAAATGTTCGATACTACGTGCTAAATTTAAACATTCTTCTGGTGTATAAAGCAAATTGTATGGAGGCAAATCTTTCACAAAACGTTTTGGAATAACATCTGGATTTTGACATAAATCAACACAGATTTCATCATCTCTAAACAAAAGGATATATCTATCAGCCATTTTTCGAACAATGACTGCTGTTGGTCGAACATCTTCAACAACAAAACCATTTGTCACTTTATCGCCTTTCGCGACTGTATATTCTTCGTTATTTTCATCAACTAAAACAGCCATATCCTGTAAAATTTCTTTGACAAGGAAAGGTTTGTCTTTTTGCGCATCATACCAAGATAAAACAGCAGGACAATCACAATCTTTTGCAGACAAAAATAATCTGCGTTCTGATGGTTCGGATGGTTTACAAGTAAACATACGATTTTGGATTTCCGAAAAAGCATTTTCCTTATACAATCGCTGTTGCACCAATGAATTTATCAGACCTAAATTTTCTTCTGCAGCAGAACAACCAGCTAAAATAGCTTTCCACAAATAAGTAAACGAATCAGACTGTATTGTTGGATCTTCCAACAGAACAGAAAGAACACCTAAACTATGGGCAGCTGTTAAACTGCCTGCATCAGCCGCAATTTTCAAATTATTTACTATAGTTTCTTTAGATGCATTTTTTGATCGTTCATAATAAAATCTAGCCAAATCTTCATACGCCTGACGAGCCGCAAAATCAGATTCGCTAGTTAATATATTTTTATTCTTAATATCGTTAAGAGATATAACCCTTTTTAAATGGGCTTCATAAAGATTCATTTGACCTTTGCTCTTTGCTTCTTTTGCAAGCCGATAATAAGCTGGGGCATAATCTAAATCAGCAGATTTTTGACAATATAAAGCAGCGTATTCATGCTCTGGATGACGACGACAAAGCTCATATAACGCTTTTTTATGATTTCCTGCTGATGCAAATGGTGCCCATTCATACCAAGCAATCATTTTATCATCAAAACCACAAACATCATATACATAATCAATTTGCTTTTTTTCAGCAATCTGAATTAACTTTTGACAATCCTCTTGTTCCTTTAGCGTTAAACTAAACGCCTGTGAATGAAAGCTTATTGCCCCTAAAAACAAAAGAAAAAATAGTATTTTTTTCATATAAAACTCCCTTTATTTCTTTTATTTTACTCTGAAAAAACAGGATGAGCAATAAAAAAATGATTTTCTCTTTATTTTTTTCTTGATTTTCAAAATAAAGACGATTAACCTAAAAATATAGTTTTAATTATTAAAGAGAAACAATATGATGCTAGAACAAGAATTATCAAAGATTTTAGGTGGTTATTTCCTGCAAATAACCGATACTGCAATTATAACAATTGAAAATCAAAAAATCACGTACTTAAACGAAGCAGCTGTAAAGTTGTTCGGAAGACCTGCGAATGTTTTATTTGGCGCAGACATTGCATCATTAATTTCAGAAGAAAATCGAAATCCGTTTGTTGAAAAATTAAACAACACCCATGAAAGAACCGATTATTTCCAAATCAAAGTGTTGGATGAAAAAAATAATATCATAGAACTGCGTGCACGACTTGTTCCTTTGATTTTAAATGACAGACGTATTGTCATGATGGAAGCTTATAATGAAGAAGTTGTCATTACTTTAAAGAAAAAAAATCAGGCATTAGAAGACAAGATTATGCATTTATCCCCGTTGGATTTGGAAACGCATTTACCGTCTTTAATTTTGCTCAATGACCGAATCGAACAGGCGATTTTAAGAGCTTTGCGAGAAGCAAGGGGCAATTTGGATAACATCCAATCTTATTTAACTGTGGTTGTTGGAAACATTGACGGTTTGAATGAAATATATCAACAATGTGGCTCTGAAGGACGTCGTTATGCTTTGGATGTTCTTATTTCTCGCTTTAAATCCAGTATCAGAAGCGTTGATACATTGGCAAAAACACCTGACGATTCGTTTTATTTCTTGTTTGAAAACATTCGCGACAAGCAAAACATTCAAATCATTACAAACAGATTGCAAAATTGCGTAAACGTTCCAATTTTATATAAAAATCAGTCTTTAAATTTGAAAATGTCTTTGGGTGTTTCCATTTATCCAGACAATGGAACCAGTGCCGTTTCTTTGATTAAATGGGCTCGATTAAATCCAATTGCAGGACAACCAGAAACTACGTCAAACACAGTATCTCAATAATACGTTCTGGGAAAGACAGAATCTTCTGGTCTGACAGGATTGCTCATACGCCCACAACAAGAAAGTAAAAGACAAGAAAAAATTAAACTCAAAATAAGTATTTTACGCATAGGAACCTCTCGTTTAAAGGATTGTATATGTTAAAAAAAATTTTTATATTATCTCTTTTAGCTCTTTTTATTGTTTTTAGCAAGTCTTATGCTCAAAATAATTTTTCTGATGAATTTAAGAGTATCTTCAACCCTCAAAAAATTTCAAAATCTGCTGTTTTTTATGATAAAGAAGGAAACCAAGTAGAACTATCTGATTTTGAAGGAAAAGTCATTGTTTTAAACTTTTGGAAAGCAACCTGCAGAACTTGCTTAATTGAACTGCCCTCATTGAATCGTTTAGCTGAAAAATACCCTGAAATTATTGTTTTAGCGATTTCTCAAGGAGATGAAAATGCAGACATAATTGAACGAGTCCTACACGAAGAACGAAACCTAACAAACATCCCTGTTTCCTTGGATGATAATCAAAAATTGTTTAAATTATTGGGAGGCGATAAAGTTCCTCAAACACGATTGATAGATAAAAAAGGTATTGTGAAAAAAACAATAAAAGGTGGGGCTGATTTCGATTCTGAAAAAATTCACAAACAAATTGAAGAATTGCTATAATTCATCTTTATCAACACCCAGTCTTCCAATAACCATCTCTTCATTGACATGAACGCATTCAATTAAACCAAATCCAGCCATCAAAACCAGCATTGCAGATCCTCCATAAGAAACTAAAGGCAATGGAATCCCTACAACAGGCATCAAGCCCATAACCATTGCGATATTAATGAATACATACAAAGAAAAATTTACGGTTAATCCAATTCCTAAAATTTTACCAAAAAAATTACAACTCTTTAAAGACATTCTTATCCCATAAAAAATAATAATCATATACAACAGTAATAAAAAGGCTGCACCAACCAAACCAAATTCCTCTGACAAAACCGTAAAAATAAAATCGGTATGTTTTTCTGGAATAAAATTCAAATGACTTTGCGTTCCTTCTAAAAATCCTTTGCCAAAGACGCCTCCTGACCCCAGAGTAATTTTAGATTGCATAATATGATAGCCCTGTCCTAAAGGATCTGTTTCTGGATTTAAAAAAGTCAATACACGTTTTTTTTGATAATCATGTAAAAAGTGCCATGCCACAGGAATACAAATCAAACCACCCAAACCAACCAAAGCAAACTTCCACCACTGAACGCCCACAATCCAAAAAATAGCAACCGTCACAAAAACCAACATCAAAGCAGTTCCCAAATCGGGCTGTAATAAAATCAAACCAACAGGCAATGCCATTAAAATTGACGGTATAATCAAATGCGTTGTTTTTTCAACATCCTCATCAGAACTGGCATGAA
Organism: Alphaproteobacteria bacterium; assembly: GCA_015062395.1. Taxonomy (GTDB): domain Bacteria; phylum Pseudomonadota; class Alphaproteobacteria; order CAAHEQ01; family UBA3637; genus CAAHEQ01. The sequence continues at coordinate 24,836 of SUUS01000008.1, forward strand.
AATATCGAGCCAACGCCATAACAAGCGTTATTTTCATTAATTCAGATGGTTGTATTCGTATAAAGCCTAAATTTAACCATCTTTGAGCACCCATTCCGACATGCCCAAAAATATCAACAGCCAACAACATCAGTAATGATATTGCATAAAGTACATAGGCATATTTCATCCAAATTCTTAAATCAGATAAAGATATAAAAAAGAAAACACTGCACCCCATCAAAAAGCGCATAATTTGACGCTCTGCTAACGGAGAAAATGAACCACCAGAAACAGAATACAGCAATAAAATTCCAATAGATACAACCAACAATATGAAAAATAAAAAAGACCAACTCATATTTAAAAGTCTATCTTTAAAGGATAAATCAAAGTCTTTAAAATAATTATTTTTATCTAAAAACAGGCTCAACTTCGTCCTCCACATCAACTGGTTGATAAATTGGTTTTACAAATTTTGGTTTTTTCTTCAAATCCAACTTTGAAATACTGAACTGTGTTTTGAGGTGGGCGTTTTTTTTATCTTCTTGTTCCAAAAGTAAAACTTGACGTATGATGTTTGAAGCAATCGGTGCGGCAACAGAACCACCACCACCACCATGTTCAACGGCAACAACTAAAGCATAACGTGGTTTATCCAATGGTGCATAAGCAACAAAGAAAGCATGATCTCTGTCTCGCCAAGCTAACTCGTGTTGTTGTTTCAAACCTTCTTCTCGTTCAGCTAAAGAAATATGACGTATCTGTGTTGATGCTGTTTTTCCAGCCATTTTTTGCCCATTGACATCTAATCTGGTATGATAAGCTGTACCACCATATTTATTTACAACAGCATCTAATCCACGCATAACATGTTTCAAATGAGAAGGAGAAAATCTCAAACTTTTTTTATCTTCTCCGTTTTCATCTGTTTTAAGTAATGTCGGAGAAACCTCATATCCTCCGTTAGCTACTCTTGCCATCATTTGGACCATTTGTATAGGCGTTGAAAGCAAAAAGCCTTGCCCAATACCCAAATTCATTGTATCACCTAATCTCCATGCATCATTATAGCGCGCATATTTCCATTCCCTTGTCGGTAATAATCCTGTACGTTCTGCATTCAGCTCGATACCTGTCTTTTGACCAAACCCCAATCGACTAGCAACTTCTATAATTTTATCCACCCCAACTTGTCTGGCTAATTCATAAAAATAAATATCGCAAGAATGTTGCAAAGCTTCAATCAAATTCATTGGACCATGACCACCTTTTTTCCAACAGTGGAATGGATGAGACCCTACATATAACCGTCCTTCGCAATCAATTTTAGTATCTAATTTAATAACACCTGCTTCCAAACCTGCCAAAGCAACAACTATTTTAAAAACAGAACCAGGTGAATATGCCCCTGCAACGGCTTTATTAAGCATTGGATGCCGTTCATTTGAATTTAATTGAGACCATACTTTATGGCTAACAGGTCCATTGAATATATTTGTATCAAAAGAAGGGGTTGAAACTAATAACAAAATTTCACCCGTATGTATATCCATTAAAACTGCAGAACCTGCTTCGTCTTTCATAGCTTCAATGGCTATTTTCTGTAATCTTTTATCTATAGAAAGCAATATATCATTTCCAGAGATAGGTTCTTGACGTTCTAGCTCTCTGACCTCTCGCCCAATAGAATTAATTTCCATTTTTTTGGAGCCTGCAACACCAGCCAAATCCACTTCAAAAGAATTTTCCAATCCCATACGCCCCACACGAACATCTGGTAAATTATGCAGACGTTCATTCTTTTTTAAATCTGCCTCTGTCAAAAAAGAAACATATCCAACAACATGCGCTGTATTTTCTTTTTCTGGGTAAATTCTCATCAAACTTTCTTCTATCGCAATACCTGGTAATTGTGGTATATTCAGTTGAATTGCTGACATCTGTTCAAATGTTAAATCTTCCTTTACTCGTACAGGAACAAAAGACTTTTTACGCTTAATTTCCTTTACAATCCGTTCCAATTCAAAATCTTCCAAAGGAACTAATTGTTGAAATTTTTCCAATACTTTTTGAACATTTCCTTGAGTATCTTCGGCTGTAATAATTGCTCTAAAAGTTTTTCGATTTTGGGCCAATAACTGTTCATTTCTGTCAAAAATCAAACCTCTTTCTGGTATAATTTGCCTGATACCAATGCGATTTTTTTCAGCCAACATTTTATATTTTTCAGCATCCAAAACTTGTAAATAAAACATACGTCCAAATAATATAAAGGAAAACAGAAGCATACCTGCCGCGAGCATATACGTTCTTTTTTTTATTTTACGAACTCCATCAGATTGCCATGGCATTTTATTAATCCTCCAAATACCTATCGTATAAAAAGGCACATAAAATCGAAATCAAAGGATAACTTGCCATTAATAAAGCACCTTGTCCCATAAAGAACAATAAAGACAATAATTTCAAGTTTAATAAAGATGCTAACATCCATTGACATAAAACCAAAGGACAAACAAAAGCACTAAAAGCACCCCACAAAAAAATAAATGGACGTTTAATTAAAAAGCGTCGTTCCAACAAAACAGCCCAATAAAAAATTAAAAATAAAAATGTGTAGTATCCCAGTGGAGATATTGTTAATAAATCTGCCGATAATCCCAATAAAAAAACGGCAGGAGCGCTTATCAAATCAGGACGAAATACAGTCCAAAAAAATAAACTTGCATAAACAAATGGTATGGCAAAATGCGACAAGAATGCAACACGCCAAGGCAACATACCAAAAAGCAATAAAAGAAACGAAAACCAAAAAGGAATATGAGAACGCAAAAAATATCTGATTGCCACAAAAGAAGACGTTGTCATTTTCCTTCAACCTTTACACTCTTATCTTCGCAAGAAGGAATGTCAATTAATCCACTTAAACCATAATCTACCACCTTAACAAAAGACGTATCTTCTCTGGAAACAAATGGCTTTACATAAATATCATTATTTTCAATTCTAACAACAGTTCCCACTGCCAATCCTGGAGGAAAAACGCCACTGTGTCCAGATGTTGTAATGTAATCCCCAACAAATACTTCAGCATCTTCTGGTAAAGCTATTAACTTTAATAATGGTGCATTATCACCAACGACAACTCCTAGAATTTTTTTATTTCCAACCAATACAGGAACTCTTGATGCATAATCCGTCAGTAATAAAACTTGTGAAGTAGAAGTTCCAACAGCTTCGATTCGACCAAGCAACCCTTCGTTATATTGAATCACAAATCCACGTTTCATCCCATGTTTTTCCCCTAATCTTAATAAAACAGATCTGGAAAAAACACCTCCATTATCGGCTGCAATATATCCTGTCCAATAACGTTCGTGATCGTCTGTTAAAAAATTCATTTCTTTTTTCAACAGCTTATTTTCATGTGATAAAACTTCAGAACGATGTTTCCAATATAAAAGTTTTTTATTTTCTGCTTTTAAAATCACATTTTCATCCCGAACAGCGATATACTCTGACAGATATTCCATAAAATAACCAATACCTTCTAATGGTTTATAAATAAGATTTACCAAAGAAGAAGATATGTCTGCGATTTCAACACGAACTTTACTTATTAAGGGATGCTTTGATGTACCTAACAAAATCAAAACAGCTGCTAAACAAATGTATAAATACAGCCCAAACTGTCGATATAATTGTTTCAATAATCGATAACGACTTGGACGATTTTTCAAAATACCAACTCCTGCTTAAATAGAGCTTAATACATTTTCAAATTTAGCATATTGCTCTAATGCTCGACCAGTACCTATTGCAACACAAGTTAAAGGATCTTCGGCAACGCTCACAGGTAGCCCCGTTGCTTGACGTAAAACCTGATCCAAATTTTTCAGCAACGCACCACCACCAGTCATAACAATACCTCTGTCAACAATATCTGCGGCTAATTCTGGTGCAGTGTGTTCCAAAGCGACTTTAACAGCCTCTACAATTTGACTGACTGGACCTGCCAAACTTTCTGCGATTTGACGTTCTGTCACAATAACTTCCTTTGGAACACCATTTATCAAATCACGCCCTTTAATTTCGATTTTTTCACCTTCTCCTGTTTCAGGAATAGAAGCAGAACCGATAGCTTTTTTTATTCTTTCTGCTGAAGATTCTCCAACCAACAGATTATGATTCCGTCGAATATAACTGATGATAGCTTCGTCCAGCTTATCACCACCAACAGGTTCTGAACGAGAGTAAACGATGTTTCCCAAAGAAATAACAGCAACTTCAGTTGTTCCACCTCCAATATCAACAATCATACTGCCAGAAGGTTCAGAAACAGGCAAACCAGCACCGATTGCAGCAGCCATAGGTTCTTCAATTAAGAACACTTTTCTAGCTCTTGCATTTTCAGCAGCTTCACGAATTGCTTTACGTTCTACAGCAGTTGCGCCTGATGGAACACAAATAACAATCATTGGCCCTCGAATAGAATTACGACCTAACGCTTTGTAAATGAAGTTTTTAATCATTTCATCTGCGACATAAAACTCTGCAATAACACCTTCGCGAAGAGGACGAATCGCTTGAATTTGACCAGGAGTACGTCCCAACATCTGTTTTGCTTCATCACCGACAGCAAAAACATGTTTTTTTCCTTTGCTTTCAGCAATCGCAACCACAGATGGTTCGTTTAAAACGATTCCTCGCCCACGAACATAAACAACTGTATTAGCTGTTCCCAAATCAATAGCCATATCTGTAGAAAATAAATTCGTCAATTTGTTCAAAAAGTTCATTTTTTGCTCCATTATTTACAAGTTTTATGATTACCTTTATTTTTACACCAAAAAAAATACAATTACAACGAAAAAAGAAAACTTTTTTTATTTTTTTATATTTCCCCTCTTCCATTTTACAAAAATGAATGCTAGTATCAAAAAAAACAGGAGGCTTTTATGCAAAAAAACAAAAAAGAAAAAATCCAAAAAGAAAAACCAGCAGAATTGGTTATCGAACAACCTAAAGAACAAGACAGAAGTATTTTAAAACCGTTTGCTGTATTTGCTGTGTTTGTCGCATGCATAGGTGGGGCAGTCTTATATCCATATTTTAATAAAAAAGATATTATTTTTCCACCAGTAAAAAAAGTACAAGCGTCAAATACGACGTCCCTACAACAGCCTCCTTCTGATGCTTTAATTCTGTACGATGTTCAGGAAAAACAAATGGATAATTCTGTACCTCAAATCATTCATTCAATGGAAGAAAGTTGTGCGACAAAAGATAAACTTATTTTAAATCAAAAACAAACTATTGATGGATTAAATGAAAAACTTCATCGTTTAGAGATGGAAAACTTTAATCTTTCTGAAAAAATGACAAATTGGGATAAAATCGTTCCGTTGACTGCGCAATTATTAAATGAAATCAGTACTGGAAAACCATTTTTAACAACGTTAAATTTATTACTGACACACGATAAAACAAATGTTTTAGCCTTGAATGTACAAGAAAAATTGTCTGATTTGGCGACATCAGGCATCCCAACACAAGAAGATTTAAAAAACGATTTTTTAAAAATAATGGATATAGCCAAAAAGTCTTTCTATATAAGCAAAGAAAATACATCTTGGAATAAAAAAACAACGGCATACTTTAAATCTTTGTTTTTCATTTATCCTGAAAAGATAGATGCTCAAAAAGCTCATGGAATTGATTTACTCTTTTTAGCAAAAGAACAAGTTATGGACAATCAATTTGCTTTGGCTATAAAAACAATCGAAAAATTACCATCAAATGTACAAAACTTATTCAACGGCTTTGTTAAAAATGCCAAAAGTTATTTATTGGCACAACAAATAATTAATGCTTATTTAAAAATATAGAGGAAGGGGAAAATGACAAAATTTATATTATGGCTATGCTGTGCAGTTTTACTGATTTTTGGTGTTAATGTATTAATAGATAATCCTGGATTTGTTTCTATTTCATGGTTTGGATATATTATTGAAACCTCGGTTGCTTTTTGTATTGGCTTAGTCTTTACATTTATTTTTGTTTTCTACTTAATAGCATTTCCAAAACGTTGGTTGATTTGGATTCGCCAAAACCTAGAAAAAAAGCGTTTAAAAAAATCAAATGAACTACTTGTCCAAATTTTAACCAATTTACTCTGTGGTCAAACGAATGGAAATGATAAACTGATTAAAGGGTTTCAAAAAAATTCAAAAGATGAAAATGTTTCATTAATTTTAAAAGCGCTTTCAAAAACAGATGAAGATATTTATAAACAACTGATAAAAAAACCAATAACAGAACAAGTTGGATATAAAATTTTAATAGATAAGCATCTAAAGCGTGGAGAAATTACTTTAGCATGTGAAAAAATAGAAGAATTACAACAAAAAAATCCTAAAAAAGAATGGGTTTTAAAAGAAGCTTTTAATTTGTTTGTCATAAACGAAGAATGGGAAAAAGCGTTAAATTGTTTAGAAACATTAAATAAGTTAAAGTTGATTGATAAATTGCAATATAATAATCAAAAAGCAGTATTATTAGTTAAATTAAACAAAGGAACTGAAGCATTTAGATTATGCCCTGCCTTACCTGCTGCTGCTGTATTAGCAGCAAAAGAAAATCCCAAAAAAGCAGAAAAGATATATCAAACATCATGGGAAATAAAACCCAGTTTTGAAATTTATAAAGCGTATGTTCGTTTATTTGCAAAAGAAAACTACTTGGCTCAATATAAACATGTTCTAAATTTATGTGAACATAATAAAAATGCAAGAATTAATGCATTAGTCATTGCTGATGCTGCGATTAAAGCAAATTTGTGGAGTGAAGCCAAAAAAGAATTGAATGGATATATAGCTCAATATCCGTTAACAACAGATGTTATTACATTGATGATGCAAATCGAAGTGGATGCCAATCATAATGTTAGAGAAGCTCAAAAATGGCTTGAAAAAATGAATAAATCTGAAACTTCATCGGCTTATATTTGTACACAATGCAACCATAAAACAGATAATTGGGAAGCATCGTGTCCTGTATGCAACTGTTTTAACGGATTACAATTACTATGAGAATTGCCTTATACCAACCAGACATTGCTCAAAATACAGGGACTATCATAAGAATGGCAGTTTGCTTTGGTTTACCTGTTGATATTATAGAACCTTGTGGTTTTGTTTGGGACAGTAAAGAACTTAAACGGGCTGGAATGGATTATTTAGAAAAAGCAGATGTTAGCAGACATATGTCATGGGAAACATTCTTGCAAAAAAATCCAAATAAACGTATTGTATTGTTAACAACAAAGTCTTCTGAACCGTATAATCAATTTAAATTTGACAGGGATGATATTCTTCTTTTCGGAAGAGAAAGCGCTGGTGTTCCAGATGAAGTTCATAATTATGTCCAAGGCAGAATTCGAATCCCGATGAAAAAAGAAGAGCGTTCTTTAAATTTGGCCGTTTCGTGTGCAATCGCAACAGCAGAAGCATTAAGACAAACAACATTTTTTGAAGGTTTGGAATAAAAAGCTTGATTTTAAAATGAAAGATGCTCATAATAAGCACATCAAAAAAAACAAAAGGAGATAAATTATGATAAAAGCTGTTTTACACATCGCAACATCCGTTGATGGTTTTATTGCAAACAAAGAAGGAAGCAGTGAATTTGCTTTGGCTGCACAAAAAGCAGATAAAAATTTTAAAAAATTCTATGATTCTGTTGGTTCTGTTGTTATGGGACGCAAAACATATGATTATTTAAAAGTCAAAACTCCAGAATTATTCAAAGAAAAAGAAGTTTATGTTATTACTCATTATCTGCGCCAAAAAGAAGATAATATCACATTTGTCCATGAAAATATAAAAGGATGTCTTCAAAATTTAAAAGAAACAAAGGAAAAAGACATTTGGATTCTTGGTGGTGCCGAAATCATCAATATATTGATAAAAGAAAATATGATTGATGAAATGGTTTTAACAACAGTTCCCGTTATTTTAGGAACTGGAACTCGTTTATTTAAAGATGACAATCCTCAAAAATTACTAACAGTCAAAGAATGCTTGAATTTTGATGGATTTGTTCAAACACACTATACAGCATAATAAAGATACCACCGATAAAAACGGTGGTATTTTTTTATGTAAAAAAAGATATATAAAAAGCCGTCCTATAAAAGAACGGCTTTTCAGTAATTATTTGGTTTGAATTAATACATACCACCCATGCCACCCATACCAGGCATAGCACCAGCTGCACCACCCTTACCACAAGAACATGTTTCTTCTGGCTTATCTGCTACCATGGCTTCAGTTGTAATTAATAATCCACCAATAGAAGATGCACCTTCTAATGCTGTACGAACAACTTTTGTTGGGTCGACGATACCAGCTTCAAACATGTTAACGTATTGCCCTGTTTGAGCATTATAACCAATCATAACATCATAATTTTCCAACAATTTACCGACAACGACGGCACCATCTTCTGCTGCATTAGCAACAATTTGACGCAAAGGAGCTTGTAAAGCTTTACGGATAATACCGACACCAACACGTTGATCATCATTTGCTGGTTTAACATTATCCAAAGCACGTGTTGCGTATAATAAAGCAGTACCACCACCAACAACGACGCCTTCTTTAACAGCAGCGCGTGTTGCGTGCAAAGCATCATCAATACGATCTTTCTTTTCTTTAACTTCAACTTCTGTTGCGCCACCAACTTTAATAACAGCAACACCACCTGATAATTTTGCTAAACGTTCTTCTAACTTTTCTCTATCATAATCGGAAGTAGATTCAGATACTTGTTTACGAATTTGGTTGCAACGTGCGTCAATCAAATCTTTTGCACCTAAACCATCCACGATTGTTGTATCATCTTTAGTAATCGTAATTTTCTTTGCGCCACCCAACATATCAAGTGTCACTTCTTCCAATTTAATACCAACTTCAGCAGAAATAACTTGGCCACCTGTTAAAATTGCGATATCTTCCAACATTGCTTTTCTTCTGTCGCCAAAACCAGGAGCCTTAACAGCAGCAACTTTTAAACCACCCCTTAACTTATTAACAACCAAAGTAGCTAAAGCTTCGCCTTCAACATCTTCTGCAATAATCAACAAAGGACGTCCCGTTTGAATAACAGCTTCCAAAACTGGAATCATAGCTTGCAAATTAGATAATTTACCATCATTAATCAAAATGTATGGATTTTCTAAATCTGCAGTCATTTTTTCTGGATTTGTAATAAAGTATGGAGATAAATATCCTCTATCGAATTGCATACCTTCAACAACATCCAATTCTGTTTCCATTCCTTTTGCGTCTTCTACTGTAATAACACCTTCATTTCCAACCTTTTGCATTGCGTGAGCAATATATTCACCGATAGAACGGTCGCCATTGGCTGAAATTGTACCAACTTGGGCAATTTCTTCAGATGTTGAAACTTTTTTAGAACGACTTTTAACATCTTCAACAACAGCTTCAACAGCCATATCAATACCACGTTTTAAATCCATTGGATTCATACCAGCTGCAACAGCTTTACAACCTTCACGAATAATAGCTTGAGCCAATACGGTTGCTGTGGTTGTTCCATCGCCTGCGACATCTGCAGATTTAGAAGCAACTTCACGAACCATTGAAGCACCCATATTTTCGAATTTATCAGCCAATTCAATTTCTTTTGCTACAGATACACCATCTTTTGTAATTTTAGGAGCGCCATATTGTTTACTTAAAACAACATTACGACCTTTTGGTCCCAAAGTCACTTTAACTGTATCAGCCAAAGTATCAACACCACGCAACATTTTAGCACGAGCGTCAACACCAAACATAATTTCTTTTGCAGACATTTATTTTTCCTTTCCTTTTCTTAAGCTTCAATAATTCCCAAAATATCAGCTTCACGCATAATCAATAATTCTTCGCCATCAAGTTTAATTTCAGTACCTGACCACTTACCAAATAAAACTCTATCACCTTCTTTTAATGTCATAACGACTGGACGACCTTCTTCATCACGTCCACCAGGACCAACAGCCACAACAATTCCTTGAGATGGTTTTTCTTTTGCTGTATCTGGGATAATTAATCCACCTGCTGTTTTTTTCTCTTCTTCTACGCGACGAATAACAACTCTGTCCAACAAAGGTTTAAATTTCATTTTCTTTCTTCCTTCTTTATTATTAACACAAACTTTTAGCCTATACAAAAGGCTTTGATTTATCAAATAGTATGGAAATGAACTTTCGTCAAGTCTTAAAGTAAAAAAAATACATATTTTTTTATTTTATTGACTTTTTTGTTCTTTCAGATAAATATATCATTAAAGAGAGGGAAAAAATGAAATTTTTATTGTTGTTATTATTCTTTGTTTTTCCATTACATGCATCAACTTTGGAAGAAGATTATATTCAATTAAAGCCGTATGAACAATTGATTGTATTTCCCAACACTGCCACCATAAATTTACTTACCCCTTATGTGGAAAAAGGCAATGCTGTTGCTGCGTACATTTTAGCCGCCATTTACGAAGAAGGAAAAGCTGTTCCAAAAGATGAAAATAAAGCATTTGAACTATATCTTTTAAGCGCTCAAAAAAATCCATTGGCTCAAATGGCTGTTGCTAACATGTATGTTTCAGGCAGAGGAACCCAAATTAACCTTGAAGAGGCCATCCATTTTTATGATATGGTTATTGCATCTAATAACGAAAAGATAAAAGAAGAAGCCCTAATAAACAAAACAAAACTACAACAAATTATTAAAACTCAAAACCAAGTAAACGAATTGGAAAAAAATGCACTGCTTGCCAATCCTATCGCAATGATGCAAATGGCTGAACTTTGTTTAGCCAGTGAAAACACCGTTTGTGGCTATATATGGCTTTCTTTATGCCGTCAAAACGCTTTATTCGAACAAAGTTTTGAGCGAATCGATGACGCTATCGAAGAATTAATTCCGATGATGACGATGGAAGAATTAACAACAGCAGAGGAAGAAATTTTACTCATCCAAAAAGCTTTTGACAAACTTAATAAAAATAATTAAAAACAGTTTTTAACTGTCACATAAGTTTAAACCATTGTCTTTCAATGAAATGTTGATGCACATCTTCTGCTTGATAAAAACACCCTGCTTTACAAATTTGACTGACAGCTTTCTTACGCATCGGATTAAAAAAGGTATATAAAAATTTTGCCCGTTGAGCTATTTGCTTTTCTTCTTCAGTTTGATAAAATAAAATTGAACGAAACGCAGTTCCTTCATCTGGTCCTTGTTTGTTTAAAGTTGTTGGATCGTGAATTTCAAAAAAACAATTAACCAAATCCAAATAAGATACAATATCTTCATCATACAAAACTTTTACAGTTTGAGCATGTCCAGTTTTTCCACTGATAACATCTTTATAGTTAGGATATGGAATAAATCCTCCCATATAACCAACAGTTGTAGAAATAACACCGATTATCGCATCTAATGATAATTGTGCCTCCCAAAAAGAACCTGCAGCAAAATAAGCTTCTTTCATATTAAAACTCCTGTATTATTATTGGCGCAAAAAAATTGCCACACTTACAAAAAAAATGCAATAAATATGGCAAAAAAGAATAATTTAATATGTTTTTTATACTATTTTTGTATGTTATTTTTCAAAAAATGTTGCAACCAATGGATATTATATTGCCCATCAATAAATTCTGATTCATAAACCAAACGTTGGTGCAAAGGTATTGTTGTTTCGATTCCATCAATAACAAATTCCCCCAAAGCCCTGCGTAAACGCATCAATGTTGCATTACGTGTCCGTCCAAAAACAATCAATTTAGCAACTAAACTATCGTATTGTGCAGGCACTTTATAACCGGAAAACATGGCTGAATCAACACGAACCCAAAGTCCACCTGGAACATGCCAAGTTCCAATTTTCCCAGGAGATGGAATAAACGTTTGAGGATTTTCTGCATTAATTCGACATTCAATAGCGCAACCTTCTATGCGAACGTCTTTTTGAGAATATCCCAAAGGAGCCCCTGATGCTAATCTGATTTGTTCGCGAACAATATCAATACCTGTCACCATTTCTGTAATTGGATGTTCTACTTGAAGACGTGTATTCATTTCCAAAAAGTAAAAATGCCCATCTTCAAATAAAAATTCCAAAGTTCCTGCATTTGAATATCCGATTTTTTCAATCGCATTTCTGACAACATTCATCAATTCTTCTCGTTGTTGTCTGTTCAAAGCAGGCGATGGTGTTTCTTCAACAATTTTTTGGTTATTTCTTTGTAAAGAACAATCTCGTTCCCCTAAACAAACGACATGGCCATAATTATCAGCTAAAACTTGAACTTCTATATGACGTGGATTTTGCAAATATTTTTCAATAAAAACAGTATCATCACCAAAGGCGGCTTTGGCTTCTTTTTGAGCCAAAACAAAAGCACTTTCTAGCTCTTCTTTGCAAAAGGCAACTTTCATACCTTTTCCACCACCACCATTGGCTGCTTTTATCAAAACAGGATAACCTATTTTTTGAGCAATAATTTCTGCTGCATCATAATTTGCAATAGCACCATCAGAACCTGGTAAGATAGGCAGTCCTGCATTTTTAGCAGCTTCTCTGGCCAAAACCTTATTCCCCATTTTGCGTATCATAGAAGATGACGGACCAATAAAAGTCAAACCATGCATTTCAACCATTTCTGCAAAATCGGCATTTTCAGATAAAAACCCATAGCCTGGATGAATGGCATCTGCGCCAGAAATCAAGGCCGCACTGATAATAGCGGCTTTATTTAAATAAGAATCTCTTGCCAACGCTGGACCAATACAAATAGCCTCATCTGCTAAACGCACATGCATTGCATCTGCATCAACAGTTGAATGAACCGCGACAGTTTTAATTCCCATTTCTTTACAAGCTCGATGAATTCGCAAAGCAACTTCACCACGGTTAGCTATTAATACTTTTTCAAACATTTTTATTCAATCACAAATAAAGGTTCATTAAATTCGACAGGCATTCCTGACTGTACCAAAACTTTTTTAACACAACCAGCCTTTTCAGCTTTGACTGGATTAAATGTCTTCATTGCTTCAATCAAGCAAAGTGTTTGACCAACACCGACCAAGTCACCTTCTTTAACAAAATTTGCTGCAGATGGATCCGAAGCTAAATAAACAACGCCCACCATCGGAGATTTAACATAATTTGCCTTATCTTTGTCTTCTGCGACATTTGATGGAACTGTAGCTGATACTTGAGGTGCTGCAACCACTGGTGCAGCGACAACAGGCTGTTCAGCATAATTTGCGACAACACGAATACGAACATTTTCCGCTTCGTATTCTATTTCGCGTAAACCATTTAGTTTTAAAAGTTCTGATAAATCAGAGACGGCTTTTTTATTAATATCTTCCATAATAACACCTTTAGACATAATTTAACTTATTTTGTAATATATCAAAAACGAATGAAAAGACAATTCAACTTTTATAACAAGTTTGTTAGATTTAACTTGATATTTTACATAAAAAAGATATTATAATCTAAAAAAACAGGAGTTTTTATGAATCAACAAACTTTGCTTTCCTCTGCTATCCAATTTTACGCGACTGGACAAATTAACGAAGCAGAAAAATTATTTCGGCAAATTTTAAAAAACGAACCATATCTACCACAAGCTAATTACTTTTTAGGTCTTATAGCTTTGGATAAAGGAATTTATGATGAAGCATGCCAATTATTTTACCAAGCAACGTTGGTTGCTCCTAAAAATAACGACTATCAATACTCTTTAGCTGTTGCATTACAAGAATGTGGTAAAACCAACGAAGCAATTAATATCTATGAAAAATTAGAAGATATGCCTGAAAGCTTGAATAATCTAGGAAATATCTTTCGTGCAAAAGGCGATTTAAAAAGTGCGCGCACTTACTTCGATAAAGCTTTGGAAAAAGATAAAAACATGCTTTGGGCTTACCTGAATAAAGCTTTACTTGAAAGAGAGGAAAAAAATTACAAAAAAGCAAAAGAATTGTTGTACCAAGCACTTTCAATCAATGAAAATTTTATACAAGCGCTTTATCAGCTATCCGTTCAAAACAGAATTGAAAATGATTTAACTAATGCATTAGATAATATCGAAAAAGCAATTCAAATAAATCAAACTACAGACTTTTTATGGGTTGAGTATGGTAAAGTTTTATCAAAATTAAATCGCATAAAAGAAGCTTTAAATGCTTTTGATAACGCCATTCAAATTAACCATTTTTGCACAGATGCTCTTTTTGAAAAAGCACTATTAACAGAAGAAACGAACCCAGATATAGCAGAGCAAGCATATCGAACGATCATCAACATTGATACGAAAAATACAGCAGTCTTTAATAATTTAGGAGCTCTGCTATACAAGCAAAACAGAAAATTAGAAGCTCTTGAAATGTATAGGAATGTATTTTTAATTAAACCTGATGATACAAATGCTGCGTTTAATTTAGCAATTGCTTTAGAAGACAATAATGACTATCAGGAAGCTGCTGGACTTTATTTTAAAATTTTAGGACAAAATCAACTTCAACAACAAGTCCATATTCGTTTAGCAAATATGCTTCCAATATGGTTTGAAAAAGATGAAAAAACAGCTTTACTCTATGCTGAAGGATGGCAAAAAAACTTTCCAGATAATCCACTAGCTGTTCATACATTAAAAGCGCTCAAAGGTGAAAAGACATCATCTGATAACGATTTTGCATATACTCAAACATATTACAATGCTTTTGCAGAAACTTATGATGAAAAAATGATACAGCTTGATTGTCAAATTCCAAAAGCAATTCAAAATCGATTAAATAATGAACATTATGAAACTATATTGGATTTAGGTTGTGGCACTGGCGCTTGTGGAGCATTTTTAAAAGATTTTTCATCTGAACTTATCGGTATTGATGCTTCCCCAAAAATGATTGAAATCGCAAAAAATAAAAATTGCTATACCAAACTTTATACACAAGACATACTGGATTATTTAACCCATACGAAAAAAACATTCGACTTAATTATCGCAGCCGATGTTTTTTGTTATATTGAAAACATTACGCCAATAATCGATTTGGTACATAATCATTTAACAAAAACTGGACGCTTTATATTTACTGTAGAAAAAAATCAAAATGATAATCAAACAACATTACAATACAACGGCCGATATCAACATGGTTTAAATATAATCAAAAATACTTTAATTCATTTTAAACAAATTGACCATAATCAAATAGTTCTGCGCCAGGAAAAGAAACAAGACTGTATAGGCTATTTATTTGACTTAAAAAAAGGATAAACAATGTTTAAAACAAAACGATTAATTTTAGATGAGCTTTCTACACGTGATGCTTTAGCTTTATTTAACATTGCAACACGAATAAATGAAAGTGCACGAAATGATGAAAATTATCAACCATATTATGCATTTCAATTAAACGAAGGAGAAAGGCTTCACGATAAGATTGTTAATTTTATTTTTAAAGCAAAAAAAGAACAAAAAGAAAGTCCTCGAAAAACATATCGATATGCAATCAGAAAAGATGGGACTTTAATAGGATCCATTGCTATAGACATGAAACCAACAATTGAAAATGGTCAAGTTATTTTGGGTGATTTAGGTTATTTTATCGATCCACTTTATGGCAATCAAAATTACGCTCATGAAGCATGTGTTGCTGTATTACATCAATTTTTTGCACAATATGAACAACTAGATATAACTGCACATCCTCAAAATACTTATTCTATTCGCTTGATTGAAAAATTAGGGGGCGAAAAAACAGAATATATTGAAAAATCAAATTACTCAAATGAACCCAGACAAAAATTTATCATATCTCGTTCAAACTTTATAAAAAAACTTTATTATCGTCCAATGTTAACAGGAGGAAAAGAACATGTTTGATGACAGTATTTTAAAAGAAGCCAATTTGATTTTTGAAATTGAAAATCCTGTTCATTTGGTCAATATAAATAAAAAAGATGATTTTTTCTTTAATAATCGTTTTACACAAGAACGTCGTATTCGAAGTTATACCTACGAACTTTTAAAAAAAGCTCAAAAACAATTGCCGAACAATTATTATTTTATGATTTATGAAGCATTAAGACCAAAAGAAAAACAAATTCAATTGTGGAATGACGTGGTTGAAAAAATGAAAAAACGATATCCAGAACTAGACATAAACAGTGAAGAATTTATTGCAAAATGTGATGTTTATGCTGCAAATCCTTATCGACAAGGAAGTGGCCATCAGTCTGGCGCAGCCGTAGATATAACATTGTGTAATCGCGATGGGATAGAATATGATATGGGTTCTTTTGTGCGAGACTTTTCCAACAACGCATCTTCCGAAAATGAAAACCTATCAGAAGAGGCAAAGAAAAACAGAGACATTTTAGATAAAGCTCTAACATCAGTCGGTTTTGTCAATTACCCACCAGAATGGTGGCATTATTCGTTTGGAGATAGGCTCTGGGCTCGTTTAACGAAAAGTGAAATAGCCATATTTTCAAATATAGAATAATATATTTATATTATATCTAATATAAAAGATCCCTCCAACATTTAATGTTGGAGGGGAGATGTATGTTTTAAAATTCAAACATATTAATGATATTTTATTATAATTTTGCCCCCTTACACATAGTACCACTATAACATTGAAAACCTTCTTTATATGCGTTTTCTATACCATTTGGACAGCATTCGGAATACCCCCATGAATTAATGCCAGTATATCCACTTTTGCAACAGGCTTTTCCACCGCCTAAAGCATCAGAAACTTGATCAGGACTTTTACAACACCCCTGCTCATAATCTGAAATATCATAAACTACCCCATCATCACAACAAACGCTTTCACCATAATCAGAAGCGCCCTCCCATGGTTCATAGACATCTCCATCGCAACATTTTTTACTATTTTCAGAACCGTACACTTTTTCATTTTCGCAACAAGTACCCAAAGGCATACAAGTTGTTCCTTCAGGACAATAAGTAGGACCACAAACCAACTCACCATCAGCACCTCTGATAGGATTAGCGCATTCGCATTTGTTTTCATCATAATCAGGATGTCCTGCCTGCCCTTTACAATTTAAATCTTCTGCTGTCACATCTACACAAACATTTTCTGTACATCTTTGGCAAGTCTTATCACATATCTTTACCCATTCATGTCCTAAACAGGTATAACATGCTGGATAGGTTGGCGCTTCTTGACAATAACCTGCAACGCAGCAACCACTAGCGCATTCGGTATCTTTTGTACATGCATCAGGAACAGGAGGATTATTACAATTATCGCATTCTCCAAAATAAAAAGCCATAGTTTTATTTTCTTCTATACAATCGCGTTCTGAAGCATTTTCAGTATTTGAGTCAGGATGATTGTTTTCAAAATAAGACGCATTAGTCCCTACCATAATTAAATCAATATCGGTTGGTTTCATACTGATAATGCGTTTACATACAGCTTCAGGAACATCCGATACCACAACGCGATACAAAAAAGCATATCCATCAGGTTCAGATTTAGTTTCTACAGCATAATTAATGGAGTTTTTGTTTCCTAAATCCACAAAGTTATATTCATCAGGACGATTAGGAGTATTATAAGTTTCATACACCATAGGAACATTAGAAGCACGCAACATGACATCATGAATAGTTTGATTAGCTCTGTAATAAGTCATAGCAATAGCATAAGCAGCCAATCCAGCCAAAGACAAAATACCAACGATTGCTAATATACCCAGCATTTCAACCATAGAACGTCCCGATTGAATAAGTTGTTTTAACGCTTTTTTGAAATGAAATAGTTTAAAAAAAAGCCTCTGCATTAACAGAGGCTTTTATATGTTTTTATCTAGAACAACGTCCAGAACACTTTGAATAATGACCCAAAGGCATTTTTTTAGCTTCCATTTCATACTTTGCTGTTTCTGCATATGGACCTAAATCTTCGGTTTTTGTAGCAACTGCCCTTAAATCAAAGAAGCGCAACATTGGAACTGCTAAATACAACGAAGAATACGTTCCAATTACAATACCAAATAATAGGCAAATAGAAAATCCATACAATGTTTCTCCACCTAAGAAAATTAAAATAACTAACATCAACATTGTTGTCACAGATGTCAATAATGTTCTGGATAATGTATCGTTCAAGCTTTTATTCAGTAATTCATCCGTCGGCATTTTATGATATAATTTCAAATTCTCACGAATACGGTCAAAGTTCACGACCTTATCGTTTGTCACATAACCAGCCATAGACAATAAACCTGCCACAACAGTCATATTAAAATCCAAACCTGTCCACGCGAACAAACCAACAGTCACTAATAAATCATGCGCCAAAGCAATTAAACACGCAAAAGCAAATTGCCATTCAAATCTGAACCAAATGTAAACAGCAATCGCGACTAACGCCAAAACAGCAGCCCAAATACTTTTTTGTAATAATTCTGCCCCCACTTTAGGCCCAACGACTTCTATACGTTGATATTCAACATCAGAACCAAGTGTCGTTTTGATTTGAGAAATTACAGCATCTTGTTCGGCTTTATCAGATGTATCCACAACAACATGTATCAACATTTGCGTTCCAGAAGCACCTATTGATTGCAAATTTGTTTCACCTAAATTTAATGCTCCAACCTTATCACGCATTTTTGCCATATCGATTTTTTCGGTAGATTGAATTTCGACTAATACACCTCCGACAAAATCAATTCCTTTTTCCAACCCTTTATAATAAATACCAAAGATTGATAATGCGACACAAATCAAAGAAATAATAAAGGCATATTTACTTTGAGCCATAAAATTAATTTGCTTTTTTAAATTTACTTTCACCATTTTTTTATTCCTTTCGGATTATAATTTTATTTTTATTGCTTTTGGCTTTTTCAAAGAATACCAAATCATAATCAAAAATTTGGTAATCATAATTGCCGTAAATAAAGATGTAAAGACACCTATAGCCAATGTAACACTGAAACCTTTAATCGGACCAGCCCCCATAAAGAACAAGACAATAGCAGCAAACAATGTCGTAATTTGACTGTCAAAAATAGCAGTAAAAGCATTTTCAAAACCACTGTTTATAACATGTATTGGAGTAGTATGTCCTGCGGCTATTTCATCACGCATACGCGCATAAATCAAAACATTTGAATCAACAGCCATACCGATTGTCAATGCAATACCTGCTAAACCAGGCAATGTCAAGGTAGCCCCCAAAGCACTTAATATGGCAAAAATCAAACAAACATTTACAACCAATGCAACATTTGCAAAAATGCCAAACCAACCATAAACCAAGAACATAAAGGCAAAAACCAATACCGAACCCAATACACAAGCAAAGGCTCCTTTTCGAATAGAATCTTCACCCAAACCAGCTCCAACTGTTCTTTCTTCCACGACTTCCAATGGCGCAGGTAAAGCACCTGAACGCAACATCATTGCCAAATCCGTAGCTTCTTCCATAGTGAAATTTCCAGAAATACTGCCCCTGCTTTTAATTTCACTGTTAATCACTGGAGCTGAAATAAGCTTATTATCTAAAACGATTGCCAAACGACGTCCTTTATTTTCTCTGGTTGCTTTGGCAAATTTATTTGCCCCTGCTGATTTTAATGAAAAATTCACAACAACATTTCCCGTTTCATCATAACCAGGCATAGCACCATCCAATTGATCGCCACCGATAACAACAGCTCTTTTCAAAATAAGCGTTTCTGCGCCAGAAACAATCATAGAACCAACGGGTAATTTTCCCCTTTGAGCATCTGCTAAAGAAACGGTTTCATCAACCAAATGGAAAGTCATTTTTGCTGTTTTACCCAACAAAGCCTTAACTTCTGCAGGATTTTGAACACCTGGCAACTGTAAAGCAATTCTGTCCACTCCTTGACGTTGAATGGATGGTTCCTTTGTTCCTAATTCGTCAATTCGTCTGCGAACAATTTCAATTGACTGCGAAACTGCTGCTGCTTTAATTCTGTCCAAAGCTTCTTGAGAATAAGAAATAATCAGTTCGTTATCCTGATAATCCACATCCATCATTTCTTCTTCTTGTTTTAATATCAAATTTTGAGCAGTCATTAAATTTCCAGCATCTAAAATCTTGATACGCAAAACACCATTTTCAACGACAGGTTTTACAGCCTTAATTTTATTTTCAATTAAAACACCACGAGCTGCATCAGCCAAAGAATTTAAGCGTTCATCGACCAATTCATCAATTTTAACTTCCAATAACAAGCTAGATCCACCTTGTAAATCCAAGCCCAACGTCATTGGACGCCACCATTCTTGCATCTGCTTTGGTACGTGCATTTCATAGTAGTCTTTTGACATGAAATTCGGAATAGAAAAGAATATCCCTAACACTGAAACTGCTATTACGGTCCAAGCCCGCCATTTCGGATAACCAAACATTTTTACTTCCTTTACTTCTTATTATTTTCTTTTTTAATATCTTCGCTTTCAAATAAAACATTTGATACAAAAGAACGCAAAACTTTTATTTCTACACCGTCGGCAAACGCCACTAAAATTTCACCATCATTGATAATTTTTGTTATTTTACCAACCATTCCAGAAACAACGATTTCATCGCCCTTTTTCAAATTGTTTAGCATATTGATTTGTTCTTTTGCGCGCTTTTGTTGTGGACGAATAAAGAACAAATAGAATATAACAACGATTGCAAGCAACTGAATTAAAGCCCTTGGCAAATCCGAAGAGGCCCCTTGAAAAACAGGCGCTGTCGTTGCTGTTGCAGCTAATGTAAAAAATGAAAGCATTTTATAATACCTCTTAACATATTATTAACGAATCAAAATAACTATAAGCAAATTTGAAAAAAATGCAAACTTTTTTTACCTTTTTTAACTGTATTTTCTATAAAACAGAACAAAACGGCACATTTTATTAAAAATATAAAATATGCCGTTTCTTTATTATCGTTCAAAAGTATTGTTTATTAGAGTCTTCCCTCTAATTGTTTATAGTTATTAATTACAAACATTCTAGGAGCGTGATTAACGACAATACGAGGCATATGCTCTACTCGACCAGCTTTAATTAAAGAACCAACGATTGCAAGCGTTTCAAATTCCACCGTTAAATCGGATAATTCTTTTGCTGAATCATGAGGTGCCCTTTTAATTATTTTCCCTTTTTCATTTACGACTCGACTTGTCTGATAGTAAATTACACTACCTACACCAGCTCTTAATGCAGCTTCTGCATCTTTTTTCCGATCCCCTATCGCTAATGACATAAACATATCTAATTCTGTCAATTCATATTTTTCTTTTGCTAAACGAAACATGCCTGGACTCGGCTTTCTGTTGGGCGATGTTGGATATTTTGTATAAAAGATATCTGTAATTTTAATGTCCTGTTCTTTAAAAACTTTTTTCATATATTCGTGAACATCTTCCATATCTTTTTCAGTATAGTCCCCTTTACCAATTCCTGTTTGATTCGTTATCACGATTATTTTATAATCTTTTGATAAAGCTTCGTGACATACGTCAAAAATCCCATCTGTAAAATGAAAATAATCTGGTCTATGTATAAAACCTTTTGAACCAACGATATTAATCGGTCCATCTCTATCCAAAAATAATACCTTGTTAGGCATTTTTATCTCCTATATTAAATTAAAATAAAAAAATTCCCTTTAATAAAAAGGGAATTTACACCAGACAAAGAAATATCGGATACTTCTGTATCACAGAGCGTTTTCGAAAAACAACTGTCAACATAAAAAGCCTCCTAATCTTTATCTTGTCACAAAACTTAACAAATTATTAATTAAGAGTCAACTCTATTTTTTAAAATTTACATATTGTAAATGCACTTTCCTTCTCCGTATTGAGCATTCCAGTCTTTTGTAAATTGTTCTACGCTCATATCTGTTAAAGGATGTCTTGCTAATTTCCATAAAATATCTGCACCGACCGTCACAGAATGCGTCCCAGCCAAAGCAACTTCATGTACTTGTTGAACGTTTTTAAATGACGCAGCTAAAACACGCGTTGATAAACCATGTAAATTAAACAAATCTGTAATCATTGAAACGACATTTACGCCCATTCCACTGATATTGTCAATTCGATTAACGTACGGAGCCGTAAAATCTGCACCACAGTTTGCTGCAATCAGTGCTTGTTGAGGAGTATAAATAGCTGTTGCTGTAATACCGAAGCCATCTTTTTTCAAAATTTGCATAGCTTTATATCCTGCATCTGAAACTGGAATTTTAATAAAAAGAGAACCATCCACTTTTTCCCGAATGGAGGCTGCATCTTTTAACATATCTTCAGTTGTTGTACCTAATACCTGTACATGCATCATTTTATTACCTATGACAGAACGAATTTCTTTTAACAACGAAAAGAAATCCTTTTTCTCCCTTGTAATAATAGATGGATTCGTTGTGACCCCTGCAAGAGGAAAAACATCACAAGCCTTACGAATTTCTTCGATATTGGCACTGTCTAACATATAAAGCATTTTATTTCCTTTCAAAAAATCAATATGAACCAGTTTACCTGATTTCTAACATAAAAAAATCTCTTTATAAAGATATTCCATTACAGTCTAAAAAGAAAAAAGCCCCTAACAGAGACTTAAAAAAACTGGTGGAGATAAGCGGGATCGAACCGCTGACCTCTTGAATGCCATTCAAGCGCTCTACCAACTGAGCTATATCCCCAAGATTACCTTTAATATATTCTGATTCGTTTTTTTTTGCAAGATATTTTAAAAAAGGAGATATAAAAAAATATCTCCTTTTTTGTTTCATTACTGTCTAAACATCTTTAATAAATTGAACTTTCCAGCTTTCGATAAAAAAACTTTTTTACAATAAGGACACTCTGTAAAATTTGATGACAACTTTTTGGCTATCCACCAAACAATTAAAACTGGAATAAGCAAAATTACAAAAAGCAAAACACTAATACCATAAACAAGGAATTTAAAGTATTTATTTGTCAGCGAAAAAAACTCTCTGACTACAGAAAAAGAACTTTTTGATAATTCAGAATAAATCAAACTTGTTGAAGAACGACCTTTTTGCGTTAATATGCCAAAGCGTCCATTCGAAAAAAGATTATAGACATCAGCATTTAACCCCAGTTGTTTTTGAACTTGTGTTGATGCCACATTACCAACTTCTTTTTTTAAGGCGTCTTGAATATCTGTCTGCAGTGTAGCCTTTAATTTTTTTACAGTTGTTTGAATTTGCTCATTTACTTTATCAACTTGTTTTTGAACAACACTCGATGTATCTTGAATTTTATCCATTCCTTTTATTCCTAATTTAGATAAAGCCCCAGTTGCTTTTTCGACCTGCTGCGTTGTTTGAGAAATTTTATCCAATTTTATTTCTGGAATGTCGATTTGTGAAGTGTATTTTGAAATGTCTACAGTATCTAAAATACGTTTAGAAAAATTATCATATTGCGTCATCAGAACCGTATTTGTTTCGTAAATACCTTTAACGATTATATATTCCTTTATTGAATTTGATTTTGTTAAACAAATATACATAGCTGGAAGAATAACAAAAAAAGTCCAAAAACAAATTAAAATTTTTGCTATTTTTTTAGGTGTTGATTTCTGCTTCAACAACAAATACTCTGAATGTTCCGTTATTTTATTCTCATTACTTTTTTCAATTTTATTTTTTTTCATTTTATACTCCTTATATACCAACCAATAAGAGTATAAGTCATAAAAAAAATTTTTCAAGATTTTATTATTTATTCTTTTTTATGTTGTCTATCATCGTTCACAGCTTTAGCGCAAGGATTTGATAGAAATTCATTTGCTTCTTGCATTAATTGACGATAAACAGGTCCTGTCATTTGATCATAAAAATCACGACGAGGTCCAACCTTTAGAAACATCATTTTATCATTTTTCACAAGATAAGCGACACGATAAGGCGTCCCTTGTGAATCAAACAAATCAAAACAAGCTAAATCCAAAGAATAAGCTTTCCATTCATCAGATAAAATTTGGCTCATTTCTTCTCTTGAAGCCGTAGAGCGTTCATATATTTTTTCATTAATTTGTTCGAACAGAAGTTTTTCCCTTAAATCTGTCGAATTTTCCAAATGTTTCAATTCACGTTTAAATAATTTTGAAAAAGCATACAAGCGACAAACTCTTGGCGTTTCAACTTGTTGAATTTCAGCCGTTTCTTTTGGTGTGTTTTTCTTTTTTATTTTCTTTGTTTTTGTCGGCAATTGCTCTATTGGCTCATTGTATCCAGAAAGTTCTTCACGCAAAACATCAAATTCTTCAGATAACCATCTGCGAAAAGCAGGCGTGGCAAAATTGAAACAATTTTCTAACAATCCTTCAGATTTTAAAAGTAAATAATCATCGTGTGTCAAACGTCTGAAAAAAGTTTTATCAGCTTTTTCACTCGCCATTGCTAAAATACTTTCACCTTTTTCGTCCTTGATATTTAAAACTTTTATAAAGTTTTGAGATGATAACTTTAAGGCATCTCGAATATCGAATAACACAGATGTTTTTTTCGTTTTTAAAGCTTTTAATGCAACGGTATTTTCTCGCATCAAAAAAGCAGCCTCCAGAGGTGAATTAGCTAAAAATGCAATAAAATCTTGAGGATAAGAAAGAATAAAATCTGCTCCTTTTTCTCTGCTTGGAAAAGACCATAAAAATTGCAACAAATCGACAGGTATTTTTTCTTCTGGCTTTCTGTTTGCATGAATACAGTTTGAAATTTCTAAAACTTGCTCCTTTGACAAAAGGTCCTTTTTGTTTAAAAGTGGCAAAACACGATAATCTTTTCCATCTTTTGTCACTTCTAACCCTCTTAAAAAAGAGATATTTTCTTTTGTCTGTGGAGATTTTAAAAATAAATTGCAAAAATTCTTTAATTCCCATTCATAAAAAGAAGACAATACTTTTTTTAAAAAAGCTTTGTCCATATGTACTCGAAAGAAGTTTTGAAAAATCGATGCATCTTTTTGTTGTGTGGCATAATTTATCAATTCTTTTATGACACAATAACGGCTTTTATCATCATCATAAAAGGACAATCTGCGTTCATGAGCCATTGTTTCTGCAATGGATTTTCCATTTTCTGCGAATAAAAATGAAAAAAACCATTTTTTTTGTTCAGGCTCGAGTTCTTCTGTTTTTTTCAGATATTCGGGAAATGCAGAACCATCTTTCCCCCCCATTATCATCGTTGTAAAAATACGAGGAAGCATTTTTACGTTCATAAAAATTGTTTCTGCACTAACAGATTTTAAAAAGACTGATGACAAAGAAGTATCGTATAAGTAAGAAAACAATTTTTTAGAACTTTCATCAGGAGAATCTTTTGAACCTAATAAAATTTCTAATTCGTTTGGATGATTTTTATAAAGAACAAATATCTGACGCATTAAAGAATACTCTTTTAAATCTGCCAATCGTGAGTATGTGTAAGTTTTCATCATCATCTGATGGAAACCTGTAAAATCGAAACTATAAGCGTCTAAAATATCTTTCATAACCTCTCGACCTCGTCGTGTCAGTCGAGTTTCTTTACAAATACTCATTAAAATATCATCTAAAGAATTTTTATATTTATCTATTAAATAAATAACATTTAAATAATGAATACTTATACCAGCCTTTAAAAAAAATGGAAAATTAGACAAGGTCAATTTTTTATTCGAAGCTTTCATCAACGCATGAACTTCATGTTGATTCTTGGTTAATTCAGCTTTGAAAGAATCCAGTTGCCACAAAAACATAACACGATTAGGATCTACCAAATCGCATACAAACGCCCCATTTAAAACAGGTGGCATTGCAAAATCTTCGACTGAATTATCCAAAGCTGTTTTCCTTTTTGTTTTTGTTTAGTTTTTTGTATAATATATTAAAAATAAAAAAAAGTCAAGCAATTTTGACTTTTAATTTTTCAACAACAAAAAATGACTAATTAAATTTTCATAATGAACAGAAACGTTGGGGGGAACTTTTAAAACGCTTTGAGTAAAATTCCAAATATAATGGATGTTAGATTTAACCAAAAAATCCGTCACTTCTTGAGCCTTTGACCTGGGGACTGTTAAAATAACGGTCTCAACCCCCATTTGTTCAGATAATTTTGGTAATTTTTGAATATCATAAACTTCTTTATTATTTACTTTCATACCAAATTTTAAAGGATCATTATCAAATAAAGCAACGACATCCAACCCATAATCTTTAAAATCGTCGTACTTTGATAAAGCAAAACCCAGATTTCCTGCGCCAACGATAAAAATACGCTTATTATTTTTAAAACCCAATAAATGTTCAATAGCTAACTTCAAATCTAAAGCGTTATATCCTATTTTTGCTCGCCCCTGAACAGCACAAAGTGCAATATCTTTGCGAACTTGGGAATCATCGACTTTTAATAATAAAGCAATTTGAGCGCTTGATATAAATTCTTCACCAGCGTTTAAACAATCTTGTAAAATACAATGATAAAGACTCAAACGCTCAATTACCTTATCCGAAAGCATTTATTTAAAACTTTCCTTCAAATGCATCTAAATAAATTTGTTTGATTTCGCTCATCAATGGATAAACTGGGTTAGCCCCCGTACATTGATCATCAAAAGCCAAACGAACCAATTTATCTAAATTATCCATAAATGTTTTTTCATCAATACCATATTCTCTGATAGAAGCAGGGATTTCCAATTCTTTTTTCAAATCAGAAACAGCCTTTAACAACAAATCGACTTTTTCATCATCGGTTGAATTTTCATTTCCTAAATACAAAACGTGTGCAATTTGAGCATAACGTTTTTTAGCTTCTGGAGCTTTATATTGAGGGAAAATCCCTTGTTTTTTAGGACAATCATTTGCGTTGTAGCGAATGACTTGGCAAATCAACAAAGCATTTGCAATACCATGAGGAATGTTATACATAGCACCTAATTTATGAGCCATCGAATGACAAATTCCCAAGAATGAATTTGCAAAAGCCATACCAGAAATTGTTGCAGCATAATGCATTTTTTCACGAGCGTAAGGATCTTTTGCGCCTTCTTTATAAGAACGAGGCAAATAACGGAAAATCTGCTTAATAGCTTCCAATGCTGATGAATTTGTAAAATTCGTTGCCATAACAGAAACATATGCTTCCAATGCGTGAACCAAAGCATCGATACCACCTGCTGCAGTTAATCCTTTTGGCATACCATCAACAAAATTTGGATCGATAATTGCCATTGTTGGCGTTAATGCATAATCTGCAATAGCGTATTTAACATGCGTTTCATCGTCTGTAATAATAGAGAACGGAGTCACTTCTGAACCAGTTCCAGAAGTTGTCGGGATACAAACTAATTTAGCTTTTTCCCCTAATTCTGGAACAGAACAAATACGTTTTCTGATATCCAAAAAGCGCATTGAAATGTCTTCAAAGTTTGTTTCAGGATGTTCATACATCAACCAAATGATTTTCGATACGTCCATCGGAGAACCACCACCTAAAGCAATAATCAAATCTGGTTGATACGGGCGAACCATCGCCAAAGCTTGTTCAACTGTTGAAAGAGTTGGATCAGGTTTAACATCAAAGAAAATTTGATAATCGACATCGATTTCTTCTAATACATCTGTAATTGAACGAACTGCACCAGAATCGAATAAAAATCTGTCTGTGATGATAAAGGCTCTTTTTTTACCTTCAAACTCACGCAAAGCTAAATCCGTTGAACCACGTTTAAAATAAATTTTTGGAGGCACTTTATACCACAACATATTTTCTCTCCTTTCTGCAACTGTTTTATAATTCAACAAGTGTTTTACCCCTACGTTTTCACTGACAGAATTTCCGCCCCAAGAACCACATCCCAATGTTAAAGATGGTTCCAAACGGAAATTATATAAATCTCCAATGCCACCTTGAGATGCCGGAGAGTTAATTAAAATACGGCCTGTTGGCATTTTTTGAGCATATGCATCAATTCTGTCTTGGAAGCGCTCATCTGTGTATAAAACAGAAGTATGTCCTAAACCACCCAATGTCACCAAAGCCAAAGCCATATCTGAAGCTTGTTCAAAATCAGAAGCTTTATACAATGTCAAAATTGGAGACAACTTTTCGTGAGCATAAGGATTATCAACAGTGTATGAAGTTTGTTCTGCTAATAAAACTTTCGCATCTTCAGGAACTTCAAAACCTGCTAACTGCGCAATTTTATAAGCTGGTTGCCCAACGATAGCTGCGTTAACACCTTTTGGAGTTAAGATAATTTTTCCTAACTTTTCCATTTCTTCTTCGTTTAGCAAATAAGCCCCACGATAAGCGAACTCTGCTTTTACATCTTCATAAACTTCATCAACAACAATGACGGATTGTTCTGAAGCACAAATCATCCCGTTATCGAAAGTCTTTGACATCAAAATTGAAGATACTGCCATTTTGATATTTGCTGTTTCATCAATAATTGCAGGTGTATTACCCGAACCAACACCCAAAGCTGGCTTTCCAGAAGAATATGCTGACTTAACCATTCCAGGACCACCTGTTGCTAAAATTGCTTGAATTTTAGGGTGCGTCATCAATGTTTGTGTCATTTCCAAAGATGGTTCGTCAATCCAACCGATAATGTCTTTTGGTGCGCCTGCTTTAACTGCAGCATCTAGCACAACTTTTGCCGCTTCAATAGTGCATTTTTTTGCTCTTGGATGTGGCGAAAAAATAATTCCGTTACGCGTCTTTAAACAAATCAATGATTTAAAAATTGCCGTAGATGTTGGGTTTGTTGTAGGAATAACACCTGCAATAACACCCAAAGGAGCTGCGACAATTTTGGTTCCATTTGCTTTATCACGAGAAATAATTCCACACGTTTTCTTATCTTTATGTTTATTATAAATATATTCTGCAGCAAAATGGTTCTTGATGATTTTATCTTCTAAAACACCCATTCCTGTTTCTTCAACAGCCATTTCTGCCAAATCAATGCGCATTTTATCTGCAGCTGTTGCAGCAGCCTTAAAAATCGCATTTACTTTTTCTTCTGAAAATGTAGCAAATTGATTTTGTGCGATATGAACACGTTCAATCAATTTTTCTAAATCTTCAATACTAGCCACTGTTTGTGGTTGAATATCATTATTATTTTCTGTCATTTTAACCTCTTTTGTTTCAATCGTGATTTTTTTCACAAAAGAATATATCAGATTCGCATAAAAAGAGCAAGAATTATTTACAAAAAATTAACACGACGATACTTGAAGAAAATCAAAACAAGAAAAAGTAAAATAAAAGGCACTTTTAAGTGCCTTTTATTTTGTTTATTCAAAAACTGTGTCATGTCATGAATTTCTGATTGTCCAACAATCAATCAGTATGAACTAACTGGTCTAGCTGTTACGACACAAGTATCGGGTCGTTCTGCCGTATAACATGCCTTGACATTATCTTTATTACAATTTTCAGGACATGCTGGCCAACTACCACCACCACCAGCATAGGAACACTCTCCAGCAAGCGTTTTGACAGGACCAACACAATCAACACGGAATTGGTAAACAAGATAATTAGGATAATGAAGATTAATGTCCACAAATGTTTTTCCTGGTTTTTCTATACTGCAATCACCCATGTTTCCACAAGCACCTGGACAGCAATAATTGTCGCAATTATCAGCAGTAGCCCCAGTTTTGCAAGCATCATAATCATTACCATAACAAGCATGCCCTTCTGCAGGGATAAAGTGATCATAGCTGAAACAACCACCATTCGATACAAAACCACACCTGCAACAATCATTTCCCATTTCTAGAGTGTTATAAAAAACCTCTCCTCCACCGTCACAACATTTCCATTCACCACCATCAGAACACGCACCGAATCCTTCAAAATACGGATAACCTGTACAATAAATTTCACCATCGCAACACATACAATGCTCACTTCCATCGATTTTGTCTGTGACGCATTTGTATTCACCTTTGCAACAATGAGCTTGTTCATCATCCCAATAAGAATTTGGCGTTTCACTTGGACAACAATGTTGTAAACCTGATGTCGGTGCATTCTGAACATATGCAACAACGTTTCCATTGTTCGTATCGCAACAAGCATAAGAAGTTTCCCTATTATTTTCCCCATATTTATATACCGTTCCAGAACAGCATTGAGCACTGGAACCATCCCAATATGCAGTTTGCCCCGATGGACAGCATTTTTGTAAACCAGAAATTTCAGCACCTAAAACTTCTACGACGGATTTGCCATTGTTTGTATCGCAACAAGTGTATAAGCCTTCCCCCTCTTTATATACCGTTCCTGCGCAACATTGAGCAGAAGAACCATCCCAATACGCAGATTGCCCCGATGGACAACATTTTTGTAGTCCTGAAATTTCAGCTCCGTTAACTTCTACTAGGGATTTATCTTTATCAGTTTCGCAACAAAGATCTTTTTGGGTTTCATCTTGATAAAGCGTTCCTGAGCAACATAATGCAGCAGAACCATCCCAATAAGCAGATTGCCCCGATGGACAGCATTTTTGTAAATCAGCTATGGAACTTCCTGCGACATTTACAACTGTATTTTCTTCAGTAATTTTACAGCAATCATATGTTTCTTCAGAATTTTTGTAAACTTGATTTTCTTCCTCACAACACAACGCTGCCGCTCCGTTCCAATAAGCTGCTTGACCTGATAAACAACAAACTTGAGCATTGGAATTTCCCTGCGCACTTAAAAGCTTTTCATCCTCACTAGTATTGCAGCAACCATATGCCGTTTCAGATATTTGGTAAATTCTGTTTTTACTATCACAACACAGGACTGAAGAACCATCCCAGTAAGGCATAGAATCAAAAAGATTTCCTGGACAACAAGCATCCTGTTCACTTCCGATAGGTAATCCTTGAATGGCGTTATACTTAGTCGTTCCTTCTGGACATCCATCTCCTCCAGAGCTACTGCTAGAACCTGAAGAACTGGAAGAGGAACCACTACTAGAACTTGAGGATGAGCTACCTGACGACCCCGAACTACCACTGGAACCCGAAGAGCCAGAAGAACTGGATGAAGAAGAACAACCTTCTTGGGTATAATCTATTTCACACCCCGTTTCAGTACATTTTTGACAATATCCACCACACATATAATTCCATCTGTGGTTGGAACATGTGTAGCATGCAGCATTTCCTGGAGGCGCTGTACATTGACCTGCAACGCAACATTTGTCTCGTCCACAAGATAGACACCATCCATCAAGACCACAACAGCCACTTTCGCAGTCAGAATCTTTTGAACATTTTTGTTCTTCACAAGATTTACACATATTATTTACACAACAAAAACCATCGACACAATCATCATCAACGTCACACTCGCCAATAGAACCTACATCATCAAAGTAAAAAGCCATAGCTTTATTGGTTTCGGTACAATCGTTTTTGGTTGCATTTGGCGTATTGCTGTTAGGATGATTATTTTCAAAATAAGTCGCATTTTGACCAATCATAATTAAATCTATATCTGTGG
>SUUS01000038.1 GCA_015062395.1 Alphaproteobacteria bacterium
TGTGTTCCAACTACAGATGGAATTATATGTGTGGTGGTTATTGCCAAAAATGCACTGAAACGGGGTGTGAAATAGATTATACTCAAGAAGGATGTTCTTCTTCTTCAAGTTCTTCTGGTTCTTCGGGTAGTTCGTCTTCCTCTAGTTCTGGTTCATCTTCTTCCAGCTCGGGCTCTTCAAGTTCCAGTTCTTCGTCCAGCTCAAGTAGTAGTAGCTCCTCTTCGTCAAGTAGTTCTTCTTCAAGTTCTAGTAGCTCAAGTTCATCCTCGAGTTCGTCGTCGAGCAGTAGTAGTTCTTCAAGCAGTTCTTCGTCCAGCTCAAGTAGTAGTAGCTCCTCTTCGTCAAGTAGTTCTTCTTCAAGTTCTAGTAGCTCAAGTTCATCCTCGAGTTCGTCGTCGAGCAGTAGTAGTTCTTCAAGCAGTTCTTCGTCCAGCTCAAGTAGTTCATCCTCGTCAAGCTCTTCTTCCTCGAGTTCATCAAGTAGCAGTTCTAGCTCTTCAAGCTCAAGTAGCTCTAGCTCAAGCAGTAGTTCTTCAAGTTCTAGTTCGAGCTCTTCAAGTAGTAGCAGTAGTAGTTCTTCAAGCAGTTCGTCGTCAAGCTCCTCAAGCAGTAGCTCTGGTTCTTCGTCTGGCGGAGCTTGTGAAGGAGAGCAACCAGCATGTTCGAAATGTGAAAATGGTAAGTGGGTTGAATATTGGGAAGGAAAAGATAGTTCAGAATGTTGTGATAAAAGTTTTATAACCGACTGTTGTTCATTGACTGAAGATTGTGGTCGTTGTGTAAAAGAGAAAACCTGCAATAATGATGATGAAGAGTGTTTATGCTATCAAGGTCCGAACGATCAAGGTTGTCTTGTTTGTATAACCGATCAAGAAACTTGTGATCTCGATCTATCCGAAGGTTACGCTCCAGGAACGCCATGGTGTGCAGGATATTGTAGAGATGCCGAGTGTAACTGTGAAATAGTTGCGCCGGAATGTGATGATTGGGCTTTCGATGTTGAGAAAAAATTGTCGTGTATTTGTGGGGGGCTTGCAGAATCAAATATCAAATGTACAGATATTTGCACTCGTTCTAACAAAAAATACAGGGTTTGTTGTGAAGGAAGCGCTCCAACACAAACAGCAGGAGGATATTGGTCTTGTAAAGGAACAGGTTGTGATCGGTCAACGTGTGTGCAGTATTTTACTGGCGAATGTACAGACGCAGAATAAAAATAATTTTTACATACATTCTCGCTTTACTAAAACAGCTCATCCATTCGGAAGAGCTGTTTATTGTTAACAAGATAATTTTACTTTTTAGGTAAATGCCTTAACAACGGATGGATAATGCATGCAGGTATTGCGCTCATAAACCAAGCACCAAAAGCCATCGGAAAGGGAAAAGCGATGATTGGTTTATTCTTTTTAAGCCCTTTTTGAATAATTTTAGCGGCCTTTTCTGGCTGCATTAAAAATGGCATCCTAAAAACATTTACATCTGTTAATGGCGTCTTGATAAAGCCTGGACAAACAACATTAACCTTTATATTTTCTGATTTTAACCAACCACGAAGAGCCTCTCCCCACGCCTTAACACAAGCCTTACTTGCTGAATAAGCTGGTGCAGATGGTAATCCCCTATATCCTGCTATCGAACTTATAATAGCAACTTGACCTGATTTTCTAGTTCTCATTCTATCCAACAACGGCAAAACGGTATTTGCGACTCCGAAAATATTTGTATTTAACACTTGGCGAGTCTGTGCATTTCCTTCGGCTTCGCCCAAAACACCGCCTGAAATACCGGCATTTGCAATTAATAAATCTATTGGAGCGACCGATTCGGCATTTAAAACAGCTTCTTGCGCTGCAAAAGCATCAGTAACATCAAAAAGATATGTATAAACTTCAGCCCCCTGCTCTTTACAAATTGCAGCAACATCATACAATCTTTCTTTATTTCGACCACATAAAAACAAGCGATTCTCTGGCTTTGAATATGCTATTGCCAACGCCTTTCCTAATCCACTAGATGCTCCTGTAAAAAAATAGAAAACTGTCTAGAATATAACAGTGATTGTGGTTGCACAGAATGTAAAGACGGATATGAACCTGAAGATGGGGCATGTAAAAAAGAAGAAGACTGTTTATGTTATCATGGTCCTAACGATTTGGGTTGTCTCGTTTGTGAAAATGATGAGGCTTTTTGTAATGAATTGAAAGAGTTGGGCGATGAACCTGGCGATCCTTGGTGTCCTGGAACGTGTGTAGATGGTGGGCTTTGGTGTGAGTGTGAAATTGAAGACTGTTATTTAGCTGCAGCAAATGCAGACACACAAAAATGCCAATGTGAATGTAAAACGGAGGAGGAATGCCTATGATGTATTAA
Source organism: Alphaproteobacteria bacterium (assembly GCA_015062395.1). GTDB lineage: Bacteria > Pseudomonadota > Alphaproteobacteria > CAAHEQ01 > UBA3637 > CAAHEQ01. Next base: position 2,374 of record SUUS01000038.1, read on the forward strand.
GGCTTTTGAAAAGTTGCAATAACACATAATAGATACGCAAAAAAACACATCCAGCATTTAAACTGGATGTGTTTTGCTTTCTTTTAAATTTTTATTCGAACATTTGCTTTAAGACGTTCATAATTTCAGTTTGGCACGCTTCTGGTAAGCGTCCTAATTTTTTTAAAAAGTCTGCCTTTGGACGCGTTCGTATTTGATCCAATGCAATTTGTGCATCTTTTCCTTTCATTTCGATTAAAACTCGGTATGGAAGTGGACGAATCTTTGCTGTGATTGGCGCAACCATCACGTATGGCAAAACTGTATTTAGCTCATCAGGAGAAACAACAACACAAGGTTTTACTTGTTCTTCTACCTTTACTTCATAGACCATAAAACGTTTTACCATTCCCATTCTCCTTTTTCATCAAATGCATTATTTTGATTTTCTATCATCGACACTTCTTTCCAACCATAACGTGTACCGTCAGAAGCACTGACAATCATGGTTTTATTTTTAACATTTATTTCTAAATGTTTTTCAAATCCACATTGTTTGATGATTGACGCTGGAATGCGAATCCCTTGAGAATTTCCGATACGAATTAAAGACGCTTTCATTTAAACACCTGCCTTTTTACTTTTTCCTAAAGTTTGTTTTAAAATCATATACAATCTGCCTGCATCAGAGCCTATTAAAACAGGCAATAAAACATCTTTCTTTTCGTTGTTTTTTGCCTTTAATGCCAGAGCATCAAATTCAGACATGTATCTGGTGACTGCGACCCGTAATGTTGAATTTTCGTGATAAAGTTTTTTGAAGTTTTCTGTTTTGTCTTTGGGCAATGCCGTCATTAAATAACGCATAAATGCAGCATTATCTCCTGCATAGTATTTTTTCCATTGTTCTTCTTCTGCTTTAGGTGTAAATACGTGAACAATATCAATGGAAAATGTAGATAAGTGTTCCAATATCAATCGTGCATCTTTCATAAATTGGTCGGTTGAAATGTTTTGCAAGTCTGCATTTAATTTTTGAATAAAGTTTTCTGTTTTTTCAGAAACGTTCAATAATCTTTGCGTTTGTTCTTCTACATCAACAGAGGATAACTGACGGATGCGCGCTTCTGTTTCTGATAAAACTTGATTTAAAATGTCTGTTTGTACATTCAGCTGTGTACCAACTTCATTTAAATGCGATACGGCTGTATCGGATAAAGAAACCAAAGTTTGTGCGTGTTCCAAAACCTTGTCACCAGCACCAGACATTTTATGAAGTGTTTTTTCTACTTCTTGATCCAACAATGCCCCTTGCGTTTTTAAAACAGTTAAAATCTTTTCTGCATTCGTAAATATCCGTTCGTTGTGTTCAGATGTTTGAGCTTCATATTGGTTCATTAACGCTTCCATTTTATCCATTTGTTGGCTGAAGTGAATGGATGCGTTTTCTGCGATATTTAAAACATCTGACGTTTCTTGGGCTGCATTTTTTAATCCTTCTGTCATGCCGTCTATTTGAGCTATGTTATCGTTCAATTCTGTACAAACACCTTGCATAGAATTAGCAACTTTATTTGTCGTTGCTTCCAATAATTGAGCGCGTTCTGCCAAACTTTGTGTGATTTCAACTGTGTTTTCATTCGCTTTTTCTGTGGATTTTGCTAAAACCTGTACGTGATGCGCTAATTCCTTCATGGACGCAACAGTTTTAGTGTCAACGTGGTCGATAACAATCGCTAAATCTTTTATCCAGCGCTTCATTTCTTGACGAACGATTTTAGTTTGATTAGCTGCTTCGCCAAACACAACTTTAAATTCTTTTATTTGAGCGCGCAAAGCGTTCGTTAATGTTTGTGTGTAAACAGCTCCTTCTTCCGTTGGATACATAAGCTGATTCATATATGTACGCAAGGTTTTTGTTTCTTCTTCCAACTGGTTTCTGCGCTCAACCCACGCGACAATAAACCACAGAATTGCCAATGGCAAAGCTTGAGAACAAACCATTCCAACAAATTCTGCAGGAGGCAATCGATAACGTGTTGCCCACCATTCGACTCCAACCATATAATCTATGGCAGCCCAAATCCATAAAATGGACAAGAAAAAAGCGCCCCAATAAATCGGTTTTTGATAAATCGGTTTTTTCACATATGGTTTTTCGTCTTTTTTTATTTCAATATCTTCAAAAAATGCGTGTGTCATTGTTTGTTCTCCTTGTTCGTTTTAAAGCAGTTTAGCATAGCTTGTTTTTCTTTGCAAGAAGAAATTACAAAGTAATTACGATTTTGTGAACGTGTTGCAAAGTAAACCGTTAACGTTTTATCAACTATTTGAATGTAGTATGAGCAGTTGTATCAATTTTTTTGAAAGGATTTTAAATGATAGGTTTTGTTGTTATTTTACTGATTTTAGCTGTGGTATTGTTGGCAAAGTGTCTGACAATAGTCCCTCAAGGCTATGAATATACGGTTGAAAATTTTGGTCGTTTTTCAAAAGTTTTACAACCTGGTTTGCATATTTTGATTCCAATCGTTGAACGCATTGGACAAAAGGTAAATATGATGGAACAAGTTTTGGATATTCCATCTCAAGATGTGATTACAAAAGATAATGCGATGGTTCGTGTCGATGGCGTAGTTTTCTTTGAAATCCAAGATCCATATGCAGCATCTTATCAAATTCACGATTTGTACACTGGTATTTTAAACTTGGTTATGACAAACGTTCGTACAGTTATCGGGAGTATGGAAATCGATGAATTGTTAAGTCAGCGCGATGTAATTAATCAACGTTTGTTGAGTGTTGTTGACGAGGCAACTATTCCTTGGGGAACAAAAATTACGCGTGTGGAAATTAAGGATATTTCTCCTCCAAGAGATTTGATTGATGCGATGGCCCGTCAAATGAAGGCAGAACGTGAAAAACGTGCAAACATTTTGGATGCAGAAGGTTTTAAGCAATCAGCCGTTTTAAAAGCTGAAGGTGAAAAACAATCTGCCGTTTTGGATGCTGAAGGTAAAAAAGAGGTCGCATTCTTGCAAGCAGAAGCCAGAGAGCGTGCTGCAGAAGCTGAAGCAAAAGCAACCAAAATGGTTTCTGATGCGATTGCAACGGGAAATGCTCAAGCACTCAATTACTTCTTGGGACAAGCTTATGTGGATGCATTGAAAGAAATTGTTAAATCTCCAAATCAAAAATTGTTGATGTTGCCTTTTGAAACGCAACAATTAGCCAGTTCTTTGACTGGAATTGCTGAATTAACAAAAGATTTGGTCGTTAATAAAAAGAAATAATAACGTTTCGAGCTGGCGTAAAAAGCGCCAGCTCTTTTTTTAAAGGATGTACAAATGGAAATACAAACTGTTGTTGCAAATATGGGTGTTTGGGGATGGTTATCTTTCGGTGTCATTTTAATGATACTTGAGCTGTTTATTCCTGGAACGTTTGTTGTTTGGTTTGGTCTGGGTGCTGTTTTAACAGGCGTATTTATTGCTTTGTTTGCACCGCTTTCTATTGCGTGGCAGATATTGATATTTGTTGTTATGTCAATTATTTGTGTCGCTTTCGGTTCTTTTGTTTATGCAAAAATCTTTGGAGTTAACAAACAAAATGCTGGAACTTTAAAAACAGGAGCAAAACGTTTTATTGGTCAAACATTTGAAGTTTGCGAAAGTATTAAAAACGCAAAAGGCAAAGTTATTATTGGAGATACGGTTTGGTTGGCTAGCGCTGATGAAGATATTAAAAAAGGGGAGCTGGTCATTGTCGAAGATGTAAACGGAACTGTTTTAAAAGTGAAGAAAAAGTAATTACGTTGTATTTACTTCCTTTTCATTGTTTTGAATACGCATTGCCAAAATCGTAATTACAATGTAAATACCATTAAATAAAAAAGCCTTATTTTTTTAAGGCTTTTTTGTTATAAGAATTTAGATGGTTCTTTTGCCGTTATCTTGTTTTTGCTGTAGCAATAAGAGTTTGATTTTGTAAAGTTTCTTGTTTTTGTTGTTCGTATCCTTTTTGTGTCATTTCTTCTGCAGCTGATGTTTGCGAATAAGAAATGCCTTCCTTTTTACGTTCAGCGTCAATTTGCGAGTACATTTGTTCAATAGTTGGTGTTTTTCCTCTTAAGTAATTGTTTAGCGCAGGTTCAACAATTTCGTGTGCATCGTATTCCATTTTATCTTTATCTGAATAGTTTTTTCGTTGAGCTTCTGATGTAAAACCTGCGCTATTTAACGTTAAAATATCTTTTAACCCATCTCGGACAAATTGAGAAGCTTCACCAAAAGTGTTGTTTTCATTACGAAATGCGTGTGCGAGTTCTGCTGGAATCATGGAGGAGTTATTCAGATAAAGTGTTCCACCAGTTCCAATAACATCTGGCGTGAAATGGTTTGAATTTTTTGCAATCCAGCCAACAGGGGTAATGTCGCTTTTTAAAGAGCGAATGGCTGGGTTTCCTGATGCTTCCATAACTTTATATAAACGTGGTAAAACTTCATGGGGAGATTGTTGATTTTTTGCGTATTTTCTTAACCAGCCTTTGGTTTCTGAATCTAATGGAGATGTCATTTCTTCATTCACATTTCCAAAATAACGCCATTGCTTTTCTGGGGGAATATCCAAACTTAAATCATATTTTTTTCCATTGTATTCAAATTCCGAAACGGCATTTTTTTTGATTTCTTGTTTTATAGTTTCCATAGATTCTGAAAATTGAGGATCTCTTTCTTTGCTATCTATTTGAGAGCTTTCTATTTCAGATAAACTTTTATGAAGCGTTCGAAGTTGCTGAATGCGATTCATGACATTAAAGCAGTCGCTTCCGTTTTCAAAGGATTTTCCATAGCATTTTCCTGTTTGTCCAGCTTTAGAAGATTGCTGCAACGTATCTAATAAAAAATCTGTTTGTAAAGTTTTTGCATCAACACTGCGTCCAGTTTGGATGAAATCTTGAACATACTTTGCATCATAACTTTGATTGTCTAATACAAATGTTTTTTCTTTATTTTGTCCAGCCAATGCTGCAGCTGTTTCAAAACGTCGTATCTGACCTTCAGGTGTTTGAGACCAATTATCTGCTTTTTGGACATCGGACATCGTCAGTTTGTCAGTTTGTTGCGATTCACTGTCGTTTTGTTCGGGTACCTGATTTTGTTGTAAAGTTTCTTTCAGTGACATTTTCTTCTCCATGCTTTCTCTATATTATTGTACCTTAAAAAGAGCTAAAAAGCAAATAAATTTCAAATGGTTATAAAAAAAACGATTTTTTTTTATTTTTTTGCTTGACAATGATTTTTTTTGTGATATAAATATAGGCTATTGAAACGATGCGGGTGTAGCTCAGGGGTAGAGCGCAACCTTGCCAAGGTTGATGTCGAGGGTTCAAATCCCTTCGCCCGCTCCAATTTTTAAAACGATCCATCAGGGTCGTTTTTTTTATTGTTTTAAGATAACGCAAGGATGGCTCGGGATTTTATCCCAGAGGGTTCATCAATTCCGACCAACAACTCAATACAGCCGATAATAAATCGTCTTATTTCGTTGGGTCTCATTGCTTTTCCCCGAAAAAAGAGCAAGTATTTGCTCTTTTTGTCGTGGCAGACTTCGCCCACTCCAATTAAGACGATTTATTAGGGGGGGTATTGTTTTCTGTTTGGCATTTTGTCCCTCAAACCCCCCGTCATTCTGAAGGGCATCAGCCCGAAGAATCTCTTGAGTTTTTCCCAAAAAATAAAAAATCGTTAAAAAAGGTCGTAGAAGGGCAAAAAAGGACTTGACAGGG
>SUUS01000009.1 GCA_015062395.1 Alphaproteobacteria bacterium
CATCCTCGTCAAGTAGTTCATCAAGTTCTTCCTCGAGCAGTAGCTCTTCGAGTAGTTCGAGTAGCAGCTCCTCTTCAAGTTCTTCGTCAAGTTCGAGTAGTAGTAGTTCTTCAAGTAGTAGTTCTTCTTCTAGCAGTAGTAGTAGCTCGAGTAGTAGTAGCTCTTCTTCTAGCAGTAGTAGTAGCTCTTCAAGTTCTTCGAGTAGTTCTTCAAGCTCAAGCAGTAGTAGCTCCTCTTCAAGTTCTTCGTCAAGCAGTAGCTCTTCTTCGTCGAGTTCAAGCTCTTCGAGCTCTTCAAGTAGCTCAAGTTCATCGTCTTCGTCGAGTTCAAGCTCTTCAAGCTCGAGTAGCTCTGGTGGTGGTAGCTCCAGCTCATCCTCTGGTGGGGGATGCGCGCAAACAGAGTGTGAATATGATATTGAAAATTGTATAACATCAACGTTTAATATGGAAACTTGTTTGTGTGAATGTGATATATGTCGAGGATCTTTGTATGTACCAAGTGAAGATCGTACTGAATGTGAATGTCTGCCCGTAGCAAATTGTACAGAATACATGAATGGACATCCTACAGACAATGATGATTGGGAAAACTCTTCAGAAAATCCAAATGAAGATGGGGCAGGATATTGTTCTTGTCAAGGATGTAAAGGTGGCTATGAGCTGGTAAAAGGAGGCGAACAGAATGTTTGCTGTAAAAAAATAGATAACTGTTCAGAATATAACACTGATTGTGGTTGTACCAAATGTGTGGATGGGTATGAACCAGAAAACGGTGGTGAATCCTGCGTTGAAAAAGATGTATGTTATATGCCTGATGGGACAAAAGGAAAGTTAGAAGATGAATGTTGCATCGCATCTACATCTAGTTGTGAGTGTGATGAATCTTCTGCATTTGTACTTGAATGTGACGATATCTACCCAAATTGTGAAATTAAAACAATGAGTTCTGTGGGCTGGTGTCCAGGAGATGATTTTATTTGTTGTACAAAAAATTCTTGGCGAGTTTTTGATAACAGTTATGGAGAACGTGAAGAAGGGGATGTTTTCTCTTGTGGTAGTTGTTGGGCCGTTTCTGAAAATGATTGATTAATTTAAAACTTAATGGGTTTAAATACTGTTTTGATGGGATTGCATAAATATATTCAAAAAAATAAAAAAAAGCTTGCAATAGTTGTTTTTTTAGGCTATCGTGCAATATGATTTTATAGGTTATCTTTACCTAGGACGGTTAAATGCGGGCGTGGCGGAATTGGTAGACGCGTCGGATTTAGGTTCCGATGGGGAAACTCGTGGGGGTTCAAGTCCCTTCGCCCGTACCATCTAGACAAAGATAAATAGGTTGTACAACATATTAGGATAAACAAATGAATATTACTGAAAATAAATCTGAAGGTTTAGTTAAATCTTTTAAAGTTGTCGTCGCTGCAGATGAATTTAAAGCGGCTTATGATAAGAAATTAGCAGAAACAGCTACAAAAGTAAAATTACCTGGTTTCCGTCCAGGAAATACGCCAATTGGTATCGTAGAACAAAAATACGGACAAGCTGTAAAAGGCGATGCTGCAGAAGCTTTGATACAAGACGCATCAAGCAAAATCGTTATGGAAAATAAGTTAAGATTGGCCGTCGCTCCTAAAGTGGATGTTGCTAAATTTGAAGATGGTCAAGATTTTGAATTTTCTATTGAATTTGAAGTTTTACCAGAAATCGGTTCTGTCGATTTGTCAAAAGTTTCAGTAGAAAAGCCAACGGCTCAAGTATCCGATGAAGAAGTTGAAAAAGCTTTAAAACGTTTGGCTGATGCGCGTAAATCAACAGAAGTTATCAATGAAGATCGTTTAACTAAAGAAGGCGATGTTGTCGTTATTGATTTCGTTGGGACAATCAATGGGGAAGAATTCCGTGGTGGTTCTGGAAAAGACTTTTATTTAGCTTTGGGGTCTAATACATTTATTCCAGGTTTTGAACCTCAATTAGTCAGTAAAAAAATCGGTGAAACAGTTAATGTCAATGTGACATTCCCTGCCGAATATCATGTCAAAGATTTGGCTGGAAAGGAAGCTGTTTTCGCAACGACATTGAAAGAATTACGTCAATACAAAGAAGCTGAAGTAAATGATGAATTTGCAAAAACATTCGGTCAAGAAACTTTAGATGGTTTGAAAAATGTCATTAAAGAAGAATTGGCAAAAGAATATGCAAATGTTTCTAATGTTCACTTGAAACGTGCTATTTTGGATGCTTTAGCGCCTGTTTGTTCCTTTGATGCTCCACAATCTATGGTCGATATGGAATTTGATGCAATTTGGAAACAATTTGAAAATGCGAAAGCTCGTGGTCAATTAGATGAAGATGAAAAAAATGCTTCAGAAGAAGATTTGAAAGCAGAATATAAAGCTATTGCAGTTCGTCGAGTCAAATTAGGTTTGTTATTGGCTGAAATTGCAAATCAAAATAAAATTACTTTGGACGCTGCTGATATTCAAAAAGCTATTTCTGCAGAAGCAGCTCGCAATCCTGGATATGAAAAACAAGTTTTTGAATTCTATCAAAAGAATCCAAAAGCTATGGAAGCTTTGCGTGCTCCATTATTTGAAGAAAAAGTCGTTGATTTCGTTTCAAAGAATATTCAAATAACAGAAAAAGTTATGACTCCAGAAGAGTTGTATGCTTTTGATCCTGATAAAAAATAAGAAAAAGGAATTATCATGCTTGGATTTGACCCACATTTAGATTATTTAGTTCCAACCGTCGTCGAACAAACAGGTCGTGGTGAGCGTGCTTATGATATTTATTCGCGCTTGTTAAAAGAACGTATTATCTTTTTGACGGGGCAAGTCCAAGATGATGTTTCCAGTTTGATTTGTGCTCAACTGTTGTTTTTGGAAGCAGAAGATCCTAAAAAAGAAATTTCTTTTTATATTAATTCACCAGGTGGTGTTGTGACATCTGGTTTGGCGATTTTAGATACAATGAATTACATTAAATGTCCTGTTTCTACGATTGTAATGGGACAAGCTTGTTCAATGGGCTCTTTGCTCTTATGTTGTGGAGAAAAAGGTCGTCGTTTTGCATTGCCAAATTCCAGAATTATGATTCATCAACCTTCAGGAGGCTTTCAAGGTCAAGCAACCGATATCGAGATTCATGCTAAAGAAATTTTAGATTTGAAAGCCCGTTTAAATCAAATTTATGTCAATCAAACAGGTCAAAAGTTAGAAGTCGTTGAAAAAGCAATGGAACGTGATAACTTTATGTCACCAGAAGAAGCTTTAAAATTTGGCTTAATTGATGAAATTATTTCTGCCAGAAAATAAGAATTTCTATTGCAATACGCATATGTGTTGACTATATATGTATTTTAAAAAGGTGTGAATAATGACTGAAAAGCAAAAAAATTTAGTTTGTTCTTTTTGTAATAAAACACAGAATGAAGTTCGCAAGCTTATTGCTGGAAGGACTTTGTCTTTTGAAGGTTCTGATAAAGGTCAGACTGTGTTTATTTGCGATGAATGCGTAGATTTGTGTGCTAAAATTATTGCAGAAGAAAATAATGAACAAGGTGCATCTTCTCAAACAGAACAAGAGTTTAAATTAACATCTCCACATGAAATTAAAAAGTTTTTAGATACGTATGTAATTGGTCAAGAAAAAGCTAAAAAAGTTTTGTCTGTTGCTGTTTATAACCATTATAAGCGTTTGTTTAATAAGTCAGAAGATGATGTTGAAATTAATAAATCGAATATCTTATTAGTCGGTGCAACTGGTTGTGGAAAAACTTATTTAGCCAGAACATTAGCTAAAGTTTTAAATGTTCCTTTTGCAATAGCTGACGCAACGACTTTGACAGAAGCTGGTTATGTTGGCGAAGATGTTGAAAACATTATCTTAAAGCTACTTCAAAATGCGAATTATGATGTTGAAAAAGCGCAAAGGGGTATCGTTTATATTGATGAAATTGATAAAATTTCCAGAAAGAATGATGGGCCTTCAATTACCAGAGATGTATCGGGAGAGGGGGTTCAACAGGCTTTATTAAAGTTGATGGAAGGTACTGTAGCTGCAGTTCCTCCTCAAGGGGGAAGAAAACATCCTCAACAAGAATTTATTCAAGTTGATACAAGTAATATACTCTTTATTTGTGGTGGAGCTTTTGCTGGGTTGGAAAAAATGATTGAGCGCAGAACTGAAAAGTCTTCTATAGGATTCGGTGCTGTCGTTCATGATAAAGATGAAAAAACAACAGGTGAGTTGCTTTCTCAATTAGAACCTGAAGATTTGTTGAAATTCGGTTTGATTCCAGAATTTGTAGGACGATTGCCTGTAATTGCAACATTGGACGATTTGGATGAAAAAGCGCTTGTTAAAATTTTGACAGAACCAAAGAATGCTTTGGTAAAGCAGTATCAAAGTTTGTTTAAAATGGAAAATGTAAATTTAACATTTACAAAAGATGCTTGTGTCGCTATTGCCAAAAAAGCTTTAGACAGAAAAACAGGTGCACGTGGTTTACGTTCAATTATGGAAAATTTACTGTTGGATTTAATGTTTGATTTATCGACGTTTCGAAATTTAACAGAGGTTGTTATTAATGGAAAAGTTGTCAATGGCGAATCTGAACCTTTATTAGTTTATGCCGAAGAAGAAAAAAGCGCCAGTTAAAAAAGGGGGAAACTGTGTCTGAAAAAAAGAATGAACAACAAGATGAAAACATCGAAGAATTAAAAATGCCTGAAGGTTTAGGGAATTTGTATCCTGTATTGCCTTTGCGAGATATTGTTTTATTCCCTCATATGGTTGTTCCTTTGTTTGTTGGACGGGAAAAGTCTGTCCATGCATTGGATGCTGTTTTAAGTGATAATAAAGAAATTTTATTAGTGACTCAAACAGATCCGAATATCGATGAACCAACCTCTGAAGATTTGCATAAAATTGGTACATTAGCAACCATTTTACAGCTATTACGGCTTCCAGATGGAACTGTTAAAGTTTTGGTCGAAGGTGTCAGACGTGCTCAAATTACGCATTTTAATTCGGAATATCCGTATTTAGAGGCGTATGCGATAGATGTACAAGATGAACAGAGTAAATCTGATGAGCTAGAAGCATTGACTCGTTCTGTGAGTGAACAATTTGAACGATATGCTGCATTAAACAGACGGTTGCCTCCAGAAGCATGGGCTACAGTTTCTCAACTAGAAGATCCTTCCAAATTAGCTGATGCAGTTTCGTCTCATTTATCTTTAAAAATTGATGAAAAACAAAAATTATTAGAATCTCGTTCGTTAGTTTCTCGTTTGGAAACGCTGTTTAGTTTGATGGAAAAAGAAATTAATCTTTTGCAAGTTGAAAAGAAGATTCGTAAGCGTGTAAAAACGCAAATGGAAAAAAGCCAAAAAGAATACTATTTGAATGAGCAAATGAAGGCTATTCAAAAAGAATTGGGGGATGGCGAAGAAGGAAACGATTTATTAGAAGTTAAGACTAAAATCGAAAAGTCTGCAATGCCTAAAGATACGAAAGAAAAAGCTCTGGGCGAGTTGCGTAAATTAAGAATGATGGGGCCTATGTCTGCAGAGGCTGGTGTTATTCGTAATTATTTGGATTGGTTAATTTCTTTACCTTGGAAAAAAGTAGGGTCGTCGAAAATTGACTTGAAAAAAGCTGAAGATATTTTAAATGAAGATCACTATGGTTTGGAAAAAGTCAAAGAAAGAATTTTGGAATACTTGGCTGTTTTGAAAAAATCAGGTGGGTTGAAAGGACCTATTTTGTGTTTGGTCGGTCCTCCAGGGGTTGGAAAAACTTCTTTGGGACAATCGATAGCAAAAGCAACAGGGCGTCATTTTGTTCGAGCTTCGTTGGGGGGAATGCGCGATGAAGCTGAAATTCGTGGGCATAGACGTACTTACATCGGAGCTATGCCTGGTAAGATTATTCAAGGTATGAAAAAATCAAAGACTTTAAACACTTTGTTTTTGCTGGATGAAATTGATAAATTGGGAGCAGATTGGCGAGGAGATCCATCTTCTGCTTTATTGGAAGTTTTGGATCCAGAACAAAATGCTACATTTAACGACCATTATTTAGAGGTGGATTACAACTTATCAGATGTTATGTTCGTCACAACAGCTAATACATTAAAAATGCCCAGACCTCTTTTAGATAGAATGGAAATTATACAGTTATCTGGCTATACAGAAGATGAAAAGGTCGAAATTGCAAAGCGCCATTTGATTGCAAAACAACGAAAAGCAGCAGGTTTGACGGATAAAGAGTTTCAGGTTGATGAAGCTGCGATTCGCCAATTAATACGTCTTTATACGCGTGAGGCAGGTGTCAGAAATTTGGAACGGGAAATTGCTAATTTAGCTCGAAAAGCCGTAAAAAAATTATTATCTGAAGATAAAAAATCTGTTCGTGTGACAGCTAAAAACTTGTCAGATTTTGCTGGTGTTCCACGTTATAGCTTTGGAATTGCAGAACAAGATGATCAAGTCGGTGTGACAACAGGATTGGCTTGGACAGAAGTTGGTGGAGATATTTTATCTATTGAAGCAGTCGTTATGCCTGGAAAAGGAAATATCATTCAAACAGGTCAATTAGGCGATGTAATGAAAGAATCGGTAGAAGCAGCCCGTTCATATATTCGTGCGAATCACCGTATGTTTGGAATTCCATCTTGTCTTTTTGAAAAAAATGATATTCATGTTCATGTGCCAGAAGGCGCGACTCCAAAGGACGGACCGTCAGCAGGGATAACAATGTGTACATCTTTGGTTTCTGCTTTGACAGGAATCGCTGTACGTAAAGATGTAGCTATGACAGGGGAAATCACTTTAAGGGGGCGCGTTTTGCCTATTGGTGGTTTAAAAGAAAAGCTGTTGGCTGCTTTACGTGGTGGATTAAAGACAGTTTTAATTCCTGCAGAAAATCAAAAAGATTTAGCAGAAATTCCAGAAAATGTGAAAAAGGAACTGAAGATTATTCCTGTCACATATGTGCGCGAGGTTTTGGATTTAGCGTTGACGAAAGAATTGCAACCTTTAGCAGCAGATATGAATATTTGCGAATCGGAAAACGAATCGGCTGGAATTTTAAATTAATATGCTAAAAAAGCCCCGAGAATAGGGGCTTTTTTTATCGTTTTCCACTAAAAATAAAAATGATTTAAATAAAAGTTAAAAAAAAATAGAAAAAAAAGGAAAAAAACGCATAAAATATGAAAAAAAACGTTTTTTTGTGTTGACCTTTAAAAAAAAAGCTTTTAACATAGAAAACGTAGTCGGAAACGGCTAAAAACTTATGTTTTTATGTTTTAATCAGGAATTAAAAAAGGAGTTCTTAAATGAATAAAAATGAATTAGTCACTGCAGTGGCAAAAAAATCAAACGCTTCAAAAGCAGCAGTTGCAGATGTATTGGATGCATTCTTCGGTGTATCTACAGATGAATTGAAAAAAGGTGGCGATATCCGTTTAGTTGGTTGGGGTACATTCAGCGTATCAAAACGTGCTGCTACAGAAGGTCGTAATCCTCGTACAAAAGAAAAGATTCAAATTCCTGCATCTTATCAAGTTAAATTCCGTGCTGGTAAAGCTTTGAAAGAAGCTGTAAACAAAAAGAAATAATAAAAAAATGAAAATTTTTTAAAATTTTTGTTGACAAAGTTTTAAAAGGGCTGTATTATGATTTTGTTTTTGATGATGCGGTCCTTTTTATGGGCGGTTAGCTCAGCTGGCTAGAGCATCTCGTTTACACCGAGAGGGTCGGGAGTTCGAATCTCTCACCGCCTACCAAAGACAAGCGACCTGAAAAGGTCGTTTTTTTTATTTAAAAAAAACTATTGCTTTAAAAAGATGTTGTTGAAGTTAAGGATAATAGAGAAAGTAATTTTTTGTCATTTTTTTATGGAGAAATTTTTTTATGAATAACACAGATTTGAACGAGGAATTCAAACGTTTTAGAGAGGAAGAAAGCAGAGTAAAACGTGCTTTTTTGAAAAGACAAAAACAAGAAAAAGAATTTAAAAGAAAACAATTACTAAAGTATGGGGTTTCTTATTCCTGTATATCGGCATTGATAGTTGCTCCAGCGTTGATGATGACAACTGATATGTCTAATGCATCTGCAATTACTTATTCTTTAATTTCTTCTGGTTTCATTGGTTTCTCGTTAGGAAATGTCAAATACAGCATAGATTTATTCAGAAAAAATGATGAGTTAGCAAAGGAAAATCTTGCTTTATCGCTGGCTCTTTTTTTGAGCGCGTGTTTTTTGGCTGGATTATCTAATAATGTTTTAAATAAAACAGTTTTTAGAAATGAACCATATGTTATCAAAAAACAAGAAAAAAGATTATTAGAAGAGGCAAAAGCATTATCTGTTGAAATCGATTCGTTCGCTTCTAAATTGCCATCGGAAAAACAGACCGAGTTTAAGGCTAAAGTTCAAGCTCTATTTAATCCTCAAAATCAAACTTCAGTTGTTGCAAAACATAAAAGTTCGTTTCCATCCCTTCCAAAATCAAAAGAACGAACTAAATAAAGCCGTTGTTATAACATCATGACAAATAAAGATAATAAATGCAAAAGCTTAACCAGAGCGCAACAATTTTGTTTAGATGTTGAAAAATTGGCATTGCAATATGAATTGCCATTTTTTTTGGTGACTGATGGTGCTTCGATAACTAGGAATAAAAATTGTCCAGCAGTTGAACATGCTAGGAAAGATCATATCGAATGGGAAAAAATGCATTCCATCGATTCAAAAGAAGATTGGCTTTGTGATAAAAAAATTTAATCTTTTTGTCGATTCGTTTTGTAAGATAAATGACACATCCGATTATGACTGCAAACGCAGGGCGTTTAAATAATTTTTAAAATATCTTTGGGTGTTTGGGCTATGAAAATATCTTTTTTAATTTCCTCTGTTAAGTGTGGCAGTAAGAATAAATTATGTTTCCAGATTGGATAATTTACAAGACTTATACTTTGTTGTACATTTGCAGGTCTATCATCGCAAAAAAAACTGATATCATATTGATGTGCATAATGTGCAATTAATTCTTTTTTGTTGGTTGAACCAGTTAAATGAATGGCTGTAAAAACATCGCCAAAGCAATCATTTAAGTTTTTTAATCTTGCAGTTCTGATTTTATCTTCATTTGGACAGGCAGAAATAAGAATCAAATCAAAATTATCTTCTTTTAATGTTTTTAACGTTTGTGCCATACCTGGAAAGGCTGGGATGCATTCAAAAAGTTTTGATTGCATGAAATAAAGACCAAAATCAGTATAAAGTGTTGTGTTTCTATCGTAATTTCTAACCATTTGAATGTATTCGTTTTTGTCTATGGTCCTTTTAAAGTATGAAGAACACAGATTAAACATAGCTTCGTGTAAATCTAATAAGACTCCGTCAACATCGAACAATGCAACTTTTTTCATGATATATGTTATTCCTTTGTTTTTTGTAAATTTTGTCCGACAAGCTGAAAACGATTGTTTCTTGAAATAGGCTGGTAAAAATTTGAAATACCAGCTTGCTGTGCATACTTTTCTGCAAATTCATATCCATTGCTCAATTGACTGATGTGGTGAGCGTCATCACTGAAAAATGTTTTAATGTTAAATTGTGAAAATAAGTATAGTAGCTGTAAAAAATAATCTTCCTTATAAGATGTTTTATTTAATGATGCAGTATTTATTTCTGCAGGCAGATTATAATCTGATAATAATGCAACAGTTTTTTCTTCTAATGGTAAAAACTTTTTATCTAAACCGATTCCTTGTCGTTTGTATAAATCTATATGAGCCATAAAATCAAAATAACCACTTTTTATCGCATTTTGTTCATTTTGCCAGTATTGATGGACTATTTGCTCTTGTTCTTCAGCAGAAAAACGTAAAATATCGTGCATATTGATGGGCTTATCATGGTTAATTGAAAAGTGACAAGACCCAATGACATAATCTGGTTTTAAAATTTTTAAAGCTTTTTCAAAGCCTTTATCCCATCCAGAATACTGAAAAAAGTCAACTTCCAATCCTTTGAATATGGGAAAATCACTTTTATAAGAATCTATTTGTTCAAAAATGGGCAACATTTTTTCAATTGCTTCATCAAAATTTTCAGAATACATTTGATGGTATCTTTTAGCACTGGGTTTTTTAGGGGAAAAAGCTGCTGCATACATAGAGGTTTGTTTTATTTTGGGATGAACAATAAAGTGATTCGAAATACCAATTGAAAGAAAGCCGATTCGTTTTGCTTGTTCAATCATTTCAGCAACAGAATTTCTTCCGTCAAACTCAATCGTATGGGTGTGAAGTGAAAAATTTTGCATAATACTTTCCTTTTTAGGAAAATTATATTTTATTTTTTTATAAAAATCAATAAATTAGTAAAAAAAATCAAAAAAGTTCAAAAAAGTACTTGACGAGATTTGCTTTTTTATGTATATTCTTTTTCATTCGAGTGTGTAGCTCAGTCGGTAGAGCATCTGACTTTTAATCAGAGGGCCCTGGGTTCGAGTCCCAGCACGCTCACCATTTTAGAAACCATCCGAAAGGGTGGTTTTTTTGTATTTTTCAGCGACTTAATTTTGTTCGATTGGACGCCACACAAAAAGCCCTAATTTTCATCAACAATCGAAAATTTATATTGAACTATTGTAAATAATTATATATACTCACCTGTGGAGAGTTTTTTTATGAATGCCAAAAAAGTGATTTTAGGACAATTTTTTACAAGAAATGATATATGGTTGAGACCACATATTGAAAAGTTCATATTAGATAGTTGTTGTAAAGTTGCGTATGACCCATTTGCTGGGAATGGTGATTTATTAAAGGTTGCTGAAAAATTAAAGTTAGGAATAAAAGGGTTAGATATAGATTCAACATTGGGATGGGACTATAATGATAGTTTAATCTCTATTCCTCGTGTAGAAAATGGGATAATTATTACGAATCCGCCATATATATCAAATTATTCAGCAGCAAGAAAAAAAGTTTTTAGCAGTATAAAACATTATTTTGATACTTCTTTCTATGATGATATTTATTTAATTGCATTAGATAGGATGTTAGAGGCACAAGAATATGTTGTTGCTATTATTCCTGAAACGTTTATCAATTCATCATATAAATACAAAAATAGGCTATATTCCATTACAATTTTGGAGGAGAATCCCTTTACAGATACTGATACTCCTGTCGTAGTTGCCTGTTTTGATGGTAAAATTAAATCATTGGAAAAGGTTAAAGTATATAAGAATGATGAGTTTGTTGGTAATTTACAATTTATAAATAATAAGCGATTAGAACCCACGCATATTATTCCAATGAACTTTAATGATAAAAACGGATGGTTGGGATTGAGAGCGATAGATTTAACAGATCCTCATAATCAAATATATTTTGATTACAAAGATAATATAGATTACGATTGGGATAATGGAATAAAGGTAAGTTCAAGGTTGTATTCGTTGATAAATATACAAATTGAAGATAAATACAAAAATGATTTAATTAAAGAAGCAAATAATATTTTGAAAGAGTTGAGGAAAAACACACAAGATATTATTTTATCACCATTCAAAGGAAATATGAAAGATGGGCGTAGAAGAAGAAGATTAGATTTTAAAACTGCTCGAGCGATTTTAGAAAATGCTTATCAATCATTAAATGTGGGAGATAATTATGAAAAGCAACTTGGACTTTTTTAATTTAATGAAGCAATATCCAGAAGAAGTGATTGATGGGTATTATTCTTACCTAAATGAAGAGATAATTATTCCACAGAATAAAGATGAAAGTAATGCTTTAACAAAAGCAACGGATGAGTTATATAGATATATTGATACTTTTGAAACGTTATGTCTTGACTTTAATGAAAAAGACAATGCCAATTTAATTGGAAAAATCTTGAAAAAAATTGATGACATTTTAGTGAAGGTTAAAAATATCAATTATACATCTTTTTGTCAGTATTTTATGGTTCAAAATCTATCTTATTCTATTTATACTTCATTGGAACAAGAACAGAGATATGATATACTAAAAGAACTGATTAAAGGATACATTCAACACAGGCATCATCTATATAAAACACACGGATATAGTAATGTTGTTTTACAAACGATGAGCGATAATTATTCTCATAAAAGAAAAGGCAAAGCTGGAATTATTAAAATAGAAAATCAATTAAAAGAGGTTGGGATTGTAAATAGGATAAAAACTATTGAAGATGATACATTAGATACATTTTACTTATTACCCGATAAGGGAGATAAAAAAGTTTTTAACGCTATATTGAAGAAACACAATATATCTTTTATTTTTAGCAAACAGAAACAAGGAAAATTACCAGATGTTATGATAAAAATAAAAGGAGATTATTATATTGTAGAACATAAATCAATGAAAGAACCTGGCGGAGGACAGGATAAACAGATTGTTGAAGTTTTAGATTTTATTAGATATACGGAAAAGGATTCACATATTCACTACATTACATACTTGGATGGAGTATTCTCTAATAGATTTTTAGGACATAGTAAAGCAAAAAATGAGGTACAGTATTTAGACCTACAAAACATTTTGAAAGAAAATACTCAAAACTATTTTGTAAATACAGCAACATTTAAGTTATTATTGGAAGAATTATTGAATTCGTAGTTTTACGATTCTATTTTTTTGTCTTAACTTTCAGCTCTTATTCAGTTACCCCTCCTTTTAAAAACCATCCGAAAGGGTGGTTTTTTATATTAATAAGCAATTACCTTCTTTCTTTTTATGATATAGGAAAATAATCCTTGACATTTGGCTTTTTTTATGATATAATTCCTATTGTTTAAAGGCGCTGGTGTATCTAGCGTCTTTTTTTTATTCAAAAATTTTGTATTGGTTAATAGAAGTATCTATTTTTAATGGATACTTCTCAATGATTTTTACTTTATTATATAATATAGGAGAAAATTTTATGACAGAACATATGAAAGTTCGAGGGATAAAGCCACGAATACAGTACATAGCAAATGGAACTTCTAAAAAATATGAATTTCCATTTGTGATTTTTAAAACATCAGATATTAATGTTTATTTTGACGATGTTTTGCAAGATGTTTCAACTTATACAGTTTCAGAACCAAAAAATTCTTTGGGTGGAGCTGTCACATTTGAAATAGCGCCTGAAAAAGATGTTATTATTACAATTTGTCGGATTCTTTCTATTGAGCGTACGACAGACTTTCAACCAGGAACTTCTTTGCGTGCAGATGTTTTAAATGATGAGTTTGATTATCAAATTGCTTGTCAACAAGAATTGGCTGAAAAATTAAATAGAAGCATGGTATTACCAGCGTATTATCAAAAATTGGATGAAGAATTAAATTTGCCTCTTCCCAGCGCAGGAAAGGCGATTATTTGGAATAAAGCAGGGACAAATTTAGAAAATTCAACCATTTCTGTGAATGAATTAGAAGGTACTATAAATGGATATCGACAACAAGCACAAACAGCAGCAAATACAGCTGTAGAACAGGCAAACATTTCTGTTTCTAAAGCTTTAGAGGCGACAGAAGCTGCAAATCAGCTATCAGGAATAAAGGCTAATTGTATTACTAAAATACCTCAAGATATTAAAATGTCTTTGATGGATGGTGTTTTAACAATAAAGGCAGGTAGTAATTTTTATTATCCAGATGGTGCTGGCGTTTTCAATAAGGTATCTAATTTATCTGATCTTACAGTTTCCGTAGGCGCAGCAACTGGGAAAAGAATGCTTTTTATAGCTATTAATAAAACAGGAACCTCTGCGTCTGTTCTACCAGGGATTAATGGAACAAATGTTTTTAGTGGAGAAACATCTCCAACTTTATCTGTTTCAACAGCATATTGGTACGATACAAAAAATAATGTGATTAAGAGGACGCAGGATACAGGAAATTCTTGGGGGGCAATTCCTGGTTTGCAGATATGTTTTCCAGTAGCATCTGTGACATTTGATGGTGGAATTTGTAGCTCTGTTGATCAAGTTTTTAATGGAGTTGGATATCTTGGAACAACGTTATTTGCTCTACCAGGGCTTGAAGTGTTGGTAGCAAATGGCAGAAATTCAGATGGAACATTAAATAATACAAAAATAAAAATAGCTGATTTAAAAACGATAGATGTAAATACAACGAATCGTGAAGAAACATATCTTTGTTGTTCTCGTTCGGGTTCATTGGGGGTATCATCTGTAATTTCGACAGGAAACGCCTATTACGATGAGTGTAAAAATTTATTTTTTGCAAATCCTCAAGATACAGGTGGTAATCATACCCCAATAGGGATTTATTCAATACAAAATAATTTGCCTTCAGTTGATGTGATGACGACATTTCATCCAGTTAATCATAATGAATTAAGTGGGTATTTGTTAAATTCAAAAGGGATAAGAACTGTTGTCAAAACATATACATCAGATACATCTTGGTACAGGATTTGGTCTGATGGCTGGATAGAGCAGGGAGGAATTGAAACTGCACCGACTTATACTTCAACAGGGGTTGTTAATTTCCTGTATCCGTTTGCAACAACAAATTATGTTATTACTACGTCTGATAACAGGGCTTCTGCACAAAATTCTCAAGGACATTTTAATTTAAATAATAAAAGCACTACAGGTTTTAACTGGAACTTAATTGCAACAGAAACAGATTTTGTGAATACATTAAATTGGTATGCTTGTGGTAAATAAGGAGATAATATAATGAATAACTTTCAATTAAATGACATTTTTTCATTGGCAAATTACGATGTTTATCAACATTGGGCAACTCAAAATGGTTATATGATTTTGGAAATAGAAGCAAAGAACGCAGAACGACAATTTCAAGTAATTGAAGTTCCCGAAGTAAAAAGAACTTACGCTGAAAAAAGAGCTATTGCATATCCTTCAATTCCAGAACAATTGGATATGATTTATTGGGATAAAGTAAATGGAACAAATTTATGGCAAGAAAAGATAGCTCAAATAAAAGCTAAATATCCAAAAGAGTAATATATTAAAAAGCCTCACCTTAACAGGTGGGGCTTTCCTCTTGATTGTTTTGTTTTAACCAATGCATTAATTTTGTCCAGAGCCAACATCAATTCTTATACTATTTAAATTACAACGATGCAAAATAGAAATATGGGCTCCATTACCTATAATAACAATGGTCGTATTTTTAAACTGACAATCTTGACCGATTTTTATTTTGTTATTTTCATCTTTTATAATCAGATGAGTTTATTTGTTTCCCCGATTTCATCTAAAGTTTTTACGATTCGCTCTTTACCATTTTTAGTGATGATGACTTAATTTTTTTCAAACCTTTTTATCTCCATATTAAAATCTAAAATAAATAAAGGGATTGTAAGTAGATGCAGCAATACTTGCAGACGATAATACAAATAATATTAACAACCAACAATTAATCATCAATCTTAATATCTTACGTTCTTGATTTATATGTAAGATATTTTTGAAAATAGGCATGGAGCAAATAAACGCAATCCAAAAGATAATTAAAACATTGTTGTTGATATAATAATCAAAATCATAAATTCTGGATGGTCCGCTAAAAATATTGAACATGTTTTTTATATACCTTTTTGCATAGGAAAGACTATCTGCTCTGAATAAAACCCATCCTAAAATAAACACAATGATTGTGTAAATATGTTTTATTCCATTTAATAATTTTCCACCTTCTTTTTTATGCCATTCTGTTAAACGTTCTAATATAATAAAGAAACCATGCCATAATCCCCAAACTAAAAATGTCCATTCGGCACCGTGCCAAATTCCTGTTGCCAGAAATACAATAAATAGATTTAGATATGTTCTGCGTTTGGAAACGCGATTTCCACCTAAAGGGATATACAGATATTCTTTGAACCATGTGGATAAGGAAATATGCCATCTGCGCCAAAATTCTGTGATGGATTTAGAAATATATGGATAATTGAAGTTTTCTAAAAATTTGAAACCAAAAATAAATCCCAGTCCTATTGCCATATCCGAATAACCACTAAAATCATAAAAAATTTGGAAGGTATAAGCTAGTGCACCTACCCAAGCTGTTAATATATCTATTTCCTTTGCTGGTAGTGCAAAAATTTGATCTGCAACTAATCCCATAGAATTTGCAATTAACATCTTTTTTGATAAGCCAACAATAAAACGTTTGACACCATAAGAAACTTTATCAAAAGTAATGTTCCTTTTATCAATTTGATCTGAAACATCATGATATTTAACAATAGGACCTGCAATTAATTGTGGAAACAGGCAAATATAAAGGGCTAATTTATAAATGTCTTTTTGAACTTTCGTTTCACCTCGATAAACATCAACAACGTATGAAAGCGCTTGAAAGGTGTAAAAAGAAATACCAATAGGCATAATGACATCTAAAAATGGAATATCTGAAGCAAAGGCTTTGTTGATATTCGTCATAACAAAATTAAAGTATTTAAAATAGAATAGAAAACCTAAATCTATCAGAATAGTGCAAAATAATGTTAATCGTTTATATTTTGGTGATTTATCTATTAACATTGCTCCAACATAGTTAATTACAATAGTTGTGAGCATAATAGCCAAATATCGTGGCTCTCCCCAAGCGTAAAAAATGATGCTTGCAAGCAATAAGACGTAATTTTTTAATTCATTCCTGACGAATAAATATGTTGCACAAACAATTGGTAAAAATAGAAACAAAAATGTTGCAGAGGAAAAAAGCATTCTCTACTCCTTTGGAAATGTTAAATCTAAATGAACACTGAAACGTTCAACAACTTCTAAAATAATAAAATCAATGTTTTTTTGTCGAATTAAATCTAAATCTTCTTTTGTTATGTTTCGTCTGCTATACAGATATATTTCTTCAAAATTTGAATTTAAGAAAGGTTGTAAATTTTGAGTAAAAGAATCTCCTAATATAAATGCTTTCTTATTGCCCAGAGGATTTTTACAATAAATAAAGTCATTTGCCTTTTCAACGCAATTTGATATTAGATTTTTGGGGAGGGGATATTTTGTTTCATCTTTTACTTCTGATGTAAACATTTTCCATAAGTCACCATCATATGTGTTTTCGGAAAAATCAAAAGAATTTGCTTTTAACTGCATCTTTTCCATTAATTTTTGATATCCAATATATGCACCTAATGGAG
This sequence comes from Alphaproteobacteria bacterium, assembly GCA_015062395.1. Classification (GTDB taxonomy): domain Bacteria; phylum Pseudomonadota; class Alphaproteobacteria; order CAAHEQ01; family UBA3637; genus CAAHEQ01. The sequence goes on from SUUS01000009.1 coordinate 17,215, forward strand.
TCCAATGAGTATCTTGTTTATAATATAAAAAGCCCTTGTCTTTATTTTCGATTAAATCTTTATGAGGATAAACGACGTTAATGTTTGAATTTTCAGAGATATATTTTACCAACTGATGACCTATAGAATGTTCATCTGAACGAATTTTGTTGACGTAAGACGGGTAATGTTCTCCATAAATTCTGTTTTTATCAGGAGCAACAAAGAAATAAAAATCTTTCCCTTCTTTTTTAGTCCAATTATGTATGTCAGTTAAATAATTCAATGTTTTCTTCAAATGATTTTCTGTTAATTGAGGCGCATTTGCATAATTTTGAACGCTGTTGTTTCCACGATAAAACAACCACCCATCTTTTCCCACTAAAACGTTTTTATTTCCCGCTGATTTTGCTATCTTATATTCGATAGCTTGATGTAAATCTGATAAAAAATCCCTTCCATAAAAATGGTCGCTGAACCACGCATCAAATTTTTTACCAAAATTATTATCAATACGTCCATCCTTTTGAAATAGACTTGCTTTTGGTGCTAGCATACGATTTTCCTTTTCAGATTTTTGTGCATCAGAAATATTCGTCACTGGAATAAATAAGAATATAAAAAATATCGATAATAAAACGATATCAGCAACGGAATGTTGTTCAAGTAATTTAAATTTAGATAGATATCTAATTGAACTGGAAAACACAAAGCTAAAGAAGCATATTAAAATCATCAATATACAATAATCTATGGTGTATCTTCCATCTAAATTAACGGGTTTTTTTAATACAATAAACGGATCTTTGGCATTTGAAACAATGATAGTAGTATTTTCATTAGGAATATAAGTCGAAATCGGAGCGTTTGGATTAAAGTTAGAAAAAGATAATGATTTTGTTTCTTTTCCATTTAGATTTAAGTTAGAAATTTCAATTTTCCCTGGTTCATCTCCAAAATCGATTCGGAGTTTTTTTAAATGGCTGATGGGAAGATTTATTTCAACGTGTTGTTGACCAGAACCTACTTTCTTTTTGACAGATTGTGTTTGATTGAAAATCTCACCATCCTTTTGCGTGTAAAAAATCTGTATTTGATATGGTTTTTCATTTACAACATCAAATGATGCAGTTATAACAGGCTTAACCCAGAGCGATCTAGATAAGAATAAAGATACTCCAAGACAAAAAACAAATAATAATGAATGGATTGTTTTCCTCATTTTCTTCCTCTTTTTCAGAATAATATACTTCTTTTACTAAAAGTCAATGAAGTTAAATATGGTTTTTATGAACTTCCATTGCCTTTTTCGTAATAAGCTTCGATAATTTCTTTAGTTGTTAGTTCTTCTTTGCTTAAATCACCTACAAATTTCAAATAAGGGAAAAAGAATTTTGAATCATTTGCTTTTTCACGTGAAAATAGGTAATAATTTAAAAAGAAATTACGAATTTTTCCGATATTTTCTTTATATTTTTCATAATTTAAAATGCCATCTAAATACTCATCTAAAGTTGGGAAAACATTTGTTGGCCTATAAACGGCATCGCCTAAAACAACAACGGGTTTTTCATAGAATAAAGCTTCAAATCCACTGGATGAGTTGACTGTAATAACGACATCTGCAATTCTGAATAACGTGGAGTTTTGAATGGTTTTATCTTGGCACGTCAACCATACAACGTTTTCAAAGTCCAATGCATAAACTTTTGCTTCCAAATTGGCATATTCAGAGCCCCTTCTTATATTCGAAGCAGGATGTTCTTTGATGATACATGTAAAACCTTTCTCTTTTAGAGGAGGGAGCACTTTTTCCAATACTGCTTTAACGCTTTCAAATGGAGAATAATGAACTTGGTTTGCATCGTCATACAGTTGAAGTGAGATAATCGCGATTTTACTTTCTCCAATTTTATTTAAAATCTGTGTAGCATTTAAATATGCAAAATCTGCTTCATATGATTGGGAATTTAATCCACCACTGAATAAAAAATCTTCATAAGCATTAGACTGTGGGATATTGTCAAAATCTGAAATGTCAGATTTGGATAAAGCAGAGCTTCCATTAACACCCCATGGATCAGCGACAAGCGAATCTAAAAATGGAGATCTTGAACAACCTAATTCCATGTCAATAAAGCCGATATTTAAATCTTTTGCAGCCTGTTTTACGGCAAAATTGGTTCCCCAGCAAACAATGTAATCAAAAGGTTGACGTTGATAAACGTCTTTGATAATATCGATATATTTCCTAGATAATTCAGAATCTTCCATAAGACTTTCCCATTTTTCAATTCCACCACAATCCCAGTCAATCAAACAAGAATCAAAAAATTTACTTTCGTTTTTTGTGGGCAGAATAAAATGATTTTGCCAATTTTCATGTCTTTTTTTGTATTCTAATAAAGTTCTTTTATTCGCATAAATATAAAAATTATGTTCAGTTTTATTGCTGTCGAGCGCTTGCGAAAAATTATCTAAAATTGTACAAAAATAAACAAAGCTATTTCTTATTGGATAGGGCTCTACATAAAATAAAAAATTTGACATTTAAACCTCCATATTATCAAAAATTGATTTAAATTCACACAAGAAGGTGTTTTCTGAACAATTTTGAACAATATAATCAAAATTATTTTGAATGTTTTTCGATATATCAATGTCTTGTCTGTTTAAAATGGTTTGTTCCCAATCTTTTGTCGTTTGACAAAGCTGAATACCTGCATCCTTAACCCGTTTCATATCTCCGATAGGTGTTGCAAAAAGAGTCGCACCAGCAACGGAGCTTTCTAAAAATTTTACATTCGATTTGCATTCATTAAATCGACTGTTTGCTTCTAATGGCGCTATTGTAAATGCACTGACAGACATGTGGCTAAATAAATCCCAGTAATCAGCAACATTATGGAAAAATACGCGCGAAGATTTTAAAATTTTATCACTAGCAGAAAGAACACCAAATATAAATAATTTTAATTTTTCGTCTTTTTCCAAACACGTTAGTAGTGTTTCTTCAATTTCTTTAAAGTCAGCATTATGCGATAAAGTTCCTGTACAATACATTAATAAATTTTTATCTTTTGGCTTTAATCGTGCTTTCATTTTATTTGATAGTTGAATAATGCTGTTGGGAATAAAATTATGTACTACAAACACTTTTGCATCGGGGTAAATTCGTTCCACTTCTTTTTTTAAAGATTCAGTTGAAACAGAAATATAATCAAATTGCAATAACATTTGCATATTATTTAAAAATTGTTGTGTCACAGCTTCTAAAGGTCGATTTAAATTTTTAAAAATGGATGATTGTTCAGCAATTTTTTGATTTCCAAAAATTAAATCGTCGTAATCGGCAATTAAAAATTTTCCCAATTTTTTTAAGGCTTTGATAATTTTTAACTCTGCCATATTTGGTCGATGGAAAATGTAAACATCATAATGATAAGATAATGATTTTAAAAATACATCATGAGGTACAACAGTCACAAAAGCACCATTTTTTGATAAAACTTCGGCAGGGTGATAGCAACGATATCTTGTTGACCCATCTCCGATAGGTCTGTTTGTTTGGCTAGTTGTTGAAATGTAGCAAACTTTTAATCCCTTCACATCATTATTTTTTATTTTTTCGATAATTTTTCCTTTGTTTTTATTTAATTCTAAAATAGAAAAATCATCAATATCTGATAATTTTTTGTTATTTTGAAAAACGCTTTCATAAGAACGTTTTTCCATAATTTTATCTAATTTTTTAACAAATTCATTTTGTTTTTTCGTTTCAGCTGCAATATCTTTTGTATTAGATAATCGCCAGTATGTTATCTTTTTGTCTAAATAATGAATGCGATTTTTATAACAACATTGTCTCCATAACCACCAATCAAGGGCTGTTTTTTTAGGAACGTCAATAAAAATACACGTTTTTAACAACGATTTATGAACACAGCAAGCTGAAAAAGTCATGATATAATTGCTTTGTTGAAATTGAAGTTCTGAAATAACTCCTTTTTGTTCTAAAATAATTTTTTTGCGCAAATTAATTACTTTTTGCATTTCAGTGCATCTATTTTTGTCACCAAATGTTTTAACATCATTAACTATAATTTGAACATTATTTTCAGAGTTAATTTTTTTATTGATTTCTTCTAAATGGTCCGTTGTCCAATAATCATCGCTTTCACAAAAAGCAATATATTCCCCTTTAGCCTTTTTAACACCCAAAGCTACCGTTTCGGGTAATCCTTTGTTTATCCCATTTTCATGTTGATATAAATGAATAAACGGATATTTATCTATGTACTTTTTTATTACATCAACGCTGTTATCTTTAGAACCATCGTCAACCACAATTACTTCAAAATTTTTATAAGTTTGATTAATCAAACTGTCCAAAGTTTCTTGAATTAAGTCTTGATAATTATAACTGGCGACAATTATTGAAAAAAAGTAATCTTTATGCGCTTTTTTTTCTAAAACAGCTTTGTTAGGTTGTGGTACTGTTGTCGTTTTTTGAGCTGTGTTGTGACGACCTTCGGCTCTTCCAAATCTTTCGTAATGGACCAAAGGATTGATGTTTCTTTGTTTGACATCTGGATTCTGCGATAAATATAAAAATGAATCAAAATTGGAACTTGGATTTCTGCCTTCTTTCCATCCGAACAAAGCATAGTGTTTTGCTGCGTTGGCATTTTGATTCTTTACATCAGGATATTTTTCATAATACCATTTTTCGTTAAATAAAGATGATTGTTTTATAATTTCAATATCCCTTTTTTTCTTATATGTATCTTTGGAAATTATATGCAATAACTTCATTATTTTTAATTTTAACATAAATATATCCTTTCTAAAGAATGAATCCAGTTTTGAAACAATTCTTATTTTAAGTACCATTCGACTGTTTTAATTATTCCTGTATCAAATGTTTCGTCGGCTTTCCATCCTAAATCAGTTTCCAACTTTGTTGCATCTATTGCATAACGGAAGTCATGTCCTGCACGATCTTGCACAAAAGTAATCAACTCTTCGTATTTTTGCCCATTTGCGCGAGGTCTTTTTTCATCTAAAATTGCGCAAATCGTTTTGACTATAGTAATGTTATTGCGTTCGTTTCTGCCTCCAACATTATAAGTTTCGCCAGCTTTTCCAGTGTGATATATTAAATCTATTGCTTTACAATGGTCTAATACATACAACCAATCGCGGATGTTTTCACCTTTGCCATAAATCGGTAAAGGCTTTTCGGATAAAGCCATTTCTATCATATGAGGAATAAGCTTTTCATTATGTTGTTTTGGACCATAATTATTCGAACAATTGGATGTTGTCACATTCATTCCAAATGTATGATGATATGCTCTTACGATAAAATCAGAGCTAGCTTTACTTGCAGAATAAGGGCTATTTGGTGCATAAGGAGTCGTTTCTTTAAACATACCATTATTTCCTAAAGTTCCATAAACCTCATCTGTTGAAATATGGTGAAAGCGACAATTTTCATAGCCAGCCTTTACTTTGTTTGGACCATCCATCCAGTGACGGAATGCTGTGTCGATTAATGTAAATGTTCCTTCAATATTTGTTTTGATGAATGCGCCTGGATTTTTGATTGAATTATCAACATGGCTTTCTGCGGCAAAGTGAAAAACACCACGTATATCATTTTCTTTAAACAGGCGTTCAATTAATTCTCTGTCGCAAATATCCCCTTGCACAAACGTATAGTTTGACATATTTTCGCATTCTTTTAAATTATCTAAATTTCCAGCATAAGTCAATTTGTCCAAATTAATAACTTTATATTCTGGGTGTGCTTCACAAAAATAAGGTACAAAATTAGACCCGATAAAACCAGCTCCTCCAGTCACTAAAATCGTTTTCATTTTAAATTCTCCATTTCTTTTATGCATTTGATTAAACTGTCTTTCCAATAAGGAATTTTTATTCCAAATGTCTGTTTGATTTTTTCTTTGCTTAAAACACTATAAAAAGGACGAGTCGCTTTTGTTGGATAAGCAGAAGAGGGGATTGGATTTACGTGACAATTTAAACCAGATAAATTCATAATTTCTGTCGCAAAATCGTACCAAGAACAAACACCTTCATTTGAAAAATGATAAACACCAGTGTTTTCTTTGTTTATTTGAGGCAAAATCTGAACAATAGCTTGTGCCAAATCTCCTGCAAACGTTGGCGTTCCTACTTGGTCGCAGACAACATTTAATTCTTCTTTTTCTTTTCCCAGACGTTGCATCGTTTTTACAAAGTTGTTTCCAAATACGGAATAAAGCCAACTTGTTCGAATGATAACGGCTTCTGATGCATGCTTTAAAACGGCTAATTCTCCTGCGCGTTTCGTTTTCCCATAAACAGAAACTGGATTCGTTTCATCTTCAGGAGAATAAGGTAAATGAGCTTTTCCATCAAAAACATAATCTGTAGATATATGAACCAATTTACAACCTGTTTTTGCCAAGTTTTCAGGTCCTAAAGTGTTGATTTTTTCACTTAAGGTAATTTCATCTTCAGCTTTGTCAACAGCCGTATAAGCTGCACAGTTAATGATTGTTGAGATGTTTTTTTCTTGTACAAAACGTTGAGCTGCATCAAAGTCCGTAATGTCTAAATCGCTTGCGTCGGTTTTAAATGCTTCAGGTAATAAAAGAGATAATTGTTGACCTAATTGCCCCTTTGCGCCCGTAATCAAGATATTATTCATTAGGAATGTCCTTTAATTTATTTGCTAATCTGTCCTTTTCAGAGGTAATGATTTTATCTGTCGGAATTTTCCAATCGATACCGATTTCTGCATCATCATAACGAATACCAAATTCTGCTTCTTTACAATAGAAGTTATCGCATTTATAAGCAAAAACAGCTGTTTCGCTTAAAACAGAAAAACCATGCAAAAAACCTCTAGGAATAAATAGTTGCCTTTGATTTTCGTCAGACAGTTCAACAGCAACATGTTTACCAAAGGTTGGTGAGTCTTTTCGAATATCAACGGCAACGTCCAATACTTTGCCTTGCAAGACGCGAACTAATTTGGCTTGAGCATGTTCGCCTAATTGACAATGTAAGCCTCTGATAACTCCGTAAGAAGACTTACTTTGATTGTCCTGAACAAAGCGATTCGTTATTCCATTTTGAACAAATGTAGCTTCGTTATAACTTTCAAAAAAATAACCTCGAGCATCTTGAAAAATCTTTGGCTCAACAATAATGACGCCATCAATAGCTGTTTTAATAAAGTTCATGGTATTCCTCATATACTTTTTGTAAATACTTTTTGTAATTACCATCTTTAAAATGTGTAATTAATTTAAGCATTTGTTCATCGTTGATGAATTTACGACGATATGCAATTTCTTCGATACATGCAATTTTCAAACCTTGTCTTTGTTCTATTATGCGAACAAACGTACCTGATTCCATCAAGCTGTCAGGTGTTCCCGCATCCAGCCAAGCATTTCCCCGTTTCATAGGAACAACGTTCATACGTTTTTCTTGTAAATACAGATTGTTTAAATCGGTTATTTCTAATTCTCCACGGGCAGATGGTTTTAATGTGCGAGCTTTTTCAACAACGTCTCCTGGATAAAAATACAAGCCGACAGAAGCATAGTTAGATTTTGGCTTTTGGGGTTTTTCTTCTATAGAAATTGCATTGAAGTCTTTATCAAATTCAACAACCCCAAAACGTTCTGGATCATTGACGTGGTAAGCAAAAATAGTTGCCTTTTTTCCTGCGTTTTTAGCAACTTCTGTTTTGAAAAAGTGAAATTGTTCACCCATGTAAAATATATTGTCTCCCAAAATCAAACAAACATCATCATTACCGATAAAATCAGCTCCAATAGTGAATGCTTGCGCAATTCCTTTGGGTTCTTCTTGAACGGCATATTGGATATTTAAGCCTAAATTTTCTCCAGAGCCAAACAATTTTTCAATGTTTGGTGTATCTTGTGGCGTTGAAATAATTAAAATATCTTTTATTCCAAATAGCATCAGCGTTGATAAGGGGTAATAAATCATAGGTTTATCATAAACCGGTAATAACTGTTTAGACATGATTTTCGTTAGTGGATAAAGGCGTGTACCACTGCCACCAGCTAATATAATTCCTTTCATTTAACCTCCTTTTTAGAATAAACGGGAATTTTAAAAATTTTGATAAGTTTTCTGTGTTTAGTTTCTTTATATTGGAATATAAAACGTCTTATTGAAAAAGAAATCAATTTTGCGTAGTATTTAATGCTAATATATTTGTCTTCGTAAAGCGAATAAGATTGGGCTTCTATCAATGCACCAAAGATGCGCTCTATGACATGAGCAAATGTACCATCTTTAACCGAGCCATTTGTTTGAGCAAAGTCATCAATGGTATAGCGCAAAAGTGGTTTTAGTAAATTCGCACGAACATAGAACATCGTTCCTGCGACAAAATGAAACGTTTCGACTTTGTTAAAACCACATCTTTGCATCACATCATTAATTTGGGGAAGTAAGGTGTCGTAGCATCTTTTTTCTGACGTAATACAAAATTTAGAAGAAAGCATTCCAATTTTTTTGTTTTGCTCCAGCAGATTTATCTTTTTTATAACGTTTTTTCTGGTTCCCAACAGAGAATCAAATAGAATGTTTTTCCATAATTTATTGTTAAAATAGTATCCATTTAAACAAGTTTGGTTTGGAGATATTTCGCTTTTTGTATGGATTTTTAGTATGTATTTATAGCTATCCAAATCAATTTTATGCAAAAAATCTATAAAAGGTCCAACGTCATACCCTTTGTTTTGGATGATGTAAATTTGGGCATTAGGATTAAAATTTCTTATTTGCCTTTCTGCGTTTTCATTTTTTTGAACCATGGTCACAAATAAATCTAAATCCAAACCATCTAAACATTTTAAATGGTTTAAGATTTCAGGCAGCTGTTCTATATAAAAAAGATGCAAATGAACAGCTAATGTTTTTATTTGTTTTTCCATATTCTTCGACACGATTATAACCTTGTTTTTATATGAAAACTCATAACAAACAACAAATCAAATTTGTAATAAAAATTAATTTGCGAATAATGTTAATCATAATACTGGCGTCAGTATATATGAAAATCTTTTAAATATCAATAAAAAATTTTCAAACTATTTGTTATTTATTTAGGTAGGGTAGATTGCCTTTTATTGTATGTTGTAATAGGTGTTGACAAGTTGCATAAAAACGTATAGACTCTGAAAAAATGAAAAAAAGACTTGCATTTGTTATAAAAATGATGTATAAATGCTAGCCTTGAAGTTAGATAAGGTTTAACAGCTATTTAATAGAAGGAAAAAGAAAATGGCAACACCAAAGAAAAAAACATCTAAATCCAGAAGAGATATGCGTCGTTCTCATGAAGCATTGACTGCAAATCCAATGTGCGAATGCCCAAATTGTGGAGAAATGATGCGTCCTCATCACGTTTGTGAAGCTTGTGGTTATTATAATAAACGTGAAGTCATTACTCAACCAAAAGCAGAGTAAGAAAAGTGACAGACAGGCTTGTTATTTCTATTGACGCGATGGGCGGCGATAATGCGCCCGAAACCGTCATTGCGGGTGTCAAATTAGCACACGAGAAATATCCTGACGTGTTCTTTTTGTTGTATGGCGATGAAGCTCGGATTGAAGCTTTGGCAGAACAGAATGGGTTAGATAAACAAGCCTATCGTGTTTATCACACAACACAGGTTATAAAAGCAGATGAAAAGCCTTCTGCTGCTGTACGCTATGGGCGTGAAAGCAGTATGTGGAAGGCTATTTATGCTGTTCGTACAGGTGAAGCTTCAGCTGTTGTTTCTGCGGGAAATACTGGGGCTTTAATGGCTATGAGTAAAATTTGTTTAGGTACAATGGCAGGTGTTGACAGACCTGCAATAGCCGCTATTATGCCAACTTCCGTTCAAGGGCAAGATGTCGTTGCTTTGGATTTGGGGGCAAATGCAGAATGTAATGCGACAAATTTAGTTGAATTTGCGATTATGGGTTCTGTTTTTTATCGAATCGTTTACGGATTGCAAAAACCTAGCGTCGGTTTGTTGAATATCGGTTCAGAAGAATCAAAAGGTCGTGAAGAAATTAAAGAAGCTGCTAACATTTTGAAAGCAAATGCAGAAAAAATCAATTATTATGGCTTTGTCGAAGGTTTTGATATTGGCGCAGGCACGACCCATGTCGTTGTTTCTGATGGTTTTTCGGGAAATGTTGCTTTAAAAGCAATCGAAGGTACGGCTAAAATGATAAAGCGTATCTTTGGTCAACAAATGAAAAAGTCTTTGCTTGCATATCTTGGAATGATTTTTTTATTTCCGACTTTGTTGCGCTTGAAGAAAAGGGTTGATCCACGCAGATATAATGGCGCTATGTTTTTGGGATTAAATGGAATATCCGTTAAAAGTCATGGTGGTGCAGATGAATTAGGGTATTTTCATGCTGTAGAAACGGCAATCAATTTGGTACAAAATGATTTTTGTGAAAAAATTCGCGTGGAGTTAGAAGAAGTTATCTTTTCATCCGAAGATTCTTTTGAGTATTAAAAATTTTTAATTATTACTTGCGTTTTTTCTTTTTCTTTATATACTTAAAGGAAAGACGGGAGTTTTAAAAAAAGAGGAATAAATGTCTAAAAATATAACACGTGCTGATTTGGCTCATGCTGTTTATCGTAATCTAGGTCTTTCTTATTCGGAGTCTGAAAAATTAGTGGATTCTGTTTTTGAAGAGATTTGTTTGGCTTTTGAACGTGGGGAAGACGTTAAATTATCTTCTTTTGGAACATTTCATTTAAGAAAAAAAAATGCAAGGCTTGGGCGTAATCCGAAAACAGGTGTCGCATATGAGATAACCAGTCGCATAAGTGTTTCTTTTATTGCTTCTCAAATGTTGAAAAATTTAGTCAAAGAAACGGAAATAAAGGAATAACAAAAAATGAAAGAAGAGGCTGTATATCAAACAATTTCGGATGTTGCAGCGTCTTTGAATTTACCTACTCATGTTTTACGGTTTTGGGAAACGCAATTTATTCAATTAAAGCCGATGAAGCGAGTAGGTGGGCGTCGTTATTACCGTGCCGAAGATGTTGAGTTAATCCAAAAAATTTACGACTTGCTTTATAAGCGAGGTTTTACAATTAAGGGCGCTCAAAAATTTTTAAAGGATAACGCTAAAAAGACCTCTCTTCAGATAGAAAACAAAGACAAAAAACAGCTTTTTATTGATGAGATTCGTTCTATTAAAGATTATTTAAAAGATTTTGTCGATTAGGATAGAAGGGACTTTCTATGTTGCCATCGCCTCTTATTTTGGCATTGCAAGAGATATCAAAAATTTATCATTTTGATGTTTTACGGAAAAAAGCTTTAGAAATCAGTGAAGTTTATCGTTTGGCAGAACGAACTGGAACGCGTTTAGTCACTGATAAAGCCAGTGTATTTTCCTATGCTTTAACACGAATGCCAGCAACTTTTGAAGTCGTTAACAGAGTTTTAGAATTTATACCAGAACAATCTTATACTTCTGTATTAGACGTAGGCGCAGGGACAGGGGCTGCAACGTGGGCATTTTTAGCTAAAAAAGATATTCATCAGGCTGTCTGTTTGGAACGCGAACCTGAAATGCTTCGAATGGGCGCTGATTTAATGGAAAATGCATTTCCTTTTGTAGAATGGAAACTTTTTGATTTAGTCAATGATGATATGAAAGAAAATGCAGATATTGTATTGACTTCTTATGTTCTTAATGAATTGGCTCCATCGGAAAGGTTAAAGGCTGTAGATAAGCTGTGGAATGTAAGCAATAAGGTATTGGTTGTTATTGATAATGGAACGCCAGAAGCATTTGAAATGATGAAAAAGATTCGGACTTATTTAATAGAAAAAGGCGCTTTTCTGGTTGCTCCATGTTCACATGATAAAGTGTGTCAAAATAATTGGTGCCATTTTTCCACACGTGTTCAAAGAACAAAAGAACATAAAGACTTAAAAAATGCTCAAGCTCCTTATGAAGATGAAAAATTTACTTATTTAATTTTTTCGAAAACATTTCAAAAATGCTGTAATGCAAGGATATTAAGGCACCCTAAAATTGAAAAAGGGAAAATAACTTTTCAATTATGTACATCTCAAGGAATTACAGAACAAATCATATCAAAGAAAGATAAGGAACTTTTTAAAAAAGCAAAAAAATTAAAAACAGGGGATGTTTTAATTTAATGTGGTGGGATATTTTGTGGAGTGATTTTCAACTTGACAAACTGAATGACATTTATTAGACTGACATTACTATGAAAAAGATATTTTTAATTTTTATACTTTTTATTGCTGCTTGTGCTACACCACAGGAACGACAAGCCAGTGCGATATTATCAATGTCTTCACCAAAGACTTTGAGTATGTTGGAAGGAAAAACTCCAGAGCAGGTTCGCAATTTAATGGGTGAACCAACGTTTGTTCGTAAAGAAAAACCAAATGAGTCATGGGTTTTTAAAGTTCCAGAATGTGCAGTTTTTGTCTTTTTTGATGAAACGGGAACTTCTGGGTTGGCTCAGTCCAAAGGGGTTTGTGACAAAAAAGTGACGCGAACAATAATGAGACAACGTGCCGCAGGATTATAAGTTTTATTATGTTAAGAAAAAACTAAAAAACCCCTTGAAAAGTCCAAGGGGTTTTATGTGTGCAATTTTACAATAATTGACTTTGTTTAAATGCAGCTTCAACAAAAGCTTTAAATATCGGTTGAGCAGCAAAAGGTTTACTTTTAAATTCTGGATGAAATTGTCCAGCAATAAAGAATGGATGTTCTGGAATTTCGATAATTTCAGGAAGTAATCCATCGGGTGATTTACCTGAAACAATCATTCCTTTTTCTGCTAACTTATTTTCCCACGATATGTCCATTTCATAATAGTGGCGATGGCGTTCATGAATAACATCAGCACCTTCGTAAATACGAGAAGCTAAAGAATCTTTTCGTAAAACGCAAGGATAAGCTCCTAAACGCATTGTTCCTCCTAAACCTTCATCGTCAGGACGAATGGATTTTACTCCATCTTTTTCACAAACTTTCATACGGGTAATAACAGGTGTACACTCTTTTGTAAATTCAGAAGAATTTGCATCTTTTATTCCAAGTAAATTACGGCAAGCTTCTATAACAGCCATTTGCATTCCTAGACAAATTCCCAAAAACGGAACTTTCTTTTCTCTTGCATATTGAACGGCACGAATTTTCCCTTCGCAACCACGATAGCCAAAACCTCCAGGGACTAAAATTCCATCCAAATTATTTAATTTTTCAGCAAAGGCACTTTCATCTAAATTTTCTAAACTTTCGCTTTCAATCCAATCAATATCTACTTTTAATTTATTCGCAATACCAGCATGAACCAATGCTTCCTTTAATGACTTATAAGCATCTTCTAAACCACAATACTTTCCAACGACACCAATTTTGACTCTGCGTTCAAAATTATTCATCGTATCAAGGATTTGATGCCATTTAGATAAATCAGGTTCTGGTGCTGTTTCAAACATTCCAAAGTGTTTTAAGACCTGAACATCCAAACCTTGTTCATGATAAGATAAAGGAATTTCGTAAATGTTTTTTACATCCAATGCAGCAACAACATTATCTTGATCTACATTACAGAATAAACCCAATTTGCGTCTTTCGTCATCCCCCAAAGGCATTTTGCTTCTGCAGAGTAAAATATCAGCTTGAATACCAGATTCCAGTAATTTTTTTACAGCTTGTTGCGTTGGCTTTGTTTTAAGCTCTCCAGCTGTTTCAATAAAAGGTAAAAGTGTTAAATATACAAAACAAACGTTTTTACGACCTTTTTCGTTGGCAAATTGGCGAGCAGCTTCCAAAAATAAAGTTCCTTCAATATCGCCAACAGTACCACCAACTTCATATAAAACAAAATCTTCATCTGTAATATCGGATTCCATAAATGCTTTTAATTCATTTGTGACATGTGGAATCATTTGAACCGTAGCACCACCATAATCACCCCTGCGTTCTTTTCGTAAAACCCTATCATAAATTTTTCCACCAGACACACTATCTGTTTTATGGCATGAAATACCAACAAAGCGTTCATAGTGACCTAAATCTAAATCTGTTTCGGCACCATCTTCTGTGACAAAAACTTCACCATGTTGATAGGGACACATCATGCTGGGGTCTATATTCAAGTAAGGATCCATTTTCCTCATACGAACTTTGTACCCTCTTGCTTGAAGCAATGAACCTATAGCTGCAGAGGCGATGCCTTTCCCTAACGAGGAAACAACACCACCTAAGATGAAAACATATTTAGTCATTTTAACGATTCTCCTTTGGTTGTTTTTCTCTTTATAACGCAATTAGAAAAAAAAGCAAGTTAAAAACGCATAAATTTTTAAACGTTGCTTCTTTTCGTATTTTATGTTATAAATAAGGCTATGCAAAATGAAGATATTTTAACAAAAGAAGAAAGGCGTTATTTATTTTTATCTGCGAAGAAAGAGTTGAATTTGCAGGAACAGTTGGAATATGCTCGATTTAAAAAAGAGGAAAATTTCCAAACTTTTAAGAAAGCAGCGCGCCATGCCTTTAGTACAGGATGTTTAAGTGCTGCGATGTTAACAACAGCATTTATGCCATCTTTTGTATTGCCTGTAGGTCTTTGTTGTGCTTGTTTAGGATATTTGGCTCATATGGAACAGACTTATTTTCGAAAAGTTCAAGCAAAAGCAAATTATTACTTTAATATCTTAAAAGTCAAAGATGATGACAAAAATTATCAACGTATCTTACAACAGGTACGTACAGACGCATTTGATTATTCGAAAAATATGTTTTCTCGAATGAGGTCAGCAGAACAATTTGCAAAGCAATTAGAACGGATAGATTTAGATCGCAAGCATGGTTTGGCATATGATTTGATGCAAGAGTATGCTTCGTTGCCTCGCTTTCGTATAGAACTTGCAACTGCAGCAGCAGTTGCTTTGGTTGCAGGTGCTTTTTTGCCTCAAATGGCTTTTTTGAGCGTTGGCGTTTGTACGGCAGGTTTATCTGCTTTATTAGGGGTTGTAGATGCTAAAACGATTAGAAAAAACAGATATGAGCATTGGCTGAAAAAAGAAGAAATTTTAAAAAGTCAAATGCAACAGAAAATCCAACAATTCGAAAAAAATAAAACAGAATTAGAAGCTGAAAATAATTTAAAGACAGTATCTTCCCAAAAAAGCTTAAAACATCGTGTTGACAGTTCCCATCAAAAAGAAGATTAATTGGGCAGTGCTATTTTTTCATCTTCGGAGTCGATGTTTTCTGAAACATCGCGAAGTTTTCGTTCTATTGCTCTGGTTCTTGTTCCTGCTTCATCAATAGCTTTTCCTGCGGCATCAATATGTTTTTTGACTTTTTCAACCCAATCAGCGTACTTATTAAATTCATTTTTTGCTTCGCCTAACGCTTGCCAAACCTCTCCAGAACGTTTTTGAATAGCCAAAGTTCTAAAACCCATTTGCAGGCTTGTTAAAAAGGCACCCAATGTGCTGGGACCTGTGATTGTCACTTTGTATTTTTTTTGGATTTCAGCAGACAGACCAGGGCGTCGCATAACTTCTGCATATAATCCTTCTGTAGGCAAAAACATAATCGCAAAATCGGTTGTTTTAGGAACTTCAATGTATTTTTCGTTAATGCGTTTAGCCTCTATTTTAATGCGTTTTTCCAGCTCTGATGCTGCGTTTTCAACGCCAACGGCATCTGCTTTTTCGCTGGCTGCAATCAGTCGTTCATAATCTTCATAAGGAAATTTTGCATCAATAGGGATTAAACCATCGGGAAGACAGACTGCATACTCAACAACTTCTGTTGTATTTTCTTTAATTTTTGCATTTTTGATATATTGATCTGGCGCCAACATTTGTTCCAGTAAAGCACCTAATTGAACTTCGCCCCATACACCTCTTGTTTTTACATTGGTCAGAACGCGTTTCAAATCTCCCACACCTAAAACCAGATTGTGCATTTCTCCCAGACCTTGATGAACTTTTTCCAATCTTTCAGAAACTTGATTAAAAGATTCCCCAATCCGTTTTTCCAAGGTCGTTTGAAGTTTCTCATCTACGGTAGAGCGAACTTTATCAAGCTGTCCTTCCACAGAGTTTCGAATAGCTTCATTAAAACGCAGCAATGATGCGTTTAACTCTTGTCTTAATAATCCTGTATCTTCTTTTTGTCCACGTTCTATTCGTGCTAAATCAGACTGTAAGTTTGGTTGACGAGATAATCTTACCATCAGGTAAATGACCAAAATCAAATTAATGAATAAAATGGCAGTTAATAAAATCAGTGTGACAGACATATCTCAAAAGCTCCACAAATGGAGCGGGTGAAGGGAATCGAACCCTCGTCTTAAGCTTGGGAAGCTTCCACTCTACCATTGAGCTACACCCGCGAAGACATTTTTCTTATAATATTTTTTTTGTTAAAGGTCAAGTAAATTTTCTTTAAATTCTTTTGGCGTTTCTTTATCCAGTTGATCTTCCATTTCAGATAACATTTGAGCGAACATATTATCCCTTTGTGTGACAGATGCTTTTTGTGGTAATTTTCTTGAAATAAAACCTTCGATGGAAGTGGATTTTAATACATTGTTGTCTTTATCTAAAATTTGGACCTTGATAGCGTAAGAAAGAATGTATTTATAGTTATCATAAACAAACCAACTTTTTTCTGGAGATTCTTCCCGAATCATTTGTGCTTTTTCTATGATAAATTCGGCTTTATCATTTTTTTGATAATTGGGTCTGATACGAATTAATCCCCAATTTTTGAGTGCTTTTTCAGGCGAAAGAGGCATTATATTTTTGACATGTGGCAATTTTTCCATTGCTTCAACTTTAGATATAATGTTGACGCGATTTACTGGCAACTCCAATAATGGAACTTGGCTGTAATCCTTTATTTTAGGGGCCTTTTCATAGTTAGGAATACAGGCACATAAGAACATCAGTACTGATAAAAAAATCTTTTTCATTTGTCAAACTCCTTTTTTTAAGTTAACATACTTAAAAATAAAAGGAATGTCAATATGGTAAAACAAATTACAGAAAAAAGATTAGAACATATATCTATTTACTATTTGCAAAGGTATGAAAGCTGTGCATCCAAGTTAAAGGATGTTCTTTATAGACGCGTTTTAAAAATTAAAATGCAGGGAGGAGAAATTCCTCCTCAAATTGAAGAGTGGATTTCAAAGATTGTTTTAAAAATGCAAGATTTAGGTTATATAGATGATATGCGTTATATTGAAAATACTGTAAGACGTTTGCAAAATAACGGAAAATCCATGCATTATATTTTAAATAAACTAAAACAAGATGGTTTGTCTTCAGATTTACTGGACACTTTTTTACAAGAAAACACATCAAACACATTCCAAACCGATTTACAATCGGCTCAACGATTGGTCTATAAAAAGAAACTAGGCTGTTTCAGAAATAAAGAACTTCAAAAGCAAATGTACCAAAAGGATTTAGCCGTTTTGGCCAGAGCTGGATTTTCCTATGAAATAGCTAAAAAAGCTTTAGAAACTCTGGAAAATTAGCCGTCTTCGCTGTGCAATAAGACTGAAGAACTAATAAAAATCATAATAATGGATGGTCCACAAACTGCTAAAAAGATGGGCAGATTTCCAGAAACACCAAGAGCTGTAGTTAGCTTTGATACAAAAAATAGCATAAATCCAAATAAAATGGCTCCAGCACTTTTCATTAATGTACCACCTTGTCTTTGATTGGGGGATAGGGTAAACATTGATGAAATAAAAACCATAGCCAATAAATAAAGGATAGATGATAGAGTAGAATAAAAATGTATCCGATGTTTTAGCGAAGAAAATCCTGCATTATCTAGTAATTTGATGAATTTAGGCAGTTTCCAAATGGAAATTTCTTCAGGAGATTCAAAAGTCTGCATAATTTTTTCTAAATTCAGTTGTGTTGGAATATGTAAATCAATACCTTCTTGATGTGTTCCGTCTGGCGCATATGAGATACCATTTTTAACAACTAATGTATAATCTGATAATAAACCGTTGGATGCTTCTATCTGGTTTTGCAACGTTTCATTATCGTTTAAAACCAGTATTAAAACGCCTGATAAATTTAAATCATTTCCTTTTTGTTGAACTCTGTCAGCATGAATAATTAACGGAGTATCGCCCAGTTTTTCACGAAGCCATAGACCTTGTTCATTCCAAGAAAAACCATTTTTCTTTCTTAATGTTTCGCTTTCTTCTTGTTGATAACGTTGTATCATAGCGCTGGAAAAAGGATTAATCAATGCAATGTTGATGATACCAATAAACGATACCATCATAATTATGGGAAACAATATATTCCAAACAGATAAGCCAGCAGATCTGGCAATAACCAATTCATGTGTTTTGCTTAAACGTAAAAACGTGATAATTGAAGAAATCAAAATAGAAAAGGGCAAAATTAATGGGAGCATTTGTGGCATTTTAAATAAACCCAAACGTACAACATCCCAAAATGTGACATAATCTCTGGAAGAAGCTCTTCGCAACAAATCAATGACATCAAATAATAAAATTAAAGATACCAATACAAATAAGGTTGCTAAAAATGTTAATAAAAAATTTTTTGCCAAATATCTGTAAAACATAAAAGGAAAGCGCATTTTTACCCTTTCAAAAGATTTAATCTTGATTGTATGGCTTTTGTTATACGATAAAAAAACGAAAAAGTCTATTTATTTTTTTTGATTAAGTATTTTTCTGCGCCCAAAGCGGCAATAGCGCCTGTTCCGCAAGCAATAATTGCCTGACGAAACGTTTTTTCTTGTACATCGCCTGCAGCAAAAACACCTTTGACAGAAGTTTGTCTTGTTTGACAGTCCGTAATTAAATAACCATCCTTATCCATTTCCAACTGTCCTTTGAATAAAGTTGTATTGGGCGTTTGTCCGATTGCAATAAAAACGGCATCTGTTTTAATCGTTTTTTCTTTCGCAGTTTTGACGTTTTTTATTTTTATATTTTCTAATCGTTTATCACCATCAAAATGCGTGATAATACTTTCATTTATAATATCTATTTTGGGATTATTTAAAACTTGTTTTCTTAATGAAAATTCACCACCTAGTTGAGAATCCAAATTAACAATAGTCAAATGTTTTGCGATAGAAGATAAAAATATCGCTTCGTATAAGGCTGTATTTCCTCCTCCTGCAATTACGACATCTTTTTGTCTGTAAAAATATCCATCGCACGTTGCACAAACAGAAATTCCCCGTCCTTTAAACTTTTCTTCTGAAGGTATGTTTAACCATTTTGGCGTGGCTCCACAAGCAATGATGACGCTATCTGCTGTAATATCCGTTTTATCAGAAAGCTGTAATAAGAAAGGAGTTTTTTTTAAATTAACACTGCAGATTTTTTCAAAAATGATGGATATTTTTAAATTTTGAGCTTGTTGTTGAAAAATCTGAATTAAATCTGGACCTGAAATACTTGGGACTCCTGGAAAATTTTCAATTTTGTGCGTGTAAAGTAATTGTCCACCATCTAAATTACCCGTAATCAGGACAGTATTTAAATTAGCTCTGGAAGCGTAAATGGCAGCCGTATAACCAGCAGGACCAGCTCCAATAATTGCAACATCAAAATGCATGGTTAAACCTCCTTAAAAAAGTAATAAGAAGAATTTTATAAAAAAACAATGCTCTTTTGGGATAGGTATATAAAAAAGCCCTCATGATGAACTGTCTTCTCAAAATTAGACAGTTCAAAATATGATTTTCAACTTGTTTCAATCTGTTTTTTATGCTATACTAAAAGTATAGAGAATGTAAAAAAAGGAGTTAGAAATGGCAGGAAAATTAAAACAGGCGTTGGCGTCAACAGTTGCAGCTGTCGCACTGGGTGCTGGAACAGTCGTTCAGGCAGAAGAAGTAAAGCCTTTGCCAAAAGAAAAAATCGAACACGTTCAAAACAATTCAACATTCCTTGAAAAAGGCGCAAAGTATTTTTCATCGGGGCTTAAAAAAGCAGTTTCAGGTTTGACTTCTGTCATCACATGGCCAGCACAAAAGATTGTAAATTTAGCTACGGATACTGTTCGAACTGCAGGAAATTTGGTGGGAGACGTTAGCAATGCCGTTGGAGATAATTACGTTGGACCAACAATCAATTCAGCGGCAGCGACTGCTAGTAATTTTATAGATAACACCGTTTCGGATGTTGTTGATTTAACGCACTCGACAATCAATAGTGCTGTTGATTTGGGGACAGATACTTTAGAAGGTGTTTCCTCTGTCATAAGTGGAAAGCCAGAAAAAGGATTAAGAACAATAGGAGGTTCAGCTGTTCAAAATAGTGCAAAAATTCTTGGCGTTGCCATTGAAAAGACAAATAATGCAGTCGTTAATACACTTGATTTGGGGACGGATATTGCTGCAGATGCTATTCATAACACAGTTGTAAGGCCTGTGGTTGATGGAACTGTTAATTTGGCAACAGCAGGAATAAAAACTGCGGCTGAAATAGCTTTAAATAATGCACCCAATAAAGAAGAAGCTAAACAAGTTAAGGGGGAACTGAAACAATCTTTGACAAATTTATCTGTGGCTGCTAAAGGAATGCCAGAGATGGCACATCTTTTAGCTGAAAGCGTACAAGATACAGTTGTTGATGGCGCAAAATTAGCTGGGAGGGTTGTTCGGACTGGTTTAAGTGTCGCAGGTAATGTTGGCGACGCTGCTGTACGAAAAGATTTACCAGAATTTATTAAAACGATAGAACCACATTTAGAACCCTTTGGAGAGCAAATAAAAAACGATGTTGATGAAACTCGAGATCAGGTGGTTTCTGTTGTTGATAATGTCGTGAAAAACGCACAATTTGCTGCAGCAGCATCAGAAAGGATTGCGACAACGAGTACGGTTGAAAAAAGTTCTCCACCAGAACTAAATGAAATTTCAGAAAACATGATGCTTTTAAATGCAGGCGCTCAAATGTCTGCTGTTGCGATACATGGCGTTCGAGTATCAACTATGCTAAATACACTAGATAAATTACAAAAGGCTGACGCTATGGTTGAAATCGCCAATGAAGCAAGTAAAGAAAAAGTGGGAAATAGCGAAACTGTTCAACAGGCGCTATCTATGTTGTCTGGGAAAGACAGATAGACAAGTTAAGAAAATCTTTTTCAGTTATAAAGTAATTATATTTTCGTATGTGAAAATATATACTGTACAGTGATGGAAACTTGAAAGGATAAATAAAAGAAAACATTATTTAAATCAGATTGTTTTAAAAAAGGATTTTAAATGAAAAAAACAGCTGTATTTTTGATGTTTTCTGGTTTTATTGTTTTAACTGTTTTAAATATATTCTTTTGGCAGAAAAATAAAGAAGATTTTATAGGCAAACAACAAAGTATTTCTTCAAACGCTCAAAACATTGTGACAGTTCAAAAGGTGCAAGCAATTCCTCTTGTTATCACAAACAGCTATATCGGTTTTGTGATACCAATACGTTCTGTAGAAATTAAGCCGTTTATTTCTGGTTTTATCGAACGTGTATTGGTCGAAGGAGGTGCTTTAGTTAAAAAGAATGAAACTTTGTTTGTTTTGGAACAATCGCAATATATAGCTCAAATGGATTTGCAACTGGCAAATGTGATGAGTACATCAGCTGATTTTGAAAACGCCAAAATTTACTATGAACGCTTAAAAAATGCAGGAGATAAGGCTGTTTCTCAAAGCGATTTAGATAGTGCTAAAGCTAAATTTTTAACTGCAGGAGCCGCTGTCGGTGCAGCCATTGCAAATTATGAGTTGGCAGAAGTGATGTATAATTACACTTATGTAAACGCTCCGATAGATGGAGTATTAGGGAACGTGACAACTACAAAAGGAGAGTATGTTTCTCCACAAGGTTCTCCATTGGCTTATTTAATTCAATCAAGTCCTGTTCGTGTTGTTTTTTCAATTTCTAATTCAACTTATTTGAAAGAAAAAGCATTAAATCCGATATCTCCATTTGCAGATAAAGAAGTGCGTTTGAAATTGGCAGATGGACGATTTTATGAATTAACGGGACAAGTTCAATTTTTAGATAATGAAGTGACAGCAGCAACAGATTCTGTTCAAATTTTCGCAGATTTTAAAAATATAAATCAAACGTTGCTTCCTAATTCGTATGTGGATGTACAAATTTTAGAAAATATGGAACAGGCAATTACAATACCTCAAAAGTTTGTGCAAATTGAAAAAGATGGTTTATTCGTTTGGACGGTAAACGATGCAGGATATTTGGTTAAAAATCAGATAGAAGTAGCTGAAAATGTTGTAGAAAACAGCTTTTACCTTGTGACAAAGGGATTAGAAAATGGTCAGTTAATTGTGACGAATAAATCTAATACAATAAATGAAAAGCATTCTGTTCAAATACAAATAGAAGAAACTCAATTACCAAAAACAATTTCTGTCTTAACGGAAAAAGGAAATATACAATGAACTTTTCAGCGTTTTTTATTTACCGTCCTCGCTTTGCAATCGTAGTTTCATTGGTTTTAGTTTTGTTGGGAATTATGGCATTGTTTGTCTTGCCAATAGCGCAATACCCAGATATTACGCCACCTCAAATTATTGTAGAAGCTAATTATCCAGGAGCATCAGCATCTGTTTTGGTTGATACTGTTGCTGTACCAATAGAAAATGAACTTAATGGTGTAGAAGGAATGCTTTATATGGAATCTTCTGCAGATGATACAGGCGCATATAAATTGACTATAACCTTTAACATTGGTGTGGATGCTGATATGGCTCAAGTTAAAGTGGAAAACAGATTGCAACAAGTGACTTCTGAATTGCCTGCTATCGTGACGCAACAAGGTTTAAGTGTCACATCACAGTCTGCAAACATTTTGGCAATGGCAGTTTTGCGTTCTCCCAACCAAACCTATGATGATTTGTATTTAAGTAATTACGCTTATACGAATTTGAAAAATCCTCTTGCCAGAGTCGCAGGAGTTAGTGATGTTCAAGTTTATGGTCCTCAAAACAGTATGCGAATTTGGTTAAATCCACAAAAAATGACTTCTTTAGGAATTTCTTCATCTGATGTCGTCAAATTAATAGAAAGCCAAAATGTGCAGGCTGCTGTTGGTTCTATTGGTGCTGCACCATCTCCGTTAGGAAGTGAGCTTGTTTTATCTTTGACTGCAAAGGGGCTTTTATCTAGCGTTGAAGATTTTGAAAATATCATTGTGACAACGTCGAAAGGTGGAGGGGTCGTTCGATTAAAAGACATCGGTCGAGTTGAAGTTGGCGCTGACAGTTATGCTATTTCAGCCAGATACAACAATGCACCTGCCGTTGTTTTAGGTTTTTCTCAAACACCAAATTCAAATGCATTAGACATTATGAAAAATTTGGAAAAAGAAATGCAAAATCTGACAGCTTCTTTTCCTGAAGATATGGAAATTAAAATAGCCTATGATTCAACAAAATTTGTAAAAGCATCTATTGAAAGTATCGTAGAAACTTTGTTTTTGACTTTTTTATTGGTTGTATTAGTCGTTTTTGTTTTTTTGCAAGATCCCAAATCAACACTGATTCCGACAATTACTATACCTGTATCTTTGATTGCTACATTTATAGTTATTTATGCGCTGGGATTTAATTTAAACATTTTGACTTTGTTTGCAATGATTTTGGCGATAGGTTTAGTTGTTGATGATGCTATTATTGTTGTTGAGCGTGCTCAATATCTTATTCAAACTGAAAATTTGAATGCAAAGGAAGCGTCTGTAAAAGCTATGCAGCAAATATCTGGAGCCGTAATCGCAACGACGTTTGTTTTGTTGGCGATTTTTGTTCCAGTCGCTTTAATGGCTGGAATTACAGGAAAGATTTATCAGCAATTTGCTGTGACTATTGCAACAGCCGTTGTTTTTTCTGCGATAAATGCATTAACGTTGTCTCCTGCATTATGTGCGATTTTTTTAGAAAAAGGAAATACTGAAAAAACAAAATTAACAAAATTTTTTACCCCCTTCAATAAAGGATTGGAATGGTCAAAAATAAAGTACTTAAAAGGTGTAGAATTTTTAAGTAAAAAGCTTATCCTTACCTGTTTTCTTGTCTTTGGGGTGATTATTTTTATTGCTGGATTTTTTTACACATATCCGACTGCTTTTGTTCCTCAAGAAGATCAAGGATTAATTATGGGGTCTGTTCAATTACCTGAAACGGCAGGAATAAATCAAACTCAAAAAGTCGTCGCTCAAATGGGGGAAAAAATTTTAAAAATAAAAGGTGTAGAATACTTTATTTCTGTAGCTGGGGTCAGTTTGTTAGGGGGAAGTGGAGAAAATATCGCACTGGTCGTTGTCGGGTTAGAGGATTGGAAAAAACGAACCTCTCCAGATTTATCTTTACAAGCAATAAACAATAAATTATCTCAAGAATTTTCAAATATGAATCAAGCATCTGTTGATTTTTATGGGCTTCCGTCAATTCCAGGCGTTGGAAACAGCGATGGTTTATCATTTAATATGATTGAATTGAAACAAAATATGTCAGAAGAAGAATTTTCAAATACATTAGATACGCTTTTGATGAGAATGAATGAAAATCCTGATTTTGCTTATGCTTTTTCGACATATAGGGCTGATACACCTCACTTATATTTGGATATAGATAGAACAAAATTAGAAAGTTATGGTATCCCTGTATCATCATTATTTGATACATTACAAAATAATTTAGGTTCTCGCTATGTGAATAACATTAGTGTTGCAGGTCAGATAAATAAAGTAATTATTCAGGCCGATTATAACTACAGAAAAAGCATTCAGGATGTTTTAGATTTATATGCTTACACATCAAACGGGATACCAGTTCAAATACGTAATTTTGTCACATTTAGCACATTTATAACACCTAAAATACTATATCGCTATAATCAATATAACAGCGCATCAATTATTGCTTCTGCTTCAAAGGGGATTTCAACAGGAACTGCAATAGATGAAGTCGAAAAATTAAATCAAAAATATCTTATAGATAATGGAGCCAGTATAGCCTGGACGGGATTATCTTTACAAGAAATTGAAACCAAAGGATTAGCGTTTGTTTTAATTGTTTTAGCAATTGTTTTTGGTTATTTATTTCTTGTGGCTTTATATGAAAGCTGGTTGGTTGCATTATCTGTTATGTTTTCGAATGTTTTCGCTGTATCAGGAGGATTAATAGGATTATATCTGCTTAACTTGCCATTGTCAATTTATGCACAGTTAGGCGTTGTTTTATTGATAGGTTTAGCCAGTAAAAACGCCATTTTAATTGTTGAATTTATACTGAACTATAAACGGCAGGGCGAAGATTTGATTTGTTCTTGTATTAAAGGGGCTTCAGAACGTTATCGTGCTGTTTTAATGACTGCCTTGACTTTTATTTTAGGTGTATTTCCAATGGTAATTGCTCAAGGTGCAGGTGCATCAAGTCAAAGAGCCATCGGAACAGCTGTCTTTTTTGGTATGATATTAGCGACACTTTTAGGTATTTTATTTATTCCACCATTATTTGCTGTATTTGATAAAATATCTGATTATTTCAGTTTAAAAGAGCAGGGGAAAAGCCATGAAAAATAATGTTTTGCTTTTACGTTTAGGGATGTCAATTTTTTTCCTGTTTTGTTTGTTTTCTTGTACAGTAGGTCCAGATTTTGAAAAGCCTAAATTATATGAAAATACAAAAATTCAAAAGGCATTAGAGTTAAAACCTTCGGAAAAAAATACTAAAAATTCATACTTAATTTTTAACGATAAGGTTCTTAATCGTTTAATAGGGATGGCTGTTGAAAATGCTCCATCTGTAAAGGAAGCTATATCGGCTGTTAAGCAAGCAAGATTGGCTGCTCAAATAGCGAATGCTCAAGGTTTGCCATCATTAAATTCTTCTGCACAATATGACTATGTTAAGGAAAGCAGAAATATCGGCTATATTTTAAATCAAGATGTCTATCAAGTAGGACTAGATGCTTCTTGGGAATTAGATATCTTTGGTTCGCTTCGCAGACGTTCAGAAGCAGCATTGGCTTCTGCTTATGCAACAATAGCAAATTTAGAAAATGTATACGTTTCTTTAACAAGCCAAGTGACGTTGGCATATATTTCTTTGCGACAAGGGCAAAGTATGGAAAAGTTATTAAATCAAGAACTTGAAATTCAAAATAACATTTTATCTGATACATTATCGTTGTGGCAATCAGGCCTTGTTAGCCAAGATGTTTTAAATCAAATTAAAATAGATGTGCAAAAAGTATTATCTCAAATTTCCACAGTACAAACACAAATAAAAAATGCAGAAAATCAGTTGGCTTTGTTAACGGGACAGTTGCCAAATCAAATGACAGATTTGCTAAAAGTACAAAAAAACAACATTGTTGACAGAACGTTTAGTTTTGACATTATGCGTTTTTACAATATGTCAGCAGATGTTTTGGAAAACAGGCCTGATGTAAAGGCAGTGCTTTATGAGTTAAAAGCACAAAATGCTCAAATCGGTGTCGCAGTTGCAGATCTTTATCCAAAGTTGTCTTTATCTGCAATGTTGGGATTTCAATCTTTACATTTAGGCGATTTATTAAATCATAAAAGCTATGCATATTCTGTGACACCATCATTGTCTGTTCCATTATTTTACTTTGGGCAGCTGAAAAATAAAGTCAAAATTGAAGAAGAAAAGTATAATCAGTTATTTGCTCAATACGAAAATACTTTTTTGACTGCTGCGCAAGAGGTAAAAGATGCTATGATTGCTTTGCAAAACGCTCAAAAACAATACGATACAGCTAAAAAAAGTTTGCTTGAAATGGAAAAAAATTATCAGTTAGCAAATAATAAAAAAGAAGCTGGATTGATAAACGAAATTGAATTATATAAAATTCAAATACAGTTTCTGACATTGCAACAAAATTATTTGTCAGCAAACAGTGCATTATATAAAGCAACAGTTCGTTTTTTTAAGTCAATAGGTGTGGTGTCATAAACTTTTGTAAAAAAGCCCTAATTAAAGGGCTTTTTTATGAACAGAAAAATTAATTTTGTTTTGTTTTGATGAACTTTATTTTTGGGAAATCTTCAGCTGTTTTATTTAAATGCCAATCATTTCTAGCCAGCAAAACCCAATTTTCATCATGGTCTTGAGCAGCATTTGCTCTGTTTTTATCGACAAAATTTTTAATATCGTTTGGATTTCCTTTTAACCAGCGAGCTGTCATAAATGACGTTTGCTCAAATATAACAGGAACATCATATTCCGTTCGAATACGATCGGCTAGAATTTGAAATTGTAAAGCACCAACTACGCCAACAATCCAATCGGCACCGATTAACGGTTTAAAAACAGAAGCTCCACCTTCTTCTGCTATCTGCATTAACGCTTTTCCCAAATGTTTTGCTTTCAACGGATCCACAGGACGTACTTTTTGCAACAATTCAGGAGCAAAAGACGGTATTCCAGTGAAAGAAAATTTTTCGCCTTCAGTTAAAGTATCTCCGATTCGCAAATTTCCATGATTCGGAACCCCCATAATGTCTCCTGCCCAAGCTTCAGAGGCTAATTCTCTATCTTGAGCTAAAAACAAAACAGGATTATGCAATAACAGTTGTTTTTCGCTTCTGACATGGTAAAGCTTCATTCCGTTTTTAAAATGACCAGAGCAAATGCGCATAAAAGCAATTCTATCACGGTGTTTTGGATCCATATTCGCTTGAATTTTAAAAATAAACCCGCTCACTTTATCTTCGGTTGGCTCGACCGTTCTTGCAGGTGTTTTTTGAGCTCTGGGAGCTGGCGCATATTTTACCAAACCATCCAACAGTTCTTGAACGCCAAAATTATTGATGGCACTACCAAAGAATACTGGCGTCATGTGACCTTCTAAATAAGAATTTAAATCAAATGGTTTACATAAAGCTTTAGCCATTTCAACATTTTCACGCAGTTGTGTCGCATCATTTTGCCCTAGCAAAGCATCAATTTTTTCATCCAAAATACCATCAGCTGTTAAAACAGGTTCTGAAAGGGTTGTTTTGTTGGTCTTATCTAACAATAAAAGTTTATCGTTTAATAAGTCATAACAGCCTTTGAAATCACGACCCATTCCAATTGGCCAACTGGCTGGCGTCACATCTAAAGCCAAAGATTGTTCGATTTCTTCCAGTAAAGCAAACGGATCTTGTCCATCTCGGTCCAGTTTGTTGATGAAAGTAATGATTGGAATGTCACGTAAACGGCAAACTTCAAATAATTTTAACGTTTGAGCCTCGATACCTTTTGCACAATCGATAACCATAACGGCACTGTCAACGGCTGTTAAAACACGGTAAGTATCTTCTGAAAAGTCCTCATGTCCTGGAGTATCCAGCAAATTAAATGTACACCCCTTAT
This sequence comes from Alphaproteobacteria bacterium, assembly GCA_015062395.1. Taxonomy (GTDB): domain Bacteria; phylum Pseudomonadota; class Alphaproteobacteria; order CAAHEQ01; family UBA3637; genus CAAHEQ01. Next base: position 45,715 of record SUUS01000009.1, read on the forward strand.
ATTCGAAAGTCATGACGGAAGATGCAACGGAAATTCCACGTTCTTGTTCTACTTTCATCCAGTCTGAACGAGCAGCTCGCTGTTCTTTTTTTGCTTTAACAGCTCCTGCCATTTGAATAGCTCCACCAAAAAGTAAAAGCTTTTCTGTTAAAGTCGTTTTACCAGCGTCAGGGTGAGAAATGATTGCAAAAGTTCTTCTTTTGGAAATAATATCGTCTTTTTTTTCTTCGGTCATTTTTTGTTCCTTTAGTTTGTTTTTGAAAGATTTATAACGGATTTTTTAGCAAAAGTCTAGTTTTTTTATTTTCTTTTTATGTGTTCAAATTAAGTTTCCACAAAAAAAGGTCCTGTCATTTGGTTTCGTTTCCACCTTCCGTCATTCATCCCCAGTTCCACTTTATCATTCTGAAGGGCGCTAGCCCGAAGAATCTCTTGAGTTTTTCCCAAAAAATAAAAAATCTTCAAAAAAAGGTCGTAGGAGAGCAAAAAAGGACTTGACAGGGGGGGGAGGGGGTATGTTATAACAATAGCGTTGTACGACGATTTAAACGTCGTATAACGCTATGTTTTTATGTGGGATACCCCCCTTTTTTTTGGAAGGTTTGAAAAATGCAACAAAATCGTGATAAAAAAGCTTTGAAACAACACATTCAATCTGGTCGTTCGATGATTGAAATGATTGGTGTGTTGGCTGTGATTGGTGTTTTGTCTTTAGGTGGATTGCTGGCTTATAGTATTGCCATGACTTATTACAGAGCCAATCAAACTATTCACGATGTCATGTTGCGTGGGTCCAATGTTCCCATGATGTGGG
>SUUS01000039.1 GCA_015062395.1 Alphaproteobacteria bacterium
GGAATACTTGAAAGAATTGGGGGTATAAATGGAACATTTTGAAGAATATAAAAAACAAACCGAGCCAGAAAAATATCAAAAGGCGGAAAACTGGGGCATAGCCATCGGTTTGCAAAGGGTTGATAATCTCACGCCTTCAAAATACTTGATAGAAGTCGCAAAGGACAATATTGAGGGTAAAATCTCTATTGATGAAGCTGGCGAACAGATAACCCAGTATTACAAGAAAAATCCAGCCAAAACGCTTAAAGAACATGGTGAAAAAGAGGCTGATGAAGTCTCGGCTCGAATTACCAAACTTTTAAGCACACATAGTTTTTCATTTAGTCCGGCAGAGCTGATTTCTATTCATAAGGCTTTGTTTACTGGTGTTTTGGATCATAAAATTGCTGGCCAGATACGTGACTATGATATCACCAAAGAAGAGCCGATATTAAACGGTGATACTGTTGTTTATGGTCGTGCAGACAGTATTCGTGAAACTTTGGACTATGACTTTTCGCAAGAGAAAAAGTTTAATTACAAAGGCCTTTCCAAACGTGAAAAAGTGGAACAACTGGCAAAATTTACTTCCGGTATATGGCAAATTCATCCGTTTGGCGAGGGTAATACCAGAGCAACGACAGTATTTATTATTAAATACCTTTATACTTTGGGCTTTGAAACTAATAACGATATGTTTAAAGAGCATGCTAGGTATTTTCGTAATGCGTTGGTTAGGGCAAATTATCAGAATTTAGCTCATGACATTCCTTATACCATGGAATTTTTAAACAAATTCTTCGGTAATTTGCTTTTGGACGAAAAAAATCTGCTTGATAATCGCGAAATGCAGATAAAAAGTAAGGTGGAAAGTAAGGAGAAAATAGAAAAAAGTAAGGAGAAAAGTAAGGAGAAAATTATGCGCTTTATCTCCGAAAATCCGCAAATTACCACAAATCAATTGGCTGAATTTGCTAATTTAAGCGTAGCCGGTGTAGAGAAAAACCTACGACAACTTAAGGAGAAGAATTTAATTCGCCGTATCGGTCCCGACAAAGGCGGTCATTGGGAAGTTGTGGAAAAATTGGAGAAGAAAGGAAAATAAATTATGAAATTAGATTGGTATAAATTGGAACCTTATCGTAAAAATGTTGATAAAGCACCTGACGCTGATGGCGTGTATGCTCTTTGCACACTACAGGACAATAATAAATACAAAGTTAGATATGTTGGTCAAGGAAATCTTGCTGGTCGTCTAAAATGCCATCTATCTGATCAAGAAGAAAATGAAGCATTAAAAGAACATATAGCTAAAGGATATACGATGAAAGCTGTTTATGCCAGAGTGTCAAAGAAATCTGATCGTGATGGTATAGAATTATTTTTATATAATTACTTTGAGCCAAAATATAATAGATATGCTCCGCCAGGAGATGAAGAAATTGAGGTAAATTTATTTACTTTGGATTAAAATAATAGCAAATAGAGAAAGGATTATAAGATGCGATTAGGTGAATTAAAAAATAAATTAGATCATATAATTAATAAAGAGACTCATAAAATAGCCTTAATTGAAGCATCTGTTTATGCAGGACAAGCTTATCAAATAAATCATTTCTTGAATTTGGTTGACGCACTGAACGCCCTAGAAAATCTAGACTGGAACACCTATGATTTTACCAACATTCAAAAACTTCAAGATAAGTATGGTTCTAATGATACAATAATTATCACAGCTCAAGAACATAATGCTTTAATTCAATATATAAATCAAATTAATACACAACTTCCACTTTTTTACAGCATACTAGAAACAATGGTTGAAAAACAGGAGGAGCAGGTAATTAATATAAAACTTCCTGAACAAAATGAATTTTCATTTAAGAGCCTATCCGATATCAATACTCGGTTAGACAAACTATTTAAGGAAATTAATATAGATGGAGAATATACTTTTAAGGGATTTGATGTTGGTACTAGTTGGTATGAAGTTTTATTAATAGGAACTTTAACATATAAATTTTTTATTTCAGCATTAAAAATTGCTCAAGAATTTTTCAAAGCAGAAAAGCTCTTTTACGAATCGGGAGAAGCAAAAATAAATTACAAAGCAGCTCTTTTACAACTTAAATCCAAAGAAGAAAATATAGATGATAAAGATGTTAGAAATTATGCTCAAAACGTTATAAAAGTAAGAGTTGAAAATAAAATCAAAGAAGTTGTCAAGGAATTGTCCCTCAATGGTCAAACCGAACATGAGGCAATTTCGAAAATGACTAAAGCTGTTACTGCAATCACAGTAGAATTAAATAAAGGGGTAGAATTTCATCTTTCACTAAATCCACCAACATATGCAGAAGAAGATAAGGGAAAAATTTCAATTAATTATGAAGATATTCGCAAAATAGAAAAAGAAAAGGCACAACCCAAACAGATTACAGACGAGGGAAAAACATCTGATGCAGAATAATCAAAAAATACCTGAGGGGTGGAGTGTTAAGAAAATTTCTGATTTAGGAAGTGTTGTATCAGGAGGCACACCTGATACAAATAATCCTGAATATTGGGATGGGGATGTCTTATGGGTTACTCCATCTGAAGTATCAAATTTATCAAATCGTTTTCTTTATAGCACAGAAAGAAAAATTACAGAAAAAGGTTTAAAAGAAAGCTCTGCAAAATTACTTCCAATCAATTCATTGATAATTTGTACTCGTGCGACTATAGGTGATTGTTGTATCAATAAAGTGCCTATGTGTACAAATCAAGGTTTTAAAAATATTATAGTTAAAAATAATAATGTAGATTTTTTATATTATTTAATTACAAAAAACAAAAACGAATTAATTCGTAAGGCTTGTGGAAGCACTTTCCTTGAAATTTCTAAAAAAGATATAGATAATTTAAAATTCGCTATTCCCCCATTGCCGGAGCAGGAGAAGATTGCGGGGATTTTGGGGACTTGGGATGAGGCGATTGAAAAGTTATCATCTTTGATAGAGCAAAAGAAACTCCTTAAAAAAGGTCTGATGCAAAGACTCTTAACCGGCAAAACCCGCCTCCCCACCTTCACTCAACCATGGAAAGAAGTTAAATTAGGTAAAGTTTGTAAATTGGAAACAACTACATCAAAAAGTGCTTTTATTGATGAAAATGGGAAATATTACATCATAGATATGGGGGCTGTTTCTACGGAAGGTACTTTAATTTCTAGCAAACGAACGAATGCTTGTGAAGATTTATTAAAAATTAATGATATTGTTATGCCAAAAGACGATATTGGAGGTGGCAATATTATTGGGAAAACTGCTATTATTAAACAAGAGAACACCTATGTTTTAAGTGATCATGTTTTTAAATTAAAAATTCATGATTCTGATGCAATGTTTATTTCTTATTTAATAAATTCATTCAAATATAACAAATACATGAGAAGGATGTCTTCTGGCTCTGCTATTTTAGGATTAGCTAAAAAAGATATTGAGAAGTGTATGTTGTATATTCCTTCTGACACTAACGAACAACAAGCAATCGCCGATGTTTTATCAACAGCAGATGATGAAATCAACCTCTTAAACCAAAAATTAGAAGCCTTAAAGGAACAAAAGAAAGGCTTAATGCAACAACTCCTTACCGGCCAAATCAGAGTGAAAGTGAACTAAAATGAAAAAATGTTGTTTAAATTGTGCCTTTTGTATTCGCCATCAAGATAAAACACTGTGGAATGGTACACATATTTATAACGATGATACCGAAGCACTTTTAACCCCCAAGGAACGTGAACAGGCATTTAAAAAAGATTTTAGTTTTCTTGGTGTCAAAATCAGAGAACAAAAAGCTTGGGAAGCTAAATACAATCAAACCTTAGATAACATGAAAAAAGGAGCATATAATCAACAGCTTGGAGGAGGTCCAAGAGTTTTAGATTTATTAATGATGTCTGATATGCATCCGAATGAATATTCATTAGCTTCTACATTTGGTATGACCTCTCATCCAGATGCACCAGATTCTGACTATCTAGCTTGTTGGCATAAATTATGGAATTTTGAAAATAAGGAAAATGAACTTTCGAGCCTAAATAAGAAAAACAAATGTCTATTCTTTTATCCATATGATCAAAAGGGAAACAAAAGTTTTGAAGGGTGCGAAAAAGAACGAGAAGCTTTGTTGGCCAAAAGTCGTTTTACAGCAACAAATTGGTTAGTCATATTGGGAATTATAGTAACCATCCTAATTTTTGCCATTCAGAAGTGGGACGGTAGAAAAATAGGTAGTCAACCAGAAGTTAAGGTTGAACAGAAAGCTGTTCAGAAAGCATTACCAAAACCATCACAAGTTACAAAAAATCCTCAAAAGAGTGAAAGTGAGAAAAAATGACACAACAACACATTCTTCCTGATTTTGATGAAGCTAGCAGTTCGCAAATCCCTGCAATTTTGCAGTTGATAAATCTGGGGTTCACCTATATTCCACGTCATGAAGTTGAAACTCAGCGTGATGGCAAAAATCAATATATCTTGCGTGATATTGCACATCAAGCCCTACGTAAAATTAATCCATCAGAAATATCTGATAAAAGTATTGATGAAGCCTTGTTTGCATTGGAAAAAATTAAACTGGATGATGGTGTAGTTAAAGCCTCAGAATACGTGTTTTCTGATTTGTTGGGGGGACGTGCTGTTTCTGAGATTATTGATGGGAAACGTACTTCTCCACAGCTTAAATTTATCGATTGGAAAGAGCTAAGTAAAAATGTCTTTCATGTAGTAGCAGAGTTTGAACTGGAAGAAGATCAAAATCGCAGACCGGATATTGTTTTGTTTGTTAATGGTATTCCCTTTGCGGTTATTGAAAACAAAAAGGCCTCTGTTTCTGTGGATGAAGCTATTACACAGATGATACGTAATCAGAAATACTCCCAAACACCAAAGTTCTTTTTGTTTCCACAAATCTTGATTGCAACCAATGTTAACCAAATTAAATATGGAACTATGCTAACTCCATTTGAGTTCTACTCTGTTTGGAAAGAAAAGGAAGCTCTAAAGGATTATGAAAAAAATGTGTTGGAAAGTGTCAATAAGCCTGTTGATGCGAAAACTGTGGCTCAAATAGGGGAAGATTTGTTGCGGAGCTCCTACAAGCAAGCGAAAAAACAAACTTTAACAGCACAAGATTATGGAATTTATAGCTTATTAAAGCCAGAAAGATTATTGGATTTAGTCCGTAATTTCATCATCTATGACAATGGCATAAAGAAAATCACCCGCT
>SUUS01000010.1 GCA_015062395.1 Alphaproteobacteria bacterium
CTCCAGAACATGCTGCATGCTATATGTGTTCCAACTACAGATGGAATTATATGTGTGGTGGTTATTGCCAAAAATGCACTGAAACGGGGTGTGAAATAGATTATACTCAAGAAGGATGTTCTTCTTCATCCAGTTCTTCTGGCTCTTCGGGTTCCAGTGGTAGTTCGGGGTCTTCTGGTAGTTCGTCTTCCTCTAGTTCTGGTTCATCTTCTTCCAGCTCAGGCTCTTCAAGCTCGAGTAGTAGTAGCTCCTCTTCTTCAAGTAGTTCTTCTTCAAGTTCTAGTAGCTCAAGTTCATCCTCGAGTTCGTCGTCGAGCAGTAGTAGTTCTTCAAGCAGTTCTTCGTCCAGCTCAAGTAGTTCATCCAGCTCCTCAAGTTCCAGTTCTTCTTCTTCGAGTTCGAGCAGTAGTAGTTCCAGTAGCTCGTCTTCAAGCTCTAGCTCATCTTCGAGTTCATCAAGTAGCAGTTCTAGCTCTTCAAGCTCTAGCTCCAGTAGTTCCTCTTCTAGCAGTAGCTCTTCGAGTAGTTCTTCAAGCAGTAGTAGTAGTTCGTCTAGCTCGTCATCTTCGTCGAGTTCCTCAAGTTCCAGCAGTTCGAGTTCTTCGAGCTCATCTAGCTCGTCTTCGAGTTCATCATCTTCCTCGAGCTCAAGTAGTTCTTCATCATCCAGTTCGAGTTCTTCGTCAAGTTCGAGTAGTAGTAGTTCTTCAAGTAGTAGTTCTTCTAGTTCTAGCTCATCAAGTTCAAGCTCCTCGTCTTCAAGTTCTTCTTCGAGCTCTTCAAGTAGTAGCAGTAGCTCTTCGTCCTCGAGTTCAAGTAGTTCTAGTTCTGGAGGAGAAAATCCTTGTCCTAAAGGAGAACAGCTTTACACCTATCAAGGAGAAGATATATGTTGTACAAATGATCCAAACACAAGTCCATATTTTACTTTTACAGGGCTTCCTTCAGAAGGATATGTTTGTTGTAAAGCAAATAAACCTGTTTATCATATTTCAGGATGTATGGAGCATTCTCCTACATCAAAGGAATGTTTTTATGCTTGTTTTGAGGGAAAACCAGAGCTGACATATGTGGTAGATACACCTTATAATTATTCGTACTCTTATTGTCCAAATGGTTATGGCTCTTGGTATAGTAAAATGGCTCTAGATATAGTGGATGTTGAAGATAAAGTACAAGGTTGTCCTGATTCTCGTATCGACTGTTGGAGAGATTGCAAAGAAATATATTGCACAGAAGCAACGAGTGTGGGTAATGAACCTATTAAGGTTTGTTGTGAAGGTGGGTCTCCTATCGCTACATCGTTATCATGGTCCTGTACGCTTCCTTGTCGAAAATTCACTTGTACCGTGACAGAGTGGAATCCAAATGCGGGATTCTAATAGGTTTAATTGTATATGGGTTTTCCTGTTGTCGCTAGGTAAGTAATTTTATATCGCATATAAAAAAAGGAGCCTAAAAAGCTCCTTTTTCTTTTGTTTTTTTTACAAGCTTGACTTTCCAGATTTAAATGCTTGCAAAATTTGAATAGAACTTGTTTCCTTTTTAGGTTTAGAAGATGAGGATTCTTTTTTCGCTGAAGAGATACTTACCTTTCCAGATTTACTTAATAATGTAGAAAAACGATTATTCGTTGAAAAAACGATTTCTTTACTCAAAAAACTTTCTAAATTTGAAGAACCCATTATAAACTCCTGCAATTGTCAAAAAAAACGTCTGCAACAAATGCAGACGCCTTTGTATTTAATTCTTTGTTGTGAAACCAGCAAAACGTTTTTGGAACTTCGATACTTGTCCTGCTGAATCAACCAAACGACGAACACCCGTCCAAGCCGGATGTGTCAATGGATCAATGTCCAAACGAATGGTATCACCTGCTTTACCAGCAGTTGTTTTTGTTGTAATTTTTTCGCCATTCGTCATGACTACTGTCACTTCGTGGTAATCTGGATGAATGTCTTTTTTCATTTTTATACTCCTTCAAAACTTGAACGAAACACTTTATACACTATTTTTTAGTAAAATGCAAGTGTTTTTTCTTAAAAAATTAATAACTATTTCCAAAATTGGATGATGCATTGCCCAGTCCAACTTGGGATGTGTTTAAATAAACTTCCACACGATTCGGATTTTTAACAGGCGATGGACGATGTTCTATGTGGAAAACGGCTTCTCCTGCATTAAAATCAGCCAATGCTTGCGCTACGGTTGAAGCTCTTTCTTTTGCCAATGCATCATCGATATTGGGCGCAGTAAATGATACGATTGAATAAAATCTGTTTCTTGAACGACTTAAGCGTTTGCCTAAACGGACGATTTTTTCTTGCTGATCTTTTCTGATGCCAGAAGAACCTTTGTTAAAATATATCGTGACATATGAACGTTCTGATGATTTTGCCGTCGCTGTTGTTGCTGTTGTTGCACTGGTCGTTTGCGTTTGAACAGGCATGCCTGCATATGGTAAAAAAGGTATCTTTTTCGTTTTTTGTTGAGCAAGTGCACCTGTAGAAATGGATGCGCAAATTAAAGCTAAAATCATAAGTTTTTTCATGTCATCCTCCTTTTTATTTCATTGCTTTTTGCATTTTGGGAAATAATGTCAGATTTGTCGCTAAAACAATATCAGCATCAGCCAAATCATGTAAAGCTGTTTTTCCCGATAAAGTTGCGATGCGTCCACCAGCTTCTTTGATGAATAACGCTGCTGTAGCTATATCCCAGATGGGGGGCTTTGTTAATAAAACTGCATCCAATTGACCACTGGCAACTGCAGCTAATTCCAAAGAACTGGAACCAAAGTGTCTGAATGACCCAATTTTGGATTCCAACTTTTCACAAATGCCAACTTCTTTATTATTCAAGCCAATTAATGCAGATTTTAAATCTGTTCTGCCACTGATTCGCATCCGTTTATTTCCTGTCGCAGTCATCATGAAAAATCCTTGCCCTTTTTCTGCATAGTACAGTTCATTAGTGACTGGGTTAAATAAAACGGCAGCAATAATTTCATCCAAATGCTTTAATGCCAAAGATATGGCAAAATATGGAAATGCATGAATGAAGTTTGTTGTACCATCTATTGGATCAATAATCCAAGTATAAGGCGATTCGTTTTTTGCTTCTATTTTTCCACATTCTTCTGAAATAACAGCGTAATCTGGACGAGCTTGTTGCAATAATTCAATTAATAAACGCTCTGTTTTTATGTCAGCATCGGATACGAAATCTCCTGCGCCTTTATCACGAACCTGTAATTGTCCCACTTCCCCAAAATCACGAAGCAAAGAACGTCCTGCTTTTTGAACGGATGAAACCATTACATTTAATATCGTAGATAAAGACGTTAAGCGTTGACGTTCACGCGTTTCTGCGCGCTCATAACTAGCTCTACGTCTTTCTGCTAAAGAAATTTTTCCACGAAGTTCTGCCATTATTTTGCTCTTTCTACGTAGGAATTGTCTTCTGTTGAAACAACAATTTTTTCACCAACTGTGACAAATGGAGGAATAGTTGTTCTGATTCCATTTTCCAAAATAGCTGGTTTATAAGATGTTGTTGCTGTTTGATTTTTGATGCTTGGTTCTGTTTCTGCAACAGTTAAAACAACTTGAGGTGGTAAGTTAACAGAAATAGGCTTTCCTTCGATGAAGTTAACAGTCACTTCCATGTTGTCTTGTAAATACAATGCAGCTTCGCCCATTAAATCTTCTGGAATTTCGAATTGATCGTAATTTTCAGAGTTCATGAAAATCAAATTAGTGCCTTCTTTGTACAAATAAGTGCAATCAAATTCTTCACTCATCAATTTTTCAACAGTGTCAGCTGTCCTCCAACGTTCTTGTGTTTTAATACCGTTGTTAACATCGCGCATTTCAACTTGAATAAATGCGCCCCCTTTTCCTGGTTGAATAATATTTATTTTTGTGACAGAATACTGTTTACCATTGTGGTCTAAAACCCAACCTGGTCTGATTTGATTTGCTTGTGCTTTCATTTTATAATACCTCTATAGTTATAAATTCGAAAAGGAATATACCATAAATTAAATTAAAAGGCAATAGATAAGATGATGAAAAATAAAGAAAATAAATGGTGGCAACCAGAAAATTATATGAAAAATGCAGATAAGCGAATCGCACGTATGTGTGTTTTAAAAGAGATTCGACATTTTTTTGAAGCTGAAGGATTCGCAGAAGTCGATACACCAGCCTTGCAGGTTTGTCCTGGAATGGAGGTTCATTTAAGAGCTTTTTCAACTCAATTGGATTCGCCGTTGGGAGAAACTTCTGTCGTGCGGCATTTACATACATCCCCTGAATTGTCGATGAAAAAGTTATTAGTTGCAGGATTGCCTAAAATTTATCAGCTGTGTCATTGCTTTCGAAATGAAGCTATTGGGCAAACGCATTTACCAGAGTTTACAATGTTAGAGTGGTATCGTAAGTCAACAGATTACACAGCTATGATGGAAGATACCGAACGATTGGTTAAAAGTTGTACCAGAGTTTGTCAAGCTGAAGTGCTGCGATTTAAAGATATTACTTGTAATCCGTTTCAGGAATGGGAACGATTGACGGTTGCTCAAGCCTTTTTTAAATATGCAGGTATTGATTTGATGGCAACATTAGATGAAAATCCTTGTGTCTTACCAGAACCAGATAAATTGCGTTATGAAGCTCAAGCTAAAGGTATTTGGTGTGGGCCTCAAGATAATTGGGAAGATATATTCTTTCGAATTATGATGGAAAAAATCGAACCATATTTAGGTCATAATGTTCCTACTATTTTATGTGATTATCCAACTTGTTTGGGGGCTTTGGCGCGTCAAAAACCATCAGATGCAAGGGTTTGTGAACGATTCGAAGCTTATATTTGTGGAGTGGAGTTATGTAATGCTTTTTCTGAATTAACTGATGTCGAAGAACAACGCCGTCGATTCGAAGCAGACAGTGCAATGAAAAAACAATTATACGGATATACTTACCCTATTGATGAAGATTTTTTGGAAGCCCTTTCTTTTGGAATGCCAGAGTCTTCTGGTAATGCTTTGGGTGTTGACAGATTGATAATGTTGATAACGGGAGCTGAAGATATTACAGAAACGTGTTGGGTTCCTGAAATTTAGAATAAAAGCCCTGAAAACAGGGCTTTTTTTCATTTCGGTGTATCTGTATTTGCGTTTGATGAGCGTTTTTTACGCTTGATAACGCGTTTTTTGGGAATAAGCAACGGAGGAACATTTTCCTGCAATGCATCAAAGACATTTTTTAACTGGTTTGTATATAAGTGATCTGCATCTTCCAGCATGACATATTTTACTTGTACTTTTTTAAATGTATCCAATTTTTCTGCTAACATTGCCACTGCAGGTTCGGAAACAATCGTATCAGCGCCACCTTGAATGATAATGCCAGAGGCTGGGCAAGGCGAAAGATATGAAAAATCACAAACATCTGCAGGAGGGGACATAGCAACAAATCCATTAATATCTGGCCGACGCATCAGAACAGATAAACCGACCAAAGCTCCATAAGAATAACCAGCAATCCATGTATGTGATGCTTCTGGATTCATGCTTTTCAACCATTCTAATGCAGTCAGAGTATCGGATAATTCCACTTCTTCATCAGCTCTGAAAACGCCTTGAGATTTTCCGACACCACGAGAATTAAACCGTAAAACTGAAAAACCTAGCTTTACAAAAGCTTGGAACATTGTATAAACGACTTTATTATTCATGGTTCCACCTAATTGTGGATTCGGATGCAAAATCAATGCAATAGGAGCATCTGGTTTTGTTCCTTGTTGATAAACACCCTCTAATCGACCAGCGTCACCTGTAAAAAAAACTTCTGTCATACTTAATCCTTTCTGTTGTATATAAGCTATCATAACATGAAAAGGGGGATAAAAATCAAGAAAAAAATATATTTTTTTATTTTTTTTAAATTTTATGTTGACAAGTAAAAGAAAATAGCTTATAACAAGCACTGTTGTGGCAAAGTAGCTCAGTTGGTTAGAGCAGCGGAATCATAATCCGCGTGTCGGGGGTTCGAATCCCTCCTTTGCTACCATTTTTTTATGCACTCGAAATTGGGTGCTTTTTTTATTTTTTTATCGTTGGGATTCGAACCCGAAAGGGGATGTGGATTGAAAAACGTCCCGATGGACGATTTTCAAACGCAAATCCAATGATACCTTATGTTTGAAAGGAAGCGACAGCGACCGTATCAAACATTAGTTTCCATTGTACGAAGGCACGCAAGTGCCGTATCCCTCCTTTGCTACCATTTTTCTTGTGCACTCGAGAACGGGTGCTTTTTTTATATCCATTTTAAAAAAATACTTGACTTTTTTTATCATAAAATTGTATTCTTTTAGATGAAAGTGAAATGCTTTCTTAAGAGTAATTTTGATAAAACAGGAGTTATAAAAATGGAATTAAAAGGTTCAAAAACAGAACAGAATTTACAAACAGCTTTTGCAGGAGAATCGCAAGCGCGTAATAAATATACGTATTATGCAAGTAAAGCCCGTAAAGAAGGCTATAATCAAATAGCAGATTTATTTGAAGCAACAGCAAATAATGAAAAAGAACATGCTAAATTATGGTTTAAAGCTTTGCACAATGATGAAGTTCCTTCAACAGATGTTAATTTGGCTGATGCTGCAGATGGTGAAAACTATGAATGGACTGATATGTACGCAAATATGGCAAAGGAAGCAAGGGAAGAAGGCTTTACTAAAATTGCTGCTCAAATGGAAATGGTCGCTAAAATTGAAAAACGTCACGAGGAACGTTATCGTAAATTGTTAGCAAACATTCAAAACGGTGAAGTTTTCCAAAAGTCCCACGTTGTTATGTGGGAATGTGGAAACTGTGGTCATATTCATGTTGGCGAAAAAGCTCCTGAAAAATGCCCTGTTTGTAATCATCCAAAAGCATATTTCTTTATGCAAGAAGATAATTTTTAATTGATGTGAAAATTAAGAAAGCCTCTCATTTTTTGAGAGGCTTTTTTCATTCATATTAACGACACTTTTGATGGTGTTCATGCAAATTAGATTCTGGACGAAGACGAATAATACAAGGTGTTCTGTAAGTATTGTATTTTCCATGTCCAAAATAACGACCACCGAATCCAGCATCTTCGATTCCTTGAATACCAGCACCGACAACGTTCATTGTACCGTTTGTTGCTGTATAAGTTGCATTAGCGGCAACACCAAAAATATATCTGGGGATATCTAATAAACGATCGAATGGATCACGATAAACCGTTGTATGTGTTGCGTTGCATTTTGTTTGTGCATGTGTGCATGTTGTTGTTGTGCAACCTGTTAATGCCAATGCACCAATAGTACCAAATAATACTAATGTTTTGTTGATGTTTTTTTTCATTTTATTCCCTCTTTCTTTTCAGTTAATAAACTTGGGCGAATTTTTCGCAATATCGAGAGAATTATATCATGTTTTTTGAAAAAAGTAAACAAAAAAATTCGGAAAGAAAAACGATAAAATTCAAATAGTTATAAGATTAAAAAGGTATTTTGTTCTAAAAAAAGAGATTAAAAAAAACGAATCGATTCGTTTTAATGATGTTGATTTTGGTATTCCTGATATAATAATTTTTGTATAAAACAGTATCGTCCAGCTGTTTTGGCTGCATTTAAATAAATTCTGGTTCCATTGCTTAAAAAAAGAGCATCAATAATTTTATTCAAAAAAGATGTTTTTTCTTCATATTCTTTAGCTGCAATGAGGTTTTTGTCCGAAAAACGTAAAGCTTCTAGTAAATCCAAAGTCAGTCCTAAAGTTTTTTGTGTTGTTTTTGGGTGGGTTGCCAACAAGGCTAATGCTTCATCGTTCTTGTACCATAAGGCATGCTCCAAAGCAGTACTTCCGTTTTCATCACGTATATTTGCCGTTAATCCTTTGTCCAAGCAAAGAGAAACGAAACGATTATCTTTTCTTTGTATAGCATGTAAAAAGTCTTGTTCGATTTGAAGCATTATCGGTACCTTTCTTTAAAAAGGATAATATCATATTTTTTCGATAAAGTAAATCGATAAATAAAGGGGACTTTCAAATCCCCTTTTGAGTTTTTTATTCTTCAGATTTTATTTTAATCCGTTCAATATCAGCACCACAGACGCGTAATTTTTCTTCCATATGGTCGTATCCTCTGTCTAGGTGGTATATTCTGCTGACAAGTGTTTCGCCTTTGGCTGCCAAGCCTGCTAATACCAAAGCTGCTGAAGCTCTTAAATCCGAAGCCATTACCTGTGCGCCAGATAATTGAGGTACACCACGAACGATAGCTGTTCTGCTTCCTTGCAGGCGAATGTCTGCGCCCATACGGACCAATTCTTGAACGTGCATGAAACGATTTTCAAAAATGTTTTCAGTGACAGTCGATGTTCCTTCTGCTAAACACATCAAAGCCATCATTTGAGCTTGAACATCTGTTGGAAAACCTGGAAATTCTTCGGTCGTGATGTCGGTTGCCTTTAAGCGACAATCAGCACCCTTTACAATAATCCCATTATCTTTTTCGAAAATATCCAGCCCCATATAACATAAAGAAAAGACAACATCTTCCATTAAATAAAGATGTGCATTTTCAATGTAAAGTTGACCTTGTGTGATACCGGCTGCCACAGCATATGTTGCAGCTTCGATTCGGTCTGGAACAACTGTGTGAGATGTGCCATGTAAACTTTCAACACCGTTAACGATTAATCTTTGCGTTCCAATTCCTTTAATATCAGCACCCATTTCAACCAAACAACGTGCCAAGTCGGTCACTTCTGGTTCTGCTGCTGCATTAATAATTTCCGTTGTGCCATCTGCTAAAACAGCTGCCATTAAGGCATTCATTGTTCCACCGACGGTTTTGATTTGGAAATAAATTTTATTACCTTTTGGTTTTCCTGTTGCCAAAACGTATCCGTTTTGAATGTCGATATTTACACCGAGTTGTTCCATCGCGTACAAATGTCTGTCAACAGGGCGCGTTCCAATAGCGCATCCACCAGGTAAAGATACTTTGGCTTGATGAAAACGTCCAACTAATGGTCCTAAAACCCAAAAGCTTGCACGCATTTTGGATACCAATTCATAAGGGGCGTCAAATTTATTAATGTTATTTGCCTTGATACGCAGGACATCACCTTCAAAAGAAACTTCTGCACCTAAATGTATTAAAACGTCTGTCATTGTGCGAATGTCTGATAAATTAGGAACGTCTCGCAATACAACTTCATCTTCTGTTAATAATGCAGCAGCCATCAAAGGTAAAACTGCATTTTTAGCGCCTTTAACACGAATGTGTCCGTTTAAAGATTTTCCTCCAACGATACGAATTCTATCCATTTTTATTTTCCTTTTGTTGTTTGCGCAGAGCAATGTTTCTTTTCAGCATTTGCGCTTCTCGATTGAACTTTTCCATTTCTTTTTCTGTTAATCCCAGATAATTTTCAGTTTGATTTGTTTGTTCTTTTTCTTGAACTTTTTGTGGCGTTTCAATAATCATCGTCACAGGTCCATCATTGGTAATTTCAACTTTCATATCAGCTTGAAAAATACCCGTTTCAACAGGTATGTCATACTTTTTAAGTTCTTCAATAAAGTCTTTATACAACTTTTGGGCTGTTGTTGGGTGAGCTGCATCTGTAAAAGATGGACGGCGTCCTTTTTCGCAATTTCCATATAATGTAAATTGAGATATAACCAATGCCGAACCATTGATATCTTTCAAAGACAGATTCATTTTAGCATTTTCATCTTCAAAAACTCTTAAATGAGCAATTTTTTCAGCAAGCCACTCAACTTGTTTTTGACCATCTCCTTGTCCAACACCAAGTAAGACATTGAAACCTTTTCCAATTTGACCGACAATTTGTCCATCTACGGAAACGGATGAAGCTAACACTCTTTGAACAACTGCACGCATTTATTTATCCAGAATGAATTGAGTTAATAATGCAACACCAAAACCTGTTGCGCCTTTTGGAGCCATTGGTTTGTCTGAATCGTTCCAACAAACAGAGGCCATATCAATATGCGCCCATGCGATATCTTTTTGAATAAAGCGTTTCAAGAAACAAGCAGCTGTGGCAGAACCTGCAGCACCTTGACCTCCGATATTGCAAACGTCTGCAATGTTGGAATCCATCATTTTATCAAATGCAGCATTCATTGGAAGTTCCCAAATTTTATCTATTGTTTGAGATGATGCATTTTTCAATTCGTCTTTCAATGTTTCATCGTTGCAGAATAGTCCAGCATATTGATCAGCAAAAACATAACGCATAACTCCAGTCAAGGTTGCAATGTCGATAATTTGACTTGGTTTGTATTTTTCTTGTCCATACCAAAGCGCATCGGCTAAAATCAGACGGCCTTCAGCATCTGTGTTGCCAACTTCCACCGTAATTCCAGACATACTTGTCCAAATGTCATCTACGTGTTGCGCTGTAGATGACAGCATATTTTCAACCAATGGAACAATAGCGACTACGTTTTTCTTAACGCCAATTTTTGATAAGGCTATCATTGTACCCACAACAGCTGCGCCACCAGACATGTCGTATTTCATATGTGTTAATCCACTGGCCGGTTTTAAATTCATTCCACCACTGTCATAGCAGACGCCTTTTCCAACCAAAACGGTTGGCTTTTCGTTTTTGGGACCATTCATGTATTCCATGACAAGCAAGAACGGTTCTTTTGCAGCGCCAGAGGCAACATTTAATAACAGGTTCATGCCCAATTTTTGCATTTGTTTTGTATCAAGAACTTTAATTTTGACTTTTGACAGTTCCATTTCTTTAACAGCTTCGACAAAATCAGCTGGAGACAACATATTCGCAGGTTCTGATATTAAATCTCTGGCTTCATAAATGCCATCCATGACTGCAAATAAATTTTCAAAAGCTTTTTCATCTTCGCTGGCTGTTTTGCTGACAATTTTTATTGATTTAGCTTCTTTTTTTTCAGATTTATATTCGTCAAAAACATAAGACCCCAAGCCCAATCCGTAAGCCAAATGTGCTGCAGGTGTTTTTGTTTGCGTCTTTTCATTTTTCAAGCCACAAGCACAAACGGAAATTTCTTTTTGGGGCAGTGTTTTTATAAAAGAAGCTATCGTTCCACCTAATTTTTGGAAAAACAAATCTGAATCGGTTTCTTCTTTTTTACCTGCACCGAATAAGTATGTTAAAAAGCCGTCCATCATGAAAGAAACTTTTTCGCCAGCCTTTCCTGTATAATTATACGCTTTGATAGCGTTTTTATCAAAATCGTCGTGCAGTTTTTGCCCTTCGAAAGTGGGGATAATTAAAACAGATGTCTTGTTTTGTTGTGGAATAATAAATTCTATTTTCATAAAAACCTCGCTTGTATTTTTTGTCAAAATTGAATATGATATGTACAGTTTAAACAAAAAAGGAATTTTTTTCAAATGAAAAATGATATTTTAAAACCAACAAAGGCAATTTGTTTTCCTGAAGTTAATTTAGATGGTGTGAAAGGTGTTTTAATTGATTTAGATAATACATTGTATCACTATCGCCCTCCACATGAAAAGGCAATGCAAGCCGTTCATCGTTTCTTGTGTAAGGTACACCCTATGCCAAAAGCTGATTTTGAACAAGATTTTGAACGTGTCTGGAACAGCATTTATGAAGAGTTAGGAAATGTCCCAATAGCACATAATCGGACATTGATTTTTCAACGTTTTGCAGAAGAAAAGGGCATTGAAAAACCATATGAATTTGGATTAAAAGCAAACACAATTTACTTTAAAAAAGTTTTTACTTGGATGCGTCGTTTGGGACCAGATAAAAATGCTGTTTTATTTTTAAAGGAGTGTAAAAAAAGAAACTTACCAGTTTGTTTGGTGACGGATTTGTTTGCATCGATTCAGACAGAAAAATTAAAAGCCTTGAAGTTAACCAATTATGTTGATTTTATTGTGGCAAATGATGAAGTCGGATTTGACAAACCAAATGCTAAAATGTTCACTAAAGCTTTGGAAAAAATCGGTATGACTGAAAAAGATGTCATAATGATAGGGGATCATCCTGTAAAAGATATTCAAGGAGCTCAAAAAATAGGCATTCGAACACATCAGGTTGAACTGTTGAAATAATGCTTGCAAAAAAGGTATTTTTTTGATATTAGGAACAGTATGAAAAAACAAAAAAAACATAAACTTATATCATTTTTAGTTGGTCTAGCCAGCTTGGGCTTTTTAGGAGCCTTTGTTGGGTTGGGTATTGTTTTTTTTGTAATCGTCTATTATTCAAATCAATTACCTGATTACAGACAGCTTGCAACTTATGAGCCGATGATTACGACGCGATTTTATGCATCAGATGGTCAGTTATTGGCAGAGTATGCTTCTGAAAAACGGATATTTGTTCCTGTGACAGCTATTCCAGAACAAATCATCCAAGCTTTTATTTCTGCTGAAGATAAGAACTTTTATACGCATGGTGGGATAGATTATACTGGGATTGTTCGTGCGATTTTAGCCAATCTGAAAAACAGGGGAAGTGGCAGACGTTTAGTTGGTGCTTCTACGATTACGCAACAAGTTG
Organism: Alphaproteobacteria bacterium; assembly: GCA_015062395.1. Classification (GTDB taxonomy): domain Bacteria; phylum Pseudomonadota; class Alphaproteobacteria; order CAAHEQ01; family UBA3637; genus CAAHEQ01. The sequence continues at coordinate 12,607 of SUUS01000010.1, forward strand.
CAAAAAACTTTTTCTTATCTTCAGAAGTCAGTTATGTTCGTAAAATAAAAGAAGCTTTGTTAGCTCGCAGAATCGAGCAGACTTTTTCAAAAGAGCATATTCTAGAGCTTTATATGAACCAAATTTATTTGGGCAGACGCTCTTATGGGGTTGCATCAGCAGGGTTGATGTATTTCAATAAATCTTTGGATGAATTGACTTTGGCTGAAAGCGCATTTTTGGCAGCCTTACCAAAAGGACCGAATAACTATGAACCTACAAAAAAATATGATGCTGCTTTGGCTCGACGCAATTATGTTTTAGATCGAATGGTTGAAAACGGTTATATTACTTTGGTTCAGGCTGAAGAGGCTAAAAAAGAACCAATTATAACTCAAGAACGCGAATTGAATGCAACAGTTCAAAATGCTGACTTTTATAATGAAGAAACCAGACGAATAATAGAAGAAAAATATGGAGAAGATATTTTATATCAGGGAGGATTGTCTGTTCGGACATCGTTGGATCCTAAATTACAAAATATAGCTGTATCTGTATTGGAAAAAGGATTGTTGGAATATGATAAAAGACATGGATATCGTGGGGTGGTATCGCATTTGGAAAATCTTGAAACTTGGGAAGAACAATTAAATGATATAAAAGTCCCATCCTATTTTCCTGCAGCATGGCATAAGGCTGTTGTATTGGAATTACAAGATGATTATGCTGTAGTTGGTATAGACGATGGTTCTTTGGGGCATATTTTAACAAAGGATATGAGTTGGGCTCGTCCATGGTTGGAACATCAGCGTGTTTCAGATAAAAAAATAGAAAAATCAGCCGATGTTTTATCTGTAGGGGATGTTATTTATGTTTCGATGAAGAGTAAAAAAACAGAGCCTCAAACGTATTTTTTACAACAATATCCAAAAGTAGAAGGGGCTGTTGTTGCTTTAGACCCTCATACAGGACGTGTTTTGGCTATGGTGGGTGGGATTTCTTTTGCTAAATCTCAATTCAACCGAGCTGTTCAAGCATATCGCCAACCAGGTTCTTCATTCAAGCCATTCGTATATTTGACTGCTCTGGACAATGGATTTACGCCATCAACATTAATTTTGGATGCGCCAATGGTTGTGGACCAAGGTCCAGGATTGGAAAAGTGGAAACCCAAAAATTATACAAATGTTTTTTATGGTCCGTCAACTTTACGAACAGGGATTGAAAAGTCAAGGAATTTAATGACTGTTCGTTTGGCGCAGGCTGTTGGTATTGAAAAAACTGTAGAGTATGCAAAAAAATTTGGTATATCAGATAACTTAAGTCCTTTTTTATCTATGTCCCTTGGTTCTGGCGAAACGACTTTAATGCGTTTGACTGCAGCTTATGCAATGTTGGTAAACGGAGGCAAAAAAATCACTCCTAATTTAATCGATAGAATTCAGGACAGAAAAGGTAAAACGATTTATAAGCACGATACACGTCCTTGCGAAGATTGCCAAGGTCAAAATGCAACCAGTGCACAAGTTCCTGTTATAGAAGACACGCGTCAACAAATTCAAGATCCAATCAGTGCTTATCAGATGGTCAACATTATGACGGGTGTGGTTGAACGGGGGACAGGAAAAATTGCCCAAACAGTTAAAAGAACTTTAGCTGGAAAAAGTGGTACGAGTAATGATAACTTTGACACATGGTTTATTGGATTTTCTCCAGATTTGGTTGTTGGTGTTTTTGTTGGGTTTGATACACCACAGACATTGGGACCAAATGATACGGGCTCTGTTGTGGCTGCGCCTATTTTCCGAGATTTTATGGCGCAAGCATTAAAAGATAAACCAGATACACCGTTCAGAATTCCAGAAGGAGTCCGTATGGTTCGTGTCGATGCTAAAACAGGAAAACCAGCAAAAGTCGGTACAAAAGATGCAATTTGGGAAGCGTTTCGAAAAGAAACAGATGTCAATGAAATAACGCCAGTTATAGGTCAGGATGTCATTATGACGCCAGAAGATCAACCACAAATGGGAGGTTTGTATTAATGTTAGCAGAACAAGAAAATATAAAACAAAAAATAGAGCAATCGTTGGTTTTGCTCAGGAGGCGTCTTTGACTGGGATAATGCTCTTTATCGACAGTCAGAACTTGAATCGTTGACAGCCGATCCTAATTTGTGGGATGATGCTTCAAAAGCGCAAAAATTGATGTCAGAAAAAAATAAATTAGATAGTGCTATTTCAGATATTTATCGTTTTGAGCAAGAATTAAAAGACTGTTGTGATTTAATCGAATTGTCCGAGATGGAAGATGATAAAGATGTTTTCCTCGAGGCTGTTTTGCAATTAGAAAATTTACAAAAAGAAGTTGCACAAAAAGAATTGGAAAGTTTGCTTTCGGGTGAAGCCGATTCAAATGATACTTTTTTAGAAATCCATCCTGGAGCAGGGGGGACAGAAGCTCAAGATTGGGCGCAAATGTTGCTTCGTATGTACACTTTTTGGGCGAATAAGCATGGATATTTAGTGGATGAAATGGAAATTACAGCAGGTGATGAAGCTGGTATTAAATCTGCGATTATTAAAATTAAAGGAACAAATGCATACGGATGGTTGAAAACAGAAAGTGGCGTTCATCGTTTGGTTCGAATTTCGCCTTTTGATGCAAATGCCAGACGACATACAAGTTTTGCGTCTGTATGGGTTTATCCTGTTGTTGATGATAGTATTCAAATTGATATAGATCCATCAGATTGCAGAATCGATACTTATCGAGCTTCGGGAGCTGGGGGACAACATGTTAATAAGACAGATAGCGCTATTCGTATTACTCACCAACCAACAGGGATTGTTGTTCAGTGCCAAAATCAGCGCAGTCAGTTTGCTAACAGAGACGAAGCTTGGGCGATGTTAAGGGCTCGTTTATATGAGTTGGAATTGCAAAAACGTCAGGAAAAAAGTCAAGCAGTTGAATCAACTAAATCTGAAATCGGTTGGGGACATCAGATACGTTCATATGTTTTACAACCATATCAATTAGTAAAAGATTTAAGAACGCAAGTAGAAACATCTGATACAGCTGGTGTGTTGGATGGAGAGATTGATTTATTTTTAAATGCTGCATTGGCCAGTGGAATTGAAAATCCATCAGAAAGTTAAAGGGGGGGAAGGTAAATGGAATTAGGGTTGTTTAAAAAAACACGTGAATTAGATAATAAAATAAATGAATTTTTTAATAATGTTTCTGAAGCTGGATTAATTTACGTACGTGCTATAGGTCTTTATTTAGAAAAAGGGATTTGTGAAGAATTTACTCAAAAAAGACAAGACGTAAGTGCTTTTGAAGCTAGAAACGATCAATTAAGACGTGATGTAGAAGCTCAACTATATGAGCATACTTTATTACCTGATTCGAGGGCTGATGTGCTAGAATTACTGGAAGGGGTTGATAAAGTTATCAATAAATATGAAAGTAATTTGTATATGTATGAAATTGAAAAACCAAACATTCCATCAGAATTTCATGCTCAAATTAAAACGTTGGTTCAAACGGTTCAAGAATGTGTTGAGGCTTTAGTCGTTTCTGCCAGAGCTTTCTTCGCAATGAATGGAGAAATACAAAATTCTTTGCATAAAGTGATGTTTTTTGAAAAACAAGCAGACCAACAAGGAACGGCACTTAAAACAGCTTTTTTTGAAAAAAAGAATTTGGAATTGGCTCATAAAAGACAATTACAAGATTTTGAAATGGCTACTGAACTGATTTCTGACTTTGCTGAAGATGTAGCTGATAATTTGACCGTTTTAGCTGTTAAAAGGGCTTTTTAAATATGGATTTATCTACGCTTTTTTTCTTAAGTAGTGCTTTGTTCTTTGGTTGGACATTTGGTGCAAACAATATGAGTACTGTTTTTGGAACAGCAATTGGAACTAGAATGCTTTCTTTTAAAACTGCGGCGATTATTGCTAGTGTTTTAATTTTATTTGGTGCTGTTTTTAGTGGTTCTGGAGTTTCTGATACTTTACAAAATTTGGGGCAAATTACAACTTTACCTGCGGCTTTTATTACGACGTTATCTGCAGCCGTGTCGTTGTTTTTGATGGCAAAAGTTGGTTTGCCTGTTTCTTCTACTCAAGCAATTGTTGGTTCGTTAATTGGTTGGAGTTTATTTGCTCATGTTCGTGTGGAATATGAAATCGTAGGGGAAATTGTTGTTTCTTGGTTTACCAGTCCATTGTTGGCTATTTTAATAGCATTCATTTTAACAATAGTTGTAAAGGGGGTTTTAAAATTTCATCCTGTCCCAATGCTGTATAGGGATGCTTATACGCGTTTAGGATTGGTTTTAGCTGGTGCTTTTTGTGCTTATACATTGGGTGCAAACAATATCGGTAATGTAATGGCTCCTTTTGTTCGAGTTGTTCATTTACCAAGTTTATATTTTACTTCGTGGTTTTCTTTGTCTTCGGAGCAACAGCTGTTTTTAGTTGGTGGTTTGGCTATTGTTGTCGGTATTTTTACGTATTCTCAAAAAGTTAATATGACGATTGGTCGGGATGTTTTACAAATGTCACCAATCGAAGCTTTTATTGTAATAATGAGTCAGGGGTTTGTTTTATTTTTATTTTCTTCTGTAAAATTGCACAATTTTTTACTTGAAAATAGCTTGCCTACCTTTCCTTTAGTTCCTATTTCAAGTATTGGAGCTGTCGTGGGAGGGTTAATAGGTGTATCTTTAACAAAAAAAGGCGAAGGGTTAAAAGTTAAAATGTTATTTAAAATTATGCGAGCATGGATTATTACGCCAATTATTTCTGCTGCTTTTTGTTTTGTGGCATTGTTTTTTATGCAAAATGTTTTTGGGCAAGAGGTCTTTTAAACAATGAAGAAAACATTTAAAACTTTTTTCAGAATTTTTGAATTTATCATTGCATTTTTGATAATTTTATTGTTGCTATTATTCATTCGTTTATCTCAAGGACCTATTCAAATTAAGAATTTAACACCACAAATTATAGAAGCCTTAACGGATGCAGATAAAGATGTTCAGGTTGACATGAAAAATGCATATATAGAATTGGCTTTATCCAGAGGTCGATTAATGGATATTCAAATTCAAGATTTGATGATTTCAGATAACAATGGTTTTCTTTTAAATGTTGAAAAAGCTAATGTTTCGTTTAATCCTTTTTGGCTGTTAATAGGTCGTTTGTCTTTGCGTGATATTGATTTGGAAAAACCATATATTCAAATTAATTTAGATACGGATGTTAAGCAGCAGGATATCAAAAAAGATAAGCATGTTGGCAGAGTGCTTAATCGTGTTCGACGCTATATGGAAAAGTTGGATACGTTGAGTGTAAAAGACGGGCAAATTTCTTTAAATGATGCAGATAAATCCGTCATTTTAATGCCAAATGTTTTTGCAAATATATCTAAACAAATGACAGATGAAATCACTATTCAAGTAAAGGGCGATTTTTATTTGGATGCATCTTTTGTGAATTGGAATGTTGATGGAAAATACCATTTGGAAGACATGAAAATGATTTTTAAAGCTTCTGTTAAAGGAGTCGATTTGAAAAAAATATCAAAATTGTTTCCAGCTTTAAATGATGTAAATTTTGTTTTTGATGTTTCTATGGATGGTTCTTTAGATTTGTCTGATTTAAAACAAAGTGCATATGTTGTTTTTGAAAAAATAAATTTTATAGCAACATCTCAACAAGGTGGGATGCTTTATTTGCCTCAACCAGTTGACACCACTTATAATATCAAAAACATAGAGCTTAAAGGGGAAGTTTTATCTGGGTTAACATCTTTATCATTAAAAGATTCCATTTTGGATGTTGATGGTAAAACAGTGACGGTAAATGTTTTGGTCGATGATTTGAAAAAAGCAATTACGAACAAGGATTTCAATGAAATTTTGTTTCATTTAACAGCCGATATGTATGATATTCCGATGACAGATGTTCCTGAATTATGGCCTTCTTCTTTAGGCAGTTCTGCACATGATTGGGTTAAACAAAATGTATTGGATGGAAAGGTTTCAAAGGCAACGCTTTCAATGAAAATGCTGGGTGCTGATGTGACGGATTTAAATGCTGTTTTGGATGTTGATGATGCTACGGTGCGATATGTTGATGAAATGATGTTGGCCGAAGATGTTAAAGCGCAAGTGCTTTTTGAAAAAAACAAAATAACGATAAATGTATTAAATGCCAGAGTTGGAAAAATAAAGGCAACTGGTGGATACGTCAGTTTCTTGGATTTAAATCAAGATTTACCACTGTTTGATATGTCTGTTTTATTTGAAGGAAAAATTAAAGATGGAATGCAGGTTGTTTCAACTCAACCATTGAATGTTTGTAGTGCTTTATTTTTAGACTGTAATACTTTTGCAGGAAACGCAAAAGGAACGCTGGATTTAAAATTTCCCTTTTTAGATGAAGGGATTGAAAATGAAATTAAATTTTCTGTTCGTGCTGATTTGGACGATGTTGGGTTGCTACTTCCTAATACAGATTGGTCTTTGGCGCAAGGAAATTTAAAATTATTTGTCGATAATGATAAGCTGACATTGGATGGACAAGCGTTATTGGATGATAAAAAATTAAAACTAGATATTGAACATTCCTTATCATCAGAAAATGTTGATTACCGTTATCAATTGAACATGCCTGTGACGGTTTCGATGCTCAAATCATATTTTGATCATATCGGTGATTTTTTTAAAGGATCTTTGTTGTCACAAATAACGATTACCCCTTTATTGAATGATGAAATGTCTGTTGATATGGAATTTGGCTTAAAAGATGTTGAAATATCTTTACCTATTGGTTATGTGAAGGAGTTTAATAAAGAAGGTTTATTTAAAGCAAACGCCATTATAAAAAATAATCAGTTGTTCAGCATTCCGAATGTTTATTTATCTATTCCTCAAGATGAGATTTCGATAAGGGGGCGTGTAGATTTGGCTGAAAATATGTTGTTTAAAATTGTATTAGATGAAGTTGATGCCCCTAGAACACAAGCAAAAATGAATTTATCTTTTTTAGACAATGGAAAGTTTATCATTGATGTTGATGCAAAAAGTTTAGATATATCTAATTTGGTTCATGGGGAATTTTTATCTGAAGATAATCAGGTTTCTGTAGAACCTGTTGATTTTTTAATTTCAGGAAAAGCGAATAAGTTGTTTTTATCCGAAAAAGACGGTTTTTCTGATGTTTCGTTGACTTTGGAAAAGAAAAATGGAAAGTGGGAACAATTTTCTGGTTATTTAAAAGGGGCTACACCATTAACTTTTTCATTAAATGAAAATAAAACGGCATTAGATATCCAAACGCAAGATGTTGGTGATTTTTTATTCAGAGCTGGTTTTACAGACAGAATAAAAGGGGGCGTTTTAAATACTTTGTTAAAGCAAGATGAAAAAGGGAATTTAACAGGTGAACTTTTTGTTGAAAATTACGAATTAACGAAAACAAGCTTTTTTACTCAGGCAGCAACATTGTTGGGAATTGTAGATGCTTTGCGTGGTGATACAATTTCGTTTGATAAAGCGATTATTCCTTTTACCTTATCATCATCGAATGACGTTGAAATCCAAGATGCAGTAGCCAGTGGAACGGCTGTTGGTTTAACAGCTCGAGGAACAATTAAATCAGGACAAATTGATTTGTCTGGTTCTGTTGTTCCTGCTTATGCGTTGAACAGCTTACCTGGAAAAATTCCACTTGTTGGAACGTTGCTTTCTGGCGAAAAAGGTGGTGGACTTTTTGGTGTTTCTTATTCTGTGACAGGAAGTACGAATAATCCAGAAATATCATTTAACCCAGCATCATTGCTGACACCAGGTATTTTTCGCAGATTGTTTGATGCTTTTTAATACTCAAATCCTTCTTCTTTGAATGGACGGGACAATAAATCGTCCATAGCATCTTTTAGGGGAACATTGTTAAACAAAACGTCATTAACTGTTTCACAGATAGGCATTTCTATACCCAATTGTTTCGCACGTTTTATAACAGCTGGTGCCGTTAAAATACCTTCGACAGTTTTTGTATTGCTTTCTAATAAGGCCTTGGCAGAACCTAAACGCCCCAATTCATAACCAAAACTAAAATTTCTGGATTGAGTACAGTTTGCCGTTAAAATTAAATCACCCAATCCAGACATACCCATCATTGTTCGGATGTGTCCACCCATTGCTTTTGCTAATTTTGTCATTTCATTTAATCCTCGACAAATTAAAGCAGCTCTGGCGTTGTCTCCTAATCTGGCGCCTTCAACGGTACCACTGGCCAAAGCAATAACATTTTTGACTGAACCACCAATTTGTGGAGAAATAATATCTGTTGTTGTATATGGACGGAAAAATTTAGTTCCAATCATTTCAGCTAAAGCCATTGCACAGTTTTCTTCTGCGCATGCAATAGTTGTTGCAGTCGGTTTCATTAATGCAACTTCATGAGCAAAACCAGGACCAGAAAGAATGGCTATTTTTGCAGATGGAATTACTTGTTCAACGACTTCGCTTAACAGACAGCCTGTATCCAACTCAATTCCTTTTGCGCACAATATAATGCGATTTTCAGGACGGATGAAGTTTTTTATTTGTTCTAATACAGAACGTGTGTGTTGAGCCGATACAACCATTAATACATTATCGGCATAATTTAAAACTTCTTCGATATTATTTGTTGCTTTTATTGAATCTGGTAAAGGAATATCTGGTAAATACATGGTGTTTGTATGTTGGTTATTGATGGCCGATACGACTTCATTTTCTCTGGCCCAAGCTAAAACTTCGCAATTTGCTCTAGCTGCAGTTAAAGCTAGTCCAGTTCCCCAAATACCTGTACCAATTAATCCAATTTTTTTCATGATAAAACCTCCGTTTATTTTTTTGATATCGTTATTATAAGCAGATTTGTTTTTTTATGCAATCGATTGCTTTTATTTTTTATGACAAACAGATGAAAAGCATAGATTTTTATAAAAAAGCGTCGAATAGTCTTTGACAAGTCTGTTTTTGTTCGTTATACTCGGGGGAAATAGATTTATGAAAAGGAAAGAAAAATGAAAAGCAATTTATTTTTACGTGTGGTTTCTGCTTTGGTTTTGGCTCCGATAGTTTTATTTGCTATTTTTGCAGGAAACCCAGCTTTTGATATTTTGATGGCTTGTTTGGGGGCTTTGATGGCTTGGGAATGGGTGCATATGATTACAGGCAAAGAAAGCTATGTTTCGGTCGTTTTAACTTTGATGAGTTCTATGGTCGTTTTTTTCGGGCAAAGTCATCCTTTGTTAGCATTGTCATTTATTGTTTTTTTTGCAGTATTTTTATATGTTAAAACAGGAAAACAATTATTATTGTCTTTTGGTTCCATTTATATAGGGCTTCCTTTACTGTCGATGATGTATATTGCTTATTTCAGCGATTCTGGTAGTGGAGATTTAGATTACAGTTATATGTATGTTTTGTGGTTGTTGTTTGTCGTTTGGGCAACGGATATCGGGGGATATGTTGTCGGAAAAACAGTAGGGGGACCAAAGCTTGCGCCCAGAATCAGTCCTAAAAAAACGTGGTCTGGTTTGATTGGCGGAATGGTTTTTAGCGCTTCTGTTACTTATGTATTTGTTTTGACAATGAATCATTACTTTGAAACAAGTTTGATTATGCATTGGTTGATAATTTCCAGTATTGCGCTGGCATTTATTTCTCAAGTTGGAGACATATTTGAATCTCGTATTAAGCGATATCTGGATATTAAAGATTCAAGCAATTTAATTCCTGGACATGGTGGAATTTTTGATAGAGTTGATGGATTGTTGTTTGCAGCGCCTGTGGTTGCTATCTTTGTATTATTAATGAATTATTTTAAGGAAAGTTTATAAATGACTACGCTTTTTTATTTGTTTGCATTTGTTGTAATTTTATCTTTGGTTGTTATTGTCCATGAAGGAGGGCATTTCTTTGTCGCACGTCTTTGTGGTGTTCAAGTCGAAGTGTTTTCGATTGGATTTGGAAAAAAAATATGGTCTCGTAAAGATAAAAAAGGGACAGATTGGCGTATCTGCGCAATCCCATTGGGGGGATATGTTCAAATGTTGGGCGATGAAGATGCCGCAAGTACTCAAAAGACAAAGAAAAAATTAACGCCAGAAGAAGAAAAAAGAACCTTCTTTGCTCAACCTGTTTATAAACGTGCTGCAATTATTTTTGCTGGTCCTTTTATGAATTATGTTTTGGCAATACTTATTTTTACAGTTCTTTTTTCAACGATTGGTTGGTTTCATATTCCTGCAAAAGTAGGTTCTGTTTTGGAAAATTCTGTGGCACAGGAAGCAGGTATTCAAAAAGGCGATGTTATTTTAGCTGTTAATGATAAACCAATTAAAGAATTTAATGATTTGCGTCGTGCTATTGTATTAAATAACTATGGGCAGACGATTGATTTAAAAATTGATAGAAATGGGGAAATTTTACATTTGTCTGCGACACCAAAATTAGTTGGCGAAGATAAAATTCCACAGCTAGGTGTTGCTGCAGATGTTAATATCGAAATGGAAAATGAAAGATATAATCCAATCAAAGCTTTTGGGATGGCGATAACAACTGTTTATGAAACAAATGTTGATACATTGGTTTATTTGGGGCAGGTTGTTTCTGGAAAAAGAAGCGCAGATGAATTGCGAGGTCCTATTGGCATAGCAGAAGCATCTGGAGATGCCGCAAAAGCAGGTTGGTTATCATTTATTTTGTTTTTAGCTCAAGTTTCTATTGGAATTGGTTTTGTGAACTTATTACCTGTTCCAGTTTTAGATGGGGGACATTTAGTGTTCTTGGCTTATGAAGCAGTAGCGCGTCGTCCTTTAAGCCAAAAAATTCAAGATGCTTTATTAAAAGTTGGAATGGGATTGCTTTTGTTTTTATTGTGCTTTACTTTATTTAAAGATGTTCCCAGATTAATTGGAAGGGTTTTGGGACTTTAAAATGATGAAAAAAATTGCTTTTACTTTATTGTTTTCATCGGTTGTTTTTTCTTCTGCTTTTGCGCAAGAGATTGCTTCTGATTTTAAGATTGAAGGAAATCAGCGTTTAGAAAATAACACCATTATTTCTTATTTGCCATTTAGTAAGGGTGAAACGCTTGGTCCGAATGACATAAATAAGGCCATCAAAGCTTTATATAAAACAGGCTTTTTCGACGATGTTCAGGTTGATTTAACTGATAATGTGTTATTTGTAAAGGTTGTTGAACGTCCAGTGATTAGTGCTATTTCTTTTGAAGGAAATGATAAAGTTGACGCAGATGTTTTAAAAGGCGAACTTCAGATTAAGGTCAGAGATGTTTATATCCCATCTAAAATAAATCAAGATGTTGAACGAATGAAAATGATTTATCAGCGCATGGGGCTGTTAAATGCTGTCATCAAAACAGAAGTAAAAGAAAAATCGCGCAATCGGGTTGAAATTGTATTTAAGGTTGAAGAAGGTTCTAAAAAATACATTCAAAATATCAAATTTGATGGAAATAAAGCATTTTCAGCTTCGGAACTTCACGAGGCGATGATGAGCAAGGAACATCGTTGGTATCGTTTTTTAACCAGTACAGATACTTATGATCCTGATCGTTTAAATTATGATAAAGAATTGTTGCGCAGACTTTATTTTGAAAAGGGCTATATTGATTTTGAAGTTTTGGATACCGTCGTTAATAACGATAATTTACAAGATAACTTTGATATTTTAATTAAAATTAAAGAAGGAAAACGTTATCGTATCGGAAAAGTAGAAATATCTACACACATGCCGAAAGTCGATATTGAAAAATTAAAGCAAAAAATCAACTTGAAAGAAAAACAATTTTATGAAGCATCTGCTATGGATGACAGTATTCAAACATTGGTTGATGAAATGGGACGAGATGGATATGCTTTTGTTGATGTGACGCCAGATTTAACTCGTCATGATGATGGGACTGTGGATGTTATTTTGAAAATTAAAGAAGGTGCCAGAGTATTTATCAATCGAATTGATATCGCTGGAAATTCAAGAACTTTGGATAAGGTTATTCGAAGAGAATTTCGCTTAAATGAAGGCGATCCGTTTAATACAGATAAGGTTCGGAGATCTCGTCAAAGAATTGAAAATTTAGGTTATTTTGATAAAGTCGATTTAAAAACAGTTCCTGTTGCTGGTGCAGAAGATAAAACAAATTTAGCTGTGAATGTATCTGAAAAATCAACAGGTGCATTTAATATCGGTGTTGGTTGGTCCACTTATGATGGTTTAATGTTTGAAGTGGGTGTCCAAGAACGTAATTTCTTGGGAACAGGCAATATCGTTGGAATAACAGCATCTACATCTGATTCTGAAACACAAGTTGATGTCAGTTTTACAAATCCATATTTTATGGACATGCCATTAATGGCTGGTGTTGATATGTATCATATTGTTTATGATTATACGGATGATAGTTCTTATAAATCCAAGACAACGGGGGGCGCTGTTCGTTTTGGATGGGATTATACGGAACATTTCAGACAAACGGCAAAATATACTTTACAGCAAGATCATGTGACAGATGTTGATGACGATGCATCTTTATACGTTCAAAAACAAGCTGAAGCAGGAAAAGAATTAAATTCGATGATTGGAACTGTTTTTTCTTATGATAAGCGAGATAGTTCTTTTATGCCGACCAGTGGCTATTTTACTTCTGCAGGTTTTGATTTTGCTGGTTTAGGCGCTGATGTTAAGTTTGTTAGAATGAACTTAAATGCATCTAAATACTTTGAACTTATGGATAAATGGGTTTTGTCATTAAATGCAACTGCAGGTGCTATTAAAGGATGGGATGGGCAAGATGTTCGTATTAACCATGCTTACTTTTTAGGGGGAACAACTTTACGTGGTTTTGAAAGTGCTGGTGTCGGAGCCAGAGATAAACAAAGTGATGATAGCTTGGGTGGCGATTGGCGTTTAACTGCAACAGCTCAATTAATGTTTCCATTAGGTGTGCCTGAAGAGTTTGGTTTGCGTGGAAAGTTATTCGTCGATGCTGGTATGCTTGGAAAACCCAGTGGTGTGGATGATTGGAATGATGTTTGGTATTCTAATAAACCAAGGGTATCAGCAGGTTTTGGTTTGTTGTGGCGTTCTCCGATGGGCCCTATTAATATCGACTTTGGTTTTCCTATTGTTGATGAAAAATACGATAAAAGAGAAGTCTTTCGTTTGAATTTTGGTACTGGATTTTAAATGAAAATAAATTTGTCTTTTTTTTATAAAATCAAAAAACACTGTTCGGTGAAACATATAATTGTAGGTTGTTTTTCTTTGCTTATTTTGTGTTTTTTATACTTCAGAGACAAACAATCTTTTGGAATGGTTGATATGGCATATGTTTATGAACATGCACAGGTTTTTAAAGCCATTCGTGAACAACAAAATTCTTTTGAAACACTTTGGAAAGAAAATGCAATAGAAGAAAAAGAAAAATTGGTCGAGGAAGATAAGGCTTTATCAAAGAAAAAAGCGCGTATGAAAAAAATAGCTTTTGAAAAGGAAGTCAACAAATTAAAAGAACGCATTTTAAATTTTCAAAATCAGCAAATGGCAAGGCTTGATTTAATTCGTTATCAAACATCTCAAGTTCAACAGCAAGTAGTACAAACCATTCAACCGATGATAAAGCAAATAGCTCAAGAAAGTAATTTAGATTTTGTTTTTTCTTCTTCGAATGCGCTTTACTATTCCGATGCAGTGGATATTACAACCGAATTAATTGATGACTTGGATGAAGCATTTGAAGATGGTCAATTACCTAATATACAGATTAATTTTGAAGAAGGAGTTTAAAACATGGCAGATAATCGTTTTTTTAAAAAAGCAGGTCCTTTCACATTGGGGCAAATCGCTCAAAATTGTGAATGTAAATTAGCAGAAGGAGTAAATCCGGACACTGTTATTGAAGACGTTAAAGGGGTCGATGATGCTACAACAGGGGATTTAACATGGGCATTTATTGCATCTGTACGGGACGCTTTGCAAAAATCAACAGCATCAGCTTGTATTACAAATGAAAAATTCGCTTCTTATGTTCCAGAAGGTGTTGCAGTATTATTGTCTAATGACCCACATCGTTCTTATGGTTTAGCTGCTCAAATGTTTTATCCAACGATTCAAGCAGGGGGTATTTCAGAAAAGGCAAATATCGATGAAACAGCCTGCTTGGGCGAAGGTTGTCGTGTTGATGCTGGTGCTTTTATCGGGGCAAATGTTGTTTTAGGAAAAGGATGTTGGGTTCAAGCAAATGCAACGATACATGAAGGCGTTCAAATGGGGGATGGATGTATTGTTGGTTCAAATGCTTGTGTCAGTCATTGCATTGCGCAAAATAAAGTCTATATATACCCAGGTTGTATGATTGGTCAGGATGGTTTTGGTTTTGCTATGGGGGTTTTAGGTCCAACAAAAGTTCCTCAATTAGGCAGAGTCTTAATCGGTAATGATGTCGAAATCGGTTCAAATACAACTGTGGACAGAGGCGCTATGGGTGATACAGTTATTTCTGATGGCTGTCGAATTGATAATTTATGCCAAATCGCACACAACGTTAAAATGGGTAGTTGCTGCGTATTGGCTGCACAAGTGGGAATAGCAGGTTCAACGGAATTAGGTGATTTTGTCGTATTAGGTGGTCAAGCAGGATTGGCGGGTCATTTAAAAGTAGCTACTGCAACTCAAATTGCTGCACAAGGTGGTTTGATGAACAATACGAATATGGGCGATGTATTAATCGGAAGTCCTGCAATTCCTCATATGGATTTCATGCGTCAAAATGTGATTTTGCAACGCATGGTTAAAGAAAGTAAAAAAGGAAAGAAAAATAATGAGTAGTGAATTGACAGAAAAAATAGAGTTAAACATTTCGGATATTATGCGAATGTTGCCACATCGCTATCCGTTTTTGTTGGTTGATAAGTTAATAGATGTCGTTCCAGGTAAATCAGCCGTTGGAATTAAAAATGTGACAATGAATGAACCATTCTTTACAGGGCATTTTCCAGAAAATCCAGTGATGCCTGGTGTTCTTCAAATCGAAGCGATGGCACAAACTTCTGGTGTTGTTATTTTATCAACATTTCCAAAAGAAGAGTTGGCAACAAAAAATGTCTTGTTTATGACGATAGATAATGTTAAATTTAGAAAGCCTGTTTTGCCTGGTGATGTGCTGCAGATGCACGTAGAACATTTACAAACAATGCGCAATGTTCACAAATTTAAAGGCGAAGCATTCGTTGGCGATAAAAAAGTTTCAGAAGCTGTTTTTAGCGCCATGATTTTTGATAAATAATTTTTTAATAGGAGTAAAAAGGATGACTAATATACACCCCACAGCAATCGTTGATGCAAAAGCTGACATAGCCGATGATGTACAAATCGGTCCTTATTGTACCGTTGGTCCAAATGTTAAAATAGGTGCTGGTACACGATTAATTTCTCATGTCGTTGTTGATGGACATACAACGATGGGGGAACGGAATTTGGTTTATCCTTTTGCTGCTATTGGTACATTGGCACAACATAAGCGTTCTCATGTAGATGATGCTAAATTGGTTATCGGAGATGACAATACGTTCAGAGAACACGTCACTGTTCATGTTGGTTCGGAAGTTGATAATAATATAACAATCGTTGGCAACCGAAATTTGTTTTTAGTTGCTTCGCATATTGCGCATGATTGTGTTTTGGGCGACGATATTGTGATGAGCAATAATGCAACTTTAGCAGGTCATGTTCATGTCGAAGATAAAGCAATCATTGGTGGTTTAACAGCAGTTCTTCAGTTCTGTCGAATCGGTAAAGGTGCGATGATTGGGGGTATGTGTGGTATCGGTCAAGATGTTATTCCATATGGTATTGTGATGGGGGGGTATAGAGCTCCATTAGAAGGGTTGAACTTGGTTGGTTTGCGTCGCGCAGGCATTGAAAGTAAATTGATTTTCAATTTACAAAAAGCTTATGAAGATTTGTTTTTACCTTCAGATAAAAATTTTGCAGAACGTGTTTCTGCGTTGGCTGAAAATCCAGCATATAAAGATAATCCATTGGTTCAGGATGTGATTCGCTTTGTTCAAAATCCATCTAAATATAATATCTTGCAACCAAAAATGGGCGCTTAAATGAAAAAACTGGGAATTGTCGCAGGACAAGGTAATTTGCCTTTGATGTTAGTAAGGGCTTGTCAAGAAGAAAACAGGCCTTTTTACATCATTGCATTGAAAGAACACGCTCAACCAGAATTGTATGAACAAGATTTGCCGATTTCGTGGATTCGTTTAGGCGATGTCGGCAAAGGGTTGAAAATAGCTCGTGATAATGGTGTTGAAGAAATCGTGATGATTGGGGCTGTAAAACGTCCTACATTATCTCAATTACGACCTGATTGGCGTGGGTTTAAATTTTTTGCAAAGGCTGGGATAAAAGCGTTGGGCGATGATGGATTGCTTAAAGCCGTTGTTCGCGAATTGGAAAAGGAAGGCTTTTCTGTTATTGGCGCGCATGAAATTTTAAAAGACAGTTTATCTTGTTTGGGACAATATGGAAAAGTAAAACCAGATAAACAAGCTTTAAAAGATATTGCCAAGGGTTATCAAGTCGGTAAAATTTTGGGACAAGCAGATGTTGGTCAATCTGTTGTCATTGCTGATGGTTTGACTTTGGCTGTCGAAGCTATCGAGGGGACAGATGCCCTGATATTAAGGTCTGCTGAATTGGTTCGTTCTGCTGTAAAACCAGTTTTAGTTAAGGTTAAAAAGCCCAATCAAGAAACCAGAGTTGATTTACCAACCATAGGGATTCAAACAATCATTAATGTTGCTCAAAGTGGTTTTTGTGGAATTGCAATAGAAGCAGAAAGTGCTTTTGTTGTCAATCGTCCTGAAGTAATAAAAAAAGCAAATGAGCTGGGTGTTTTTGTGTTAGGAATCGATGAAAAATGTCAGCAAATAACCGATTAAAAATTTATTTGATAACAGGCGAGCCTTCGGGTGATTTATTGGCATCTCGTTTGATGCGAGCGATGAAAGAACAAAACGATTCTGATTTTTTCGGTGTCGGAGGGGAGGCAATGCAAGCCGAAGGATTAGAAAGCTTATTTGATATTTCTGATTTGGCTGTAATGGGAATTTTTGAAGTATTGCCTCATTTACTTAAAATTTTTGGACGGATTCGTCAAACATTGGATGATATTGAAGCTAAAAAACCAGATATCGTTGTGACGGTTGACAGTTGGAGTTTTTCAAAGCAGATTCATTTGGGCTTAATCAAACGTGGTTTAAAAATTCCTCATATTCATTATGTTGCTCCTCAAGTTTGGGCTTGGAAGGCAAAAAGAGCAGATCAAATAAAAAAATGGGTAAATCATTTAATGATGTTATTGCCATTTGAAGAAAAATTTTTCGCAAAAAAAGGCGTTCCATTTACCTATGTCGGTCATCCAGTCACAGAAGGTGGCGCTGATAAAGGTTCGAAAAAACGTTTTATTACGATGCATAATTTGTCAGAAAAAGATTTTATTTTGACTGTTTTACCTGGTTCTAGAAAAAATGAAATAAAGTATTTATTGCCGATTTTTGAACAAGTTGTTTTGGAAATGTCAAAAAAGCATAAAAATTTACGAGTCGTTTTACCGACCGTTGAAACAGTTCGAAAAAAAATTGAACCCATCGTTCAAAAATGGTCCGTTCCAGTTATGATTGTGAGTGGTGAATTGGCTCGGTATGATGCTTTTGCTGCTTCGAATTTGGCGTTAGCCGCTTCTGGGACTGTTAGTTTGGAACTTGCTATGGCAAAGGTGCCTCATGTTATCGCATATAAAATGAATTGGTTAACAGGTAAATTAGCTGCGCCCATTTTAAAGCGTAAAATTAGATTTGTTAATTTAATAAATATCTTGGCTGATGAAGAAATAATACCAGAATGTTTACAAGATGATTGCAATTTAGAAAAAATTATGTTTCAATTAGACAAGTTGGTTGAACAGAATGGTTCAGAGCAACTGAAAAGAACACAAAGCGTGATGCAAATGCTTGGGGCTGGAAATTCTTTGACGCCAAGTCAGAAAGCTGCACAGGTTGTAAGAAAGGTTATAAAACAGTATAAATGACGCAAGAACGAAAACATTGTACTTTGTACCATTATCCTTTGAATCCTTTCTCAAGGACTGTTCGTTTATGCTTATATGAAAAAAATATATCGTATGTGATGGTTTTTGAAAAACCATGGGAAAGAAGAATTGATTTTTTACGATTGAACCCAGCTGGTTCAGTGCCTGTTTTTGAAGATGAAGATGGAACGATTTTATCGGATTATCGCGCTATTTGTGAATACTTGAATGAAACGCGCGTAGGACTTGAATTGTTTGGTCAAACACCTCAAATACGTGCTGAAGTTCGTCGTTTATTGGGATGGTTTGATATGTTGTTTTATCCAGAAGTTTATCAAACGTTGGTTGAACATAAAGCTTTGAAAAAAATACAAGGTAATGGTCAGCCGAATCCTACATTAATTCGGATTGGGCGCAGGAATTTATTGCGTCATTTGCAGTATTTGGAATGGTTGTGCGAGCGCAGAACTTGGTTGGCTGGAGAGCAATTATCTATCGCAGATTTAAATGCAGCAGCGCATTTGTCTGTTTTGGATTATTTAGCTGAAATCGAATGGGACACATATCCTGAAATGAAAATATGGTATGCAAAAATAAAATCGAGACCTTCATTTCAGTACTTGCTCAGTGACCGATTAGCTGGTATAATACCTCCAGATAATTATTCGAATCTGGATTTTTAGAAGAAAAGGAACATATAATGAAAAAAATAAATAAACTTTTTCTGTTTCTGACACTGGCTTTTTTAGCCAGCTGTGGTTATAAAGGGCAGACCATTTTTTATTGGGAAAAAAGTGATGTTGGTCCTGTTTGGTTTGCAAAGGAACATAATGAATGTTTAGCTGAAGCTGATTGGTGGCCTTGGCGTGCACCTGCATGGCCTCCAGGAACAGCCAGATTGCCAGAGCTTCGTTTTGATAACGATGCAGATAATGGTATTTGGGCTAATTTTGTTCCTTATACAGGGGCTCAACCAGTTTATGTTAATTCTTTGGTTAATGATGGTACAATGTCTCCAGGCCGATATGAAAGCTGTATGGAGAAAAAAGGCTATGTCCAACGTCAGCCAAAAGTTGTTCGTCGTCAAGTTTTGCCTGAATAAAGGTTTTTTATATGAAAGTTTTACAAGTTTTGCCTGCCATGCAAGGCGGTGGTGTTGAGCGTGGTACAATTGAAATTGCGTCTGCATTGAAAAATAATAACATCGATAATATTGTTGTTTCAGGGGCTGGACGCTTGGTTGCTGATTTGCAGAAAATGGGCATCAAGCATATTGATTTGCCTGTTGGTTCTAAAAATCCTTTTCTTTGGGTGAAAAATATAAGAACATTACGAAAAATTATCAAAGACGAGGGCGTTTCTATTGTTCATGCACGTTCTCGTATTCCAGCGTGGATTTGTTATTTTGCATTAAAAAAATGTCCAGATGTTAAGTTTTTGACGACATTTCATGGAAAATATGGAACGAAACCTAAATGGTTTAAAATTCCTTATAATCGAATTATGGTTGCAGGTGATTTGGTTATATCTATTTCCAATTTTATTTCCGAACATATCAAAGAAACATATCATGTCGCATCAGATAAAATTCGTTTGATTTATCGTGGAGCAGATATGAATAAATTTGATCCAGTTTTGGTTTCTTCTACTCAAATTGAAGATTTGACGAAACAATGGCAAGTTCCAACGGATAAACCGGTTATTTTGATGCCTGGCAGACTTTCAAGAATGAAAGGTCATTTGGTTGTTTTAGAAGCATTAGCTTTAATGAGGCACAAAGATGTTACTTGTATCTTTGTCGGTTCTGCGCATGGTAAGGCTGATTATCAAAAAGAATTAAAACAAAAAATTGATGCCTTATCTGAAAAAACATCGATTTTGTTGATGCCACATTGTTCACAAATGCCAACTGCGTATATGATAAGTGATGTTGTTATTTCTGCATCACTGTATCCAGAAGCTTTTGGCAGAACGATAACAGAAGCGCAAAGTATGGAACGTATTGTTATTGCCACAGCTCATGGTGGTGCAATGGAAACAATAAAAGATGGCAAAACAGGATATCTTGTTCCTGTCGGAGATGCAAAAGCGTTGGCAGAAGCTTTAGATAAGGTTTTGGATATGTCTATCAGTCAACGTGAAGAAATGGGAAAAGCTGCAGCCGCATCTGTTGCAGAAAATTTTTCTATTTACCAAATGTGCGAAAAAACTTTAGCCGTTTATAAGGAGTTAAGTAAATGAACGAATTAACGCAATATCAAACTCAAATGATTATTCCAGAAAAAGCAGTTCCTTTTTTTGAACGAGCTTTAGATCCTTATGCGATTGCGTTGATGGCTTCGTTGATTGAAGAAGGCGCTCATAAAGGTGACTGGAAAATCGAAGCTATTTTTGATGGTTTACCTGATGAAGAAGTTTTAAAAGTGACTTTAGCCATTGCGTCAATGAGTGCTGAAATTGACGAACCTGATTGGGATTTAATGCCTATTCCAAAGAAAAATTGGTTAAAGGAAAACTTACTTGATTTTCCTCCTATCCAGGTTGGTCGTTATTATATTTATGGTTCTCATATTGATAATCCAGAGGTTCCACAAGGAAAAATACCATTACAAATTGATGCGGCTACGGCTTTTGGATCAGGCGAACATGCAACAACTCAAGGTTGTTTGGAAGCATTTGAAGATGTGCTTAAAATGACAAAGCCTAAAAAGATTTTGGATATGGGATGTGGTTCAGGTATTTTATCTATGGCTGCTGCTAAAATTTTAGGAAAAGAAGTTCGTATTGATGCTGTTGATATTGATCCTGAATCTGTTTATGTGACAAATGAAAACATTCGAATAAATCAGGTAGATAAAAACATAAACGTTTTTCAAAGTAATGGATATGAAAAGGTTGTTGGCGAATATGATTTGATTTTTGCAAATATATTGGCTAGACCATTAATGGATATGGCAGATGATTTATACGCGCATTTAAAAAAGGGCGGTTGCGCTATTTTATCAGGCTTCTTAAACGGACAAAAGTCTTGGGTGATAAAGGCGCATAACGAGGCAGGTTTATCTTTTGTAAAGGGTTATAAAATAAAAGAGTGGAGTTCTGCAATTGTTGAAAAAAATTAGAGCTTATTTACGTCAAATAGGTGCAAATGCAATTATTATACCACATGACGATGCGTTTTTTAGTGAAGATTTATCGCCAGAAAATGAACGTTTGGCATGGATAAGTGGTTTTACTGGTTCAGCAGGTGTCGCTATCATTACTTTGCAAAAGGCTGTTTTATTTGTTGATGGACGTTATGTGGAGCAAGCTAAAAGACAAACAACTTTTGACGTATTGCATGTTCCTCATCAAACAACGTTGCAAGATTGGTTGGCAAAATTTTTAAAAACCGATTACACTGTTGCATATAATCCATGGTTGCAAAGTGTTGCTCAAGTTGAAAAGTGGGAAACTTTGTTCGAGCAAAAAAAAGCAAAATTATTACCAATAGAATTTGATGAATTAGACGCTTTTTGGGAAAATAGACCATTGCCAAAAAAAGTTTTAACTTTTGATTATCCAATAAAATATGCAGGTCAAACAACCCAACAAAAAACAGCGCTTGTACAAAGTGTTTTAAAAGCAAAAAACATAGATGCATTTATTTTAACGAATACAGACAGCGTATCTTGGTTATTAAATAAGCGTAGTAATGCAACAGATTTTAATCCCGTTGTTTTGGATAGATTGATAATTTTTCAAAATGCAAAAGCCGTATCTTTTAATCAGAAAAATCTTGTAAAGTTAAAAGGTAAAACTGTCGCCATAGATAAGTTTGAAACGCCTGTAAAAATTAAACAAATGCTACAGGATGTTGGTGCTGTGGTTCAGAAGTTTAAAAACCCAGTTGTTTCACTTCAAGCGTTAAAAAATAAAGCAGAAATAAAAGGAATGAAAAAAGCTGCTCTGTTGGATAGCATTGCAGTTTGTCGTTTTTTAGCTTTATTACCTTCGCGAGTTCAGATGGATAATGAATATAATGTCGTGCAGTATTTAGATGAATTTCGCAAAGAAAATGCTTTATATTATGGTAAAAGTTTTGAGCATATTTCTGCTGTTGGAAAAAATTCTGCGTTGCCACATTATCAAGCAAAAGAAAATGATAATAAAAAATTAGCAGGTCAAAAAATTTATTTATTGGATACGGGCGCGCAGTATTTATGTGGAACAACGGATATGACAAGAACGATTGCATTATCTGCTCCGACGCAAGAAATGAAAGAACAATATACTCAAGTATTAAAAGGGCATATTGCATTAATGCTGCAAATTTTTCCTTATGGAACAACTGGTGGTGCATTAGACGCTCTTGCACGTCAGTTTTTATGGAATAATGCAAATGATTTTGACCATGGGACAGGGCATGGAATAGGGTGTTTTTTAAATGTTCATGAAACACCTCCATCAATCAGCCCATACGATAAAAATATATTGCAAGAAAATATGATTCTTTCAAATGAACCAGGTTTTTATAAAGCAGGACACTTCGGTATTCGAATTGAAAATATGATGCAGGTTGTTCGAAAAAAAACGACTGCAAAAACATTTTTGGGTTTTGAAGTCTTGACTTTTGTCCCATTTTGTGATGAATTAATACAAATGGAAAGTTTAAACGAATTGGAAAAGCAATGGATAAAAGCTTATTATCAGCAAATTTTGAAGTTCGTTTATCCAAAGGTTGATGTTAAAACAAAATTATGGTTATCAAAGCAGACACAAAGATGGATAGTTTAGAAAAAAATTTTGATTTATTAATGAATGCTTCTGGCGATATTATGGTTGTATTTGGCGCTGTTTCAGGAAAACCAGAAAATGCTGAATTAATTTACGATGGACGAAAAAGGGCTTTTTTACGTAAAAATAAAGAAGCAGTAGTTCCATTTTTTCCCATTCCAGAAGAAGCTTGGTCTGCGATAAATAAATCAAAAGATGTTTTGTGTATCGAAATTGCAGAAGAAAAAATAGTCGCTGAATATACAGCAAAAACAGAGGTTAGAAAAAATGGCAGTCCGTAAGGAGATGATAAATTCTGGTACGGTTTGTCAAAATCGTAAAGCTCGATTTAACTACACAATTGTAGAAACTTACGAGGCTGGAATAGTTCTTTTAGGTTCAGAAGTAAAGTCGTTGCGTATGGGGGCTGCCAATATAGGCGAAGCTTATGCAATAGAAAAAGATGGTGAGTTATTTTTGAATAATGCCTTAATTACAGCGTTGGGATCTACGGGGCATTTTAAACATATTGAAGGTCGAGCACGTAAATTATTACTCCATAAAAAAGAATTAGGTAAGTTGTTAGGGTTGATGGCTCGTAAAGGATATACAATCGTTCCTTTAGAAATATATTTTAATGACAGAGGAATTGCCAAAGTTCGTTTGGGTCTAGCTGTTGGTAAAAATGTTGCAGATAAAAGGGAAACAGAAAAAAAACGCGAATGGAATAAAGAAAAACAGCGTATTTTAAATTATAAAAACAGATAGGATAATATATGCCTAATTTCGATTTTGAAAAACAATATACAGGTTTAGTGGCTGGTACTGATGAGGCAGGAAGAGGACCTTGGGTTGGTCCTGTCATTGCTGCAGCTGTTTGTTTTGAAAATTTATCTATTCCTGAAGAGTTAGCAAGTCAGTTAAATGATTCAAAGAAACTTTCAGCTAAAAAAAGAGAAAAATTATTTGATTTAATATATGCCAGTGGTGCTTTAATTGGGGTGGGACAGGCTTCTGCTGAAGAAATTGATGAAATAAACATTTTGCAAGCATCTTTTTTAGCCATGAAACGCGCTTTAATGCAAATAGAAGAAAAAGGAAAATCAATAGATTTTGTTTTAATCGATGGCAATCGTTTGCCAAAAGATTGGAAATGGCCAGCTAGGGCTGTTGTCAAAGGCGATGCTTTGAGTTTATCGATTTCTGCAGCAAGTATTGTTGCCAAAGTGACCAGAGACAGATTAATGACTGTACTTGCAGAAGAATATCCTGGATATGGTTGGGAAAAAAATGCAGGCTATGGGACTGCAGAGCATATAATTGCGTTAAAAGAAAGGGGCGTGACTCCATATCATCGCAAGTCGTACGCCCCTATCGCAAAGTTGTTGAACAACATTTAATCGCGAGATTTTTGCATATTTTGACGAACCATTTGTTCGTACTGTGATATCGCTTGACTAACCAGAATTTTAGATTGTTTTTTCATTTCTGGATAATTGACATATTCTGTTTCAGTGCTGTAATCCATAATAGACGGATCTTTACGCATCATATACCCTAAAATCATTAATTTTTGATCTTTTTCTGGTGTCATTTTTAACAAATGATAAAGTTCCATATGTGTAATCATGTAAAATTTTGTTTGGGGATGTAAGCGATGTTCATCCGTTCCAGTTCTCGGTTGAAAATAAGGACGAGATTCAGGGCATTTATCTGAATGACTCGTTTTACAACCAATACAATCGTTTCCGTATTTTTGCGCGATTTGATTTTCGATTTTTGCTAATAATTGAATATAGCTTAAATTTGGATTTTGTTCTTTTGCTTTTAATAATTCTTCACCGACAATGCGACGTTCATAGTCAAATGTTTCGCCTGTTTCCTTGGCGTGAGCAAGGAATAAATATGGATTGTTATGAAAACAATCGTATTCAAACCAGTCAGCAATTCTGCTGGGTATATTTCTTTCTTTCGCTTCTTTTATTCCAAATATGGTTGTTGGTATTAAAACAGCTAAAGATGCTAAAGTTAATAAAGTTTTTCTTTTATTAAGATTTATTTGTACATCTTCTTTTTTCATAATATCTCCTTTAAATCCATAAAATATGCTTTAATATATCACACTTTGCTGCTTTTGTCAAGTTTTTCTTTTTAAATTTTTTTATAAAAAACGACTCGACTCAATAAATTGTTAACTTTTGAGTTTTAGACTGGAAACATAATCATTCAAAATAAGGGAAAAAAATGAAATTAGATACTATTTATCAAGGCGACTGTATTGAAGTAATGAACTCTTTGCCAGAAAAATCTGTAGATGTTATTTTTGCAGATCCACCGTACTATATGCAGTTGGGGGGCGATTTGTGCCGTCCTGATGCATCTCACGTTGATGCAGTTAATGATCAATGGGATAAGTTTGAAAGTTTTAAAGCTTATGATGAATTTACGCATAATTGGATGAAAGCAGCCAGACGTGTTTTAAAAGACAATGGTACAATGTGGGTCATTGGTTCATATCACAATATCTTCAGAGTCGGTTGTCAAATTCAAGATATGGGTTTTTGGATTTTAAACGATATTATTTGGGAAAAAACGAATCCGATGCCGAACTTTAAAGGGACGCGGTTTACAAATGCTCATGAAACGTTAATTTGGTGTGCAAAGTCAGAAAAATCAAAATATACGTTTAATTATGAGAGTATGAAAGCTTTTAATGAAGATGTTCAAATGCGCAGTGACTGGCATTTGCCCATTTGTACGGGACATGAACGTTTAAAAGACGATAATGGTAAAAAGGTGCATACAACTCAAAAACCTGAAAGTTTGTTGTATCGAGTTTTGCTTTCGTCAACCAATCCGAATGACGTTATTTTGGATCCATTTTTTGGAACGGGAACAACGGGAGCTGTCGCAAAAAAATTAGGTCGTCATTACATCGGTATAGAGCGTGAAGAAACCTATATAAAGGCTGCTCTTGAGCGCTTGGACCAAATAAAAGTTCAAGAAGATGCTTCATTATTATCTGCTACAACGAAAAAATCAGCAAATGAGCCACGTATTCCTTTTGGTTCGGTTGTTGAACATGGGCTGTTAAATCCTGGAACGCAATTATATGATGCTAAAAGACGTTATTGTGCAACGGTTAAAGCTGATGGAACATTGATGACAGACCAGGTCAAAGGTTCTATTCATCAAGTAGGTGCTAAATTACAAGGTTTACCCAGTTGTAATGGCTGGACATTCTGGCATTTTGAAGATAATCGTAAAAAAAGTTTAGAAACAATAGACAGCTTACGACAACAGTTAAAAACACAAATGTACGCAGTTTAAGTTGCTTGTGTTTTTACGACAAAAATTTATGTTGTCAAAAAGACGCGTCATCCTGAACGTAAGTAAAGAATCCTTTTCCCGATGTATTTAGATTCTTTACCCTAAAAAGTTCAGGATGATGTGTACCCTTTTTTCCGTCATCTAGTCCCCATTCATCCCAACACGTCATTCTGAAGGGCGTTAGCCCGAAGAATCTCTTGAGTTTTTCCCAAAAAATAAAAAATCTTCAAAAAAAGACCGTAGAAGGGCAAAAAAGGACTTGACAGGGGGGGGGGGGGGGGGGGTATGTTATAACAATAGCGTTGTACGACGATTTAAACGTCGTATAACGCTATGTTTTTATGTGGGATACCCCCCCTTTTTTTGGAAGGTTTGAAAAATGCAACAAAATCGTGATAAAAAAGCTTTGAAACAACACATTCAATTCGGTCGTTCGATGGTGGAAATGTTGGGTGTATTGGCTCTGATTGGATTGTTGTTATTAGGGGGCATTGTTGGATATAAGACGGCCATGAACTATTACAGAGCCAACCAAACCATTCACGATGTTATGTTGCGTGGATCCAATGTTCCCATGA
>SUUS01000011.1 GCA_015062395.1 Alphaproteobacteria bacterium
CAACAGCTATTGATAATGAAGTTTCTCGTGCAACAAACGCTGAAGCAGCTTTAAGTGGTCGTATTGACACCAATGCAACAAACATCGCAGCAAATACAACTGCTATTGCATCGAATACTGCAAACATAGCAACAAATGCAACAAACATTGCGACAAATACAACAGCTATTGATAATGAAGTTTCTCGTGCAACAAACGCTGAAGCAGCTTTAAGTGGTCGTATTGACACCAATGCAACAAACATCGCAGCAAATACAACTGCTATTGCATCGAATACTGCAAACATTGCGACAAATACAACAAACATCGCAGCAAACACAACTGCTATTGATAACGAAGTTTCTCGTGCAACAAACGCTGAAGCAGCTTTAAGTGGTCGTATTGACACCAATGCAACAAACATCGCAGCAAACACAACAGCTATTGCATCGAATGCTGCAAACATAGCAACAAATACAACAAACATCGCAGCAAATACAACTGCTATTGCATCGAATACTGCAAACATTGCGACAAATACAACAAACATCGCAGCAAACACAACTGCTATTGATAACGAAGTTTCTCGTGCAACAAACGCTGAAGCAGCTTTAAGTGGTCGTATTGACACCAATGCAACAAACATCGCAGCAAACACAACAGCTATTGCATCGAATGCTGCAAACATAGCAACAAATACAACAAACATCGCAGCCAACACAACAGCCATTGCATCGAACACTGCGAACATTGCTACAAATACAACAAACATAGATGCAAATACAACAGCGATTGCATCGAATACTGCAAACATTGCGACAAATACAACAGCCATTGCATCAAACGCTGCAAACATTACAACAAATACAACAAACATTGCATCAAACACAGCAGCTATTGGTAACGAAGTTTCTCGTGCAACAAACGCTGAAGCAGCTTTAAGTGGTCGTATCAATACCAATGCAACAAATATTGCTACAAATACACAAGCAATAGCTCGAATACAATCTGACTTTGCTAACTTAAAGACAAACAACGACGCTCGTTTTAAACGTTTAGAAGACAATATCGATGAAGTCAATGAAGAAATGAAAAAAGGTTTAGCTTCAGTAGCTGCATTGGCATCGCTTCAACCATTGTCAAACGAATATAAAACCCAAATTTCCGTAGGCGTGGGAGGTTATAGAGACAGACAAGCCGTTGCTGTCGGTGGTTATCACTACCTAGCTGATAATGTTTTATTGAATGTCGGAGGTGCTTGGGGTGGAGAAGACAGTATATCTTATAAAGCAGGTATGACTATCGGTTTCTAACCAAAAATTGACTTTAAAACCCCTTTCCTTACAACAAGGAAGGGGTTTTTAGTTTATTATCTTGATGCATCAAGCTTTTCACATATTCTTTTATGTCGTTTTTTATCTGCGCGCCTTTTTATTGCGTTCAACAGAATTTTATCTATGATAAATTGAATTGGCTCCGTTGAATGTGACGACGTTTTCTTGACAATGGAATGTAAATGAGACGCATACGCTGTTTGTTCTGCAGTCTTTAAATCTTGAAGAAATCTATTGGTATGTTCATCAGATTTCGTTTGTTGAGGTGGAACATTCGCTTCTAATATATCTGTTATATTTTGTGTTGTATATGTCGTTTCCTTATTTTCTTGTTTTTTAGGTTCACGATTTCGACAAAAATAAATATAATCTTCTTTATCTTTTGGCGTTTCACAAGGATATATTCTTACATCTGTTGGTAAAACAGTTCCGTCAGCTGATTTTTTTTGTTCTAAATCAATAATGTTGGAAAGATTTAAACTCAATAACTCTTCAGGATGATGCGTTGTATAAATGATTGTTTTTTCTTTACCTAATTCATTTATAGCCCCCAAAATAGTTTCCACATTTTTAGGATCGACGCCAGAAGTCGGTTCATCCAAAACCAATATATTTCTAGGAGAAACCAAAGCGCTTACACATAAAACTCTTTTCTTTTCACCAGAAGACATTCGAACCATACTTTTTTCTTTTTTACACTCTTTATCTTCCCACAAAGGAATGGAAAATAATTTTGCAAGTTCTTGTAAACTTTCTAAAGATAAATTTGGATTAGATATTTTTATTAACTCTATGGCTGTGACGTTTTCAACATGTCGCAATTCAGGTAAAGAAAAAGCCATCACTTTACTGGCCTCCTCCAAAGGCAGATTTGTTAATTTTTCACCAGTAAATTTTCCGTTTTCCATTGTTCCAAAGGAAATACTTCCCCCTTGCAAGTCATCTGCATGACGAAGTAATTTATAAAGAGTTGTCTTTCCTGCGCCAGAAACGCCCCCTAAAACATTAATTCCTGGTTTTAAATAAAAATCAGTTGAAAAAGACAATATCGGTGTTTCTTTTCTTTGAATTGGATTATCCTTTTTTCTGTGAGCATATACAATACGATCTATATGAATTGTATCCACTTTGTCTGCTAATCTTTGCTTGCCTGCATTTAAATCAAATTCGGGTTGATGCTTAATTTCATTATAATTTTTCATCATATCTCGTAAAATTTCTTTTTGTCCATAATCAGCCATAACCCACGATTGAACACTACCTAAAAACGCATTTGTTGCAGCATACACACCAGCTAAAGCGGCTAAAGACATTGTTCCCCAAGATGCTGCTAATGCCACACCAGTCAACAATGCTGTTGTTGCTGCAGATATAAGTATCAATGGAATTTGTCTTTTTCTGCGAACTTCTGTCACTTCAAATAAATCTTGTTGAGCTTTTTTAGACGCTGTAGCTTGTTTCTTTTTATCAACATATAATTCTGGATTACGAATAGCTTTATCTTGTTGATCCCAAGCGGCATTTCTGGCTCTAAATTCATGAGGAAAAACAGTTTTTTGAATTTGCTGACGACGTTTAGAAAGATATTGCCCTAAACAATAAGCTGGAATTCCCAAGCCCAATAAAAAGGGATTCAACAAAGCAAGTGCAACCGTTGAACCGGCAACCCCGACAAAACTGAAATACTTATTAAATTTGGCATTAACAAATTCGGGTAAAGCATTCGCTATCGTGTTCATGTTTTTTTCTAAAATACGCGACTTGGTTTCACGCTCTATTTCAGGCATCGTCGCACAGACTTCTTCAGTCAAAGAAGTAATCGCTTTATTGTATATATTTATATATGAACCTCGTGATAAATTATTCGCAAGAGAATTAACCGTACCAGATGTTTGTTCCAAAAGAAACGTACCACCTAATGCTATTCTGTGGGAAGTTGCAAAGGGAGATATTGAGCGACCTAAAAGAGAGAAAAATTCCCTTAAGAAAGTCCGTCGGCCGACTTTTTGGGCTTCACTAGGATGCCGAAAAAAGCCCCAAGAACGTTTTATAAACGATGATTTTTCAGTTCTATCATTCAGCAATGCATCTAATCTGTCTGAAAAAACTTTTTCTTCTGATATCATGCGATTTCTTCTCCTTTAAATACATACTTTATTATAGCAAATCTTAACAAATCTGTCAAGTTTTTACTCGTATTCGTATTACGTCTTTAAGAAAAGATTTTCAGCAATAGTATATTAAGCTTTATTCTTCAGCCATCTGTGCAAATTTTTCTAACAAATTTTTAACACCTGTTAGCCTATCTAAAGAATTATTCCATGTCCGAGTTATAATTAATTTATCTGGTTTTAATTTCGCAAGCCCCATTTGAGTATTTATAAAACCAACCAATGCAGCAGGATTTGGAAATAAATTATTCCTGAAGCTAATCGACGCGCCTTTTGTACCAGCCTCAACACGTTCTATGTGCGCTCGCAAGCAAAGCATTTTTAAACTGACAGTCGTCAGTAAATTTTCAACTTCTACAGGAAGAGGACCAAATCTGTCTTCCAGTTCTAAACGCATAGATTGAATTTCCTGCGCATTTTTCAAATTTGCCATGCGATGATATAATTCCATTCGCAAACTTAAATCTGCAATATATTTTTCGGGAATTAAAACAGATAAACCCAAAGATATTTGAGGCGAATAAACTTCTTCAGAAATATGTTCAATGTCTTGACCACTTTTTAACAATGCCACTGCGTCTTCCAGCATCTTTTGATAAAGTTCAATACCAACTTCTTTAATATGACCAGATTGTTCTTCCCCCAATAAGTTGCCTGCACCACGAATATCCAAATCATGACTTGCTAAAGTAAAACCTGCACCTAAAGAATCTAAACTCTGCATAACTTCTAATCTTTTCTGCGCGCCAGATGTCAACTGTTTATTTTCTGCCGTTGTTAAGTAGGCATAAGCTTTGACTTTAGAACGCCCTACCCGACCACGTAATTGATATAATGCCGCCAAGCCAAACATGTCTGCACGATGAATTATAATCGTGTTGACTTTTGTCATATCTATTCCAGATTCTATAATCGATGTTGCTAACAATATATCGTACTTTCCATCAACAAAATCTGTCATAATTTGCTCTAACTCGGTTGGTTTCATTTGACCATGAGCAGCAACTATTTTCAATTCTGGAACCATTTTGCGTAATTTTTCAAGCAAAGGAAACATATCTGAAATTCTGGGACATACGTAAAATATCTGCCCTCCACGCTGATGTTCACGCAACATAGCATCTCGTAAAATAACGCTGTCAAAAGGCATCACAAAAGTACTGACGGCCAATCTATCTACTGGAGGCGTTGCAATAACCGATAAGTCTCTAACCCCTGTTAAAGACATTTGTAATGTCCTTGGAATTGGTGTTGCAGTCAAAGTTAAGACATGAATAGATGCCTTTAAAGACTTTAATTGTTCCTTATGAGCTACCCCAAAATGCTGTTCTTCATCAACAATCAACAAACCCAAATTTTTAAATTGAATAGACTTTGCCAAAAGCGCATGTGTTCCGACAACAATATCTATGCTTCCATCAGCTAAACCAGCTAAAGTTTTTTTCTTTTCAGTTGCACTGACCAGTCTGGACAATCGCCCAATTTTCAAAGGAAAACCAGCAAACCGTTTAACAAAAGTTGCATGATGTTGTCTGGCCAATAAAGTAGTCGGAACGACAACAGCGACTTGAAAACCTGCTTCTGCAGCCATAAAAGCAGCTCTTAATGCGACCTCTGTTTTTCCAAAACCGACATCCCCACAAACCAGACGGTCCATTGGATGCCCTGATGCAAAATCAGAAATAACATCATTAATACTATGTAGCTGGTCTTCGGTTTCCATATAAGGGAAACGTGCACAAAATTCATTATAAAAACCCAAATCCGAAGAAATAACTGGCATTTTTGTGCCATATCGTGCAGCTGCAATACCTATTAACTTTTCAGCCATTTCTAATAATTGTTTTTTTACTCGACTTTTTCTGGCTTGCCAAGCACTCCCACCCAATTTATCCAAAGACACTGCAGTATTTTCAGAACCATATCGAGATAACATATCCAAATTTTCGACAGGAACAAACAACTTATCATCGTCATCATAAACAATCTTCAAACAATCGTGACTTGTACCACCAACTTGTAAGGTCAACAAACCTTCATATCGCCCAATACCATGTGTTGCATGAACGACCAAATCTCCCACAGTTAAAGTTGAAACGTCTTCTATAAAATTTTCTTTAGCTCTGCGATGACGAGTCGGACGAACCATTCGCTCACCTAAAATATCTTCTTCAGAAAAAACAGTAAACTCTTTGCAAGAAAAACCTCTTTCTAAAGGCATTAAAACAATACTGGGTGTTTTCTTCAAAGCCTCTTGCCATGATGAATAAGTTTTTAAATGAACGCCATATTCTGACAAACCTTTCGTGATATGATTAATCGCCACGTCAGAAACTGCAGAAATGACAATGGGTTTAACTGACTTTTGAATGAACTCTGCTAATTTTTCAAAAACATTTGTTGCTATTCGTTCAGCTGCAAAACGAATACCTACTCGCCCACCCATATCATTGGTATCTTCAGAAACAAAAGACGAAAATACGTTTTGATTAAATTTCGATAATAATTGATTAAAACCATCAACTGACAGAAAAAAGCTGTCTGGAGGAACTGGATAGTAAGCATCTTCGAATTTATCTTTCGCTTTTAATGCCGATAAACGTGCTTGATAGTACTCATATATCTGCTCATTCCTAGATAAAGCAGTCGCCTGTATATTTTCAGAAAAACAGATAACTGTCTGATTAGGCAAATAATCAAAAAGTGTTGCCATTTTATCAAAAAATAAAGGAAGCCAATGTTCTAGCCCATTTACTTTTACACCAGAAGAAACACTTTCGTACAACAAATCTTTTGTCGCACCAGTCCCCATTAAAGACCTATATTTTTTTCTAAAATTAGATATGCTTTCATCATTTAGCACATATTCTGACACAGGTTTTAAAGAAAAAGCATCTATTTTAGATAATGTTTTTTGTGTTATCGGATCAAATAAACGAATAGAATCCAACACATCGCCAAACAAATCCAGACGATACCCCTGTTCCATTCCAGTTGAAAAAACATCAATAATTCCACCACGCAAAGCGTATTCTCCAACCTGCATTGCTTGTTGTGTACGAATATACCCATTTTGATTTAAAAATGTTGTAAATTTCTCTACGTCAAAAAAATCGCCAACTTTAAACGACAAGGATTTATTCTTGAAAAATTCAACAGGAGGTACTTTCTGCAACACAGCAGGAACTGTCGTTAAAATAATCAAAGGAGAAGATTTATCTAAATTTGATAAGCTGCTTAAGGTATCCAAACGTTCAGATTCTATCTGGGAATTTGGAGACACTCGATCATAAGGAATTGTATCCCATGCAGGAAAATTTAAAACGGTTATTTGTGGTGCAATGGTTTTCAGTATCTGCTCTGTTTTGTTTAGTTGTGTCTCTGTTTCACAAATATATAAAATAGTCCCGTCTTGCTGTGCATAACGCAACAAAACAAAAGCATCGAAACCATCGACAACACCACCTAAAACTTGTTTTTTAATTTCTGTCATAACGAACAATATATCGTTTTTTGATTTTATTTCAATGTTTTTTTATAAACATGCCAGAAAATCTGCCGAACATAAAAAACAATTTTAACGTATTTTTTTTGATTAAATATCAATTCCACCCATAATAAGCCTACATTGTTCTCGATATCATTTGTATTATCCCCCCCAAGAAGTTGTCAAGACAAAAAATATCAAAAAATTTTTCATTTTTTTATTGACATATGTTTTTTTTTGGTGTATAAAGCAAACCTTGAAGTTTCATGTTTGATTTGAAAAGGATTTATTATGTTTGCAGTTATTAAAACAGGCGGAAAACAATATAAAGTTGCAAAAGACGACGTTATCGTTATTGAACGCGTCTGTGGCGATGAAGGTGCTAAAGTTAATTTCGCCGAAGTATTGATGGTGGGCGACAAAGTCGGTTCTCCTTTGGTTGAAGGTGCTTCCGTAGAAGGCGAAATCGTAAAACAATCTCGTGGCGAAAAGGTTATTGTTTTCAAAAAACGTCGTCGTCAAGGTTATAAACGTAAAAACGGTCACAGACAAGAATTGTCCG
Organism: Alphaproteobacteria bacterium; assembly: GCA_015062395.1. Lineage (GTDB taxonomy): Bacteria > Pseudomonadota > Alphaproteobacteria > CAAHEQ01 > UBA3637 > CAAHEQ01. The sequence continues at coordinate 7,534 of SUUS01000011.1, forward strand.
TTGTTAAGATTACAGATATTAAGGCGTAAGGAGGCTTATCATGGCACATAAGAAAGCTGGTGGTAGTACTAGAAACGGTCGCGACTCCGAAGGTCGTCGTTTAGGTTTGAAAAAAGCTGGTGGACAATCTGTTGTTCCTGGCAACATCATTGTTCGTCAACGTGGTACACAATACTATCCTGGTGACAATGTTGGAATGGGTGTTGACCACACATTATTCGCAAAAGTTGAAGGTATCGTAGAATTTAAACATTCTAAAAATGATAGAACTTTTGTTTGTGTTGTTCCTAAAGCTTAAGCTTTCAACCTTTCAGTTAGTTTCCAAAAGGCCCGATATAATTTGTTGGGTCTTTTTTTGTTTTTTATCAAGATTATATAAAAAAAACTTGCCATTTATGTGTTTTTAAGCTAACCTAAACACAATAAAAAGAAAAGGATATTCTTATGAAATTTTTAGATCAAACAAAAATTTATATCAAAGCTGGTGATGGTGGAAACGGAGCCTGTTCTTTTCGTCATGAAAAATTCTTGGAATTTGGTGGACCAGATGGTGGAAACGGAGGAAAAGGTGGTGACGTTATTTTCGTTGCAGCACCTAATTTAAACACTCTAATCGATTTTAGATATCAACAACACTTTAAAGCACAAAAAGGACAACCAGGCGCAGGTCGTAATTGCACAGGTGCAGGTGGAGAGGATTTAATCATAAAAGTTCCTATTGGAACAGAGGTGACCGACGAAACGGGACAAGTTGTTATTGCTGATTTAACAAAGGATGGACAACGTTTTGTTATAGCCAAAGGAGGCATGGGGGGCAGAGGAAACGATTCATATAAAAGCTCTACCAATCAAGCGCCCAGACGGGCTGACCCTGGAGAACCAGGGGAAGAATTAGCCGTATGGTTAAAATTAAAACTTATTGCAGATATTGGTTTAGTCGGAATGCCAAATGCTGGAAAATCTACGTTATTAACAGCATTGACAAAAGCTCGTCCTAAAATAGCAAACTATCCGTTTACAACATTACACCCTCATTTAGGGGTCGCAATGGTTGACGGAAAAGAAATTTTAATGGCCGATATTCCTGGTTTGATAGAAGGAGCCTCTGAAGGTATTGGACTAGGAACAAAGTTTTTAAAACACGTTGAACGTTGTTCTGTTCTTATTCACTTAATCGACGGAACAGAACCAGAACCATTTAAAACATATCAATCCATTCGGAACGAGTTAAAAAGTTATGCTGAAAAACTGGCATTAAAACCAGAAATTATTGCCATAAATAAATGCGACTGTATTGATAATGAAACGCTGGCAGAAATTGGAAAAGAATTTACTCAAAAAGCAAAAATTCAACCGATTTTTATTTCAGCAATCGCAAATAAAAATTTAACGGAGTTGTTACGAAAGGCTGCGACTTTTGTTCCTGAAAAGCAAATAGAAGCCATTGAAGAAATAAAGGACGAAAATGACATCGAATAAGAAAGAAAAACAAAATCTACCCGAGTTAATCTTAAAAATTTTAGATGAAGGCAAAGCAAACAACATTTTAATGATAGATTTAAAAGGGAAAACATCATTAACCGACGCATTAATTATCGCGTCAGGAACGTCATCACGCCATGTTTTAGCTTTAGCGACCCAACTACATGAAAAATTAAAAGATATGGGTTATCATCCAAAAATGGATGGAAGACAAGGCTCTGGTGATTGGGTTATTTTAGATTTAGGAGACGCGATTGTTCATATTTTTCAACCAGAAACGCGTTCTTTTTACGAAATTGAAGCCTTATGGGGCGAAAAAACACCACTTGTTTAAAGGAGAAAAAACATGTTGCCACAAATTCCAGTTATTCGACTTGCTGATGCGCAAAAAATGCCCTTACCATCCTATGCTGATGCTGTTGGAACGTGCATGATATTGCGTTCGAATACCGACGGAATAAAAATTGATCCAAATTGTTCGGAAATTTTTGCCACAGGATTGGCTCTAGCATTACCTATTGGAATGGAAGCTCAAATTCGTTCATTGAAAGAATCTACACAAACTGGTGTCATTGTTTTAAATGCTCCATTAACAATAGATGCTTCTGACAGGACAGAAATAAAAGTTAGACTGTTTAATGCCTCGCAAGAATCTGTCATCATAAAAAAAGGTGATCCGATTGCATTAACGGTTTTTTCTTTGGCCTTCAGAGCTAAATGGGAAGATTTATCCCAAAGAAACAATCCCAGTTTTGTGGCTTCAAATTCCTCCCCAGTTTTTGAAGAAAATATAACATCGAAAGAAAATGTATTTTATGAAGAAGGCATTAAAAATACAGAAATACAAAATGTTTCATCAAATCAAAATGCAAAACAAACAAAGGAGGAAACAGCTTGATTAGATGGTTAAGCTTTTTATTTGCGACACTTATAATAAGTGGGACATTGAAAGCACAAGAAGCTGTATTTCCCAGATTTGCTTCTTTACGGAGTGATACTGTTTATATGCGTTCAGGACCAGGAGAACGTTTCCCAATCGAATGGGTATATAAAAGAAAAGGCTTTCCTGTAATTATTACAGACTCATTTGAGCACTGGCATAAAGTTCAAGATGTTGAAAACACGCAAGGTTGGATTCATAAAACAATGCTTTCAGGAAAAAGAACAGCCCTAACTCCTCAAAATGAAAAAACTATTTTATACAAAAAAAAGAATCTGAACTCAAAGCATTTAGCGTATTTTAATGGACAATCAATTATTCAACTTTTAGAATGCTTCCCTCACGACATTTTTTGTAAAGTTAAATATAATGAATTAAAAGGTTATATTTTAAAAGAAAAGCTATTTGGTTTATTTAAAAACGAGGAAATTGACGAATGAAAAAAATTATATGGATATTTTCTTTACTTTGCATGCTGAACTTTCAGCAATCGTATGCAAATACATTTTCCATTTCACAAAAAGAAAATATCCTATATGAAAATGAAAATTTACTAAACGAATACTTGATTTACACAGCCGATAAACAGTGTTTTATTCATTATCTATCTACAAATCCCATCAGTGACGATTTACATATCGAAGTTGAAGAAACTTCGGAGCAAAAAGATGTAAAATGTTTTGAAAAAGGTCATTTTAAAATCAACATTCTAAACGATAAAAATGATATTTTACAAACGCTAGATGGTTTTTTTATTGATGGTTTTTTCATTGGTCAACTTCCTTTAAACAGTCATGTTATTAAACGTTCTGCTGAAAAAAATGGGACTCAAAATTTATATTATTTTTTAGATAAAAATGATGATTTAAAAATTCAATACGTCGGAAAAATGCAGGCAGAACTGACTGGTAATATCTATACCCACTTTGAAGTTTGTGATTCGTTTGAAATCTGGCTTCAAACACCAAACAAAGATTTATTTACAGATCAAACAACCATTCAAAACTTATTTACCGTAGCGAAAAGTTATGCCCAAACGCTTTGTCCGAATATCCAAACGATTATTTTTGGCGCTACAGACAGCCCTTCGTTAAAACAAGACGGTATCTTTTTCAAAGAACACCTTGTCAAAGACAATTCTACAGCGCTTTGGATGCCTGATTTAGACAGTTCTTTCAATTACGTACTCAATCCTCAACCGACTGGAGATATTACTTTAAATCCAGTTCTTATCTCTCCAAAAAAACAACAAAAACAACAAAAGGACGAAACAACAACTATCGAAACGCCAAAAGAAACTGAAAAACTAACTGTCCATGTATCAAATAAAACAAACAAGAAAGTTTTATTTATTGACAAACCTTATTTAATGAAAACCTTACAAAATTCAAAAACAAAAGACCTAAAAGAAGGATGGTACAAAATCGACGCATATTTAGAAGATATGTCTGATTTAGAAAAAAAGAAAACTGGCATTTCCTTAAATCAGAAAGCTTTTAATATAGATATTATATCTGCAGAAAAATGTAAGTCAGAAAAATGCAACTAACCCAACAACGCTTGAATCAAAAAATAAACACCGATTGTCGAAACAACTGATAATACAATACGATAAAAATCTTTTATAACCTTTAACGCCATTTGTTTAGTATAAGCGCTTTCTCCATGCAAAACAAACAACCAAATCCACGAATGAAACAAAAACGAAATTAAAAAAGTAATCAAGTACATTTGAGGAGAAATAACCATTTTGAATAGTTGGTTGTCTGTAAAAGAAAACAACAATACAAAGCCAACACATAATCCAACAATATCTGCAAAATGAAAAGAAAATATCTTTTTTGTAAATTCAGTCATATTAACGTCTCCTAATCATTCTTCTTGAGCGTTTAGTTCTGTTTCCAGACAAAGGAGCTGAAACAGGTGCCCCTGCTGTAAAATTCACGCCCCCAATTTGAGGAACGAACGAAGAAGACACTGCCCCGACTTTAGGAACAACTTTCTCTGCCAATGGTTCAGTCCCATCTTTTGTAGGAGAAACGACTGCAGAACTGGTTATTTGCGCATCCAATTCCATAATTTCCGTCTTTGCTTTTGATATTTCTGAAATAGACATATCATCAGCCAAAGAAGATAAAGCATTCGCAGCCTGTGGAAAATTATTTTCAACTGCCTTTGTCAACCAAGCATAAGCAATAGGTTTATTAATTGAACCAGCTTGACCATCTGCATACATTGTTGCCAAATTAAATTGAGCCAACGGAAAACCTTTCACTGCAGCATATTCATAATATCTTAAAGCCAATGGGATATTTTTTTCAACAGAGACCCCTTTTTGATATAAATGTCCTAAAACAGAATGAGCCTCGATACTTCCATAACTTGCAGCTCTAACATAATAAGAAAGCGCTTTTTCTACATCCCGATTAGTTCCATAACCATAAAAATACAAATTTCCTAAATAAAACTGAACTGTCGGATTGCGTGCATTTTCAATAGAAGACATCAATTCAAAAGCTTGTTCATAGTTTTGGGTAACACCATCACCCAAATAAAATAAAACCCCCAGATTCATAGTTGCAGTCACATCACCACTATCTGCTGATGCTTGATATAAATCAACAGCTTTCTTTTTATCTTCTTCAACGCCTTTTCCTTGCGCATACATATAGGCTAAATAAGTCTGTGCATCTACACTGCCTTGATCTGTAGCCTGTTGAAACAAATCGAAAGCTTTCTTATAATCTTTCACAACCCCCATACCATGATAATGCATATAGGCCATTAAATATAAAGATTTTGCTTCTTTTGCTTGGATTGGAGCTTCTAATTCTTGCAAAGCCGTTGCATAATCAGCCCGTTGCAAAGCAGCAACAGCCCTTGTATAATCGGCAAAACAAGTGGAAGACAAAGCACAAAACAGTAAAGATAAAAATAATTCTTTTTTCATCAGACATCCTTTTACTAAATCATTATTTAGAATCATAACAAACATTAAATCTGCTGTCTAGTAAAATTTTATTTTTTTTAAACTTAAAAACATTGATAAGGCTTGACTTTTATATAAATAGACGATAAAATGCGCCTTTGTTTATGAAATTAATTATGGAGTGAAAAATGCCTGCTACTAGTATGGAACAATTAGTGTCTTTATGTAAACGTCGTGGTTTTATATTTCAAAGCGCAGATATTTATGGTGGATTACAAGGTGTATATGATTACGGTCCACTGGGTGTTGAATTAAAAAACAATCTGAAAAACGCTTGGTGGCGTGCAATGATTTATGAACGCGACGATGTTGAAGGTTTGGACGCATCCATTTTGACATTGCGCCAAGTTTTAAAGTATTCTGGACACGAATCTACTTTTTCAGATCCATTATGTGATTGCCGTAAATGCAAAACCCGTATGAGAGCTGATCATATCAAAGATGGTAAATGCATGAATTGTGGCAGCACAGATTTAACAGAACCTCGCCCATTTAATTTGATGTTTAAAACAAACGTAGGTCCTATAGATGATGGTTCAAATTATGCTTATTTGCGTCCTGAAACAGCGCAAGCTATTTTCACACAATTCAAAAACGTCGTCGATTCGACATCCAGAAAAGCGCCTTTTGGAATTGCCCAAATAGGTAAATCATTCAGGAATGAAATTACACCCAGAAACTTCATCTTCCGAGTCAGAGAATTTGAACAAATGGAATTGGAATTTTTTGTCAAACCCGGTGAAGATGAAAAGTGGCATGAGTATTGGAAAGAACAACGTATTGATTGGTGGGTTCGTCAAGGTCTGAAACGTGAAAATATCCATGTTCATACAATCGCTAAAGAAGATTTGGCTCACTATTCTAAAGCAACTTACGATTTAGAGTATTTATTCCCTCATGGTATTGAAGAGTTGGAAGGTATTGCGAATCGTCAAGATTACGATTTAGGCAATCACACAAAACAACAAAACGAACTTGATTTAATAGCTCACGTTCATGAAAACAAAGATTCTACTGCTAAATTAGCCTTGTTTGATGATGAAGAAAAGAAATGGTACGCTCCATTTGTTATCGAACCATCAGCCGGGGTTGATCGTGGTGTTTTAGCAGTCATGACAGAAGCTTATACAGAAGAACCATTACCCAATGGAGATACACGAATCGTTTTGAAGTTAAAGAAACATTTATCACCAGTAAAAGTCGCAGTTATTCCATTAAAAAGAAACAACGAACAAATTGTTGCATTAGCACGTCAAATTAAAGATGAACTATTAAAAACAGGCATCGGACGTGTTATGTTAGAAGACAGTGGCAACGTAGGAAAAGCTTATCGTCGCCATGATGAAATCGGAACACCTTATTGCGTGACCGTTGATTTTGAAAGTATAGAACAAACGCCTGCTACAGTCACGATTCGGGACAGAGATACAATGCAACAAGAACGCATTGAAGTCAGTCAGTTGGCAGATTACTTTAAAAAGCAATTTGTATAATTACTTTTAAATAAAAAAAGGACCCGTACTCAAATATACGGGTCTTTTTTTATTGTTTTATCTGCTTCGTCCTTTATTCGCGTTGGCATTAAAAAATAAATTCCTTTTTTTCCCTAGATTGCGTAACTTTGAAGCATTTTCGTTTGTTTGAGTTTTTTCATGCGATTTTGTTGAAGATGCTACTTCTCTTCCGTTCTTTAACTCCACAACAGGAATGTTTAAAGTCTTTAAAAAAGAAAGCATATTTTCAGAAACACAACAAAAATCTCTAGAAGAACGGCGTTCCCCCAAAGGCACTTGCTCTTTTAAAGATACGCTCAAGACTTCTTCCAAAGAAATCGCATTTTTCTTCTTATAATCTGCCCCCCAGCCATCGGTTCTGTCTTTATCCCACTCCCACAGTTTTTCAGAAGAAAATAAAACTCTAGAAGTATCGGCCCCATTTTCTAACAAACAACGAACAACATCCTGATATTTTTTTTCATCAGTTTTTCCAAACGCTGTTGTTATAGTATAAAGCAAAGGAGACATCTTAACATCACCTTCCCAGCCTGGTTCATATGGACAACTTCCTGCAACAGCATCTTCATAAGACCCGACATAAACAGATGCATTAATATCGGCACCTAACTTCAATGCTTTTTGTACTCTTGATACATCACCAGAAGCACATCCTTTCAAAAGCATGGTATTTGCAATAAATTTTGGTAGCAACATTTTCTTTATTTTATCAATAGATTGCATTTTTTCCTCCTTATCAACTTTATAAAAAACCCTTTCATACTTCCTTTATACCATAAGTTTGGTTATTTGTCAAGTTTTTTTCATTTTTATATAAATTTTTCCTTTTATCATACAACATCTAAAAAAATACCATCGAACAAAAAGCCGATGGTATTTTTTAATAATAAAAAGAGTTAAAAGCTAAAAGGATATTTAACTTCTTGCTCTTTATCCCACTCTTCAGCCAATTTATAATCTTTTCCTGTCTCAGATACATCTTGTAATATGATGCGCGCATTCAACGAATTACCTTCTAAAAATGCCCGTAATGAAACAGAATTAACATCGCCCCAAACTAAAAGTTCTGCATTTGTTGGTTCACCATAACGCTCGTTAACGTATTGCCAAAAAACATCTCGACGATTCGTTTTTTTCAACAGGTCTTGATAGGAAGTACCTAATGAATTATCTCCAAAACCTGTATAATCAATCTTAAATGCTTCGTTATTAGTCAAAGGGGAAGAAAAAAGAACATCAATTTGTTCATTTGTAGTACCTTTTTTCAAACGAACTTGAGAAATATAATAAACATCTTCATCTTTTGCTTTTTCACGCACACATTCATGAATTAAGTGAAGTTGATACAACCCCGATTCGCGACAACCTTTTTCAAAATTAGTCACCATAAACGAAGGAATCCCATAAGAAACATTTGTTAATTCAAATCCATTATCTATTGCTGTTTCAATGACATCTTCAGGGGTCATATTCAAATACAAATCAGCGATATTAAAATTTGAAGTATCTATTTGTGTTAAGGGCACGGTCTGAACTGGCGATATATTTTCTTTTTTCGAAGGGACTGGCGACGATGATGCGTTAGCTGAAGGTTTTTTTTCAACTGTCGATGAGGTATCTTTTCGTTGAACAACTGTATCTATCTTATTTTTAGTTGCTTCAACTGTTCTTGCTTTAGAATAATCAATTGGCGTAGCCAACTGTGCATAACCAGAGGCGCTGTCATCAGAATAACGTCGTTCATAAGCCATATCCTGTCCACCGAATGGTTCTGTAGGAACAGGCTCTTCAGATCGCATAGAAACAGGAATTGAAGGAAATGGTTTCGGAGCGATTCGAATCGAAGTGACAGGTCGAGCATCAGGACCTACATTTGGTGTATTTAACTGCACATCAGAAGAAACTTCTTCCGTTTCATCAAATAAAGCGATGTCTTCTCCCTGCGCCAAAGCCATCGATACACAAAAGGGAGAAATAAAAAATAATAAAAATGTTATCCGTTTCATTGTTGTATTTTCCATTCTTTAGTGCTATTCTACTATGCGTATTGTTAAGTGTAAATATAAAAAATGAACAAATGTTAAATTTTTTTATAAAAAGAGGAAAAAAATGAATTTAAAAAAGTTATGTGTTTTTTGTGGAAGCAAAGATGGCATTTCTCCGAAATATCAAAAAAATGCCACTCGTTTAGGTCAATTAATTGCCCAAAATGATATTGAATTAATTTATGGAGCTGGTGGAACAGGCTTAATGGGTGCTGTTGCAAATGCTTGCAAACAAAACGGAGGACGAGTCGTTGGAATGACAATATCCCATTTATTTAAAATAGAACGACCCGATTTAATGAAAGATACCATTGATGAAATTCAAGTTTATCAAAAAATGTTTGCTCGAAAATTTGCAATGACCTCTGCAGCTCAAGCTTTTTGCATTTTGCCTGGTGGCATTGGAACTGTTGATGAGTTGGTCGAACTAATGGTTTTAAAACAATTAGGCTTGTTTTCTAAACCAATTATTGTTTTGAATATAGAAAACTTCTTTAATCCTTTTAGACAAGTTGTGCACCACATGATAGATCAAGGTTTTATGAAACCTGAACATTTGGACTTGGTTAAAACGGTTGACAACGTCGAAGATGTACTTCCAGCTATTGAAGAAGCGTTAAAAAAAACTTGCTAAAAAAACAAAAGCCATCTAAAGTAATAAAGTTCGATAATAAATGGTAAGGGATTTATATGAAAAAAACGTTTAAAATCATGCAAAATCTGTTTGTATGCTTTTTTGTTCTTATATTAACAGCCTGCGCTACACCACCTTCAGATCCTGAAGCGTTAAAGCTGTACAATGAAGCAAACGATCCGTTAGAACCATACAACAGAGTTATGACTGATTTTAACTTCAAAATAAATCGCTATATATACAGACCTTTTGACAAAGCATATCAGTTTGTATTCCCTAAACCTGTGAGAGACTGTGTGTCTAATGCTTCTTCAAACCTGTCCCAACCTTATTACTTTGTAAACGCTTTATTGCAAGCAGAATTTAAAGATAGCGCACAAATTTTTGCTCGTTTTTTTACGAATACAACGCTTGGAATTGGAGGATTGTTTGATGTAGCCAGCCAATTGGAAATACAAGCACCTGTTAAAGATTTTGGCGAAACACTATATCGCTGGGGATGGAACAATTCTATGCCTTATTTTGTTTGGCCGTTTTTAGGTCCTTCCGATATTCGAGAAACTGTCGCTTCTGTCGCTGGCTTTTTCTTGGATCCGACGGATTATGTTTTACCAAAAGCTGAAAAGGATCATCTTTTAATTTTTCGCTATGCCCTTAAAGGAATCAACACCATTGATAGTTTAAGTGGACTGTTAGAAGACATTGAACGTACTTCTATAGATCCTTATGTGGCTTTGCGAACAATGTATCGACAAAACAGAAGCAAATTCTTAAATTTGGACGATATAGATGCTCAAACACAAAGCTATGACATTGATTTTGAATTTGAAGAGGATATATAATGAAAAAAATTATTACATTTATCTTAATTGTATTTGCATCTGCAAACATTGCATATGCACAAAATAAATCTGCAACAACTTTTGTAAGCAATTTAGTCGATGAAGTCATCAATGAAGTTCTTGCAACAGATAATACAAAAGAAGAAAAGTCTCAAAAATTTGAAGAAATTATTCTTTCAAAAGTTGACACAGAAGCAATTGCAAGAACTGTATTAGCTCAATACTGGAGAACAGCGACCCCTAAAGAAAAAGATGATTTTATAGAAGCGTTCAAAAATATGGCAATAAAAATGACAGCTGAACGTTTTGGAATGTATAATGGACAAGAAGTGAAGTTTTATTCTGAAAGACCGGCTCAAGGAAAAAATCAAGTTTTTGTAGAAAGTTCCATCTCCTCAGACAGCAAACCTATTCAAGTTATGTGGCGAGTTCGCCAAAAAGATGGAAAATACAGCATTTTGGACATCATTGTTGAAGGTGTTAGCATGACATTAACTTATCGCAATGAATATACTACATACCTGCAAAATCATTCCATCAATGATTTAATTAAAGAATTAGAACATCAAACTCAAAATGCGGCTGAAATTTTTGCTCAAAAACAGTCCGAAAAGAAAAAATAGAACAAATTCCAATTCCCGATGAAAATAAAAACTTCCGTTAAACGTACAACGGAAGTTTTTTTGTGATAAAATAAAGACAAAAAAAATATAACGCTATTCTGTGGGCAGAATTTTAAACGTAGCATTATCAATCATTCGTTTTAAATTATCATCAACAGGTAAAACAGTCACTTCTGTCACTGTAGCGAAAATGGGACCTTTCTGGCAAAACTGAATAAACTTATTTAATAAATCATGAGAAGATGATGCATAAATTTCAACTGAACCATCTATACGATTTCTAACAAAACCTGTAATACCTAAAGAAACAGCATGACGCGCAACAAATCGACGAAAGCCGACATGTTGAACGCGTCCTGATATTAAAAAATGTACTTCTGCCATCTAAAAACCTAAGGGTTTTGTGCTGGAACTGGTTCATTCACAGACAAAACGTCTGAAAAATTATCCAACAATTCCCTACCCAATTTTTGAGCTTTTGTAGGTTTCACTTTAACAGGTTTTACGACAGGCTTTTGTTCGACTTCTTTCTTTTCCAATCGACCAAAATAAGCATCTATTGATTTCAATGTTAATCCTGTAGCTGCAATTCTGCACAAAGACACATCTTCTCCTGACGTTTTCTTTTTATATAAATCTAAAACCGTTTTTTTGTTCTGCCCCTTCTCAGCCAACATTGGCAAAATCTGTGTCACTGCCTTTGAAACATCCTTATCTATTCCCACTTCTGGGTTTTGCAAACGTCCAGTTAAAGAAACGGCTTTAATTGGTTGTCCTGATGCACTTGCACGAGTAAAATTCTTTTGAGGAATAAAGCGTAGGTTTAATTGCTCGCCACCTAAATTAACATCCCCATTGATTAGCATATTAAATCGATTCGTCTCAAAAACTGCATTTTTATCAAAAACAATAGTACCATTCTTTACCAAAGCGTTTACAACACCACATTTAACGAATAAATCTTGAACCGTCTGATAAGAAGAACCTCCTTGAGCACTCGCAGAAAACAAAGAACTAACGATAGGAGATAAAATTTCTAATTGATTAGCAACAACTAAAAGCTCTCCATTTAAAGAATTAGATATACTATTTAAATTATCCCCTTGCGCTGTCAAAAATAAATTCATATCCATTGTACCAGCTAATAATTGTTTTTTCCATAGATTAACTTGGTTAAAATTTAATTTTTCAGCAACTAAATCTAACTTCCATTGAGGAATAGATGCTACTGTATCTAATGATAACAAACCAACTAAATTTCCTTCGGCTAAATTAGTCCCTTCATTTAGCGTAATTTTAAGAGATCCTGCATCTAACAACACATTGGCTTTAATCGTTGGATAACGCACAAACGCATTTTTTGCATACCAGTTATCAATCGAAATAGCTAAATTCATATCGAACTTCTTCATCCACGCCATATTTAATGTTTTTTTAGAAAATAATTCTTTTCCTAAATCCCGTTTCAAATTAAGAATATCTGAAGGAAAGTGTTTTTTTCCAACTTCGTCAGAAAAAACATTAGCAGGCTTAAAATAATGTGAACGAATTTCACCAGAAATTATCGGACGAACGCCATCTAACATAACAGAAATACTTCCATCAATATCTGTTTCGTCAAACATCGTAGAAAAATTTGTAAATTCTATTTTTTTCCCAACTTCTAAAGTGTATGCACTTTGCAACGTAAACGGTTTCAAACCAAACAACTGAACAAATTCAGGCTTAACAATGTCAAGATTAAAACGTCCAGAACCTAATTGACCTAATAAATTATGATCGATATTGTAAGAAAAGTGGACTCCAATAGCATCTAAATCAACGGAACCGTCCGACACCATCTGACCATTTAACAATTTTGTGTTGACCTTTAACTTATACGATTCGGCTGGCAAATAATCATTTTCAACACCACCGAAAACAGCAGATGTATAGGCTTTTTTCAAATCTTTACCTTCTGCTGTAATGTTCAAAACAATATCCCTTGAACAATTCAAGATATCTCTACACGTTCCAAAGATATTGGCTTGTCCATTCAACGCAGTCAAAGTTAAATTGAAATTTAAATTGCGTTTAGTTTGTAAGACACTTAACAAATTTTTAACAGAACCTGAAAATGCAATCGTTTCGTTTTCAAAAACAGCACTTCCTTTAAAATCAGCTAAATCTGTCAAAGAAAAGTTCGTTAGCAAAATTTCTTTTTGTTTTGAATCTTCTCCATCTATAAAATTGATTTTTACATTCGTCATCGAAATTAAATCAACCTGTGTTTGCGCCAACAATATAACATCTGAACTTTTAGACAATGTTGGACGAGCTGACTTTTTAGCAGAGCCATCTTGGGCGCGATGAAGCATCGTCCAATTGTTTTTTCCCAACGGATTTACCTCTAAAGAAATAGACACATCAGAAACTTCAACATTCTGAATGTTTATCATTTTTCTGAAAAAAGCAGCTAAATCAAAAGAAAAAGAAGCTTTTTTAGCTGTTAAAAAGTTTTTATCCTCAAAACCATCTGGATTTAAAATAGATATATTTTCAGCAATCAAAGTTGGTTTTAATGATTTTGCCAACGTCATTGGACCATTTACTTTTACAGTCATTCCTATTTTTTCAGAAACGACTCGTTCAATTTGGCTTTTGTATGAATTAACATCAAATGTAAAGATGTAAACAACGCCACCCACAAGAACTATCAACAAAAAAGCAAAAAAAGCAATTAGTATTTTTTTCATTAAAATCCCCTTTATATTTTTTTCACTCAAAAAGAGTCAAAATCTTCTTCCTTATTTTTAACACTAAATTTCAAAAAGGCAAAGCTTTTTTTCATATAATTTGGTATTATTGCATTAATTTTTAAAAATTTACCATCTAACAGAGGAATTTTTAATGCCTTTGCATGCAAAAACATCTGTTTTTCCAAGCCATCTGCAAAAAATCCACCATATTTTTCATCACCAACAATTGGACAGCCAATATGCGCACAATGAACTCTTAACTGATGTGTTCGTCCAGTTAAAGGCATTAAACGCAGCAAAGAAAATTGACCATTCGTATCAATAACTTCATAAAGAGATTTAGCATATTGCCCATTTTCATCAACTTGCATTAATTCTCCACCATTTTTCCCAGATTTTTTCAATAATGGAGCTTCTATATAACCATTCATTGTTTTGGGACATCCATGAACGATAGCCCAATAAATTTTTCTGGCTTGTTTGCTTTCAAAAGCCTTTGCCAATAATGCCGCACTTTTAACGTTTCGAGCAAGAACCAAAACGCCACTGGTTTGCTTATCCAAACGATGAACTAAACGTGGTTTCTCTCCTCCGAATTTTAAACCTTCAGACAAAGCGTCAATATGCCGCGTTGTTTTTGTCCCCCCTTGTACAGCCAAGCCAGCAGGTTTATTTAATACGATAATATCTTTATCTTTGTAAATGATCAACGATTGCACAAACTTTACATCTGCTTCAGATAGATTATTTTTATTATTATTTTCCAATTGTTCTACTGATAATGGTGGAATCCTTATTTCATCCCCTGCATTTAAACGCAAGTCTGATTTTGCTTTTATCCCATTTACACGTACATTTTTGCAGCGCAACATTTTTTCCAGCATACCATGCGTTAACGCTGGATAATAACGTTTAAACCAACGATCTAAACGTGCCCCTGCATCTTTTTCTTCAACATTTACAAAGACTACTTTTTCTGACATTTTTTCTGTTTTCTTAAATTATTCCAATACGTTAATCGCTTATTAATTTCACGTTCGAAACCTCGTTCAGGAGGTTTATAAAATGTACAATGATGCATTTGATCAGGGAAATATTCTTGACCAGAAAAACCATCAACCGTATCCGGATCGTATTCATAACCTGCGTTATAGCCCAACTCTTCCATCAATTTAGTTGGCGCATTTAAAATATGCATAGGTGGAGACAGAGAACCTGTTTCTTTGGCTGTTTTGGATGCAGCTTTCCACGCTTTATAAACGCCCACAGATTTGGGTGCAGTAGCCAAATAAACAACCAACTGAGCGATTGCCAAATCACCTTCTGGCGAACCCAAACGTTCGTATGTATTCCAGGCCGAAATAGCTTGTGTCACTGCATTTGGATCTGCCAAACCAACATCTTCAACAGAAAAACGAGCCAATCGTCGTAAAATGTATTTAGGGTCTTCCCCACCCTGCATCATACGAGCCAACCAATAAAGACCTGCATCAGGATCGCTTCCTCGCAAAGATTTATGCAGTGCGCTGATTAAATTATAATGCCCTTCTCTGTCCTTATCATATAGAGGTAATCGTTGAGAAATAATTTTCGACACTTGCGCTATTGTCATTGGTTCATCTGCCCCATATTGTTCAATAGCTTCAATTAAATTGATAAAATAACGACCATCACCATCTGGCAAAGAAAGCAAGTATTCTTTTGATTCAAAAGTCAAAGGAAGTGGATGACCTAAAACACTTTCTGCTTTCTGCAAAATACGCTCCAAACCTTCTTTTTTCAAAGCCTTCAAAACAAAAACTTTACATCTGGAAAGCAAAGCACTATTCAACTCAAAAGACGGATTTTCAGTCGTTGCACCAACCAAAATAACCGTTCCATCTTCTACATAAGGCAAAAAACTGTCTTGTTGAGAACGATTAAACCTGTGGATTTCATCGACAAACAACAACGTTTTTTTTCCTAGTTGTTTGCGATTTTTTGCATTATCAAAAATACGCCTTAAATCTGCGACTCCAGAAAAAACAGCTGAAAGAGGTTCATAGTAAAGCCCTGCAACATTTGCGAATAACTTGGCTATTGTCGTCTTTCCACAACCAGGTGGCCCCCATAAAATGAAGGACGAAACTTTTCCTGTTTTCATCATTCGTCCCAAAGGAGCATCATCTGCCAACAAATGCTCTTGCCCAACGACCTCTTCCAAAGAAGATGGTCTTAACCTGTCTGCCAACGGTCTATCTTGTTGCTGTTCAAATAACGTACTCATATTTATTCCTTTTCGACTAATTTAGCATAAAAAGCACACAAATAAAAGAAAAAAAAGCTATTGAAGTAAAATTTATACGGTAAAATACGCCCTCTTTTTTTCTGGACTTTTTATACCTATATGTTAGAATGAAGATAGGGAGGTTATATCATGTCAAAACAATTTAAAAAAGTTCAAGAAGATTTTATCTGTGAAATGTGTGGAACTAAAGTATCGGGAAACGGATATACAAATCACTGCCCAGAATGCTTAACTTCAAAACACGTAGATATTAATCCTGGTGATAGAGCCTGTGATTGTCATGGTTTAATGCCTGCTGTTGGTTTAGATACCAAAAATGGCGAATTTATACTGGTTCAACGTTGTCAAAAGTGTGGTTTCGTCAGACGCAATAAAATTTGGGAAAACGATAGTCAAAAGGCCATACGTGCCATTATGAATAACACATTACCAGAATACATTGAAGAACTAAAAAAAATTAATAATAACTGAGTATATTCTGTCTTTTTTCCACATACTCATCAAACGTCATCTTGCCTATATGACTTCGCAGATATTTTAACCCTCTTGCAAGACCTTTTCGTTTATGCCCCCACAAACGCATAACTTCTTTTTTATCTGCCTGTCTGATTGTATCTATTTTTTTCATCCAGAGGATTGAATTTATAATTTCTTTGCGTTTTTGTGGATTATGTTCATTTTTTAACCGAAAAAAGAATGCCCAATAAACAGCTCTTCGAACAGATTTATGAAGTTGAGATGCCTTGTTAAAGTAAGCTTCTTCATTTGCTTTTTTTAAATGATTTATATCAATATCTTTCAGCAATGGAATAATCGGACCTCCGGCCAAAATCAAAGAAAATGTCAACAAAACAGTAGAATCTGTTGCCAATCCCATCAAAAAAACAACCGTTGAATAAGGTACAGAGTACTTTGGTTGTGCCAGTTTCAACAGCTTTTC
This sequence comes from Alphaproteobacteria bacterium, assembly GCA_015062395.1. GTDB lineage: Bacteria > Pseudomonadota > Alphaproteobacteria > CAAHEQ01 > UBA3637 > CAAHEQ01. Next base: position 24,568 of record SUUS01000011.1, read on the forward strand.
ATTCGTTTCTAACCAACTCATCTCTTCGTAAATTTTCTTTACTTCATACATAAGAATCTCCGATTTTTCAAAACATCAACAAAATTTTATCAGGTTTTATTTCCAATAAATTTTCGAGCGACACTTAAAATGGGTAATTTATCTAAAATGTCAGATGAAACAGGAATCCGAATCGATTGACCTAAATGTCCTGTTGAAATAACATCTAAAAGTTTATCATTTCTTGTATCATAAAATTCATCCATTTTGACTTTAACTGGTTCAAATTGTGACGGAGATAAAAATTCCAATTCATCCCCCTTTTCAATTTTATGTTTAATTTCAAAAATAATACTGTCTTGAGTTTTATCTGTCACTCTGCCTGCATAACGCCAGATACCCGAGCTGGCCGAAATATCATAATTCAAACTTTCTGGACCTGCATTCCCATCAAAAAATCCCAAAGTATATCCACGATTTTGAAGCGTTTTCAATTCCTCAACATATTCATCAGGTTTCCACTCTTTCGGATTGTTATACCAATCATCGATAGCTTTTCGATAAGCTCTGGTTGCAATTGCAACATAATATTCTGACTTATTACGACCTTCGATTTTAAAACTGTCCAAACCTACATTTAAAAGCTCATCCAATCTTGGCATTAAACACAAATCTCTGGAGTTCATAATGTATGCACCATGATCATCTTCCATCATTTCCATCAATTGGCCTGGACGATTTTCTTCTTCAATATAAAATTTATATTTCCAGCGGCATGTATGAGCACAATTTCCTTTATTTGCACTGCGACCTGTTAAAAAATTTGATAATAAACAACGACCTGAATAACTAACACACATTGCCCCATGAACAAAGACCTCTAAATCAATATCTGGACACTTTTCACGTATTTCATACATTTCAGATAAAGGAACTTCCCGACCTAAAACACACAATTTTGCACCTTGCTTTTGCCAATAATTAACAGTCATATAAGAACAAACATTTGCTTGCGTTGATATATGTCTGGGAATTTGAGGACAGACTTGTCCGACATATTCAAAAACACCTGGGTCAGCAACAATAACGCCATCCGGTTTTAAAAATTGCAGCATTTTTACAGCTTCTTCCAACCGTTCCATATCGTGGTTGTGTGTAAACAAATTCAAAGTCAAATAAATCTTTTTTCCGATTGAATGGGCATACTCAATCCCCTCTTTCAAATCAGCCATTGTAAAGCCACTTTTCGCGCGCAAAGAAACAGATGGTAAACCACAATATACAACATCTGCTCCGTACATAAAAGCCGTTTTTAATCTATCTAATGTTCCTGCAGGTAATAGTAATTCTGGTTTTTTCATATTAATGTGCCTCTTTCCAATTTTTGCCAACACCTATATCAACAATCAAAGGAACACTTAATTGAACGACATTTTCCATTTGTGTTTTAATCAGTTGTTTAGCTGTTTCTAATTCAGCTTCAGGAACTTCAAAAACCAATTCATCATGAACCTGAAGCAACATTTTTGTCTTCATATTTTTTTGTTTTAATTCCTTTTGAATTTTTATCATTGCCATTTTAGTTATATCAGCTGCCCCACCTTGTATTGGAGCATTTATAGCAGCTCTGGCTGCAAAACCCTGATTTACATGATTATCAAAGCCTGATATATAACACTTACGACCAAAGGGTGTTAAAACATACCCATTTTGTGAAGCAAATTGAGTTGTCTCATCCATATAGTGTTTGATTTCAGAATACTTTTCAAAATAAGAATCGATGTACTGCTTCGCCAAAGATTTTGATATTCCCAACTGTTTCGATAATCCAAAAGGAGATATTCCATAAATAATTCCAAAGTTAATTGCTTTTGCATCCCGTCTTACCATAGGATCGATATTTTCTATTGGAACATTAAAAACTTTTGATGCTGTAGAAGCATGAATATCTTTCCCATTGACAAAGTCATATTTTAATTGCTTAACATTAGCAACATGTGCCATCAGGCGTAATTCGATTTGAGAATAATCTGCTGAAATTAAAAAGCATCCTTCTTTTGCTATAAAAGCAGAACGAATTTCTCGACCAAACTCTGTCTTTATAGGAATGTTTTGTAAATTTGGATTATTAGAAGACAAACGACCTGTTGCAGTCATTGTTTGTGAAAAAGTGGTATGAACTCTGGCCGTTTTTGGATTAATTAAAGCAACCAAAGCATCGCTATACGTTGATTTCAGTTTAGTATATTGTCGAAACTCCAAAATTTTTTGAGCGATTTCAATTCCATTTTCAGCCATATTGTCTAAAACATCTGAATCTGTAATCCAATTTTTTGTTTTTGAATTTTTTCTTCCACCTTTTAAATTCAGCTTTTCGAACAAAAGTTCACCTAGCTGTACTGGTGAATTTAAATTAATCCGTTCTCCTGCCAATTCAAAAATTTCAGTTTCCAACTGATTAATTTTTTGAAAAAACAATAAACTTAATTTTTGCAATGCACGCTTATCAACTAAAATCCCTGTATTTTCCATATCTGTTAATACACTTATTAAAGGTTTATCTATTTTTTCATAAACTTCATCAAGCTTTTCATCTTTTAATTTTTGTTTAAATAAATTATACAACTGCAAAGTTATATCAGCATCTTCTGCGGCATACTGCGTTGCTTTTTCCAAATCTACTTCCTTAAACCAAATAGCTCCTCTACACATACCACAAACTTCCTGATATGAAATAATTTTTTCATTTAAATATCTTAACGCTAAATCATCAAGCCGTTTTTTTTGAATAACACCATTCAATAGGTACGCCATCACAATAGTATCTTCGACATTGTCATCAGCTAAATTAACGCCAAAATTTGAATAAATTACTTCCAAATCAAATTTTATATTATGACCTATTTTTTTGATATCTGGTCGAGCTAAAAGCGTTAATAAATGTTCTTTTATAAACTCCTTTGGTATTTGTTTTGGTCGCTGATTCATTTCGCCAAAAAGCATTGGACCATCATTTTTCTTTGTATTTGAATACTTTCCACAGTGATTTATTGGAATATAACACGCTTTTCCAGATTCTATACACAAAGAAATACCTGCTATCTGGGCTGTTTGGCTTTCTAATGAATCCGTTTCTGTATCCAAAGCAACAAAACCAGCTTTTTCAATTTTTTCACACCACTTTAATAAATCAGCTTCTTTTTGAATACATTCATAAATCGGCTCTGCTTTATTTTCCAAAGAACAACTTTGTTCCAAATTAAAAGATAATTGATTTTCCTTTTGAGGCAATTTTTCGTGAAAAATTTTCAATCTTTTTTCCATAAAAGAACCCAAACGCGTTTGCAACGCAGAAAAGCCCATCAAATTTAAAAATGATTTTATTTTATTTTCATCTGGAACATAAGAGCAAAATGAACTAATCGTTTTGGGCAGAGGCGCATTTTGTTCCAAAGTCACCAATTTTTTAGAAATAAAGGCATCTTCTTTCCCTTGCAAGAGTAATTCTTTTTTTCGAGAAGGAAGTTCATCTAAATGCGTATAAACATCTTCAACAGAACCATACTGATTAATCAGTTCTGATGCTGTCTTGGGCCCAATTCCCCTGACACCAGGAATGTTATCCGTTGAATCACCCATTAAAGCCTGTACTTCTACGACTTTTTGTGGTAAAACACCAAATTTTTTAACAACATCCTCTTCCGTCAGATATTTCTTCTTAATCGGATCATAAATCAAAATATCTTCGCCTTGCATCAGCTGCATTAAATCTTTATCAGCAGAAACAATAACAACTTGAAACCCTTCTAATACAGCCTTTTTAGCATATGAGGCGATTAAATCATCTGCTTCATATCCGTCCAATTCAACATTTGCAATATCAAAAGCCTGAACAACATCTCGAATCAACGGGAATTGAGGAATTAAATCTTCTGGAACCTCTTTTCGTGTTGCTTTATAAGCTGGGAAAATTTCATTTCGAAAATTGCGACGACTTGTGTCAAAAACAACAGCGACACAGTCATCTGCATTTTCTGCCATAAACTGCATCAGCATTGATGTAAAACCAAAAACAGCATTTACAGGAAGGCCATCAGAAAACCGTTTCATAGAAGGCAAAGCAAAAAATGCCCGATAAATATAACCAGACCCATCAATCAGACATAATCTTTTTTTATTTTTTTCCGTCATTACACTTTGGCTTTAAAGACGCCTGTGTAAGCAACAGCACAATGTTCTTCACAGTAAATCTTTCCTTCTGCACATTCCTGACCACAGAAACAAAAATCAGCATCCTTTGGGTCGCCCAAAGGCCAACGGCATGAAGTTGGTTTTAAATCGACCAGTTGAACACCTTTATATTTTCTTTTTTTTGTCTTTGGAGCTTCTTCCACTAATTCAACTTTTAAAATTTTTTCTGGTGGAAAAGATGAACTTTCTGAAAAAAAGGCTTCTTCAGCTTTGTTTTCTGGAGCAGATTTTACTTCTTCAACTTTTTCTATAACAACTTCTTTTTTCTTTTCACGTTTAATCGGAGAAGGACGCCCCTCTAAACCTAAACGATGAGCTTTACCAACAATCGCATTTTTACTCATTCCCAAGCGATTTCCAATCTCTACAGTTGTAAGTCCTTTGCTCCACAAGCGTTTCAACTCTTTAACTAATTCTGGTGTCCAAGCCATTTTAAACTCCTTTTAAATTACTATGATTATAATATCATATAGAAAAAATATCAAAAGTCAAGTAAAAGTGGTGTTCCTAAAAACAAGAATTTTTCTCCAAAGATTTTTCTTAACTCTGTGGCTTTAGGTTTTACTGACTGAACATCTGCTTTTGTCGAATTAAACATTCGAACCAAAACCATATATAACCGTCTGTTATATGAATCTTCAGGCAGTTTTTGTGCTTTTTTAGCTAAATCTAAAATAGCCAACGTGACGCTTGGCGTTGCCAAATAAAGCCTGTACGCCTTGATTGTTGCATCGCATTTTTTGATAAAGTCTTCCATTGTCATATTTTCTTTAGCCACCTGCATAGAAAACCATTTATCTGCATTAATTTTATCTAAACGAGTAATTAAAGAATGGCATGGATTTACATAAGCTTCCAATAACAAATCCATATCCAAATAATCGACAATTAATGTATTTCTGCGTTCAAAACCTTCCCTACCTTGAGCCAAAGCATTCAACTTACCCATTACATTTAAAACAGCCTCAACATCCTTTTCCGAAAGAACATCAACCTGTTCATCAGATGGTAAATCAGCATCTTGCTGCGTTAAAAGCTTTGCGAAAAATGAATTTGGATTTATATCAGATGGAAATATCTTATCCATTTCTTGTGCCGAAGAAATTTGAAAAACTTGAGGCAAAAAAGGACTTTCTGAAGCATTTTCTTCTTCATTTGGCAATGGAGGCCAAGCTTCTGGCATTAAATAAGGATAAAAAGCTGGATTTAAATAACGTAAATGCTTTTTTGCATATTCATTCAGCTGGGGCGCTATTCGAGTAGGCAATTTTCTTCGCCATTCAACAATACCAGGCATCATACGGACCTTTTCTGAAATACCATAAGTTGTTGCTATCATAGGCATAACATATTGATGATATTCTGGAGGAAAAGAAAACGCCATCTGAACAACCAATTCTTCATTTTTGGCAGGATTTTTCATCATTGTTATCAAATCTTCAAAACTTTTAGAAGAAATATAATCAACGAATGTTTGGCAGTTAGCTTTAACAGAAAACAAACAAACGAACAAAAGGCATATAATTTTTTTAATCATTAGCGTTTATCCACCCTGACTTTGAAATTTAAAATAACATTTCCTTCTGCTGGAACGGAAATATCCCAAAAGATTTTATTTGAATTTTCTTTTTGACTTTTCGCATTTTCAGATAAAATTTTCCATCCATCTGGTAAATACTGACTGTAGCGAATAAGTTGAGTTATCGGTTTGGCATTGCTAATAGAAACTTCAAATTCTGCTATCGAAGTTTTTGAATCCAATTCTTTGAATGAAAGTCTTTTTGCATGAGCCGTTATATCAAAATCTTCCCCCAAACGCAAATGAATATCCTGACCAACAGCAGTGTGTTCTATTCTGTCTTCGCCGACAAAAACTAATCCCCCTTTTGAATCTTTTTCATAAACACGTACAACTCCTTTTGGAAGAGCTTTACCCAATAAATTGTTTTTTGTATTTTTAAAATTTAAATACATTACAGGTTTTAAATTTTCCACATCTTGAGCTGAAAAATAAGAAATTATATCTTCAAACTGATAAGTTTTAATTGCATTTACACCACTTGCTGAAAGCAAAGAAACTTGCTTTGTCTGATTTGATAAAATATCCGTAGGACGGGCCAATCTGTAAAGGTGATATCCACCGATACTTTCTTGCATCACATTAGCTGCTTCCTCCAATGCCCAAGTGGTTTGCATATTTCTTCGACCATATACTTTTGTTTCAGGCCTAACAATATTCAAATCTCCAGCGACCAACTGTAAACGTGCATTTTTATAACTGACGGCTGTATTATTAGTCAATGTCACCAAACCATTTAAATCCAATAAAGAATTTTTATCCAATTCGATAACATAATCTGCACTCCAAGAAATTCCTTCGGTTAAATAAGAAATTTCAACCTCCTGATTAACAGCCTTATCAATTTCCACATCAAAAACAAGACTTGGTTTGGCAGATAAATTTTCTGGAATTTGATTAAAAACAACACGTCCAGGATAATTCGTTTCAATTTTTGTACCAATCTTCAAAATAGGCTTTCCGTTCGTATAAGCCAATAGTTGAGCTGTTTGATTTGTCACTTGACCAGATGCTTCATTAATATATTCGACATTTACCGTCTGTCCTATTGATTTTTGCATCAAATTTTCTAAAGAAAGCAAATCATAATTAAAATTTTGCTCTAAAACACGTACATTATCAGATTTAAACAAAACCGAAGACGGCAAAACCATATTTGAAATATCTTCAAAAGACAAAGAAGAACGCCCTGTAGAAAAATCAACATGGCGAACATCTCCGACCAGCGCGCGACCTGCATTATAAATTGTCATCGTCAGCATTTTTTGATATGAAACAGGTATTTGCTGAACATTTTCTGCCCCTGCAGAAACAGAGTATAGCCCCATCAATAAAGCAACAAATAAATTTATTTTCTTCATTTTATTTTCTCCTAAAATCAAATTGTTTATAAAACAGTTCTGCCAGCGCACTTAAAGAAACGTCTTTACCATTTACAAAAACAGAATCAGAGCCTTTTAAACTTCGTCTTCCCACAATCATTTCAATCAGCATATTTTTTTCTGGCGTTTTTGGCAATAACAGATAATCTTTAAATAGTTTTTTTAATTCTTTTTTTAAACACACCTGATGTATAAAATAAATGATAAGAATAAAATATGCAAGAAGCATTACCAAAAATGAAATAAAAATTTTGTCTTTATCCACCTGCAAATAAAGCAACGCAAACATTGAAAGAACAATAAACATTCCCCCCCATAGAATTTCTCTGCTCAAAATGGAAAGCTTTTGATACAACAATTCTTTATTTATAAATTTTTTTAATTTTGAAACGGATAAATGAACATCTGAAAGCTTTATTTGCTTTAAATAAGGTCTAAAAAACAATGAAAGAATTTTTTTATCTTTAACCGATGAAACCTTCCGTTTTATTAAAATAATTTTACTTTCAGAATCTGTTTGAATATCCAAAGCCCCTTTTTGCATCAACTGCAACAAATAAGCAAAAACAAGATCTGCATCTACTCGACGATATAATAACCAAGATATCATGCCTAAATCATAGCTTAATTTAGACCTAACGAATGTCAAATAGCGATTTTGTGAAAATTTATCTTTTAACTCGAATATGGTAAGCTTAAAATATACAAAAGTCACTAAAACACAAATGATACAGATAATCCACCACTTATTCTTATATACATTATCTGATATTTTTTCAGAAATCAGTTGTGATGAAAAACCTTTTGCATCCGTCAAAATATCTAATCTAATATCTGCGTTTTGTGGAATAATACCATTTATACTAAAAAATAAATGTCCCAATTCATTCATATAAACAGAATATGCATCTTGAACTTCTTGGTTGTTTACGCCAAAAACAGCTTTAGCTTGATAAATTTTTGTATCTTCAGGAAAAACAACTAATGCCTGAAAATTATCGATTAAAAAAGGAATATCTAAACCTAAAACAGATAAAAATAAGTGAGATATATTTCCGTCTCTGTTTAAAACATTTTTTACTAAATATGTAAATTCAAATGAATGAAGTCCACTTGTCAAAGGACTTTTATTAAATAAATCTATCGATAATGTTTTGGATTCATGTATTTTTTCTGGTAAAACAGATAAACCATTATAGCGCGCAGACAAAAGCTCCAAATCCAAAAAACGTTGTTTATTTTGTACATCTGAAACATTTTTTAAATAACTTCGCAAAAATGGTATTTTAGATTGTTCTGCTAAAATTAAAGAAAATTTTTCTGTGACAACCACGCTTGTATCAGGTAAAACGTGTATATATGTAAAAAAGTATGGAATATGTGTTATATTGGGAACTTGCAAAGTATCGCCTAATAATGTCTTAATTTTGATATAAGATTGTTCTGGTTGCCATGTTGCATCTAAAGGGATAAATTCTTCTTCCAACGCTTGTTTTTTAGGCAATAATATAACAGGCTGCCCAGCTTGTACATCCGTTGCAGTACCTATTTCAAGCATCTTTACAGCCTTATCAGACAAATTTTGCCCAAAAGCTGGCGTTAAATTTATTACACAAAAAAGAAATAAGAAAAAAAACTTCATGATACCTTCTTTTCTTTTAATAACCCAGATTTTTGCGCTAAATACGGACACAAATCTGCAACAGGGCAATGCATACAATCAGGCTTTGTTGCTTTACAAATATATCGTCCAAACAAAACAAGTAAATGTTGCGCCAAAGGCTTATATTCATTTGGAACGACTTTTTTTAACTTTTCCTCAACAATAAGTGGCGTTTCTCCATTTGCTAAATTTAGCCGATTTGCGACTCTAAAAACGTGTGTATCCACAGCAATCAAAGGAGCATTCCTTGCGACATTTAAAAAAACATTTGCTGTTTTTCGGCCGACACCAGGCAATTTTTGCAAATCATCCAAATTATTTGGAAAAACACCGTTAAATTGTTCTATTAATTGAGAGCTCATCGCCATAATGTTTTTAGCTTTATTATTATAATAATTTAACGTCTTGACATAGCTTATCAATCCATCTAATCCCAATGCAAGCATTTGTTGGGGGGTTTGAACAATCTGAAATAAAGATGGTGTTGCTTTATTAACACCCTTATCCGTTGCTTGAGCCGACAAAATAATAGCAACCATCAAGGTATATTCATTAATAAAATCTAGCTCACAACGAGGATTTGAAAACTGAACGAGCAAACGTTCAAAAAACGTTTTTACATCATCTTTTTTCATTTTTCTTTCCTTTTTGCATATTTTTTTCTTAACTATTTCGTTTTTATATGTTATTCTATATAATAGGAAAAAGAAAGAAAAAAATGAAGAATTATTTATTGTCTTTTTTATACTGCTTAATTTATTTGTCAATTACTATAATGGGTTTTGGCGCTCTTTGTTTTGTTTTTGATGCGCAAACATACCATACGATATTAATGACATGTCTTATTTTAGGTTTAGGAATGTCACTTTTCTTATCTGTTTGGTTTAAACAAGATGAACTATTCTTTTTATTATTCCTCACATTACTTACCTATTGCTTTATTGGCTTTTTTAATCGTTCTGATTATTCTTCTAATTCCTATTACAACTTAATTGCTTTTCCATTAACTTGCTTACTTTATCCAATAAACGTTTATTTTTTATTTCAAGTGACTTCTGGAGATTCTTTTTTTCGAACTTTTTTAAAAAAGTTATTTATTTTATCTATAGAAATTGTCGTCATTTATTTTTTCACCTACTTTGTTCCATTTTTATTGGGACCTTCTGCATTTCTTGCTTTTGAAACAACGATTGGAAAAATTCTTTATTTTTCATTTATACGGAATTTTTCATTTCCTGTTGTCTGTATATTTAGTTTTATCATTTGTTGGACACTTACCTTACATCGAAGACAAAATACACCTGAACAAATCCAAGCATGCGTTTCCACCTTATTCTGCCTTACATTTCTTTCCTTTTTTCTGATTTCCATTCCTTCTTTATTCCAGCTTTCGTTTTTGGCTGGCGTTTTGTGCGTTCTGTTCAGTTTACTTCAAATATCGCACAAAATGGCTTTTTTAGATGAACTGACAAACATCCCTGGACGCAGAGCGTTAATGACCCAACTGAAACAAATAGAGTCAGACGATTATACATTAGCCATGTTGGATATTGACCACTTTAAAAGGTTAAACGATTCTTATGGACATGAAGTTGGTGACCAAGCATTACGAACGATTGCAGCAACAATATCGCAACATGTCACGTCTGGAACATTGTATCGCTATGGTGGGGAAGAATTCGTTTTACTATACCCGAAAAAATCTATTGATGATATTTTAGATCAAATGGAAAATGCACGTGTATTGGTTTCTAATTCAAATTTTTTCTTAACACCCAACAGTCCCGAAAAAAAACAAAAAAATCAACCGTACATGGCATCTGTTCACATAACGTTAAGTGTCGGTGTCACTCAAAAACAACCACTTCAATCCTATGATGAAGTTATTAACATTGCAGATCAAGCTTTATACAAAGCAAAACAAACTGGACGAAATAAAACCGTTTATAATAAGGCTGGTAAATTCTTTGAATTATTCAGAGCTGATAATTACTAATTATGGTGTATTTTTTTCTTTTAAAAACGCCAGAGCATCTTGACAGCTTAAAGGCCGCGCAATATAAAAACCCTGAACCGAATCGCAACCTAATTGACACAATAAATCCAGCTGTTCCTGATTTTCACAACCTTCTGCAATTACTTCCAAATTCAATGCATGTCCCAAACTAATAATCGCCTTAATAATTTCAACATTATCACGGTTGGTTTCTAAATCGCGAACAAAAGAACGATCTATTTTCAACTTATCGACAGGGAACTTACTTAAATAACTTAATGAAGAATACCCTGTTCCAAAATCATCGACTGCCACGCGAATGCCCAATTCCGATAATTGAGATAAAATTTCATTTGCTTGCTTTGCATCTTTCATTAACAAAGATTCTGTAATTTCAAATTCCAACATAGAATTTTGAACTTTTTTAGATTTTATCAAATTCTTAATCGTTGAAATTAACTTTTCATCTTTGAATTGCGCAGCTGATAAATTAATGGCCATAGTTAAACGTCCCAACCCTAATCTGTTCCATTTTTTTATCTGATCAAAAGCCAATTCCATAACGTATTCGCATAAATTAGTAATCAAGCCCGTATCTTCGGCAACCGAAATAAACAAACTGGGCAGAATTAAACCTTTTTCTGGATGGCGCCAGCGTACCAAAGCTTCAAAACCAGTCACCTTTTGCGTTTTTAAATCCAACTGTGGCTGAAAGTCTAAAAAGAATTGCTTTTTGGCAATTGCTCTGCGCATATCCCGTTCTAAAGCTAAACGCTCTTCCATTTCTTGGTTCATTTCTTGCGAAAAGAAAAAGTAAGTATTGATACCAGCCGCTTTTGCTTTAAATAAAGCCATATCTGCGTAATTAACCAGTTTTTCTGCATTTTGAGCATCCGTCGGAGACAAAGCAATCCCGACACAAGACGTCAAACGAACCTCATTATCATCAAACTTAATAACCTCTTCAATACTGCGAATCATCTTATGAGCCAGATTTCCCACATCATCTAAAGAAGATACATCCCGTAAAATAATTCCAAATTCATCATCTGTTATCCGAGCAACCAAATCTTTCGAAGAAACACAAGAAATTAATCTGTTTGCAACCTCCTTTAAAATATAATCCCCAGCTTGATGCCCCATAATATCATTAAATCTGTTAAAAGAACTTAAATCTAGCAATAAAACAGCCGTTATTGTTGTTTCTTGTTGTCTTTTTTCAACTGCTTGCTTTAACTTTTCCATAAATAAAACACGGTTTGGCAAGTCTGTTAACTGATCGTAATGAGATAGATGCAAAATTTTGCCTTCTGCATTTTTTCGAGCAGTCAAATCATCATTAACAACGACAAAATGAGTAATAATACCTTCCGAATTTAAAATTGGCGTAATCATTTCTTCGCTTGTAAACAAAGTACCGTTTTTAGCTCGATTGACAATTTCGCCACGCCAAGTTTTTGCAGATAAAGCGGTTTCCCAAAGCTTTTGATAAAAGGCTGGAGGATGTAATCCTGAACATAAAATATCAGGCGTTTGCCCCAAAACGTCCGAAAGCAAATATCCTGTTAACTTTGTAAAAGCTTGATTAACCCAAATAATTCGTCCGTTTCCATCTGTTATCATCACAGAATTCATGGCTGACGAAATTGCTGTTCCAAGTAAGCGCAAAAAGGTCTGATCTGCTGCGATTTGCAAAATCATCCCCAAACGCAGTGCTACATTTTCCAAACGATTTAAAATCAAATGCCCCAACTGATCAACAGGAGCTAAAACAGTTAAAACACCCAACACATCCTTTTTCGATAAAAATGGAAAAGCAATTAAACGATAATCCTTTTCCTCTTCGTCTTTCATGTCATCAAAACAAATTTCCATTTTTTCTGCAGATCTGACTGCTGGATGAATCGGAGAATCGATATTTGTATAAAGCGTTCCTACACCCACCATATCGGACAACTCACCACAAACAGATAACACCTGAATGCCGTCTTCTTCTTTATCAACTTTACCAATCCAAATTAAAGGAGTTGGAAACATTATCCCCAGTTGACCAACAATAAATGAAGCAAACTGTTCTAAACTTTCTCCGATTAAGACACGACGTAAAATAACATTAGATAAACTTTCTAATCTTTCATGAAAAAAACGATTAGAATCATCTTTAACAATGCAATCATAGTACTGAATACCATCTTTTGAAAAAGGCACAATAAAAATATCGACAGCAAAACGAGTTCCGTCTTTTTTAATTCCCTGTTTATAAACTTGCTCGACCTGTCCTTCTAATAATTCAAAAATCAATCCACCCTGTTCTTTTTCACAAACAGACGAGGCTGGCAGAATCAAAGAAATTGGTTTTCCAATTAATTCTTCTTTTGAATAACCAAATAAATGCGTAGCCACAGGATTAATTTTATAAATAATCCCTTCGCCATCAATGATGACTACTGCATTAGACACTTCGCTTATCTTTTTTGCCACAATAAGCCCCCTTAACAGACCGTTTGTTTCATCCTATCAAAAAAACCAAAAAAAAGAAAGCATTTTTTTTACTCCTTTTTAGACACATCACTTGACAAAATAAAATTTTTAAGGTAAAATCAAATAAATAGGATAGGAGATGAAAAATGGACTTATATGACTTGTATAGTTATACCCCCAAAAAAACTGTATTAGAACAATTCGATGACAGATTAGATGAGCTTTATTTTAAAGGTTTGGTTGATATACGCAGACTTAATGACGAAGACATCAAAAAGAAAAATTTTCAATCTATATGTCGTTTCATTTCCAAGTATCAATCTGCGAGTCTTCAGGAACGTCTTATTATTGAAAATCAAATTTCATATTGTCTCTATTCAACAAAAGATATTGCGAACTATTATTATGAATATCATGGTCAGAAAAAAGACCTTGCTATGATTGCATTAGATGAAAAAGCACCTCGAATTGCGGCAATGATTATTAATGGCGAAACAAAAGAAGCTAAAAGAATCAGAGAAAATCAAGAAAAAGAAAACAATATTTTAGGGGAACGTGATTTTGAAGATGATGATAAAAAAGAACAGGAAGCTTACCAAAGTAAAACGCAACAACAAACCGAAATTTTATATCTAATCTATGCGGCAAAGTCGCCACAATTTCACTTTGCTCAAAAAGATGATTTGGCTTCGATGTTTTATCAAGAATGTAATATACATCCTCATCAAAAAATATCTATCACAATGGAAGATGGTCAGACATTTTCAACGACTCCATTCATGTATTTTTTACAAAAACATTCCCAAGACGATGAAAAGTTAGATTATCCTAAAAACGTACACTCTTCTTTTTATCAAAATGCCGATTTTTGTTTTGAAAATTTTGAAGGTTATAATTTGATGTTCTGTTTTTTTAGAGCAAATCAAATAAAACAAACGAACGCTTCACTCGAAATCCAGCAAAAACAGCAAAAAGAAAAAGAAATGTTAATCCAGACAAAAGAAGAAAAGGAAAATTCCAAACCTGTGATTGAGCAAATAGATTTATTCACCCCCCCTGTTGCTCCGAAAAAACCAGTTATAGAAGAACCTAAAAAAATTGGTACGCATTCTAAAGTAGAGTGTGTACAAATGCTTTTACCAGGATTTGAACGAGAATAATTTTTCCTTTAGTATGCTATCCTTACGATAATTCCAGAGATCCTTCACATGCGTTCAGGATGACGTGGTGTGTATCGTACGTCATTCTGAAGCCTTTAGGCTGAAGAATCTCTGGAAGGTTTTTGTACGCACGCTGTGCCACACATGAAGAGATATTTCGCATTTGCTCAATATGACGCGATGAAAAAAAGATAAAAATCCTATGTCCAAAAAAAACGTTCTTGACTAAAGGTTTTGATTCGTTTAAAATGAGGGAAATTTAACAAGTTTTTTTATAGAAAGGAAGTATTTAATATGTCCATTAATTTATTCAAATTTACCCCCCCC
>SUUS01000012.1 GCA_015062395.1 Alphaproteobacteria bacterium
CCCCCCCCTGTCAAGTCCTTTTTTGCCCTTCTACGACCTTTTTTAACGATTTTTTATTTTTTGGGAAAAACTCAAGAGATTCTTCGCATTCGCTCAGAATGACGCGATGAAAAGTGCAGAATAACGGATATAAAAATTTATATAAAAAAGATTTCCCCGTAAAAACGGGGAAATCCTCCTGAACAACTTATCAAAAAAGGAGATTTTGAATAAATAAAGGGGAGTTCCTTTTTTGATTTTTAATAATCTAACATATATTTTTAGTTTTGTCAACTATTTTTTTATTTTTTTTACAACATAAAAATACTTTTTATCATGTATCACTTCTTCCAGCCCATCTTGCATCGATTGAATCGACACAATTTCGAAACCGTTTTTCTTTAATGCATAACGGACATAACTTTCTGAAAAAATATACGAAAATGGAGGATATAAAACAACATCATCATCGTTTAATGTGTTGCGACGAATCGAAAAGAAAAACATTCCATCTTCTTTTAAAACACGATTAAATTTAGAAAATGCAACATCTAAATCCTTAAAAAACGGTAAACTTGATGAAGCTACTAAAATATCAAATGGTTCTGCTTGTCTGTCAATCCATGACAAAACTTCTTCGTTTTCAAGTTGCGAGTAAACATTTTTGCTTTCTGCCTGCTCCAACAACGTTTTTGAAACATCCACACCTACCAACTTACCATTTGAAGTATAACCACGTAAAGCTAAAGCTCCTAAACCAGTTCCACAGCCAATATCCAATGCAGTTAAATCATTTTGATTTGCATAAATTGGCATCAACGCATTCTCCAACATATTAATAAAAGTAATTGCTTCATCTTGATTCGCATCATCATAAGAATAACCTATGGCATCAAATGCTGCACTTAAACGCTCTGTCGTTAGAGGCGTATAATTCATTTGCTTCGAAGACAAAATTGGTGCGACATCAGAAACAATTTGATGTCCAGAAAATTCTTTTTGCCATTGCTGGATAAATTCCATAACTTTTTTCAATGGTACGCCATTTTGCATAAAAAATGCCAAAGTAGCGGCCATTTGCAACTGTAATGCATTATTTTTAGGATAGATTTTCAATAATTGCATTAATAAATTAAATGCTTCTTCAGGTTCTTCTTGTTTCGAATAAAGTTCTGCAACATAGGATCCCAAAACGATATTTTCTGGATCAAACGTCAATGCTCTGTGATAGGAATACATTGCCTGTTCAGGGAAGCCCAGTAAAGATAAAACATTTCCACAAATTAAGTATGGATCTGGAAAATCTGGGTCCATTAAAACAGCAGCATCTGCAGCATTTAAAGCACCAACATAATCTTTCAATGTATAAAGAACAGAAGCGTAATTTGTTCTGGCAACGACATCATTTGGATCATACATAATAGCCCAACGATAGGCTGTCAAAGCACCATCCAAATCGCCTTTTTCTCGCAAAGCATTCCCTTTAAAAACGTATAATAATCCAAAATCTGGATTTTCTTTTAAATAATCTTCAACTTCATACAACAGCTGATCATACTGACCTGTACTGTCCAATACGCTTAACTTATTAACAACTTCTTCCTCTGTAATCATCTTTTTTTCCTATCCACACAAAGTTAATAAAATACCTGCTGCAACAGCTGAACCGATAGAACCTGCAACATTTGGTCCCATTGCATGCATCAACAAATAATTCGAAGGGTCGGCTTGTTGCCCCAATTTATTGGAAACTCTTGCCGCCATTGGAATCGCTGAAACACCAGCTGAACCAATTAACGGATTAATTTTTTCCTTACAAAAAACATTCATCAATTTTGCCATCAAGACACCACTGGCAGTTCCTAAACTAAATGCAATTACGCCTAGAACCAAAATAAAAAGGGTTTTTGGAACTAAAAACGATGACGCAATCATTTTAGAGCCAACAGCTAACCCTAAAAATATCGTAATCGTGTTAATTAACGCATTCTGTAAAGTATCGCTTAATCTGTCTGTGACACCACTTTCACGTAATAAATTTCCAAACATTAAAGCTCCGATTAAAGGAGTTGCTGATGGAAAAAACAACACACATAACAATAAAACTGTTAAAGGAAATAAAATTCGTTCCTTTTGAGATACATCTCTTAATTGACGCATTTTAATTTGACGCTCTTTTTGTGTTGTCAATGCGCGCATAATTGGCGGTTGAATAATCGGAACCAAAGCCATATAAGAATATGCCGCGACGGCTACTGCAGCCAATAAATCAGGAGCCAAACGTGTTGTTAAATAAATAGACGTAGGTCCATCTGCCCCTCCTATAATCCCAATAGAAGCAGCTTCTTTCATTGAAAATTGGGCAAAAGGAAATAAATCACCCAACCACAAAGCCCCCAATAAAGTACCAAAAATTCCAAATTGAGCTGCTGCACCTAATAAAAAAGTCTTTGGATTTGCTATTACAGGGGAAAAGTCCGTCATAGCACCAACCCCCATAAAAATCAATAATGGAAACAAAGTATTCGCTATCCCCATTTGATATAAGACATGCAATAAACCTGGTGGTGTTGTTGCTGTCCCAGCATCAACCAAACCAGCAAATGGAATGTTTGCTAAAATCCCTCCGAATGCAATAGGAACCAACAGTAAAGGTTCAAACTTTTTTGCTATCCCCAAATAAAGTAAAGCCAAACAGATAAGAAGCATAATAAATTGCCCTATCCCCAGAGGAAAGCCCCCTGAAATTGTGGCGCTTAAATCCCCAAAGAAACCGTAAAGCCCAGTTTGTTCCCACAAAGAAAGAAATTTTTCAAGCATGCGTTTTTCCTTATTCTAAAATGAATAACTTTTGACCTGCAGAAACCTGATTTCCTTTAGAAACCAAAATTTCCTTTATTCGACCATCTTTAGTTGCCTTTACTGGATTTTCCATTTTCATAACTTCTAAAACCAATACATCATCACCAGCATGAACGACATCGCCTTGTGATACATTAATTTTTACAATCGTACCAACCATCGGAGACAAAACAACATCAGAAGTTCCGTTCGTAGTATTTACTTCTTTTGATTTTTCTTCTGTATTTTTTGTTTCAAGCTCAAAAGAATAAGATTTGCCATTAACAATAGCTTCGTTATCTTTCAAATCAACAGTAAATTTTTGCCCGTTAATAATAATTTGAGAAACAGAACTTTCTTTTTTCTCTTGAGGCTTTTCTTGATAACGAACCAAGACCTTTCCTTCCCCCTTTAAGTAAGCGATACCTTTATCTGAACACGTTGCAGCAATAAAGATATTTTCATCCGTAATTGGTAAATTTTCTGCCTGCAATTTTGCTTTGGCTGCAGCAATTCCCTTATTTGGATTTTCATCGTTCAACAAACGAGGAGATTTCTTTGTTGGCTCTAAACCTAATTGTTCGGATGCGATTTTGACAACATCTTTATCTGGCGTTTTCGGAGTTCTTCCAAAATACCCCAAAACCATTTTTCCATAACCTTCTGCAATTTTTTTCCAAGGACCAATAATAACATTATTAAATGCCTGTTGGAAATAAAATTGAGAAACTGGCGTCACAGATGTTCCGAAACCACCCTTTCGAACAACCTCTTCCATAGCAGTAATAATCTCGCTATATTTATCCATAATTCCATTATCTCGTAGCATCTGTGTATTGGAGGTCAATGCACCACCAGGCATAGGGCTCCAAGGAATACGTGGTTCAACACAAACAGCTTCTGGAGGCAAAAAATAATCTTTCATTGCATCTTTAAATGCCTCTTCAACTTTCATAAGAGCATCAACATCAACATCCAAATCATAATTTGTATTACGCAAAGCATGCCAAATCGTTGCTATATCAGGCTGACAAGTTCCTCCTGAAACAGGAGCCATAGACAAGTCAACAATATCAGCACCTGCCTCAACAGCTGCCAAATAACAAGCAGTACCAACACCAGCAGTTTCGTGCGAATGAAACTCAATAGGAACATTTTTTCCCAACAACTTACGCGCTCTGATAATTGTATCATAAACAACCGAAGGGACTGTTGTTCCTGACGCATCTTTAAAACAAACAGAATCGAAAGGAATTTCCGCCTTTAATATATTCTTTAATGTTTTTTCATAAAATTCTGGCGTATGAGCCCCAACACATCCTGGAGGTAAAGACATCATAGCGATTGCAATTTGATGCTGTAAACCAGCATCCACAATACATTGGCCACTAAATGCCAGATTATCTGGATCATTCAATGCATCAAAATTGCGAATCATAGATACGCCATGTTTTTTAAATAATTGTGCATGTAAACGAATAATATCAGAACTTTGGCTATCTAAACCAACAACATTAACGCCTCTTGCTAAAGTTTGCAAATGAACATCTGGTCCAACCGTAGATCTGAATTCATCCATAACATCAAAAGCATTTTGATTTAAATAAAAGAAAGCTGACTGAAAAGCAGCGCCTCCACCAGACTCAAAACGTTTAATTCCCGCATCTTTAGCCATTTTAACAATCGGCATATAATCTTTTGGTAAAACGCGAGAACCATAAACAGACTGGAATCCATCCCTAAACGCTGTACATAAAACCTGAATTTTTTTCTTTCCAATCGCCATTTACTCCCCCTTTTGTTTTAATGCAATTGCTATTGCAACAGCCACCTGTTCTGCATCAGAAGAAACTGCTGTTTTACGAACGAACCAAGACATTAAGTGTATTGTCAACATTAATACGTATAAAAACGCAAAAACAGATAACATCCCAAATAATGTAATCAGTAAACCATCAAGCAACATATTCCCCTCATTTATTATTCTATTCATTTAATCTTTTAACATGTTTCAATATATCATGCAAGAAAAAAACAAAAAGTTAATTTTAATACATTTATTTTTTAACGTTTTAACATATCGACTAATTTTTCATATCCTATTACATGCGAAACAGGACCCAATGTTGCAAGAGTTGGCTTCCCTGAAAACAATAAATTAGCCGTTTTTATTAAGCTGGCTTTATCAACTTGATTTATGTTTTCAATTGTTTCTGCAGGAGAAATAATCCGATTATAAATTGCTAATTTTCTGGCATTTCCTTCAGCTCTGGCAGAAGTACTTTCTTGTTTCATCAAAACATGAGCTCTTAATTGTGCTTTAGCTCGATTAATTTCAGCTTCAGTCAATGTATTTGATACGTTTAACAATTCATCACAAACGACAGGCAACAACTCCGATACTTGTTTCTCACCTGTCCCAGCAAAAATACCAAAATTACCACTATCAGCATAAGAAGATGTAAAGGCGTAAATTGCATAAACCAATCCCCGTTTTTCACGAATCTCTTGAAACAAACGAGAAGACATTCCTCCTCCCAAAATTGTTGTCAAAATACTTTGTGAGTAATAAAGTTCGTGATTATAAGAAAGTCCATCAAATCCTAAAACCAAATTAACTTGTTCATTTTTCTTATTTTCACGATACTCTCCCCCTTTATAACGCGTTAATTGACTTTTTCTTTTTCCTGTTAATTTTAAATTTGTTAAAGCTTTTTGAATTGCATCAACCAAGTATGCGTGGTCGATATTCCCAGCAGCCGAAACAATAAGTCGTTGAGCTGCATATTCTTCACGCATATAATCTAACAATGTTTGACGTGAAATTGAACGAACTTTATCTGCTGTTCCTAAAATCGAACGACCAAAAGCTTGGTTTGGATAAGCCGTTTCATGATAGTATTCAAAAACGGCCTCATCTGGAGAATCATATGTTTGACCGATTTCTTGAATAATAACCTCTTTTTCTTTTATTAATTCATCTTCAATCATTGTTGAATTTTGAAAAATATCTGCCAAAATAGACAAAGCCAAGGGAACATCTTGCTTTAAAACCTTTACATAATAAGCAGTCACATCTCTAGACGTATAAGCATTAATAATCCCTCCAACGTCTTCAATTTGTTCTGCAATTTGAAGAGCTGTACGCGTTTTTGTTCCCTTAAAAGCCATATGCTCTAACAGATGTGAAATACCATTGATATTTTCCTCTTCAAAGCGAGAACCAACAGAAACCCAAAACCCTAAAGAAACAGTTTCAACATCACTCATTGTATCTGTCACGACTTGAATACCAGAATCTAATTTTGTTATCTGAACCATACTAAACCTCTATCTATAAAAATTATTTTTCCCAATTTGATACAGCACGAACTTGACCTGGAGCAACATCTTCTTCCAAATCAGCGACAACAGGAACTCCTGGTTTTAAAATTTGCGTTGTTGTAACAACAGTTACATCTTCTACAACTGGTAAAGGGCCTATATCTTCCATATTTTGATATTTTTCAGAAGATGAGTTCTGTTCTAAAGCCTCTAATTCTTGAATAACCGAAATTGATTTTGGTTTCTCTGGCAAAGCATCAGATTCTGTAAAAACAGCTTCTTCGACATCAGAAAGAACAACTAAATTTTCTTCAATCTGCAACACAGGACTATATTCCCGAGGAACAGGTCTTTCTTCAACAAAAGTATTTTCCTCAACTTCTTCTATGATAAGTTCATCATCGGAACAACGACAGATGGGTTTTTGAGTTTCATCACATAAACAATCGCAACTTTTCATCAAATCTGAAAAATTTGCTGCCACCTTCGGAAAATGCAATAGTGTATAACCTTTTTTTTCACCCGTAGAATTTCCATGCAAAGACAACATATAATCAGCACCTAAAATTCCTCTGTCTAAATCAATATAATTGACATTGTAATCCAATTTAACAGAACTTTGACCACTATTCGTAAAATCACAACGGAAACCGTTTGTTTGAATTGAAACATCTAAAGCAGAAACCAAAAGCGTATTCAAAGTAGCTTGACAAACTGGATATGTTCCAGATACATCCATCAAATATTCAAAAACAAATTTTTGTTCTGCTTTATTCTGCATTGATTTTGTATCGATTAAATGAGCTGATGGTAATTTTAAAATCGCATTAGAAGCACCTATTTTGACATCGGCCTCTATTTCATTTGATAAACATTTATAATCATCTGTATTAGCTTCACAAAAAGTAATAGTTTGACCGACATTTTCCTTGAACAAACCAGCCAACTTCATGGATAAAAAATGACGTCCAACAAAACCATTGGCAGTCAAACATTTTCCTTGTTGACATACAAGTATATTTTCACCAAAAGTCAAACTTTGTGTTTCCTGCGCCTTTGCAGAAAAAGCAAATAAACTTAAAAATAAGTTAAAACATATAATCCATTTATTTTTCATTTTATCACCTTTTTTAAATATCTTCTTTTTTAACCTCTTTTCCATTTTTTTGCAAGGCATTTTTTAATGCCAACCCGATAAGTAATTATGAACAGATAAAACAGCAAAACATGCAGTTTCTGCACGTAAAATCCTGCGCCCAAAATGAAGTGGTGTCGCAAACTTTAATCCACGCATTAAATCTAATTCTTGAATATCAAAGCCTCCTTCTGGTCCAACCAAGTATGCAACCTTGCTAGAATGAACCAAAATTTCCCCCTCGCCACGTTCATCTAAAAAATAAAGTTTTCTATCTAAGTCCCAGTTTTCAATCATTTTTTTCATAGAAATAGCTTCGTTAATTTGTGGAACGGATAAGCGTTCAGATTGTTCAGCTGCCTCAATAGCTTGCAATCGCATTTTTTCCACACTTACATTCGAAACAACAGAACGATGAGATATAACAGGTTGCAAAACACTTACCCCTAATTCGGTTGCCTTTTGAATGATTAAATGCATATTTTCCTTTTTAATTAAGGAAAAACACAACCAAACATCAGATAAATTTTCTTCATTTTGTTTTCTGGTTTGTTTTTCAATTTTTAAAAGAGTTTTCTTTTTCGAAATATCTTCAATAACAGCCGACCATTCTCCATCTTTTCCATTAAAAAGTAGAACCGCGTCTCCAATTTCAGAGCGCATCACATGAGCTAAATAATGGTGCTGATTATCAACTAACGCAACATCAGCATCCACAGACAATTCATCATCTACGAACAAACGAACTACCATATAATTTGAGCATCCTTTCTTTCTAAATACACAACAGTCACATCATCGGGTGGTGGTTTTGGTGCAAAATCAAAAAAGCGTTCCATAACAGAAGATACTGTTTGTTCTGGAGTAAAACTTGCATCCCTTACAAAGGGTTTAACCAAGTTAGAAAAGCCATCTTCGCCCAAACGCAATCCTTCTTTATTTGGAGATTCTGTTAATGCATCAGAATACAACATCAACTTTGAACCTTTAGGAAACGGTATCTGATAATTGTGATATTGAGCTTGCTTACTAATTCCCAATGGCATTCCATCAGCATTAACTAATTCTATTTTTTCGCCATTAATCAAAAGTGGTTTAGGAACACCAGCGGCCGAATAAACAATTCTATCCTTCTTCAAATCAACAACCCCTAAAAAGAAAGTTGCAAATTGACCTCTGGGCAACAAATGAAGTAATTGAGCATTCATCATAGTCATTGCAGATGCTGGGATTTCAATACTAATACTATCCATTTGAGTAATTAATGCATGCAATCTAAAAGTATTTAATGCAGCAGAAACACCATGCCCAGAAAAATCACAAATATAAACAGCAAACTTACTGTCAGACAAAGGAACTATATCCCAAAAATCCCCCCCCAAACGAGAAGAGGGTTCAAAATGATGCGCAAAATGCACTCCATATTTAGATGCTATATTTTGCAACATCAAATCAGATGGTAAAAGCGTTCTTTGCATACGTTGTGCCGAATTTAATTCTTCATTTAATTGATTAAGTTGTTTCTCTAAATGCTTGATTAACATACGATTTTCGAGATGAACTTTAATTCGAGAGAAAAACTCCAATGGATTAATCGGCTTTGTAATAAAATCCGTTGCACCACTTCTGAATGTTTTATCTCTGGCTTCTCGAGTATCGCTTGCAGTCTCGATTAAAACAGGAATATCTTGTGTAGCAGGAGATGATTTTAAACTATGTAAAACTTCATACCCATTCATACGAGGCATTGTAATGTCCAAAATAATCAAATCTGGTTTAAATGTTTCGACTTTTTTTAATCCTTCTACACCGTCCGTTGCACATTCAACCATTGTAATACCGATTACATTTAATAAACGATAAAGCATTGTTTGATTGGATAAATTATCCTCGATAACTAACACGCGACAATCGGCAACGGAAGGACGTGAATAAAGTTCTTGTTTTGGTGCTGAAGACACCTCCTCCTCTTCCTTATCAACATAAACGCTTTCTGCTTGCGTATAAGTATCTTTCAAACCAAAAACAAGGTTCATTTCACGACCAAAATCATCTATTGTACAAGAATCTGCTATGCCAGCAATAAACAACAAACCTCGCCCACTTTTATTTCGGACAGCAGTTAAAGAACGATTCGCAAAATTATCACGAATAACATACCCTGCCCCCTCATCTTTGATTTTTATACGCAAAATTGAATTATCCCACGTAGCCGACAAAGACAAACTTTTACGAGCATACGCAGGATCTTTTAAGCGTTCTGATAAAATTCGTCCATATTCCATAAACAAACGAGCAGACTGACGGTATTCACTACTGATATCCAAATTACCATGTATCAAACCATTTACAATCGCTTCATGTAAAGCCAAATGAATCCCAGCCGATCTATCTGGACTTAAATTAATGCGTTGATTAAGCGCATCAACAAAAATCTTGGCAATATCGCAATTGTAAATAACAGGACAAGTCAACAAAAAAGACAAAGAATTTGATAAATTATCCTTATTTGTAATTTCAATAAAATCACGCACGGAGTCTTCCATCGATTGTGCATCAATAATCCGTTCAAAATTCTTTGAAAATAAATCTGCCAACCTGACGTCTTCAAATTCATCTGCAATCAAAGTAGAACCTGATGGAATTTCCTTTAATTCCGATAAAAAAGGAGCATTTTCATTAGGATACAGATGAAAAGCATCCATTTTAGCTATATTTTTGACGACATCCAAAGGAACCGAATCAGAAATAAGATATTTTTCCATAAAAAACCTCTTTTTTTCTTATTTTGAGGTTTTAAAGTTAATAAAGCGTAAAATCGAATAAAAAAACTTTCTTTATTTACAGTTTACTGCAGATTATTTATCGGATATACAGCGCCAAAAATTTTCATCGAGTAATGTTTCCAATGCAACAGTCACTGTTCTTTCATTCCCCCCCTGTTCTTTCAAACGAACATGAACTGGAGCTGGTGAATAATCTATCACTCTGTCAAGAATGAAAGTAGAAGGAACCTTATCATTTTTCACAAATATACTTCCCTCTTTTAGGTCAACATTTAAATTATCTTTTTTCTTTTTCTTAAAAAACAGCATTTTTTCCTCTTTTTACTTTTCTAAAATTGCACTTTTTAATGAAGATGAATCTTTTTCTAAAAAAGTTGCCAATTCATCAAAAGCAACACTCATAAAATCTTTTTTCTCTTCATTCAAATCCATCAAAACGTTTTTAGTTATATCTGTAGACAAAGATAAAACCTTGCGATTTAAATCTGCTAATCCAGTTTTTTGTATTAAATTAACGCGATCTAAAATTTCTTGTTTTTTATCTTTTAGATATTGAGCTTGCTCCAACTGGGTATTTTCTTTCAGAGCTCTTGCTTCTTTTAAACCTGCTTGCATTATTTTTTTACGTTCAACATCTTTATAAAAATTTTTTTGCTGAACCGACTTAAGTAAATCTTCAGCCTCTCGCCTTAACTTTAAAGCTTCGTGCCAATGTGAACAAATGTGATTAGAACGAATTTTAACCCATTTAATCAGCAAACGATATATAGGAACAGAAATCAATCCTATAGAAATAAAAAAGGCTACCCCTTTCCATAATTCTGCATCATCAAGAAATAAAAAAACATTATCCCACATTTGCTTCCTCTTTTATCTGTGATGCAACTTTTTCTTGCAAAACATTATTCGAAACATCAGTACGATAAAAAAA
Organism: Alphaproteobacteria bacterium; assembly: GCA_015062395.1. Lineage (GTDB taxonomy): Bacteria > Pseudomonadota > Alphaproteobacteria > CAAHEQ01 > UBA3637 > CAAHEQ01. Next base: position 10,997 of record SUUS01000012.1, read on the forward strand.
CTTTAAAACAGCTTTTACAAAAGTTTGAGCTATCGTCTCTAAACGATTTAATGTATCTGTTTGTATTTTTTGTATGTTATCTTCTGCTTGCTTTGTATTTTCTGCCAAAGTTTGCATTAAATTTTTTTCTTGTTGAGCATAAGACAATGCGATTTCATCGTGAACTGTTTGTAAAACTTTTGAAGAATACTGCTTCGCTTCATCAACATATTGCTGATAAGCTTTTTGTGTTAATTGAGCTTGAGCCGTAAATTTATCAGCTTGACGCAAAATATCTTTAATTTTCTCATCTCGCTCTTTAATGATATTTTCCAACGGAGGCAACAGCCAAAACTTTACAGCAAAAAACAATATGCCGAACGAAATTAGCAGCCAAAAAATCTGTGCACAATAAAAATGAAACTCTAATTGAGGCATTAAACACCTTTAATTTTAAGAAAACAACATCATAAATGCTAAAACCAACGCATACAAGGCAATAGCTTCTGTCATACCAGCACCGATATAAGCAAACAAAGTGACATCATTCTTCACAGAAGGATTTCTGCTGATTGAAGATATAATTGTAATCCAAATTTGTGCAACCCATTTTGCAACAGAAATCATAACCAAAGAACAAATACCTATTGATAAGTATTTAGCTGCTTGAGCAATATATTGCATAGAATCTTCCATTTTTTTCTCCTTTTACTCTTCTTGTTCAAAAGCTTCACTTAAGTAAATACAGCTTAAAATTGTAAAAATATACGCCTGTAATACTGCAATGAAAACTTCAAATAAAATTAAAACACCCGTAAATAATAATGGTATAAACCCAGCCAAGCCCAGAATAAAAACAAAGCCAGCAACAACCTCTAACATAATATGTCCGACGGTCATATTCATAACTAAACGCACAGTCAAACTGAATGGTTTAGATAAAAATGATATAATTTCAATAGGAACCATCAATGGCGCCAACGCCCAAGGTATCCCCTTTGGAAAAAAGATATGAAACCATGAAAAACCACGCTTCCAAACCCCTAAAACAATAGAAACCAACAAACCGATTAAAGAAATGGCTCCCACGATAGACAAATGACTTGTAAATGTAAATGCGTAAGGGAACAATCCCATAAAATTTCCAAATAAAATAAATAAAAACAACGTTAATATGAATGGTAAAATACTTAACCCATGACTTCCGATTGTATCTTCTATCATTTTTTTGATAAAAGAATAAAGCGTTTCTGCTATTGTTTGTCCAAGATGGGGAACTATTTTTAAACGACGTGTTAAGAGCCACATAAACAAAATAATCAAAAAACTACTCAACAACATCATAATCGAAGCATTAGATAAAGAAATATCTAACGGGCCTAAACGAAGTGGCACATAAACGTCTATATTAAATTGTTCCAATGGATTATGCATTTTCATTTCTGATTTTCCTTTGAAATTACTTTTACAGACCTGTAAAGGTTAAGAATAGACGCAAAACCACCTAACAAAACAAAAACAGCGATAACAAAAACATGTAAATCAAAAATTCGATATAATAAATAACCGATAGCCGTCCCCACTAAAACACCACTAATTAAATCGGAAAAAACCATTGTCAATACATAAAAAGGCGTTAACGACTTATTTTTTTTTGACACACGTTTTTTTTGAAAAGAGCTAATCTTTTCCTTTAATTGAGATATATTTTGTTGAACAGCCTCATTCATCAAAACTTATTCCTTTGACATCTTATTTAAAACAGATAAAAGCTTAACTTCATCAGCTCCAGAAATAATTTCAGTCTGATTACCCTTTACAACCACAGTGGTCGGAGTTCCATTAATTTTATACTGTTGTGCATATTTATCTCGATTAACAATAATATGTTGTTGCAATGTTTTATCCGATAAACAAGCCCTGACATCACCTTTAGTCATACCTTGCAATGATGCATAAGCTGTCACGATTTCTTGAGCATTCGGCTTAAAAGCCCAATTTTCTTGATTTTCAAATAACAGATTTAAAAATTTAAAATAATTCTCTTTTTTTGCACAACGAGCCAACATAGCACCAGCCAACGCTCTGTTATCAAAAGGAAAATCAACGTAAGTCAAGAAAACTTTTCCTGTTTCAATAAAATCTTTTTCAACCTTTTTAAGTGCTTTTACATGAAAATCTGCACAATGAGAACAAGTTAAAGATGAAAAAACATACATTTTAACAGGCGCATTTTCATCCCCCATCGTTCTGGGAGCCAACTTTGCTAAAGTAGAAACAGCGACTGGTTTATTTTCTGTTGCATTTGCAGATTTGATTATATTAAATGATAAATCCAACGGTTCATAAACATCTTCTGGAGATACAGGTGCAGAATTTTCAAAAATAACTGTTTCCCCCTTATTTGCCGTTAAACCTGGCATCGGAGTGGGCGCAACTTGATTCATATAATAAACAATACCAAAAAAAAGAAGCCCACCCAAAATAGTTAACCAAATAGATTTCATTTTAAATTCCTTTCAATCTTTCATCGTTATATTAAATTGTTTTTTTCTGCTTGGCAAGTATCATTTTAAAAAAAGTTTTTTCCCTATTTGATAAAGTTGCGTTTTTATTACTTCATCAGAAATACCACCCAAACGTTCTTGAAGTTTATTTTCATCCTCTTGCGCTAAAACTGGTTCTTTTTTTTCACTAGATTCTATCTTAACTTTAATTTGATTATCTTGACGAATCTTAATATCGCAAACAGCTTCATATCCTAAAAAAGTATTTACTCGGTCTAAAATAATGTTTTTTTGATGTCCCAAAACAGCAGCAAAAGCCCCACTTTGAACTCGAACATGCAAAACACCAGCACCACGTTTCAAATTGGGATATACTATTTTATCAGGCTTAACACCTTGTGCCAAATTTTCACCGACCACTTCTTCCCAACGAGCAATTAAATCCACAGAAGAAAAGCCCCGTTTACCCAAAACATCTTTGGCAATCTTTTGCAACCCAATAGAAATCGGAACAGCTGAATTATATTGACGTTTAGATATCTTGTCATTCATCATAACGGCCGTTTTAATGTTTTATTTTTATCGAAAAAAGCATTGGCAAAATCTTCAAAAGAACCACATTCTAAAGAAGCTCTAATATCTTTCATCAAATCCTGATAATACTGGATATTATGCCACGTTAAAAGCATTGCCCCCAAAATTTCACCTGCTCTAAACAGATGGTGCAGATATGCTCTTGAATACTTTGTACAGGCAGGACAAGAACACTGCTCATCTAAAGGAGATAAATCATCCATATGCGCTGCATTTCTGATATTAACTGTCCCGTTTCTTGTAAACGCTAAAGCTGTTCTTCCAGAACGAGTTGGCATAACGCAATCAAACATATCAATTCCTCTTGCGACAGAACCGACTATATCTGATGGGCGCCCTACCCCCATCAGATATCTAGGTTTATTATCTGGCAACAAAGGTGTTGTGACATCTAACGTTCCAAACATTAACTGTTGACCTTCCCCCACAGCCAAACCACCAACGGCATAACCATCAAATCCTATTTCTGTCAAAGCTTTTACAGATTCAGCTCTTAAATCTGGAAAAACACCACCTTGTACAATACCAAAAATACCATATCCATCACGATCAATAAAAGCATCCTTTGAACGTTTTGCCCAACGCATAGAGCGTTCCATCGATTTTTTTACATCTTTTTTTTCACTCGGAAAAGGCATACACTCATCAAAAGCCATTGTTATATTACTGTCCAACAAATACTGTATTTCTATAGACCTTTCTGGTGTCAAATGATGTTTAGAACCATCTAAATGAGATTGAAAAGTACAACCTTCTTCATTAATTTTTCTGATTTTGGATAAACTCATTACCTGAAAGCCCCCCGAATCTGTTAAAATTGGTTTAGGCCAATTCATAAATTTGTGCAAACCACCTAAACGATGGATTCTTTCTGCCGTAGGACGCAACATTAAATGATAAGTATTACCCAAAATAATTTGAGCGCCTGTTGAAGCAACAGACTCGGGCATCATACCTTTTACCGTCGCACAAGTTCCCACAGGCATAAAGGTTGGCGTTTGAATTTCGCCATGTGCAGTTGATAAAGTTCCTCTACGCGCATTTTTTTCTTTTTTAATTAACGTAAACTGAAGCATTTTTATGTCTCTTTCCTATTGATATTTTCAAAAAAACATTTATTATAGGCGTTAGTTTAACAAAAAAGAAAAGATTTAACAATGATAAAAGATAAAAAAACAACAAAAAAAGATGAAACAACGTTTAAATCATGGCTAAAAGAAAATGCAAAAGCATTATTTTGGGCGCTTCTGATTGCTTTATCCGTTCGCTCCTGTGCTTTGGAACCGTTTAACATTCCCTCTGGGTCAATGATTCCAACATTGTTAGTAGGCGATTATTTATTCGTGAATAAAAACAGCTATGGTTATTCAAAGTATTCCTTTCCATTTGCTCTAGCGCCCATTTCTGATAGAATTTTTTATTCAGAACCTAAACAAGGCGATATTGTGGTATTTAGACTTCCAACGAATCCGTCTGTTGACTTTATTAAACGGGTTATTGGCTTACCAGGAGATACCATTCAGGTAAAAGCAGGCGTATTACACATCAATAACAAACCTGTTAAAAGAAATTTCAAAGCTACAGTTATGCAAGAACGACAAGGACAAATGCTAGAACATAAATTGTATGATGAAGTCTTGCCAAATGGTTTGATACATGAAATTATTGAATTTTCAGATAACGAAGAAGCTGACAACACAATTTCATTTGTCGTCCCAGAGAATCACTTTTTTATGATGGGAGACAATCGAGATAATTCCGTAGACTCGCGCTTTTTAGATAAAGTTGGGTACGTTCCTAAAACTCACTTAATCGGACATGCTAGCTTCATCTTCTATTCTAACAATGGTTATGCTCCATTTGTTGCGTTTTGGAGTTGGCCAAAATCAATCAGATGGAACAGATTATTTAGAAAAATAGGACCTTAAAATGGAAAACTTGCAAAAAACTATAAATTATCATTTTAAAAATATATCCTTATTGAAAAACGCTTTGACTTTAGCAAAGGGAAATAAGGCTGCTCGATATGAACGTTTAGAGTTTTTAGGGGATAGAGTATTGGGTCTTATAGTTGCCGACTTATTGTTGCAACACCACACGAAAGAAAAAGAAGGTGATATCGCCAAACGTTTTACAGCTCTGGTTCGCGAAGAAACACTGGCTGATTTAGCTAAAAGTTTAGGAATCGGTAATGCGCTCATTACAGACGTACCTGAATTGCGTGAAAACAACTCCGTATTAGCTGATGTTATGGAAGCTCTTTTGGCTGCAATTTACAAAGACAGCGACTTTGAAACCGTTTACAAATTAACAGCTCCATTATTTAGACCTCTTTTAGATAAAGATATTAAACCACCAACAGATCCGAAAACAGCAATTCAAGAATGGGGCCACAAACACAATATCATGCTTCCCAAATATACAATAGTCTCGCAATCAGGTCCTGCTCACGCGCCTGTTTTTAAAGTCTGTCTTCAAATGGCTGGATTTTCTGATGTTTTTGGCGAAGGAACTTCAAAAAAATTGGCCGAACAAAATGCAGCTGAAACATTTTTAAATACATACGTAAAGGAAAAGTAAATATGGAAAATCAAACTCATTGTGGTTTTGTTGCCGTATTGGGAGCTCCAAATGCAGGAAAATCAACTTTAGTCAATCTGTTAGTTGGTGCCAAAGTGTCCATTGTATCACCAAAAGTTCAAACAACACGTTCCAGAGTTCGAGGCATTGTTGTAGAAGGAAATACAGAAATCATATTGGTCGATGTTCCAGGTATTTTCAAACCCAAACGCAGATTGGACAGAGCAATGGTCGCAACAGCTTGGAGCGAATCGAATGATGCTGATGAAAGAATGTTATTGATTGACGTAAAAAAAGGATTAGATGACGATACGATTCGAATCATAAATCAGCTAGAAAAAGACCATCGACCGACAATTTTGGTCTTAAATAAAATCGATTTAATTGAAAAAGAAAAACTATTGCCTCTGATAGAAAAATTAAAAGATTATTCTATATTCAAAGAAACCTTTATGATTAGTGCTAAAAATGGCGAAAATGTAAAAGAATTACTCGATTATTTAGTATCACAAATGCCCATTGGTACTTTTATGTTTCCATCGGATAATTTATCAGATTTACCGAATCGACTTTTTGTTGCAGAAATTACCAGAGAAAAGTTATACTTAAATCTGCAACAAGAATTACCCTATTCCATAGCAGTTGAAACAAATAAATTTGAACGAAACCTCGAAAAAAACGATATTCGAATTGAACAAACTATTTATGTTGAACGAACGGGACAAAAAGCAATTATAATTGGAAAAAATGGTACTATGCTCAAAAAGATTGGTTCTGCAGTCAGATATGAATTAACAAAAATTTTTGAATGCCCTGTTCATGTTTTTTTATTTGTAAAGGTTAAAGAAAATTGGGTCAACGACCCAGAACGCTATGCAGAATGGGGGCTGGACTTTAATGCCTGATTGGCAAGATTCAGGTTTTGTATTGGGGACTAAAAGACTGGGAGAAAACAATGTTATTCTCTCTCTTTTAACGCAAAATCATGGACGTCATTTGGGACTTATTCGTACAAAAAACAAACCATTATCTGGTTGTTTTATACAAGTAAAATGGAAAGCGCGCTTACCTGAACATTTGGGAACATATACCATAGAAAACATAAAACCTTTTTCTGCTGGTTTTATGGATGACAGAAAACGTCTGGCTGCAATCAGCTGTTTATGTACATTATTAGAAGAAACCCTACCAGAAAGGGAAAATGTTTTAAGTTTTTACAATCATCTGATGTTATTTTTAAAAAATATACAAAATGAAGATTGGGTAAAAGAATATGTCCGTTTAGAAGTAAAATTATTAAAAACGATTGGTTTTGGATTAGATTTATCAAAATGTGCAGCAGGAGGAAATAGCGCTGATTTGGCTTATATTTCCCCAAAAACAGGACGTGCTGTTAGCATGGAAAAAGGGAAGCCTTATCATGAAAAATTACTACCACTTCCTTCTTTTCTGTGGAAAGATGATATTTATACATCTAAAGACATCCATAATGGTTTACAATTAACGGGCTATTTCCTGTCACAGCATGTAAAAAAGATGCCCATAACAAGAGCATCTCTCTTACCTGAAAAAAATTGCTAATTTAGATAGAAAAATTTCTACATACAAAAAAGCCCCTGCAAAAACAGGGGCTTTACAAAAAATCAACTTAAATTATTTCTTTACAGAACCATATAATGGTGTGATAATTTTTGCAGGTGATTTTACAGGAACTGGACTAATTTTTGATTTAGCAGCCTTTTTTGCAGGAGCCTTAATTGCCGAAGCAACTTTTACAACTGGTTTTGCATCCAAAGAATCCATTGACTTTGTTGCTTTTGAAGCTGTCTTTTTAGCAACTGCTTTTTTGGCAGGAGCTTTTGCTTTTTTATCATAGCCACAAGTTAAAAATTGTTCACATGCTAAAGACCAAAATTCTTCGGATTTGCCCTCTGGTTTACCCGCATTTTCCCACATAAAATATGCAGCTGTACGAATGTATTCAATATCTTTTTCACTCATTTTCAATATCTCCTCTTGTTCAGGAAAAAAATAACTACATTTCTTAATATAACAAATAAAATTTTTTTTACAAGTACTTTTTTTGTTTTTTTACATTTTTTTTCATATTTTACAATAAGTTAATAAATTATTAACCATTTTATTCGCTTTTTATTAAAACCATCTTTTACGTTTAAGATACCAAACTTGTAAAAAGCCCAAAAATAAAAGAAACAAAGTAATCCACATAAAACCGACTGGTTTCTCAACTGCTTCTGTATAATTTGACCCTAAAATACCAGTCAGCAAAGTTAAAGGAGCTAGCACCACCATAATTATTGTCAAAAGATACATAGTTTTATTCAACTGGACATTAATGCGACTATCTAACTCTTCTTGACTAACAGTGGAATGTTCTCTGGCATATTCTAAAGCAGAAACAACTTGAAGCATATCTCTGCGAATCGAACGTAAAACAGCCTTTTCTTGTTTATTTAAATCCGTTTCGATGCTTTTTAACGAAATAAAGACATCCTTTTGAGGTCCAATATAACGTCTCATCCCCAAAACTTGATGACGAATATCACTGATTCGATAGCGCAAATCATCGGCTTTCATCGTATCGACATCTATCAGTTCATCTTCTATATCATCCAAACTATCGTCTATTTTATTTAAAACTTTTGAAATGTTTAATGTAATACTTTCAGCCAAACGAATAAAAGCACCTGCAGGCGTTAAAGGTGCATTTCCCATAACAAACGAATCCACTAAATGTTCTATTGCAGGCTGACGTCTGTGAGAAATAGATATCATTCTATTTTTTTCAATCCAAAAACGAACAGCAATCATATCTTCCACATCAGCATTTCTGTTTAAATTAACATCGCGCAAAACAATAAATGTTCCAGATGGCAAAGTAAAAAATCGAGGTTGAGTTTCTTCATCTAACAAATTTTCGACAATCAGCTCATCTAAACCACTTTCATTTATCAACCAATTAACGCTTTCAGGATTTTCTTCATCTAAATGAATCCATAATTTTCCTGCTTTAATACGTGTCAACTTTTGTAAAGTGTATTTATCTACATGACCATTTTCTTTAAATCGAAGACAAAATTCAGATGTAGCACCTCTTGCCATAATAAATCTCCCCACTCATAAAACACAACCGTAAAGCACTGCAAAAAAGTGCATAACACTTCCCAACAAAACGAAAAAATGCCAAATTGCATGCGTATATTTTTTACTTTTCCAAATATAAAAGGCTATTCCCAAGGTATAAAAAAGACCACCCAAAACCAAAAATATCAATCCAGTTTTAGAAATAACTGAAAACAACTTGTCTGATGCAACTAAAACAAGCCACCCCATTCCTAAATATAAACCAACAGACCATACCTTTTTACCATTGGAAGGCAAGACGATTTTCAAAAATGTTCCTAATAAAGCCAATCCCCAAATAATACCAAACAATGTCCAACCTAAAGGACCTCGCAATAAAGTTAGTAAAAAAGGCGTATAAGTTCCTGCTATCAAGTAATAAATAGCTATATGGTCACATTTTTTCAGATATTTTTTCACTGTTAAATTCGAAACAGAATGGTATATGGTTGACATTGAATACATTAAAATCAAAGATGCACCAAAAATGGCACAAGACACCAAAGCCCATATATTGTGAGTGACTGCTGAAAAAGCAACCAAAATAACCAACCCAGCAATGGACAATAAAATACCGATACCATGCACCAGCGCATGCCATAATTCTTCAATTCCTGTATAAGCACGTATCATCTTTACATAATCATCAGTCATTTTTCCCCTCCACTTTAAAATAAAATCAAAATACAATTATGTCAAATAAAAATGTTTGACAGTTTTTCTATTTTTTGCTATAATGCTTTGTCAACTTTTTATAAAGGGGTTTCTTATGTATAAGAACGATTCTTATCAAACTCAAATAGAACGACATCCGATTTTACAACGGTTGGGATGCTCTGCTGTTAAAACAGAAACAACACATCCCCTCCCCAAAAGAAAACGTGTTTTACGTAGGAAAAAATTTCACCGTAGCATTCAAAAAGTATTTGTAAAATATCTTTATCTTGTAGATTCACAGTCGATTAGAAAATTTTTTAATCAAAAAGAAATACTTGCTTTGCAACTGGGGGAATTACCTTCTAACTGGACTGTTCATCACCAAAAATCGATATTTTGGGGAGGAACAAATTTTAATCCAAAATTTGAACAGCAAATATATCAAACACCATTGACAAAAACACAGGAAAACAAATGCAAAAAACAACAAAACGCTGAAGAGTTAAAGCTGCGTTTTCAATTAGAGAACTTTTTACAAAATGCCCTGAAAAAAGGCCACTTAAAAAGAACTTTTTTAGAATTGTTCAAGGGCTATCTTATTGCTTTGCCCATAGATATTCATCGCAAATTGGAAGATGATTATCTAAAACCACAGGAAGCACAAGCAACACAAGATGAAGAAACGAATCCATCCAATACCTTTAAGTATGAAATATCATATCCTATTTGGAATCAATTAATTTATCATGGTCAAGATTTTAGTAAGAAAAAGCCCCCTCAAACAATAGGAAAACACAAAATTAAAGACACGCAAGAAAAAAATAAGAAGAAAGGACATTCTAAAGCTGATGATTAACAAGCTTTAAAATAAACAACGATGAAACGATTAAAAGAAGAATTTTTGAGACTTGTTATGTTTTCATTTTCATTAAATGCAAATGAAGTAAGAATTGATATGGATTATCCTAGACCAAAAGAAAAAATTGCAGAATTACGACAGGAATTTCATCACGGCATACGCCCTATTTTTTTAAAGTATCTTCCTTTAGCCGATCCAAAAGCTGTTTCAGAAAAATTTTCCCAAGAAGAACAAAAACTCTTATTATCTGGAAAAGTTCCTCCTGGTTGGAGTGTTCATCATCAAAAATCTTTAAGTTGGGGTGGGCAAAGTTTTAACGTGGACTTGCTAGAAGAAATCGAACGTATCCCATTAACACCAGAACAAATTCAAATTTGTGAAAGAGCTTTAAATACAGAAAAAACCAGAAGACATTTTCAAATAGAAAATTTTTTACAAAATGCCATTAGGAAAAAAACTTTTCCGAAAGCTTTTCGCGCGTTGTTTAAAAACTATTTAATTTTACTTCCCCAAGAAATCCATGAAAAATTAGAAAAAGAATACCTAAAAGTACAAAGAGATATTGGTTTTTCTATTAAAACAGAAAATAAAGACACACCAGAATTGGCGTTAAAACTCCCTCTTTCTTTTCCTTTATGGGATCAATATATTTTGGGTGGAAGCCATCTTAATGTACAGGCACAAAAACCAATTTACCATTCCAGAGAAGATTATCGTAAAAAACGACTCTTCAGACATCAAAATGCAGCACTTCGACATATGCGTTTATCAGATAGACTAAAAGATGATTAAATAGAAAAACTTTCGCCTAAATAAATTTTTCTGACCCGTTCATCAGAAACAATTTCGTTTGGAGTTCCTTCTTTTAACATAATTCCATCACTTAAAATATATGCTCTATCAATAATTCCAAGAGTTTCTCTGACATTATGATCTGTAATTAAAACGCCCAATCCTCTGTTTTTTAAGTGCGCTACCAAATTACGAATTTCAGAAACGGCAATTGGATCAATTCCAGCCAAAGGTTCATCCAATAAAATAAAAGATGGATTGCTTGCCAAAGCTCGTGCGATTTCCAAACGTCTTCTTTCCCCTCCAGATAAAGCTTTTGAAGGAGATCTTCTTAAATGAGAAATTGAAAATTCACCCAATAGAGAATCTAATTTTGCTTGACGTTCTGTTGTATCTGATATTGTTAATTCCAAAATACTCATTATATTATCTTCAACACTCAAACCTCTAAAAATAGAAGATTCTTGAGGCAAATAGCCAATTCCCAAACGAGAACGCTGATACATTGGTAAACGCGTAATATCAATACCATCTAAAAAAATCTGACCAAAATTAGGCTGAATTAAACCTGTAATACAGTAAAAACAAGTCGTTTTCCCTGCGCCATTAGGTCCCAACAAACCGACGGCTTCTCCTTGTTTTACGGACAGAGAAATATCTCGTAAAACAGTTCTCGTTTTATAAGACTTTCCTATATTTTTTGCCACTAAACCTTTTTGAATTTTATCCATTTTACGTTCCTTACTTTTTCAATTTTGTTGGAAAAATAGTTCCTCTTACTCGTTGTTGCGATTTTCTTGGTTTAGAATAATCAACTTCAAGTTGACTGTGTCCAGTTTTCATATCTATAACGGCTCTATCACCATGCATCAATCCCTCATTTCGTTCAACAGAAACATTTCCCGTAATAAAAGCTTTTTCTTTTACTAAATCATAAAAAACATCATTTCCTGTTATTGTTTCAGTTGGCGTTATAATTTTTACATTGGACTTTGCCTGAATAGATTTTAATTCGTAGCGATTTCCCCCTAAAGAACGAAAATAAGCCGTCATTTCATCAGAAAAAACTTGATTTTGCCCATCATCTGCCAAAACATTTTTAAAAGCCGTTATTGTTTGCGTTTTTTGACGAACTTCAAATCCATTATCTGCAGTAATCACAACCTGTTGATTTCTTGGTTCTTGCTTTAATACAGCTTTTGCAGGTCCTTTAAAGTCGATTTCCTGACCATTTTGACGCATATAAAAACCTGTCGCATCTAAATCAGCTTTTAATCCTCTGATTGCAATATCTTTATCCGAATAAGCCTTTTGATTTTTATAATCAACAATCACTGCAGAAGAATCTGCAACATAACCGTTATCCGTTTCCAAATATACCTTGTCCTTAAAGAAAACAATATCTGTTTCTTGATAAAACCATGCAAAAGGAGCTTTTGAAAAAATTTTAACACCAGAATTTAAGGTCATTTCTCCATCTGGTAAGTCTAATTGAACTAATCGTTGTTTTGGATCTATTTCCAAAATCTTATCAGACGTAATTGTAAAAGGTTGCCCTTTTTCATCTTCTGAATAAAACTGAACTTTTTGCATATCTATCGTAGCTTTTGATAGTTCTGGAGAAACAGAATCTTTCAAGCCATCAGAAAAAAAGTCACTTTTCTTTTGAAGCTGCGGCCAAACCAACAAAGACAAAAGTAATCCTCCTGCTAAAACAGGCAACACAACACGCATAATATAAACAAAGCGCTGATGCTTTTTTAACGTTTGGATGTAATTTTTCAAAATACTAAACAACCCCAGCTGATAAACAATGATGCAAATGCAACAAACCTATTGGTTTTCCGTCTTTTACAACAAAGATATTGGTAATTTGCTTTTCATTTAATATACGTACAGCCTCTACTGCCAACATATTTTCATCATTTAAAACCTTTGGTGAAGATGTCATTATTTCGACTGTTTTGTGAGCCAATAAATCTGGACTGATATGACGTCTTAAATCACCATCCGTCACCATACCAACGAAATTACCTGCGTCATCAATAACACCAACACAACCCAATTTCTTTTTGGTCATTTCAACCAATGTATCAGACATTAAACTGTCATCTTTTACCAAAGGCAACTCATCACCAACGGCCATTAATTCTCTAACTTTCAGTAAAAGAGCGCCCAATTTTCCACCAGGATGTCTGTCACGATATTGTTCTTTGGAAAAACCTTTCATTTCCAACAATGTCATCGCCAAAGCATCCCCCATAGCTAAACTAACAGTAGTCGAAGTTGTCGGAGCCATACCAAAAGAACAGGCTTCTTGGAACTCTGGATAGCAAATAACAATATCAGAAGCTTTTGCTAAAGTGCTTTGAGCATTTCCAACCATTGAAATCAAAGTAATACCAAAGCGACGTGAAAAAGCAATAACATCAGCCAATTCTTTTGATTCACCAGAATAAGATAATGCTAAAATAGTGTCATCCGTTGTAAACATCCCCAAATCGCCATGACTAGCTTCTCCTGGATGGACGAAAAAAGCTGGTGTTCCGACAGACGCTAAAGTTGCTGCGATTTTTTTACCGACATGACCACTTTTTCCCATTCCAGTCACAATAACACGACCCTTTGTATTAAACATCGTCTGAACAGCTTGATAAAAACTTTCTCCTAAATTTTCTGAAACTTTACGAATAGCTTCCCATTCCATATCCAAAACATGACGACCTTGTGCGATTATTTCGTTTTTTTCCATTTTTAAATCCTTTTAATGTTCAAAAATATCTGGATTTTTAAAACTATTTAAATCCAATTCTGCCCTTGCTGGTAGAAAATCAAAACAAGCTTGAGCTAAATCCTTACGCCCTTCTCTGACCAAAAGAGCATCTAACTTTTCTTTTAATGCATGCAAATACAAAACATCATTTGCTGCATACTGTTTTTGTGCATCGGTTAAATCTTCAGCGCCCCAATCGGATAGTTGCTGTTCTTTTTCCAGTTCAACCCCCAACAATTCTGAACAAATTGCTTTCAATCCATGCATTGGTGCAGATGGACGAACCAACTTATGTGCTATTTTTGTACAATAAACAGGAGCGCAAACAATATCTAAATCATGCAACATTTTTGCCAAATCAAAACGCGCATAATGAAAAATTTTCAAAACTTTTGGATTGGTTAATAACTTTTTTAAATTTTTAGGCTCTTTTCCTGCGACAATTTGAACCAAATAAGCATTTCCCTGTCCATCTCCGATTTGAACTAAACACAAACGATCCCTGTGCAAATCCAATCCCATTGTTTCTGTATCTACAGAAATAACATTTGGAAAAGATATCTTCGCGGGTAAATCAGCTTTATAAAAGAAAATTTTTCCCATAAAAAATCCCTTCTTTTAATTTTGGTGCCCAGAAGAGGACTCGAACCTCCATGTTTTGCAACACTCGCACCTGAAACGAGCGCGTCTACCAATTCCGCCATCTGGGCTAATCTTTTTAATCTGGAGAAAAAATACCATCTTTTATTTTTCAAGTCAAGTATTTTTTAAACTATTGTGTTAAGACATCAATGAATCCAGCTGAATATCAATATATTGATTGTTTTCTTTTTCCTTATAAGCCTTAACTTCCGAAGGTACTGCTGGTGCAGGAGGAAGTGCGACCAATTCTTTCATCGCTTCATTTTTAAAATAAAGTGGCGTTTTGGCCTGTATTGGTCTGTGATAATGGGCAGCATATAAAACTAATTGTTTTTCATTTGCCATATTTAAAACACCTGAACCACCGATAACACCATCAGAAATCCGTTTTATACCACCACTTCTGACAAAAGGATTAACATCTTTTGCAAAACCAATCTTTCCACCATGAGATGCCTCGACAACTCGAGTTAGCTTCATAATCCCTGCTAACATTTTATCTCTTGTTTCAATGTTATTTTGCCTTTTTATAATTTTTGCAGCAACAGAACTTAAAATAACATCACAAGTATTTTCTCCATATTTAGCAGTAATTTGATGCCAGTCTTGAACACAAACTAAATAGATATTTCCTTTCGAACGACCAAAAGTCACCCCATCTGCAATAGATTGTAATTTGGGCATCCGACCGAAATCATCTAAAATAAATTCCACTGCAAAAGGACCTGCCCCACCTTCATTTTGACCTTTTTCCATCAAATATCCAGAAATCATATTGATAAACAAAGTACAAACAGAACCACCATCATTGGAAACATAAATCGTCATAGGTTTATATTGCCCTGTTTTTTCATCTTTTATCCCTCTAAAATCCTTATAAGAAAAGTCATTCGCAGAAGTTCGCTGACGAATAGCACTGTTTTTAAAAGGCTCTATCCCACTTTGGGCCATAGATAAAACAGAAGAACGTTGTTTATCAGGCAAAGAAAAAACTTGGTTTAATTCTAATAACGCTCTGCGACTATAGCCATAAAAGAAAATTTCATTGACCATTGTATCCAAAATACCTTGCCAGACGTCCATTGCAACAGCATTTGGGTCACCTGCCTCTCGTCTAGCTCTTAATTCTTTTGTTGTCGCAAACATCCAGTTATTTAACATATCTAAAAGCATACCAAAAGAAGTTTCTTTTCCAATCCAATTTTTAGGTAAAGGTTCCCAAGTTCCAACAGGTACATATAAAAATTTATTCATTCGTTTTTCTTCTATTGCTTTTATAGCCACCTGTACCTCTGGTGTTTGCTGCATTCCTTGATAATAACTTTTTAAAACCTTTAAATCTTCATCATCCAACAGATTTTTATCAATTCTTGCAACAAAATAATCGTTGGCTTTTGCCTGTTCTACTTTATTTGCCAAATAAATTGTCAAACCAGTCAAACAAGAACGACCAGATTTTACCCAATACGGATCAGTTCCTTCTGGACCGTCAGGAATTAAAAAATTAATTAAACCATCGATATAACCATCTCGCCCCTTATGTTGTGGAGGCATATTCGCATCATTTAAAGGATTCCAACAAGGGTAATAAACCCCTTCTTGAGGATTATCTACTAACGTAAAATTCATATTATAAACAGGACCTAAAGTGGCTCGATAACCACTTGTTTTTTTCATTAAATCGCCTGTAGGATCGTGAATAAATAAACAAGCATTATCTGCTTTTAGTATATTAGGAATAATAACACCCGTTGTTTTTCCACTGCCAGGCGCTCCTATACAAAAAGCTGACCGAGTGTCTGGCATACGCATTTTAACGTCTTCAAAATTACCCAGATATAAATACTTTCCCGTTGCTAATCCCATATCTTTTAAGTCACTAACTCGCGCTTCTCGTCCAGAACCAAAATACTGGGGCCGATAATCGTATGGATTATAGGCCAGAAAATAAACCCAAGCCATGAAAAAAGCCAACGTTGGCAACAGTGGTAAACGCCACATAAAAAAGGATGTCCAAGTAAAATGTTTCGGTTCATTCAACCATAGATTCCACAACCATTTACCATATTCTGTCCAAACATGAAAAGGATTATGTAAAGTTTTTTCAAAAAACGAAGAAACGACACTTAAAGAATCTGAAGAAAAACGATTTCCAATACAATATGATAACGGTAATATCCCCAAAAGAACCACCCAAAGTATCAATAAACATACAAGCGTCCAAAAAGCTAAATACCTTAATGCTTTTTTCCGTTCTACAAAGGCATATCCCATAACAGATTTCATATTTTAAGCCCTTTTCTTTAAGTTTGTTTTTTGTGTTTTTACTTTTCTTTTTTGAGATGACAAACGCCTTGTTGTTGTTTTCTTTGCAGAGGGATGTCTGGATTGAATAATCGCCTCTGTGGTTTCTTTTTTATCTGTTGTTTTTATTTCTTTCACTTCTGTTTTCAATGGGGGACGCCCATTTTTTAAAGCCTCTTCGCGAACAACTTGTTTTTTCGCCTTTTCTTGTTTACTAAAAGCTAGAACTTTTTCTTTACGTTCTGTACGTATTTTTTGAAATAATAAATCTAAAGTTCGTTGCGTCCTTTGAATAATCAATTTTGCTCTGGCTTTTTGTTTAGCCATCAATGCCATATTTAAGAAATGTCCTTTTGGGATATAAACACCAGACAAATTAACGCCCGTTAAAACAATCGAAGACAAATCAATATCTTCAGGTATTTCAACTTGGCTTAAATCTATTGTTCTTAAATCTAAAAAACTTAATTGATCTGGGGGTATTGAATCTAATTTTATTTTTCCTGCTTCTAACTGTTCTAAAAACCATTCAACTGCAGTCAAATAGTTTTTCGTCTCTTCATCCAAATCAGCCCCGTCCATATTGCAATTTTTATAAAAAACACCCTTCATTTGAGTATTTTGCATAAACGCATTAGAAAAATTCGCATTTTCTAAATAGGCATAAGATAAATCCGTCCACTCTAACAACGCATCGGATAAATTGGCATTCATTAAATTGGCTTTTGATAAATTAACACCAGATAAATTCGCACCAGATAAATCAGCCCCCTTTAAATTAATACCACTCCAATCGGTTCCATATAAATCTTCTCCGTCTTTAATAGCTTTTAAGAAAGCAACAGCTCGCACATCAGTCTTCCAAGTTCCCTGCTCTGATGGTAAAACAGAAGCGGCCCTATCTATGTAAGGCAAAAAATCATACTTATCAGCCTCTGTCAAAGGCGTTGCATCATACTTCATTTCGGGACGTTTTAATTCACTTTCATTCATGTTTTAAATTATAACAAAAAGAAGGATAAAAAGCAATTTTTTTTTCAAAAATGAAAAGCCCTCTATTTTCAGAGGGCTTTTAACAAACTACTTATTGTACAACTTACGTTCTTTATAACTTGTATGCAATAAATGATGTGATCTATTAGACAGTGGTGTTCCCAAAAATTCATCATACAACTTCTTGATATCTGGATTTTGGTGAGAACAACGTTTTGCTGAATTTTTATCATCAGTCATCAAACCAGCCATACGTGCCTTGCGAATTTCATCCGTCACACCCAATGGCTGTCCGCCACCACCGATACATCCGCCTTCACAAGCCATAACTTCAATAAAGTGATATGGAGGTTCTTCTCCTTTTTGCAAAGCGTCTTTAACCTTTTCAAGCAATGCTTGAACATGTCCAATACCATGAGCAACTGCGATTCGAACTTCCTTACCAGCCAAATTCATTGTCATTTCTTTGATACCTTTATCAAGACCTAAAATAGGCTTAATTTCCAAAGCATCGTCAGCCATTTCCTGACCTGTCACAACATAATGAACTGTACGTAAAGCAGCTTCCATAACACCACCTGTAAAACCAAACACGGTTGCAGCTCCTGTATAAGAACCCAATGGAGAATCTGCCCCTTCATCTGGTAAGTTTGCAAAGTCGATACCTGCTTGCTTAATCATACGAGCTAACTCACGAGTTGTCAAAGAAACATCAACATCTTGGAAACCTGAAGAGAACATTTCTTCACTTCTTAAAATTTCAAACTTTTTAGCTGTACATGGCATAATCGAAACAACACGCATTTTGTTTGTTTCAACTC
The DNA here is from genome assembly GCA_015062395.1 of Alphaproteobacteria bacterium. Taxonomy (GTDB): domain Bacteria; phylum Pseudomonadota; class Alphaproteobacteria; order CAAHEQ01; family UBA3637; genus CAAHEQ01. The sequence goes on from SUUS01000012.1 coordinate 29,642, forward strand.
CAATTTTATCTGCATAATAAGTTTTTGACAGTGCACCAACAATCTCATGAGGTGATTTACAGGAAGAAAAATGTGGTATCATTTCTGGATAATACTTTTCCATATAATCAACCCATGCAGGACAGCAAGAAGTAATCATAGGTAATACACCTTCACCCTTTGTAAAACGTTCGATAAACTCACTTCCTTCTTCCATAATTGTCACATCCGCCCCAAAGTTCGTATCAAAAACGGCATCAAACCCTAAACGACGTAAAGCTGCATAAATTTTTCCTGTAGTAATTGTTCCTGGTGCGAAACCAAAAGCCTCACCAATAGCGACACGAACTGCTGGCGCGATTTGAACAACACAATACTTTTCTTTATCTTGCAACATATCCCAAACATATTGAGTATCATCACGTTCCGTCAAAGCACCTGTTGGACAATGCGCTGTACATTGACCACATTTAATACATGGGCTATCGACCAAATTTTCATCTGCGGCAGGAGAAATATGCGTCTTAATTCCTCTTTGCAACATAGACAAAGCCCAAACATTTTGAGTATTTTGACAAACTTCAACACAACGTCCACACAAAATACATTTTCTTGGATCTAAAACAATACTTTTTGTTGTATCGTCAACAGGTTGTTCTTCAGATGTTGGTGTGATATTTTCAAACTCTGTATCTCTGATACCAAAATCAGAAGCCAATTTACGTAATTCACAAGTATCGTTTTTCAAACAAGTCAAACATTCATTTGGATGCTTGCTTAAAGTCAACTTTAAAACTGTCCTGCGTGCATCAATAATATCTGCATCACGAGTAATAACTTCCATACCTTCTGCAACTGGTGTACAACAAGAACGCAACATTTTTCCATTTACTTTAACGATACAAATACCACATGCAGCAGTTGCTGGTAAATCTGGATGATGACACAAAGTTGGAATTTTAATTTGTACAGACTTTGCAGCATCCAAAATAGAAGTACCTTCAGGAACTTCAACAATGTGAGAATCAATTGTTAATCTAACCATTTTAAACTCCTTAATTATTCTTTGTGTTAATCGTACAACCAGTCACAACTTTATCAGCCTTATTTTCTGCATCTGGCTCATTGCCATCTTGCAATAAAGCATCGTATTCTTCTTTAAAGAAACGCATTGTTGATAAAACTGGGTTTGGAGCAGTTTGTCCTAAACCACACAAAGAAGCTTTTTTCATTGCTTCGCCAATTTCTTTAATTTTCTCCATGTCAGCTTTAGTCCCCTTACCATCTGCAATTTTATTCATTAATTGCAACATTTGGTACCCACCAATTCGACATGGTGCGCATTTACCACAAGACTCATCAACGGTAAATCCTAAATAGAATTTGGCAATTTCAACCATGCTATCATCTTGGTCCATAATAATCATACCACCAGACCCCATCATAGAGCCGATTTTTTTCAATTCTTCATAGCATAAAGGCATATGCAATTCACTGGCAGGAATAACTCCACCAGAAGGACCACCTGTCTGAACGGCTTTAAATGGCTTTCCAGAACTGGTTCCACCACCGACATCGTTAACCATTTCACCAACAGTTGTTCCCATTGGAACTTCAACTAAACCAGAATGTTTAACTTTTCCAGTAATCGCAAAAACCTTTGTTCCTTTTGATGTTGCAGTTCCAACTTCGCTAAACCATTCTGGACCATTGACCATAATTGGAGCAATGTTTGCCAGTGTTTCCACGTTATTAATCGCAGTTGGTTTATCGAACAAACCTTTTTGTGTTGGATATGGAGGACGTGGGTGTGGAGTTCCACGTTTACCTTCCAATGATGCCAACAAAGCAGTCTCTTCACCACAAACGAAAGCGCCTGCACCATATCGAATATCAGCCATAAAATTGAAGTCTGTTCCAAAGATGTTGCGCCCCAAAATGCCGTATTTTTTAGCTTGTTTAATCGCTAATTCCATACGAGCAATCGCCAAAGGATATTCTGCACGAATATAGAACCACCCATTCGTTGCACCCGTTGCGTAAGCGCCAATCATCATACCTTCCAAAACAGCATGAGCACCACCACCCAAAATACAAGAATCCATATAAGCCCCTGGGTCACCTTCATCGCCATTGCAGACCATGAACTTTTCACCATCTACTAGTGGAGATTTAGAAAGCATTTCCCACTTAATCCCTGTTGGGAAACCTGCGCCACCACGACCACGCAATCCACTGCGTTTAATAATATCCAAAACTTCTTCTGGTTTCATGGATAATGCTTTTATCAATCCTTGATAGCCCCCATTAGCAATGTATTCGCCCAAATCTTCTGGATCAGAATGCCCTAATAAACGCAAAACGATTTTACGTTGTTTTGTAAAGAACGGTAAATCCAAAGATAATTCTTTATTTTTCAGGAAATCTGATAAACGCAATTCTTCTTCGACTGGCTGCTTTAATGCAGGTGCGACATGTTCTGCTGCAATAATTCTGGCAACATCTGGTGTCACATGCTCATAAAGCATTGGCTTTCTGCCTTTGATTTCAATTCTAGCCAAAGGACCAGAAGCGCACAACCCCATACAGCCTGTACAAACCATACGGACATCTTTTTCCAGCCCCAAAGCAGCTAAACTTTCTTTAAAAGCGTCTATAACGCTTGATGCGCCACCAGAATGGCAGCTTGTAGCATCGCAAGTATAGATAGATGCCTTATAATCTTTGACGCGTTCTTTAAATTCATCCCCAAGTTTTAATAAATTTTCTTTTTGAGTACGCCCCAAAGCTTTTAATTTTTCAATTTGTTCTTGTGTTAACTCTGCCATTTTTATACTCCTTGTTCTGTGGATTGCATTTTTTCACGCCATTCAGCAATAATTTTTGGAACATCTATATCTGTCACCTTGCCGTAAGTTTTTCCATTGACAACCACAACAGGAGCCAAACCACAACAACCTAAACAGCGAACAATCTGCGTATAGAACAGACCATCTGGAGTCGTCTGTCCTTCTGCAACACCAAGATGTTTTTCCAACGCTTCAATAACCTGTGGAGCTCCCTTAATATGGCATGCCGTTCCATCACAAACAGAAATAACCACTTTACCTGGAGCTTTTAATTTAAAATAGTTATAAAACGTTAAAACCGAATAAATTTGAGCCATAGGAACACCTAATTCCTTTGAGGTCACTTCCATAGCGCTCCATGGAACGTATCCAAAAGCCCCCTGTATTTCATGCAAGGCCATAATCAATGCACCACGCTTTGATTTCCACTTGACCAACATTTTTTTTGTATCTTCTAGGATTTTTTCTTTTTCTTCAGCCATATTTCATACTCCTTATTAAATAGAAAAATCAAATTATGACCTTACTAACACAGTTTTATAAAAAAATCAAATAAAATATATTCCGTACAACAAAAAAATAATTGACAAAAAGTTTTTTTTATGATATTCTAAAGATATAAAGAAAAGTGGGGGCTATTATGATAGAAGCAAAAACACGAACAAGAAAGCAACAAAACAACGAACTGACAAACCAACGCAGCAGGTCAGATCGTTTTATCGACGCTCCAGAAAAAGAACAAACAAGAGAAGCTCAAAAACAAGCTATCATAGACAGAATTAACCAAAATAAAATACGCTATCGTACAGAATTAGAACGCCAAAAAGAAGAAAATCAACGTCTAAAGACTGAATTAAAACCTGAAATGGAACATGTTGAAGCGCTCCAAGAAGAAAAACAAGCAAATCCAGAAAGACGCTTTGATGGCGCAAAAGCCACTCAACAATATCGTCAAGGAAAAGTCGCTGCTGATATTGAAAGAGCTCGAAAAAAACATGCATTTCATATGCGTGACGAAGATGCAAATGAGCGCATTTTAAAAGCTGCAAATAACCCTCATCAAAAAAAAGAAGATGATTTGGATAAACAACTAACACAACAAGAAAGGGATATGAGAAGGGTCTTCAGAGATCCAAATATCCCTCCTCATAAAAAAATAGAATTTTTTATAAGCCAAATTCAAGGTGTAAAAGATGCTCCATTGACAGACAGACAAGCCATTGAAAAAAGAGGAAAGCGCCTTATTAAAGAAACAAAACCAAAGCAAAAAAAGGTATTAAAAAAGCAATTAAATCGTCTGGTCGCCAATTCAGCAGGAAGATAAGAAAGGAGATTTAAAATGGATGAACATCAAGTTGATAGTTTGATTAGTGAAATAGAAGCCGAAATGGAATTTATACGTGTTTCGGAAATGGAACCCGTCGCGTTAACTTCTTCTCAAGAAGATTACATTAAAAGCTTGTCAGAAGAAAAAAGACAAGAAGTAAAAGAACGTCTTTTAAAAGAAAAAAAAGAAGAAAAAAAAGCGCGTATAGCACTATTAGTCAGCGCTATTGAAGACAGAATTGCATCATCTGACTTACCTACTGGAACAAAGTCAGAGCTTTTATCTGCTATAAATAATACAAAAGATACCGATTGGAAAGTTTCTGCTCAAACGTTGGGAAAAATCAACGAAATCAAAGAAGAAGAAAATACAAAAGAAGAACGTCTAAAAAAAGAAAAAGCGAACGCAGAAAAAAATAATGAAGATGATTTAGCTTCTGTTGGCGCAGCAGCAATCACAGCAACGGCTGCTGTTGTTGTTGCTGATTTAATTACCCCCCAACCAAAAGAAAATGGGCTCTACCAAGCTGAAGAAGATCAAATCTTTACCTTTACTCCAAACAAACCATCCATTTTTTCTGTGGCTGGAATCCATATGCTTTCTGATAATGTTTCTCCTGAACGGTTAGAAAAAATGGAAAATGTAAAAAAGAAAGCCATCAAGAAAATGCATAAGGATCCTAAAACTGTATCCATTGAAGAAATTAAAGAAAGTAATGTTCTTACGCCAATGGAAAAGAAAGTAGCTGAAGCGATGGTTGTAGAACAAAATCCTGCTCTAAAAAAGGATAAAGAATTTGAAGCTGAAACCGTACAAAATAAAGCTACTTTAAAGTCGATTGCAAGACAACAGCGCAAAATAACTAAAAAGGCTCATCCTGATAAAGGTAAACCTGAAAACAGACCCAATTATCAAGGTGGCGAAGCAATAGCTATGGCTCGTGTAAAAAAGATTAAACAATCGGCTGGAACGTCTTTAACTATCGATGAAATCAAAGAACGGTTGCCTGTTCCATTAAGAAAGTATTACGAAACTGTTATGCAAAGAGAACATCCAGAATACTATGCAGAACGGAAAAAAGCTGCAGAAAAAAGAGAAACCATAGCTAAAATTCGTATTCAGAAAAAGTTATATCGAAAAGGATTGATGAAAAAAGAAAATCAAGACGAAAACCAAGATGGAAATGACCTGACTGCTGTTGCAAGTCGAAACCTGAATATGAATTTAGCAGCAATGAATATGCGTAAAAAAACAGTTGCATAATACAAATAAGATAAGAACCACCAGCCTAGCTGGTGGTTTTCATATTATAAAAAACAGGGGCCATAATAGCCCCTGCCTAACTTTTTCTATAATTCATTTAACATGATTTACCGTTACTTGGATCCCCACTATCAGAACAACGACAGTCTTCAAAGACAACCTGCCCATTAACTTCAGCCCCATAACAATACTTGTTACCTTCATACCTTCCGTATTCTGTAGATGAACCATTATAATTTACAGACCAGTTATTGGCACAGTAAAAAGCATTGCCATTCTTTTGTACAGATGCATCTGCATCAATGGTATAGTGGCTTGGTGAATAAGCTTGAAAACTACCACCAGACGCTGCAACACAACATACTCCGTTTACAGCTCCAACAGGATTTGGATTACGATAATCTTCAACAACAACCATTCCTGTGCCATCAATAGATGGAAATGAGGAATAAAGTTCAACTGATTGACAACAAACGTTATTTTGAGGATTGTCATATCCATCTAGATAATTAGGGACACTTTTATAGCCCGTTGGACAACAAGTATAATAAGGATTTGTTTCATTAGAATAAACCGTTCCATCACAACAAAGGGCACTTTCTCCATCTGGCGTATAAGCATCTTGATACGAATCTTTATATGTTTTCTTTGGACAACAAATTTCGCGACCATTAAATCCTCG
>SUUS01000013.1 GCA_015062395.1 Alphaproteobacteria bacterium
TTGTACAACACCAATCACATCTTTTAATGTAATCAGTCCAATGCACCAACACTCGCTGCCCGTTCCTATATAACTTACAACAACTGCCCGTGCATCTATTATATCTTCTATTCACTCGTCTATCAACCTTCCTTTTTCAAGGAATAAACGGCATTATACACATTTAATTTTTATTGTCAAGCACTTTTTTATTTTTTTTGAACTTTTTTTATTGTTCTTTTTTTTCGAGCACTCAACCTGCCGTCTGTTTCATCAATATAACCGATTCGCTTTTTTATGTCAATAGATATTTTAACTTTTTATTAATTTATATTATGAAAATTTTTCTCCCTTATATACAAGGAATCTGGAAAATAGATTTTCCTCTTGACTTTCAACGTTTTTTATTTTATTTAGAGAAAAAAGACAAACAAAAAAAGGAGTTTTACATGCCAAACATTGTTTTACCACCAGATTACAAACCTAGCGCAAAAGAAGAATATATGTCCGAAATGCAATTAGAGTACTTCAGACAAAAACTAATCGCATGGAAAGAAGAATTACTAAAAGAATCAGGCGAGACCATCGACGACCTAAAAGAAGGTGGTCTGAACGAACCAGACTTAAACGATAGAGCATCTAATGAAACCGAAAAAGCGTTAGAATTGCGTACAAGAGACAGAATGCGTAAGCTGATAAAGAAAATCAACCAAGCATTAGAACGAATCGAAGATGGTTCCTATGGTTTTTGCGAAGAAACTGGCGACCCGATTGGTTTAGAAAGACTCGAAGCAAGACCAGTGACTACGATGACAATCGAAGCGCAAGAGCGCCATGAAAGAATGGAAAAAACACACGCAGACGAATAATGTTCTATGCAATAAAATCGTTTTTATCGCAGATAACCGTTGCCTTACTGGATTCGGATAAAAAGCCGTTTACATTTTATACAATTCGCACAGAAGATGTTAATTTGTCTGATATTTATGTTGGACAAATTACTCAAAAGATGCCCGAATTAAAGGCTTTTTTTGCAGATATTGGAAACGGCAGAAGCGTTTATTTATCATCGAAACAGCCGTTGGAAATAGGTCAACGAATCAATATCTGTATTATAAAAGAGCCCAGATTAGGAAAAATAGCAGAAGGGAAAAGAAAAGGCAATGTTTTGCAGCCACAAACCCCTGTTGGTTTAGTGCAAAAAGGAGACTTTTTGGCTGGTATCCCTGATACAGAAGACTACCAACAACTTGAATGGTTTGACGAACTTGATGACGCAATAAACGAATCGAGCGATATTTTTGTTTCATTTGCCGATGGAGCTCGCTTAATTTTTGAAAGAACTCATGCATTTCACAGCATAGACGTTGACAGTCACACAAGTTTACTGCCAATGGATAAAATCAACCAAATTGCGGCAAAAATCATTGGAAGCGAAATAATAAAAAGAAATCTATCTGGAAACATAATAATTGACTTTATCGGACAAAAAAGGAAATCCGATGTTGGAGAATTAAAAAACATTATGTCCAGAGAATTATTTAAAAGTCCTGTTCAATACCAGATTATGGGGATTTCGCCAATGGGCAACCTTGAACTACGTCGAAAAAGGTTGCGCGCAAGTTTTGCAGACTCATCAAAAACAACTTCTTCAACAGCATTTAAGATGTTTGAAGAAATTGTCAAAAATCCCACAGACATTTCATCTGTTCGAGTTTCTTTGACGCTTTACGCACATCTGACATCTATTCTGCAAAACACTTGGAATCAGGTTCAAATGAAAACAGGCGATAAAATTCGCCTGATTGCAGACACACAAACAGACACTTTTAACATAGAGTATAAAAAATGAATACAAATACACAAACAACAACATCCAAATGTCCCATCTGTGGAAAAGAAAGTAATGCAAACTATCATCCATTTTGTTCAAAGCACTGTGCTGATGTTGACTTAAATCGTTGGTTAAGTGGTGTTTATCGAATCGAAACCGACGAATCGCCTGACGATTTACCTGTCGAAGAAGATTAAATTATATAAAACAAACAAAAACCCAATAAATAAGCAAAAAAACACTTGCATTTTTCGATAAATTAGTATATAAAGAAAAAACTTTTTTCATGGGAAAAAAGCAAAACCCTTCACCACCCCTGGAGGAGTTGGGTTTTTAGTTATAAAATTGATAAGGATAAAAAAATGACAAATATCATTGAAATTAAAGCTGTTAAACGTGAAAAGGCTGGTAAGGGGGCCTCCCGTGCTGTTCGTCGCACAGGTTGGATTCCTGCAGTTATTTATGGCGATAAAAAAGCACCTGTTTTGTTTAACGTAGAAGAAAAAGTAATGGTTGCTTTATTGAATAAAGCTGGTTTCTGGTCTCATCAATTTGAAATTGATGTTGATGGAGAAAAAATCCGTACAGTATGTCAAGACGTTCAATTCCATCGTGTTTCAGATCGTCCTATTCATGCAGACTTTTTGCGTGTTTCTGAAACAAAGGAATAATAAATGCTTTTAGTGGTCGGACTTGGAAATCCAAATAAGGAATATCAAGCAACCCGCCACAATGTCGGTTTTATGGCGGTGGATGAGATATTCCACCGTCATCATTTTTCTGATTTTAAGAAAAAAGCACAAGGTTTGGTTGCGCAAGGAGAAATAGCAGGCGAAAAAGTTTTACTTGTAAAACCGATAACTTATATGAATCTGTCTGGTAATTGCGTTGCTGAATTAGTTAATTTTTATAAATTAACGCCTAAACAAGTTATTGTTATTCACGACGATATGGATTTGGTCACAGGACAAATAAAAGCCAAAAATGGTGGTGGTGCAGCTGGTCATAACGGATTGAAAAGTATCGATAGCCAAATTGGAAACGCTTATAGCAGAATTCGAGTCGGAATCAGTCGCCCACAACAAAAAGAGCAAGTCGTTGATTGGGTTTTATCATCTTTCAACAAAGAAGATAAAACAAAAATTGAAAAAGCTCTTGACTTAATTGCAGAAAACATAGATATTTTTATATCAAGAGGTTGGCAAGATTTTGCCAGTGTTATAGGAGAAAAAACAAATGGGATTTAATTGTGGAATTGTTGGATTACCAAACGTAGGAAAATCAACATTATTCAATGCATTAACACAAACAGCTGCAGCACAGGCTGCAAATTATCCTTTTTGTACAATAGAACCTAATGTAGGGCGCGTAGCCGTTCCCGATTCGCGCTTAAACACATTGGCAGAAATTGATAAAGCCGAAAAAATTGTTCCAACACAATTAGAATTTGTTGATATTGCTGGTTTAGTTCGTGGAGCTTCAAAAGGTGAAGGTCTGGGAAATCAATTTTTAGCAAACATTCGAGAAGTTGACGCAATTATTCATGTTCTACGCTGTTTTGAAAATGATGATATTACCCATGTCGAAGGCAATATAGACCCTGTCAGAGATGCTCAAACAGTTGAAACAGAATTGATGCTTGCCGATTTAGAAAGTTTAGAAAAACGAATCGTTAACGTTGAAAAAAAAGCAAAAGCAAACGATCGCGAATCGAAAGAAATACTACCTGTTATGCAAAAAGTTTTAGAAGCATTACAAGAAGGACGTCCTGCTCGTAGCGTTAAAATGAATGACGCGACAGAAGAAAAAATTTTAAAATCACTTTTTTTACTGACATCAAAACCTGTTATGTATGTATGCAACGTAGATGAAGATTCTGCAGCAACAGGAAACGAATATTCGAAGCAAGTTATTGATTTTGCTGAAAAAGAAGGTGCAAAAGCTGTCATCATTTCAGCAGCAATTGAAGCAGAAGTAGCTCAATTAACTGACGAAGAAGAACAAAAAGAATTTCTAAATTCTTTAAATTTAGAAGAAACAGGCTTGAATCGAATCATAAAAGTAGGTTATAATTTATTGAACCTTTTAACATTTTTCACAAGTGGACCAAAAGAAGCTCATGCGTGGACAGTGAAAAAGGGTGCTCTTGCACCGAATGCTGCTGGAGTAATCCATACCGATTTTGAGCGAGGGTTTATTCGAGCTGAAGTAGTTTCCTATACAGATTACGTTTCTTGCAATGGAGAAACAGGGGCGAAAGAACAAGGGAAATTACGTTCGGAAGGAAAAAATTATGTTATGCAAGATGGAGACGTCGTTCATTTCTTGTTTAACGTTTAGAAAAAGGAGATAAAAATGCCGTTAGCAACTTGGCGTGATAGTATGAACTTGAATTATGCTCCATTAGATGATGAGCATAGAGCTTTTTTGGATGTTGTAAATCAAGCTTTTATGGCTTCCCAGGTTGACGATTTTCAAATGATAGAAAAAGTCTTTGAAAAATGTTATGATTATGCAAGAAACCATTTTTCTCACGAAGAAGATATTATGGAACGCATTCAATTCCCCGACATAGAAAATCATATGCGCTCTCATCAAGTTTTTATACATAACGTATCTGAAATGCGTCAACAATTCGATGTTGCGCCATCTATTGACGAAAAAAGAAAACTCTCCAGAAAGTTGGCTAATTTTTTAAATGTTTGGTTGCTGGGACATATTATGAGTCGGGATAAAGCCTTTAAACCTTATCTAACACGCTTACGCAACCTTCCACCAAGAATGAATTTTTAAAAAGAAGCCAAAACTTGATTTAAGTTTTGGCTTTTTTTACGACAGAACTTATCTATTTTGTTATCGTTTCACCTGATTTACTGTAATCATCGACTTTTTTAAACGCATCCTTTAATGTATTCAAACCAGCATTTCCACCGATACAACCTCCAGAACAGCTCATCACTTCAATTAAATTACCTAAAGGACATTTACCTGTCTTTGCATAAACTTTCAAATCTCTAATAGAAGCCTTATCTAAACCATTTATTGTGGTTGGTCTTAAATCTTCTGGATTACCTTTCCAAGCAGCCTGAACAGCTTTAGCAACGCCACCTGATAAAGCAAATGCTCGGCCTTCCTTTGAAGAAACATAATCAAAAGCTTCAGATGTGCAATCCTGTACATCAATCTCCATAGCAATTAAAATTGCGCCCAACTCTTCAAAATTCAAAATATGATTAATGTTCGGATTATCAAAAGCTTCTTTACGCTTCGCAAAACAAGGACTTAAAAATACAGTAATTGCATCGGGATGCTCTTTTTTAATTAATTCTGCAGTATAATACATTGGTGTTTTTGTTTCCGAAACAAATGGCTTTAATTCTGGAACATGTTTTTTTACTAACTCATTATACGCAGCACAACAAGAGGTAGTCATAAAACCATCGCCACGTTCCATCCGTTCTGCAAAATCCTGCGCTTCAACTCGAGTTGTAATATCTGCACCTTGAGCGACTTCATAAACCTTGGAAAAACCTATTTTCTTTAAAGCCGTATGCATTTGTTCAGCCGTACAAGGTAGATGTCCAACAATGGCTGGAGCCATCATTGCAACGACATTTTTACCTTCTTTTATTTTTCTTAAAACGTCAATGATTTGACTTTTTGCATGAACAGCGCCAAAAGGACAGGCAGAGACACACTTACCACAAGAAATACATTTATCCATATCTATATGCGCATAACCGTCCTCTGCTTTAGAAATAGCCCCGACAGGACATGCATGTTCACATGGAACGATTGTTTTTACAATGGCTCCGTAAGGACATGCCGCCATGCATACACCACATTTTTTACATTTTTCATCATCAATAAATGCTCGATTCTTTTTAACAGAGATAGCGCCAAATCTGCATGTTTTCATACATGCTTTAGCCAAACAATTTTGACATAAGTCCGTCACATAAACGCGCGCACCAGGGCAACCTTTACAAGCATTTTGCAAAACAGTTAATGGAATTTCCTCTGCTCGTTCTCTTTTCAATGCTTTTTTTGCAATTTCAGATAACAGAGTTCTTTCATCATCTTCTTCAATCGAAAAGCCCAATCCAGCAACAGTTCTAGAACGTAAAATAGCCCGTTCTTTATAAACACAACAACGAAAAGACATTTCCGAAGCTTTCGGACGCATATCATACGGAATTAATCGAGTATTTTCTGCAAAATCCTCGGACATAAAAGCCTTTATTAAGCGAATCAATACTTCTCGTTTCCAATACTTTGTTTCTATTTCTTGTGTTTCTGTCATCTACTTTCCTCATCAAAAAAACAATGGATTATACCCTAATAGATTAATTTGTCAAGAAAAAATCAAAAAATCTTTAATCATAAAATAATTGCATAAAAATAAAATAACATATATAATTATGCTTGGTTTTATTTTAAAGGAAAGGAAATATCATGAAAATTTTAGCTTTATTAGCGTTAACATTGGCTTTAACTGCATGTATGGGTTCAAGAGGATATGTCGGAGGACAGAAAGTATGCGAAAATGATTACTTGCTTGGTGTCATTTCTTTATCTGAATTATTCTCGCCATGCAATAAATAAACAAATATAAAAAATCCCGTTTTAAAAACGGGATTTTTTTTACGTTAAATCTGTTTTATCAATAACACACCCGAACTTCACTTCATAGCGAGGTTGTTTTCTGATTTCCGAAGACTTAAGTGTTATCTTTTCACCATACAATGTTTCATAAGAAATTACTTTGTTCGGACAGGCTTTGTTGATTTTACAGCCAAAAGTACCCTTTTCTTTATCGATATTCCATTTGAGTATTTTCATTGTTTATCCTTTCCTGATTTAAGTATTCTATAGATAAATATAATCTATTTTTTAAAATAAATCAAGTCTTTCTAACGCAAATAACGTTTCAAAAAAACAGACACTTTTTTCAATGTATCATCTTTTTCGCCTGATGTATCTATATGGCGCCAATTAATTAGCCCCACGTCTTGAGATAGTTGCACAAGCAATTCGCTGGATTTTTTGACATCTGATGGATTATTTAAACGTGTTTCGACACGACTGGCTCGTTCAGCCAACGGAGCTTCCATCCAAAACGCTTCAAAAGGAACTTCTAATTTTAAAGCCAACGCTTCGGCCTTTTCTCGTTCTTTTACATTATAAAACAGCGCATCTAAAATCACAGGATATCCAGCAAGGATGGCTTGTTTTGCCTGACGTCTCATTTCTTTGTAAACCAAACGTTCATTTTCTAGAGTATAATAGCGTTCATCCAAAGTTGTATCAAAATCAACACCTGCTAACTGTTTTCTAACAATATCATCACGTATAACGATTGCGCCAAAAGGAGAAGCTATATGAGGAGCTATTTCTCTAGCTACACGTGACTTTCCACTACCAGAAAGCCCACCACAAGCCATAATAAATGGTTTCCTTTTTGATTTAGGTAAAAATTTAAAAAATTCTGTATTGTTTTGACAGGCTAAATAATGATTTAAAAATATAGAAGCCAACCGACGATTTGTCACTGCATAAACAGCGGCTAAAAGCAAAGAAAAGTACTGCAAAACTTCTTTTTTCTTAATTCGTTTTGTTTGCAAAACATTAAACTGACTTTCGCAAGTAAAATCTATTTGTTCAAACGATGCATATAATGCTTTTTTATTTAAATCGGATAAAACTTCAGCCAATTTCATAATTTCAAAGCGATCAATTTTACCATTCAAATAAGCTTGTGCCAATTTCACTTTAAACACTCCCCTGCTCTAAAGACAGCATCAAAGGATCTATCCCAATTTTTGACAGACCTTTTTTCCATTTAAACGCGGCTGGACAATGGAACAAAAAATCATCATCGACATCCATAACAAACCATAAATTCGCACTAATTTCCAATTCTAACTGTCCTTCATCCCAATGCGTTTTTCCCAAAGCTAACAAAAAATCTTTTGGTCCTTCGCCTTTTGCTAAATCACTTAAAACATCTACTGTTGCAGTTAAACTGACTTTTTCAGTTATTTTTGTCGTTTCAAAACCAGTGTAATCATTTCCATGCAAAATAAAGCCACGTATTTGTTCAACTGGTCCACCCCATAATACTTTTGTACGTTCTAAATTTAAACTGTTTTTATTTTGAATCCCTTGTTGAGATAAAACTTGGTTAAACGCAACAGAACATGGCTTATTTATAACCAACCCTGTTGAACCATTTTTTCCATGTTCAAAGATGTAAATAACACTGGTTGCAAAACGAAAATCAGAAATATCTGGCAAAGCAATCAAACATTTGTTTACCAAAGAACCTGACAAAATGAATGTATTTACCTTATTCTTCGTCATTCCCTGGTCCGATATTATCTACAACGCCAGCCATATCATGATTATCATCGCCCAAATCAGACGCATCTTCCAACAAGTCAACAGGACTGTCATCTGTATCTTGAAAGTCAGCATCCCCAACGACTGAAGCAACAATTGCTTCTTCGTCCATATCATCTTCCAAAGTTTTTACATTGCTGACATTTTTTAAAGCAGCTTCGATTTTTGCGGCCTCTATTGTTTCTGTATTGTATTCAATACCACATTTAGGACAAGCAAATTCTGCTTTTCGCATATCATAGAAAATCGCCCCACAAGCTAAACATTTTCTTTTTGTTCCCCATTCTGGTTTTGCCATTTTAAAACTCCTTTACAAATTAAAAATAAAATAGTTATAATATGCGTATGATACGATATTTTATTCTTGTCAACAAGAAAATTTAAAAATATGATATTTTTTATAAAAAATTTTTCAATAAAGAAAGGAAATAAAAAATGATTATCGCTATTGATGGTACTTCAGCAGCAGGAAAAGGCACGCTAGCAAAGCGTTTGCAAGATTTTTTTGGTTTTGCTTACTTGGACACAGGGGCTCTTTATAGAGCTGTAGGAAAAAAAGTGTTAGATTCTCAAAATAATCCAGAAAATGCGACCATAGCAACCCAAATTGCACAAAGTTTATCACCAGAAACGATGCTTTGTTTACAAAACGACCCGTCGATTCGCACAGAAGTTTGTGGCGCAGCTGCATCAAAAGTGTCTGCAATTCCTTCTGTCAGACAAGCTTTATTTGATTTTCAAAGAAACTTTGCTCTGAACCCTGTTTTTGAAGATGGAACCCCTGCAAAAGGAGCCATTTTAGACGGTCGGGATATCGGAACAGTTGTTTGTCCTGATGCTGAAATTAAACTATTTTTAATCGCTTCAGCTGAAATAAGAGCAAAAAGACGATTAAAAGAGTTGCAAGAAAAAGGAATTTATGCTATATATGAAGATGTTTTGGCTGATGTCAAAAAAAGAGACGAGCGGGATTCCAATCGAGCAGTAGCTCCGTTGAAACCTGCCGATGATGCTTTTATATTGGATACATCGGACTTAACAGTCGATTCGGTTTTTGAACAAGTAATCGATTTTATTAAATCAAAACAAAAGACCGTTGGAACCAACCAACAGGCAAATGATTGATAAAATGTAAAGGAATAAATAAATATGACTGAATATAAAGAAGATTTCTCTGCTCTTTTAGACGAATTTATGAGCAAAGAAAAATCATTGCAAGGAACTGTTATCAATGGTACAATCGTTGCATTGAATGATGATTTTGCGACCGTTGATGTCGGTTTAAAATCAGAAGGCCGTTTAGCAATCAAAGAATTAGGTTTAAAAGAAGAACCTAAAGTTGGCGACAAAATCGATGTTTATGTAGATAAATACGAAGACAGAGATGGTTTGGTTGTTTTATCTCGTGAAAAAGCTCGCAGAGAAGAAGCTTGGGGCGAATTAGAAAAATCACTAGCTGCTGGCGAACAAGTTATTGGAACAATCTTTGGTCGCGTTAAAGGTGGTTTCACAGTTGACTTAAATGGAGCTGTTGCTTTCTTACCAGGAAGCCAAATTGATGTTCGTCCAATCAGAGATGTCACTCCATTGATTGGTGTTGCTCAACCATTCCAAATTTTAAAAATGGATAAAGTTCGTGGAAATATCGTTGTTTCTCGCAGAGCTGTATTGGAAGAATCTCGTTCAGAACAACGTTCTGAAATCATCAAAAATTTATCAGAAGGTCAAGTTGTTGACGGTGTTGTTAAAAACATCACAGACTATGGTGCATTCATTGATTTGGGTGGTGTAGATGGTTTATTACACGTCACAGATATTTCTTGGAAGCGTATTAATCACCCAGCAGAAGCTTTAACTGTTGGTCAAAACATTAAAGTTCAAATCATAAAATTCAACCAAGATACTCAACGTATTTCTTTGGGCATGAAACAATTAGAAGTCGATCCTTGGGAAGGTGTTGATGCTAAATATCCTGTTGGAACACCTGTTAAAGGTCGTATTACAAATATCACTGATTACGGTGCATTTGTTGAATTGGATCAAGGAATCGAAGGTTTAGTTCATGTTTCTGAAATGAGTTGGACAAAGAAAAACGTTCATCCATCAAAATTGGTTTCAACATCTCAAGAAGTTGAATGCATCGTTTTGGATGTTGACGAATCTAAACGTCGTATTTCTTTGGGCATGAAACAATGCCAAGAAAATCCTTGGAAAGCATTTGCTGATGCTCATAAAGTTGACGATGTTATCGAAGGTGAAATTCGCAACATCACAGAATTTGGTTTATTCATTGCTTTGAATGAAGATATTGATGGCATGATTCATATGTCTGATTTATCTTGGGAAAAAGCTAGTGAAGAAGCTATTAAAGACTACAAAAAAGGTCAGGTTATCCAAGCTAAAGTTTTGGATATCGATGTTGAAAAAGAACGCGTTAGCTTGGGTGTAAAACAATTATCAGAAGATCCTTTTGCTGGTGCAGCAGCTGATATCAAAAAAGGCGAAGTTGTCACAGCTATTATTACAGGAATCGAAGATAATGGTATTACAGTTGAAGTAAACGGCGTTAAAGGCTACATCAAAAAATCTGATTTAGCAAAAGAACGCAGCGAACAAAAACCAGAACGTTTTGCTGTTGGTGAAAAAGTTGATGCTAAAGTGACAACTTTTGATGCTAAAAATCACAAATTAGCATTATCTATCAAAGCAAAGGAAGCTGACGAAGAAAAAGCTGCTATGGCTGAATTTGGTTCTGCTGATTCTGGTGCTTCATTAGGCGATATTTTAGGTGCTGCTTTGAAAAAAGCAAAGAAAGCAAAAGCTGATGACGCTGAAGAAGAAACTGTTAAACCAAAGAAAACAACAAGAAAGAAAAAAACTGAAGAAGCTGTAGCAGAAGAAACTGCAACAGAAGAAACAGCTGGATAATTGTTGTTTCAAACGACGAAAAATACCTTGCAATGATTGCAAGGTATTTTTTTATTGACTATACAAGCGATTATCTTGTATAATGTTAACGACTTTCAGATAGCTGAAAGTTTGGGCGTAGAAAACCCATATAACAAGAAGTTGTCAACACAACTTAAAAAAAGTGACATTCGCCTTTAGGCGGATGTCGACGAATAAGGTCTTGACCCAATAAGTCGAGCCGTTTTCTTGTTATACGGTTTTCTAACATCCGCCTACCTCTATGGTAGGTTTTGTTTTAACATTTAATTATGGAGACTATTATGACATATAAAATTTTTACACCAATATATTTAACTTTGACAATTTTAACTTATTTAGTACGAGGGCTTATATTCTTTCTAATCGGTTATTCTGCAATAAATCCTATGGCTATGGCTTTTAATCCTCTGGCAGGAGTTCTGGGCGCTTTGCAAGAAAAAGGTCTTTTATGTTTCATTATTTCGACGATTATTTTAGTTTTAATTTATTCAATCTTATGCATCATTACATGGAAAAGAGGTGTTGAAAACAACTATTCCTCTCGTTTATTTCTTTATCCATTCGTTGCAGGTTTATTTGATATTTTCTTTCTAGTTCCGTTTGTTCCAACAATCATGCTTTTAATGGGCTTTTTCATTGGAACAAGAGAATATATAGAAGATTAATTTCAACGACAAAAAAGCCCCTGTTTTTACAACAGGGGCTTTCAATTTAATACAAATAAATTTGCACTAAATTTTTCCGAAGATTAAACAACCATTTGTACCACCAAAACCAAAAGAATTTGATAATACATAGTTGACTTTTTTCTCCTTTGCGACTTGTGGTATTAAATCAATACCTTCAGTCCCTTCATCGGGATTTTCTAAATTAACTGTCGGAGGCAAAATTCCACTATTTAATGCTTGCAAAGAATAAACAGCTTCAATAGCCCCTGCAGCCCCTAACAAATGTCCTACTGTAGATTTTGTTGAAGACATAGATACTTTATCTATATCAGCACCGAATAATTCCTTAACAGCGCCTAACTCAACCATATCACCTGCAGGTGTTGATGTTCCATGAGCATTAACATATCCAATATCTGCTGCATTCAATCCAGATTGCTTCAATGCATTACGCATCGCACGCAAGCCACCTTTATTTCCTGGCATCGTAATATGATAAGCATCTGAACTCATACCATATCCAACAATTTCACCATAAATTTTAGCACCACGTTTTTTAGCATGCTCATATTCTTCTAAAACTAAAATAGCAGAACCTTCGCCCATCACGAATCCATCGCGATCTTTGTCCCAAGGACGAGAAGCCTTTTCAGGTGTTTCGTTATACTTTGTTGATAAAGCTCTTGCTTGACCAAATCCAGCCAACGCTAATGGAGTAATCGCTGCTTCAGCACCACCAGCCAACATCACATCAGCTTCATCGCAACGAATTAAACGTGCAGCATCGCCAATGGCATGCGTTCCTGTAGCACAAGCTGTCACAACGCATGTATTTGGACCCTGGAAACCAGCTCTCATGGACAAATGACCAGAAATCATATTAGACAAAGCTGATGGAATAAAAAACGGAGAAACCCTGCGTGGACCACCTGCATTAATTGTTTGAGACGTAGCATCGATTGTTTGCAATCCACCAATACCTGTACCAACATAAACACCAGAACGATTTTTTTCTTCTTCTGTTTCTGCCTTATATCCAGCATCTGCCAAGGCTTGTAATCCAGCAACGATTCCATAAATAACGAACATATCTAAATGACGTTGTTCTTTTGGTGTAATCCATAAATCTGGATTAAATTGTCCTTCTTCTTGTCCCCAAGGAACCTGCCCTGCAACCTGTGCAGCATAATCAGATACATCAAAAGATGAAATGCGACTAATCGCAGATTTACCACTTATAATTCCATTAAAATTATCTTCTAAACTTACACCCAGAGGAGAAACAACCCCCATACCAGTGACTACGACTCGTCTCATATTTTTTCCTAACTTCAGATTAATAAAATTATAAAACACCACAAGCGCGTCATCATCCGAAACGAATCCGAATGAAGAAGCGCTTGAGGCAATTATACAATGACTTAAACAGCTTTTTCAATAAAGTCGATTGCGTCTTTAACAGTACGGATTTTTTCTGCCGCATTGTCAGGAATAGAACAACCGAATTCTTCTTCAAAAGCCATGACAAGCTCAACAGTATCTAAACTGTCTGCACCCAGATCATCAATGAAACTTGCATTGTCAACAACTTTAGCTTCTTCAACACCCAAGTGTTCAACAACAATCTTTTTTACGCGTTCAGCAATATCACTCATTTTTTAATTCCTCAATTAATTAAACCAAAAACATTGTTAAAAACTGAATTATAACAACGATTCTTTTTCAAGAACAAGTTAGTTATAACACAGAAAAAAAGTATTTGTCAAACACCTTTTTTTATTTTGCATGCAATAACAAGCTAAACCATAGCCATTCCACCATTTACATGGATGGTTTGACCTGTTATATAACTAGCCTCATCACTAGCTAAAAATGCCACTGCATTTGCTATATCCTGTGGTTCACCTAAACGAGCCAAAGGAATCGAACTTAACATTTTTGCCTTAACCTCTTCAGGCAAAACATCTGTCATTCTTGTTTTAACAAAACCTGGAGCCACGCAGTTAGCTGTCACACCACGAGCTGCCATTTCTGCAGCAACAGCCTTTGTCATTGCAATCATTCCACCTTTTGATGCGCAATAATTCGCTTGACCCGGGTTCCCCATAACACCAACTATAGATGCCATATTAATGATTCGTCCATATCTGCGTTTCATCATTCCAGGCATAACAGCACGCATTAACATAAAGGGAGCTATTAAATTAATGTCTAAAACATCTGTAAATTGTTCATCAGACATTCTCATTGCTAAACCATCTTTTGTAATACCTGCATTATTAACTAAAATATCAATTTTTCCCATTTGATTTTCGACATCTTTAACCAATTGTTTTAAAGATTCGCTATTGGTCAAATTTCCATCAAAAACAAAAACACGTTCAGCTAATTCTGCTGCAAAAGCATCTAATGCATCGCGATTTATATCGGTAATCGCTATTGTAGCACCCAATGCATGCAAAGTTTTAACAATCGCACGACCGATACCTCCAGTTGCGCCCGTCACCAATGCTGTTTTTCCCGTTAATTGAAACATTTTTATTTCCTTCCGTTTTTTATTTAGATTATCTTTTTCAATTCATCAACCGATGGTACATCATAAATATTAAAAGTTGCAATATCTGCATCGATTCGTTTAACTAACCCAGTTAATACTTTTCCTGCACCAATTTCAACAATCGTATCGACACCTTGAGCCTTTAACCACTGAATACTTTCTGTCCATCGAACTTGTCCCGTAATTTGTTGATAAAGCAATTCTTTAATTTTTTCTGCATCACTGACAGGACCAGCTAAAACGTTCGAAATAATTGGAATAATCGGTATATTAAAATCTGTCACAGCAAAAACTGCTTTCATTTCATCTGCAGCCGACTGCATCAACGGAGAATGAAACGCACCTGCAACATTCAAAGGCAAAGCTCTTTTAGCGCCCATTTCCTTTGCTTTAACACAAGCCTTTTCTATATTTTCAACAGCACCACTTATCACAATTTGCCCAAGCGAATTATCGTTTGCGATAAAACATCCTGTTTCATCAGATAACTGCTGAACAGCATTTTTATCCATTCCAATAATTGCGGCCATCAATCCTTGTTTTTCAGATGCAGCCTTGGACATTGCAAGCCCTCTTTTTCTTAATAAGCGCGCAGCATCTGTCAAAGACAGTGCTTGAGTTGCACACAAAGCACTGTATTCCCCTAAAGAATGTCCTGCAGCATATTCAAAATCCGTTATCTTTAAACCACATTCGGATTGCATAACAGCCCAAACAGCCATACTCATTGCCAACAATGCTGGTTGAGCATTTTCTGTTTTTGTTAAATCTTCATTCGAACCATTAAAAATAATATCTGATAACTTAACATCCAATGCATCATCCACTTGATTAAAGATGTCTTTTGCAACTGAAAAATTATCATATAAATCTTTTCCCATGCCGACCGTTTGAGAACCCTGACCAGGGAAAACACATACTTTTTTCATAACATTTCCTTTTATTGTTATTTAATAACTTTCATTATCATACACAAAAGACAAAAAAAAGAAAGTTAAATTTTTATGACAGGCTTTTTTACATCAAAATTCATCAATAAAAAAGTTGCAGCTTTAGCCAAAAGGTTGTATAAATGTAAAATGAATAAAAAAGGGGCGTGAAATGCACAAAAAAAACACAATTATAAAATTTGTTTCAGAATTACAAAAAGAAAATGAAGATTTATCGAAAACACTTTTAAACTTACTAAAAGATAAAAATCAAAGAAGTGCATTTTTAGATACCATTTTAAACAATCCAAGAGATAACAAACAAGCTTATCGTTTATTTAGCAATAGTTTTAAAACGCTAAAAGCGCGTCATAAATGGCAAGAAAGCTACAACAAAGTTTACTCTGAACACGTTAACAAAATTTTTAAAGATGCCAAACAGCCAGAAGATGTTATAAAATTCTTTCCCAATTTTACACCGTGGACATTGGAACAAAAGTTTTCTAACATAAAACTTGGAAGTATTCCTGATATTTTTGGAACTGAAACAAATTTTTTATCGTTTGTTTCTCAAATTAACAAATCGAGCGCTGTTCGAAATTTTAAAAGAATAAAAAAGTTGGAATGTTCTCTGCCAGAATTTGAAAAAGCATTCCCAGCAGTCAAAAAAATAGATTGGTTTAATTTTTCAAAACGCTCTGACTTTTTAAGAAACCTACTTAAGGTAAAATGCGCAAAACCTTTTAATGTTGAATTAAACAAACAAAAATTTAAGGTGACATTTTTATGTAATCCCTTTTCAAGTAAAATGGTATTCTTAATTACAGCTCCAAACAAAGAAAATTTCATATTAAAAGCGTCACCTTATGCCTTTTTAAATGTTCGAAATGATCGTGTCAGAAAAGAACATGAAAATATGGCTATCCGTGCAGATTCGACTTATTCAGATGCAATGTTGGAATTTTATCTGAAATTAAATGGCTGTATCCATACACCAGATATACTTTACTATAACTTCAAACATGAAATTGCACTTTATACTCAAGAAACAGGAAAGCACTTTCACGTTGAAGAAAACAAGAAAAAGTTTTTAGATTTTTATTCTTTTAATACCAAAATTGTTCCAGATGCGATGCGTTTAGGTGTTTATATTAACGACATCAACGAAGGCAACTTTGTTGTTTCTGAAAAAGATGGGCAAGTAAAAATAATTGATATTGGACATGCAACTTTTGCAAATCCATTGACACCAGGCATTCCAGGATTAACATTTACTATTGGAAATCTGTGTGGACAAGATTATATTTCTATTTATGGTGTTTTAGATGTTGAGGATGTATAATAATGTTTGATGAATCCTACTTAAAAAAGTTAGCAAAAGGTTTGAATATAAACGATATTAAATCCTTATCCGTTATTATGGGACCTGAAGAATTAAAAGAACGGATAAAGAATTTAACTCTCTCTGATTTTGATGATGGAAAAACTTTAATATCATTGCATTCTCATACAAACGCATCGGACGGACAACTTAAACCAGAAGATTACTTAAAAAACGCCATTCAATTTAAAGAAGAATATGGTTATAAAGAATTAATTTTGGCAATTACTGATCACGATTCAATTGACGCTCTTTTACCTGCGTTAAAAGATGCTCAAAAAAATTACAAAAAATACAAAAACATTCGATTGGTTCTAGGATGTGAATTAAGTTTATCTTATTTTGATGAAAAACTTCGCAGACCTGTTGATTTTGAAATGCTGCATTATGGAATAAATCCGTTTGATAAAAAATATGATAAATTTTTAAAAAATGCAAAAAAAAGAAAACTAAACGCATTTCCAGAGATTTTTAGTTTTTTTGAAAATCGCTATCCTAGTGCCAATATAAATTTAGAAGATTTTTTAATAAATTTTCCTAAAAACAAATTTGGTTTTGGTTGTTATGCAGCGTATGATGCCCCTCGTTATATCTGTCAACGGGTAAACAATCCAGCTGAAGATGAATTTATTTGGGATTATTTCAGACGTCTGGGAAGTCCTTTTTCAGAACTGTCTCAACACCCCTTTTGGTTTTCAGTTGATGAAGTTATCGAAAATTTCAAAAAACATCAATTTGGATTTTTAAGTATTGCACATCCATATAGAATTCAGCTAGAAGGAAAAGTTCAAGAAAATGGAACGGATTTTTTAAATCGCTTTTTCTCCGTTTTAAAAGAAAAAGGTGTTGAAGGTTTAGAAACATTTTACATGAATTTACATCAACCACTATCTTCATCTTTGGATAGAATGCTTGAAAATAATTATCCATTAAATGATACTGATAAATGGGTGAAAACCATTTTAGATTTTGCAAAAAATAATCAAATGATCCAAACGGGTGGAACAGATTCTCATACTGATTTTTTAGCTGGGCGAAAACGAAAAATCGTAAAAGAATTAACAAAAATGCTCCAGCAATTTAAGCCTCTTATTCAAGCAGGGTATAATGTTTTAGATAAAGAAGTGACGTTGGGACTTCCTGCACCTTGTATGCCTGCCAAAAGCGCATATGAAAACACAGGAATTGGTTCTTCTTATGGATGTGGAGCGAAAAGAATAGATGACTTTTTCGGTGGTTTATTTGATAAAATACAACTAGGCCCGATGGGTAAAACAAATTCAAAGTCGAAACATTCCCCTTATGTTTCCTCGTCAAAAGCCAATCCATTTTTCATTCCGTTGGAAAAATTGGTTAAAGACAACCTCCTGACTGAAAAAACGCTTTATTCAATCTATGATATTCAAAAATCAGATACAGAAATTGATTTTGATTTAGTGGAAAAAGCATACGATAAAGCATTAAAAGAAGCTTATCAAAAGTCTAAAACCAACCTTTCTTTTGATGACTTCATAGAACAACTTGCGAACAAATATCAATCAGAAAACGCTGTTAAATATATCGCTGACTTGCAAGTTCACATTCCATCTGATACGGAAGGACTAACAGAAGACTTGTTTTTAAAGGGCTTTTCTTTGGGTGCGCCAGGCGATGATTTTTCACCCAAGCCACGTAATTGGGGCTTTAAAGTTTTTAATCCTAACTTATTATTCGACAACGATGGCAATTTAGGTCCTGCAGGTAAAGTTTGGTATAACATCATAGACAAGACTATGAAAAACGCAAAAGGTGGATTGCGTGTTGATCATTATATCGGATTCGTAAATCCGTTTGTCATTAACGATGAAAATCCTGATATTTGTGGTCGATTATACAGTTCTCCTCATATATCTGAACTGTCCGATTTTGTTAAAACTGATTTTTCAAATATAACAAAGAAAATTTTGCTTGATGCAGCCCAAAAGAACGGATTAACATACAGTGATATTTACGTCGAAGATGTCGGAAAACGCCCTGAACAACTTGATAATGTAATGCAAGAATGTCATTTAGGACGTTTACTTATTTCGCAATTTTGGGAACCGACAAACTATAATCACATGTATCATTTCGCAAAGGCTCAAAAAACAGATGTAGCATGTTTGGATACACATGATTTGCCATCGATTCATAGTTTCTTTGAAAATATGCCTGATTACAAAAAAGGCGAATTTGCTTGGCATTTAGCGCAAGACTTACGCTTTAACTATAACGACGATTTAAAATCCACATCACAACTAACACGTATGATGTGGGGGGCATTACTGGCCTGCCCAGCAAAACGAGTTCAAGCATTTTTTACCAGTTGGACGGGTCAGAAAGGAAGATACAATCAATCAGGCAATCCAATAAAATGGAAGCTCCGTTGTGATGTTAATTTCGATAAATTATATTTTGAAAATTTAGCAAAAGGTATTGCCTATAACCCATTTGATGCTATTGCTTTGGCTATTTACGCAAGAGGCGATGAGTTTTATCATCAAAATGAAGCCCTTGTTCATCAATTAAGAAAGGCTGAAGAAGAAATTTTAAATTTAGCAAAACAATTATAAAAAGGATGACGTTTATGATAACAGAAGACATTTGGTATCCCAAAAGAAAAATTATTTCTTTAGACAAAGCAAAACAGATAATTTTTGAATTAAAAAAAGACGGGAAAAAAGTAGGTTTTACCAATGGTTGTTTTGACTGTTGTCATTTGGGACATTTAAGTTCTTTTTTACAAGCTAAACAACACTGCGACATTTTAGTCGTTGGCGTTAATTCTGACGCTTGTGTCAAAAGTTATAAAGGAGAAAATCGCCCAATTCAAGACGAAAAAACACGCGCGATGTTATTGGCATGTTTAGAATTTATAGATTTTGTTATTATTTTCGATGACAGAACGGCTCTACCACTGGTTGAAGCGTTAAAGCCTGATATTATTGCTAAAGAAGGATATTCTTTAGATAAATGGCCTGAAGGACAATTTGTCCAAAGCTATGGAGGACAAGCTATTACATTAGAACGAATTGATGGATATTCAACTTCTGAACTAATAAAAAAAATGCAGTAATTGGTAGGGATATTTTATGCAAAAAGCGTTATTTTTAGACCGTGATGGTACGATTAATGTTGATTATGGATACGTTTACCAAATCGAAAAATTTGAATTGATTGATGGAATTATTGAGCTATGCCAAAAGGCTCAAGAAAAAGGATATTTAATTATCGTTATAACTAATCAGTCTGGAATTGAGCGTGGTTATTATACATTGGATGATTTTAACAAACTAACACAACATATGATAAGCATTTTTAAAGAGCAAAACATTAAAATCCACGATGTTTTCTATTGTCCTAGCTTAAATAGTCCAGACAGAAAACCAAATCCAGGTATGTTTTTAAAAGCAAAAGAAAAGTACAATATAGATATGAATGCATCCATTTCAGTCGGAGATAAAACAACGGATATTCAAGCTGCTCAAAAAGCTGGCATAAGCAAAAACTTTTTACTAACCGAAAAAAATTATTCTTCAATTATAGATGCTCTTTAATTTTTTTACATCTCTTTACCTTGAGACAAAAGACGATTTCTTTGCCGTTCTTGAGCCAAAGCCATACTCATACAATCTCTGGCAAAATCCATAATTTTAGGGAACCTTTCATTATCCCAAAAATCTTCAAATTTTCCCAGCTCTCCAACTTGTTGGCTCAAAGAATGTTGCCATTCCTCTTTACAGTAATCTTTTAAAGATTTTCCTTCTGAATTTGGTGTTGTCAACAACGTTTCATCCAAATTAAGTGGTAAATTTTTAAATCTAAATTTACCTATCATCGCTTCTCCGATTTCAAGCTTTTTAGATTGAATATCTGGATGAGCATACAATATATGCAAATCATATAAATCACGAGGAGAACAACGTTCAAATAAAGAACGAACTTTTTCTGCAAACATCCCTTGTAAAGAATAGCAACGCGTTCTTAAATTCTTTTCTTTTTCGTTGTCTGATGGATATGGATGATAAATTGCCTCCAAGGATGGTTCATAAACAACTTTTTCATCAGCAGTAATATCTATCTTTAAATTTGGAGGAGATAATGGTTCAAATTTCTTTCCCTTTGCTTCTGCTTTTTGTCGCAAAACTTCCAGTCCATGCAAATAAAGTGGTCCACGATAACGAAGCCCTGCTCTGGAATTTGTTTTTTCCTGTTTTGGATTAAAATGCATTGGAAATGAAAGATCTTCCAAAATCAATCCATGTTCTTTTTCCAAATAATCGGCCACTTGCGAAAAAGCTTCTATCAATTTATCCGTACTCATTAATCGCTTTGAAATCGTCAAATCAATATCGGAAGAAAATCTTCCTTGAGTGAAATAAGGATCCAACGTTTTAGCATCTTTTGGTCTTTCAAAAAAAGTAAAACACTTATGAACACATGTTCCACCTTTGAAAATAACATCATCTTTTGTCTTTTCACATTTCGATAAAGCATCCAAAATCAATCCCATCACATAATCTCGTTCCAAACGTTCTGCTTTTATATGTGCTTTTTTTGCAATTTTAATAAGTACTGATGCATCTATCATTTTTCTGATTCCTGTATTAATTTTAAAATATGAGAAACTTTTTGAGGCGCTAAAATCTGCTTTGCATATTTCAACAACAAAGATGGATTGTATAAAGGGCTTTCTGCATATATCGAAAAAATATAATCGACTTGTCGCTCTCCACCAGCCCATTGTGGAAATGCGAAACAATCTGTCATTGTTTTAGTTGGGGAAGAAACATAAAAACCACCCTCTTCTTCAGCTTGGAGTTTAATATCAAAGAAAAAAGTCTCTGGAACTTTTTTTATCCGTACATTCAAATCGCATATCGTTTTAGTTGTTTCTTGCGTCTTTGAAAACAGGATGACATCTCTGGGTAATTCATCAATAATTTCCCAAAATTCTGCAGCACTCCACGAAGCTAGATAGCAATCAGGACATTCCTTTGCTATTTCGATATAGGGATTTTCATACAAAACATCTGTCATCAAAATAACTCCTTCTTCTTTATTCTATCACAAAAATTAAAAAAATCCAGCTTTTTATAATAAATATCACATAAAAACGAAACTTTTCGGTCAAAAAACATTGACACCCCAAACAACATACTATATTATGAAAACGAAAGGAGTTTTTCTATGTCTATTTTATTATTAAGATTTCTTGCTATTTTTTACGTAGTCGGTATTTTGGTTTTAATTGTATCCCTTTGTTCCAAAGCGATTGTAGAGAAAAAGAAAACTTTGTTAGGTTTATTCTTGTTTCCTATTTTGCTTTTTACAAAGGAAGGTCGTTCTTTTTTAAACAAAATTATTAAGGAGGATTCTAAATGAATAAAAAAATTATCATTGGTGGTTTAGTCGCATTATTATTGTGTTCTGTTTCTTTTATGGGATTTGAACAAGTCAATGCTGGGCATCGTGGCATTAAGTTGGTTTGGGGAAAAGTTGTATCAGAATCTTTGCCCGAAGGATTGTATTTTTACAATCCAATCAGCACCAATTTGGTGACAATGGATACACGTTTACAAAAACTGACCACCAAATTAGAAACCTACACAAAAGATATTCAACAAACGACTATGCATATTACGATTAACTATTACATAGATCCAAACAATGTTCATATTTTATACCAGCGTATTGGTCAAGAGTATGTATCAACCTTGATTGGACCTGCTTTGTTTAGCTCTGTCAAAGACGTAGTCGGTAAAGTAGAAGCAGATAAATTTATTAACAACCGAGAAGTTGTCACAGAAGAAATAAAACAAAAATTATCTGCTGCATTAGAAGGTACTCATGTTGTTGTTCAAAGCATTGCTATTGAAGATATCGCTTTTTCTGTAGCATTTGAAGCTGCTATTGAAGCAAAACAAATCGCTACACAGGAAGCTATAAAATCCCAAAATGAAACAGTACGTGTAGAAGAAGAAGGAAAACAACAAGTCATTAAGGCTCGTGCTGAATCAGATTCTAAAAAAGCTCAATCCGATGCTGATGCATATGCTATTGAAGTGGAATCTAAAGCGAAAGCCGAAGCTATTCGTCAAATGGGATTAGCTGAAGCTGAAGCAATCCGAGAAAAATCTAAAGCTTTAGCCCAAAATGCCAAGTTAGTAGAATTAACAAAAGCTGAAAAGTGGAATGGTGAATTACCTCAAAACATTTATGGTTCAGCCCCTGTTCCGTTTTTAGATATATCAAAACAAGATTAAAATTGTTAAAAGCCACTCTGATTAGAGTGGCTTTTTTGTAATAAAAAAACCGCCCTAACGGACGGCTTTTATTTTATTGGTTGCGGGGGTGGGATTTGAACCTCACGACCTTCAGGTTATGAGCCTGACGAGCTACCAGACTGCTCCACCCCGCGATAAGGAATCTTAATCAAAAGATATTTACATTATAATCATAAAAAAATTATTGTCAACACTTTTTTTATTTTTTTAAAAAATTTATGAACATTCTTTTTGTTTACTTAAAATCGCATCCAAAAAATGTTTTGGAATATTTAAATTTTTACGTCCAATGCCTAACTCAACACCAGGATGTGCATTTTGTCCATGATAATCAGAGCCTCCACTTTTTAACAAACCTAAAGCATCAGCTATTTGGTTATATTCTGTCATTTGTACATCGGAACAATCAGAATGATAAACCTCGATTCCATCCAAACCTTTTTGTTTAAAATACTTTATTTCATTAAACAAATCGTTTCCTGTCAACCGTATCAAACACGGATGCGCTAAAATAGAAACAGCTCCAGTTTGTTTGATAAAATCCAACGTTTCTTCAACTGTTGGTTCTTGTTTTTTTACATAGGCTGGACAACCTTTCGCCAATAAATTTTTATAAACAAATTCGGTATCTTTAACCTGTGCCGTCTTCAATAAAAATTGTGCAATATGTGGTTTTGCAATTACAGAACGTTCTTCCCCTTTTTCATCAAAAGCAACATCATTCCATGAAATGTTAAAACCTGCCTTTTTTAAAAGTTCTACGCGCTGAATGTTAGCAAGCTTACGCAGTTCAAGTAAATGTTTTTGTCTTTCTAAATAAGGCGACAAATCAGAAATACACAAAGCAATTATTTCCACATTTGCAGGATGATTAACGCCCAGCTCACAACCATTTATTGCCGTTAAATCAGGATATTTTTTTGCTGCATTTTGAAATTCAATACAGCCATTGACCACATCATGATCTGTTAAAGCTATCGCCTCAATTTCTAAACAAACGGCCCTCTGTACTAATTGAGAGGGAGTATCTGTTCCATCTGAAAATGTTGAATGTGTATGTAAATCTATCATAATAAACTTATCCTAATTGCTCATCAAAATAAAGTCAATGTTTTTTGACAAAAATAAGACATTTTTATGACATAAAAATAAAGATTTGATTTTTTGTAATTATTCCTTTATCTTATAGTAAAATAAAAACGCGAAAGGATTAATCATGACTAAAATAATGGAAAACAAACGTGGTTTAATTATGGGGTTGGCAAACAACCATTCTATTGCTTGGGGAATAGCAAAAGCGTTAGCTGACGCAGGAGCTGAACTTGCGTTCACATACCAAGGAGAAGCCTTAAAGCGCAGAGTGGAGCCTTTGGCTCAATCGTTGGGAAGTGATTTTATATTACCTTGCGATGTGACAGATGAAGCATCCATGGATGCTACATTTGCTCAATTAAAAGAAAAATGGGGTAAAATCGATTTCGTTGTTCATGCGATAGCTTTTTCTGACAAAAACGAATTACAAGGTCGTTATGTTGATACATCTTTAGCAAATTTTGAAACTTCAATGAGAATTTCCGTATATTCCTTTACAGATGTTTGCAGAAGAGCATCTGAAATCATGAATGAAGGAGGTTCTTGTTTAACTTTATCATATATTGGTGCAGAAAAGTACATTCCTAACTATAACGTAATGGGGGTTGCAAAAGCTGCTTTGGAGGCTTCGGTACACTTTCTGGCATTTGATTTAGGAAAACAAGGTATTCGTGTTAATGCAATTTCTGCAGGACCCTTGCGTACACTGGCAGCTGCGGGTATTGGTGATTTTAGAAACATATTAGAGTGGAATAAAATCCATGCAGCACTACGCAAAAATATAACCATTGATGATGTTGGACGTTCAGCCTTATACTTATTGTCTGATTTATCTTCTGGCGTCACTGCAGAGGTATTACACGTTGATGCAGGCATTCATAAACAAGGGATGATTAATGTTGAAGGCGCTCACGAAACAGCCGAGTTGTTAAAAACATTTTAAATTAAAAAGCTCCACTTAAGTGGAGCTTTTTTTACTTAACTAATTCTATCGAATTAACATCTATTTCCGAAGATAAAAAGCCTTTATCGACTTCTCCATCGATAATAATCAAGTCTGAAGCCCTCACGTCTTTTCCATTCCAGTCTTCTTCATCAATTTCAATAATAATAACACCTGTGTTATCCGAAAAAGAATACTTATCATCGCCTAAATTTTTGGTAATTTTCCCTTTTAAACGGACGGGGCTTTCATCTTTTAAATCTTTAACATTTTGAACAGTCATAAAGCTTTCTGACTCTTCAACAAAAGCAGCGAAAGCTGGACTTGCAACCATCAATGCACATAAAAATAAATAAAATACGTTCTTCACTTTAACCTCCTTATTTTTTGAAGATACATAAAAATTATAGTTTTAAAAAGAACAGAGCGCAAGACTAAACATTTGTCCATAAAATTTATATGTCTTTAATTAACGCACATACTGTTGCGGCATCGTAATCATGTAATAAAGTTTTATCTGTTAAAAAACACCCTTGCTTTAAATAAAAATCAACGGAAAAACTTTTCTTTTTTGAACCATTTGGTAATTGCATTCCAGATAACAATGTCCAAATTTGCATTTTAGAAAAACCTTTTTCTTTCATTTCATTACAAAAAGCTGTAAACAAACGTGTTCCAACTTTTTTTTGCTGAAAATCAGGTAAAACATATAAAGTTCCTAATTCGCAATCAATATCTGATTGAATTTTTTCATTTAAAACATCTTGAGTAATCTCTCCAACAATTACACCATCAGCTTCAGCAACAAAGCAAACTGAATTTTCTATAACTTCTTCCCACTGTTTAATTTTTAAATTCGATAAATGAATAATTTTCTGAATGCTCTCATCCGAAAAAAAATCTTTATAGGATATTTTCCAAGCCGTATTTTTTACATTTAAAATGCCTGAAACATCGGATTTTTTTGCTTTTCTGATTACGATATTTGACATACACATAACACCTTTAAAAAAAATCAGCTCTAAATAAAAGAGCTGATTTAAAATTTAACGTTGATTTGCATTTTTTTGCATCAAAATTTTAGCATTGTCTGTTTTATTTCTTTCTGCATTATAGGCCTGGGCAAACATTTGAATGTTTTTAGTAGATTTAAAAACATTGGCAAGAGCAGCTTGCGTTTGTTTACCATATTTACCATCTACTAAAACATCAAAACCTATTTGGCGCAAAGCTAATTGAACTTCTTTTGTTGCCGTTCCATCCTTGTTAAAAGCTTCGGCTCTGCGTTCTAACATTTTATCAAAAGTCGATGCACTTTGTCGTGAAATATCCCCTTTCATCCACAATTGTAAAACAGTTCTATCGATTTTCGGCATTAATTGGTGCAGCAATCGTTTTAAAGAATCTTCTGGTAATGCCTCCAAAGCATACTCGTATTGAGACTTTTTTTCCCACGCATTAAAACCATCTTCTTTTACCTTTTGCCCTTCTGGTAATTCTTGATTCAATAAGATTTGAAAAGCTTTTAATTCTTCCAAATAAACAGTATCTGATTCAAGATGTAATTTATGCGTATTATATATTTGCGAAATCAAAGCTTGACGTTTTGCCTGTGTAGCAGCTTCTTGTTTGTTTTTATTATGAATATGATTTGCAAACAAAGAACCCAACACAACCAATCCCGAAAGAGCGATTGACGAAATTACCTTTTTTAAATTTTTCTTTTTTTGCATATTCTGCCTCCTAAAACATTTTTATATTATAGCAAAAAAACAGCTAAAAGTCAAATGTGTTTTGCAACCAAAAAAGGCAGACTAAAAACAGCCTGCCTTTTTTTAAACATTGATTTGATTTTACTTTCCTTTTCCAGCGATTTTAACTGCACCCACCAGGGCATAATTTTTAGCCTTATCCCATAATTTTACAGCATTTTCGCCAGCTTCCCGAACGAAAGTTTCAGCGATTTGACGCTTTTGTTCTGGTGTTAAATTTTTAAATCCATCAATATCGCGTTCCAAACCTCTCATAGTGACTTCGACAGCATTAGAAACTTTTTGCGTAGCTTTTTGAACTGGTTGCGCAGCTCTTCGCAAAGCACCCTTTATACCAGCAACTTTACCAGCAATAAATCCTTTTGAAGCATCAATGCCATCTTTTCCTGCTTTTTGCAAATCTTTCAAAAAACCTTCTGCAATCATTTGCTGTTGATCTTTTGGTAATTCTGTAAAACCTTTGACATCACGCCCGAAACGAACCAAAACTGCTTGAATTTGATCGTACTGTTCGCCAGTCTTTTGTGCAGCTTTTCCCAAAACGCCTTTTACAGAAGCGATAGCTTTTCCAGCAGCATTACCTACTGGTACTGCAGCCTTTTCAACCATTCCAGAAACAGTTCTGGCAACATCGCGACCAAATGCTGCAGGATCTTGAGCAATCCCATCAACGGTTTCACGAAGTGTTGCTACCTCTTCTTTTACTGGCTGAACAACGTATTTATCAACAACACGTTTTGTTGTATTGGCTGCATCTACCATTGGTGCTGTAGCCTCTTTAACCATTCCAGAAACAGTTCTGTCAACATCGCGACCAAATGCTTTTGGATCTCGAGCAATCCCATCAACGGTTTCTGCAACGGTTTTTACTGCAGGAGCTTTTTTTACATCTTCAGCAAATGCTTTTGGATCCTGTACAATTCCATCAACAGTTTCTGCAACGGCTCCTAGTACAGGAACTTTTTTTACATCTTCAGCAAATGCTTTTGGATCCTGTACAATTCCATCAACAGTTTCTGCAACGCTTCTTACTGCAGGAGCTTTTTTTACATCTTCAGCAAATGCTTTTGGATCCTGTACAATTCCATCAACAGTTTCTGCAACGGCTCCTAGTACAGGAACTTTTTTTACATCTTCAACAAATGCTTTTGGATCCTGTACAATTCCATCAACAGTTTCTGCAACGCTTCTTACTGCAGGAGCTTTTTTTACATCTTCAGCAAATGCTTTTGGATCCTGTACAATTCCATCAACAGTTTCTGCAACGGCTCCTAGTACAGGAACTTTTTTTACATCTTCAACAAATGCTTTTGGATCCTGTACAATTCCATCAACGGTTTCTGCAACGGCACCTAGTACAGGAGCTTTTTTTACATCTTCAGCAAATGCTTTTGGATCCTGTATAATTCCATCAACAGTTTCTGCAACGGCTCCTAATACAGGAACTTTTTTTAGATCTTCAACAAATGCACCTGCGTTCTGTCCAATTCCATCAACTGTTTCTTTAACTGCTTTTCCAACCTTTTTTAAAGCTTCTTTAACCATGTTAAACCTCCTTTAGCAATAAAAGCTTCATCATAATATATTATAACTTTTTCCAAAAAAAATGTAAAGCTTTTTTTTACGTTATATTGGAAATTTTAATCGTACTCGCAAGCCTTTTTGAGGACTGTCTTCCAACGAAATTTCACCACCATGAGCCAAAACAATATCTCTTGTTATCGTCAATCCCAAACCAACACCTCCTGTTTTAGGATTTCTGGATGCATCCAAACGGTAAAAAGCTTTAAAAACATCTTCTTTTTTATCATCTGGAATACCAGCCCCATCATCATCGATTGTTATGTCAACAAAGCCGTTCGAAACAGCCATATTGACATAAGCCGTCCCTGCATAACGATGCGCATTCATTAAGATATTTGTAATCGCACGCGAAAAATCATTAGAACGCAATGCAATTTTTTGCCGTTGTTCTATATGTAAATCAATATCATGTCCTTGTCTGCGCAACTTATCAACAATACTTGTCAATAAATCTGCAACATCCATATTTTGGACTGGTTCTTTACCTTCGCCTTTAGCAAATGCCAAATATCCCTCTAACATTTGCTCCATTTCTTCGACATCCTGAAGTAAATCGTCAGCCCCTTCAACTTTTGTCATAGATAATTGCAACTTCATTCGAGTCAATGGCGTTTTCAAATCATGAGAAACACCCGAAAGCATACTGGTCCGTTCAAATAAATATCTGGAAATTCTGTTTTGCATATTTAAAAAAGCCATTCCAGCTTGTCTGACTTCGGCAGCTCCTTCTGGTTTAAAAGTTTGAACTGGACGCCCTGTTCCAAAATTTTCAGCAGCATTAGATAAACGCGTAATCGCACGAACCTGATTTTTCATAAACAAAAAAGCAATCCAAAACAACAGAACAGACGCTAAAATCATCCACACCAAGAAAACATAAGTCGAAGAACTAAAGAAACGTTTTTTAGGAACTTTCACTTCTAAAACACCATTTTTTAATTGAACATAAATCAACAAATGATCTTGTTCTAAATTTTCTTGAATTTGATGGGGATATTCCAAACCATTTAACGCTTTTTCAAGCTGTTTTACTATAGAACTTCTTTCCTTATTAGATGAAAAAATAAGCTGTCCATCCTTTGAAAAAGACACCGTTAACAACAATTTTTTTTCAAGCTGTTCCAACAAATCCAGCGTTTGAACTGTATCAGGATATTCATCCAAAACATAACTGACCGTATCGATTTCACCTACGATATCTTTTGCCAAACGACGACTGATTAAATGCCAGTGATTTTCAAAGAAAACCATTCCTGCAACAACTTGCAAAGCAATCAAAGGCAGTAAAATGATTAAAATAAAGCGCCCCAGCAAACTTTTAGGGAAAATTTTCCCTTTAACTTTTTTACAAAGATACATAAAAAAATCCCATGCTTCTTCAAAAATACTGGTCATTTTATTGTTTTTTTTCTGTTTTTTCATTTTATTTTTCCCTTTAATTAATCTGCCAATAACAAATATCCCTTACCTCGAACGGTTTGTAAATAGCGTGGTTTTTTAGGTTCTTCTTCTATTTTTTTACGTAAGCGATTGACTTGAACATCAATTGTACGTTCATTTTCAGTTTTCGTCAAGCGCGCTAATTCTTCCCGAGAAACTTCACAACCAATTTGAGAAACCAATAAATGCATTAATTCACTTTCCACAGGCGTTAATGCAATAAATTCACCATCTTTTGAAAGCTCTTGACGTTCTATATCGTACAGGCAATTCCCAAAGCGCAACTGATTTAAACGTTGCTTTTCTAATATCATTTCTGTTCTACGTAAAATTGAATAAATTCGCAACAAAAGCTCTTTTGGTTCAAAAGGTTTTGGCAAATAATCATCTACCCCAGCTTCGAATCCATCGATTCTGTTTTGTACATCCCCCATTGCAGTTAGCATCAAAACAGGTGTAAAAATTTTATTTTCACGCAACCATTTAGTAAATTCTAAACCATTTTCCAATGGCATCATCACATCAACAACAAACAAATCAAAAGTAAAATCTTCCATTAACTGTCTTGCTTGCACAGGATTTTCAGCCTCTGAAACAAAAAAATCATTTTGAGATAAATACTTATGCAACAACTGGCGTAAGCGATTATCATCATCAATGACTAAAATGTGTTTTTTTTCTGTTGTTTGTATCATAAAGCCTCTACTTTTTGTTTTAAAAAAGCCCCTTTTTCACCACCATCATGAATTAAAGCTTCATCGATAATTTGACGTAAAGCTTCAACATGGATTTTTATTTCATTCATTTGCTTTTCATCAAAATCATCGAAACGTTCTATATAACGGCATAAATGATTTCCAATATCCGTAACCAAATCATAACCGAAAGTAGCTCCCTGCCCCTTCATATCGTGAGCTGTACGAAATAAATTTTCACGAATTAAAGATTTTCTTTGTTCCCCAGAAGTTTGTTGAGCTTGCAAAAAAGCCTTTTCCAAATTTTCCAAATCAGTCTGAACCCAAACTAAATAATCTTTGGCTAAATCATCCAATACGGCCATTGCTTTTTCGTAATCATTCAAAATATCCGTCATTTTCAAGACCTCTTTTTTATTTCGAATCTTATTATACAAAAAAAATATAAATTATGACAACTGTTTTATTACAAAAAAATAAGACTTGCCTAGGTAAGCAAGTCTAAAACATTTTTTGGTGCGATCGAAAAGACTTGAACTTTCACGGGTCTCCCCACAGCGACCTCAACGCTGCGCGTCTACCAATTCCGCCACGACCGCATATTTGATATGACATTCATATATTTAACAAACTTTTTTATTTTTTTCAAGCTTTTTTTATCAAAACACTAGATTTTATTTAAAAAGAAATTATATCCACTTACTATAGGAGGCTAAAATGTTTGAACTTTTAAAACTACCGTACAGTCAAAAAGCACTGGAACCATATATTTCACAATCGACGTTATTTTACCATTATGAAAAACATCATGCAACATACTTAAACAACTTAAATCAATTAATCAAAGGAACAGACTTTGAAAATTTTTCACTAGAAGACATAATCTTAAAAACCAAAGATAATCCTGATTTTACATCTATTTACAACAATGCTGCTCAAGTATGGAATCATGACTTTTATTGGAAAAGTTTATCAGAAACAGCAAATGCCGACAATAAAATACCAAAAGGAAACTTTAAAGATTTAGTTATTAAAAGTTTTGGTTCGGAAGAAAATTTAAAAGCAGAACTAAAAAAAGCTGCTCTGGGTCAATTTGGCAGTGGATGGGTTTGGTTAGTTTTTGAAAACAATCAACTAAAAATAATTAAAACATCTAATGCGATTAATCCATTAGGACAAGCTCAAGCACTTTTAACAATAGATGTTTGGGAGCACGCATATTACCTTGATTATCAAAACAAACGCGCAGAATATGTTGAAAACATACTTAATCACATCATTAATTGGAATTTTGCTATTCAAAACTTAAATAATTTTTAAATTAATGTTTTCTACACTTCAAGAGATTCTTCGGGCTGACGCCCTTCAGAATGACGAACGACACATACCCCGTCATCCTGAACGGATGTGAAGGATCTCATGAATTGTGGTACGACGTGGGTACAAAACCTCAAGAGATTCTTCGGGCTGGCGCCCTTCAGAATGACGTTCTGTTCGTCCCACACTTGATGAGATATTTCGCATTCACTCAATATGACGTGATAAAAAAAAGATAAAAATCCTATGTCCAAAAAACGTTCTTGACTAAAGATTTTGATTCGTTTAAAATGAGGGAAATTTAACAAGTTTTTTTATAGAAAGGAAGTATTTAATATGTCCATTAATTTATTCAAATTTACCCCCCCCCCCCGAATTTTCAAGTAAATTCAATGACTTACAGGACATTCCTGATTTAAACCCTGTTTCTAATTCCAATTTTCAATCCAATTTTTCTTCTATTTCTCGCCATTCTCAATTCGGTCGTTCGATGATTGAAATGTTGGGCGTGTTGGCTGTAATTGGTGTTTTAAGCATTGGTGCTGTTTTGGGTATCAGATATGTCTTGGACAAACTGTCTGCTAATTTGGTTTATAAAGAAGCTGCTTCTCAAGCTGCCGAAATTCTGAATAAAAAAGTCATATACACAACCGAAGCAAATGGGTTAGAAATTGCTTATGCTTATTCTTCTAAATACATTCATTCCAGAGAATTTAAAACTTCTTCCAGAGATACGATTTTGTTGTTCGCAAACAATTTATCTGCTGGCGTTTGTAATAAATTAATCACTGAAGAAGAAGGCAATGTTTTTACTCGTATTTATCCAAAAGATAGCACTTCATGCCAAGATACAAATACCGTTGTTTTTCAAATCAACGTAGGAAAAAAACGGACGCCAAATATACCAAATCCGCTTCCGACAGAAGAATGTACTGAAAA
>SUUS01000001.1 GCA_015062395.1 Alphaproteobacteria bacterium
CGAAATATCTCTTCATGTGTGGTACTGCCTACGTACAAAACCTTCCAGAGATTCTTCAGCCTAAAGGCTTCAGAATGACGTACAATGACGTGGTCGGTGGATGACGTACAAAAAACAATAGCCCCTTCGCTTACGCTCAATATAAGGCTATTTTTGTTAATAAAAAGATTAAATTTTTGCATTCCAAAGGAAAAAATAAAATACGTTTAAGCAGAAATTAAATTGTTGCAATATGTAGGACGTTTGTATTTCCTTTTTCAGCTAAAGGCATTCCAGCAGTAATAATAACTTCTTGCCCCTTTTTGGCAGATAATATTTTCTGAGCTACTTGACGAGCGACAGGAATAACATCATGTAGGTTTTTGATTAATTTTGTCTTGGCGCTGTGTACTCCCCAAACCAAAGTTAAACGACGCATTACTTTTTCATCACAGGTTAAATTTAATATGGGGATTCCAGTCCTAGCTCTCGCAACACGTAAAGTTGTTGCTCCTGACATCGAATAACTGACAACGCAAGAAACACTGTTAAGTACTTTTGATACAGTAGGGATTGATGCAGTGATAGCTGATGCAATAGCGTGATCTGGAGGCATAGAAATAACGTCCATGGATTTTTTATAAAAAGTATCTGCTTCTGTATGTAATATAATTTTTTTCATCATAGAAACAGCTAAAACAGGATATTCTCCAACAGCAGTTTCTCCAGACAACATGACACAATCAACACCATCGTAAACAGCTGTAGCAACATCAGATACTTCAGCTCTGGTCGGTGTTGGATTATGTATCATGCTTTCCAACATTTGAGTAGCAATGATTACAGGCTTTCCTTTTGCACGACAGATTTGAACGATATGTTTTTGTAAAGAGGGTAAGTCTTCTAATGGACATTCCACGCCCAAGTCGCCTCTAGCAACCATTACAGCATCGGATAAATCAACAATTTCTTCTAAATTGTTTAAGGCTGATGGTTTTTCTATCTTCGTAATAATAGATGCTTTTTCACCAATAATTTTTCGTGCGTTCTTTAAATCTTCTGGTCTTTGTACAAATGATAGAGCAATCCAATCAGCTTCGAGTTCAGTAGCTGTTTTTAAATCTTCCAAATCTTTTTTCGTTAAAGCTGAAATGGGTAATGTGACACCAGGAACATTTACACCTTTATGATTCGATAAAACGCCACCTGAAATAACCGTCGTTATTGCAAAATTATCTCCAAAATCAACGACTTGTAAACGAATTAATCCGTCATTTAATAAAAGGTATGTTCCTTTTTTTAAAGCTTTAAAAATTTCTTTATGAGGCAAACAAACTCTTGTTTCATCGCCCAGTTTTTTCTGCATATCCAAACGAAAAGATTGTCCAGCTTTTAATAAAACAGATCCATCTTTAAATTCTCCAACTCTTAATTTAGGCCCCTGCATATCACAGATTATACCCAATGATTTTCCTAATTTTTTCTCTATACTTCGGATATATTTTACATTTTGGATGTGGGTTTCTTTTGCACCATGACTAAAGTTCAACCGAAAAAGATTAGCGCCAGCATGAGCCAACTCATTAATCGCGTCTTTTGTTGACGTCGCAGGACCTAATGTTGCTATAATTTTAGTAAAAGGAAATGCTCTCATCTTAAAATTCATTTACTTCAAAAGAAATAACTCCTGTTAGTGTTTCGTCTTTTCCAATACTTTGAATGCCACTACCCACAACACCTCTTGCAGCGATATTAAATGCATCTGCCGTCATAGACGTTGGTTCCAAGCAAAAGAAGTTTTTCCGATATGGTGCATAAAGGGCAAGATGAGAAAATAAATCATCTGTTCTGACCTTTAAAGAGTGTTTATATTTGGGCCATGTAATTTCAGCAGAATTTTCAAATCCTCCAAAACACGTATCAAAAACCATTTCATTTAATGGTTTGCTTTCTTTAAAGGACCATTCTTCAGGTGTTCTGTAGGGACGATCTATTGGATCATTTTCGTGATGCCAAACATTTTTGGTTGAAAATTTTAATTCTACATTTTGTGTTTTGTTAAAGTAAGGATGTAATCCCAAGCCACAAGGCATAGGCATTAATCCTTTATTCGTTAAATTTAATTCGATGTTTAATGTTTTACCTGTTAAACTATAAACGATTTTAGATTCATAAGAAAAAGGATAACCTTTATCTTTTTCTTTTTCGTGTTTTAAGGTTAATACAACCTTTGAAGATGTCGTTTCTCGAACCTTCCATGAACTTTTCCAACCATCCCCATGAATAGGATCTGAAAACAACGGATGATTAAGGGGAACCAAACGTTTGATTCCCCAATAAGTAAATTCACCACCTTTAATTCTGAATGCATATGGCAACATGGGAAACATAGACATTCCTAGTACATCTTTTTTGGAAATTGCCGTTTGTGACGCTGGACGCATAACATCAAAAGCATTTTCAGATTTTGTTCTGAAATAAACTAAAGATGCTCCGCATTCTGGATATACACCTACCTCGATAAATTCATTTTCTAGATGAATAATTTTTTCTGTCATCTCTAATGTTCCTTATTCCTTATGTTGCGCTTGCTCTTTTAAATCTTGAGTTGCTCGTACCAACATGGCATCAATAGAATCTTTATCATCAACTTTACCTGCTTGACCAAAAGTTGTTGTGATAAATGCATTACCTATTTCAGTTTTTAAGTTTTGTTCTTGAATTTTTAATCGTAAGCGTTCTATTAAAAATGGTACATTTTCAATCGGAGTTTCTGGTAATAAAATTGCAAATTCAACATCTCCAATACGTCCTAAATAATCAGAGTCTCTAATAGAATCTTTACAAATTTTAACAGTCTTTTTTAATGCTTCATCACCAAAGCTGTATCCAAATTCTTGTCCCAAAACTCTGAAATGATCCAACTTTAAAATCAATAAAGATAACGCTCTATCGTATCTGGTTGCACGTTTAATTTCTTTTTCACTAACATCTAAAAATGCAGTTCTGTTTAAAACGCCTGTCAGAGGATCGATGGACGTTAAATAACGTAATTTTTCTTCCAGTTGTTTACGTCTTGTTATATCAAATCCAACTGAACGAATTTCTACAGGTTCGTTTTTTTCATCATAAACGACTCGGTTTGTCCACGAAATCCAAAC
Organism: Alphaproteobacteria bacterium; assembly: GCA_015062395.1. Taxonomy (GTDB): domain Bacteria; phylum Pseudomonadota; class Alphaproteobacteria; order CAAHEQ01; family UBA3637; genus CAAHEQ01. Next base: position 3,141 of record SUUS01000001.1, read on the forward strand.
AATAGTTCCATCTTTTTTTATATTTTTAGTTTCAACATCAACATATAATTGAGGATTAAGTAAAATTTTATCAATTAGAGTTGGTTGTCCACCCAATCTTTTTTTGGGTTCTTGAGCTATTGTTCCCAAGACAGCTTGACCTAGCAACTCTTCTTTTTTAAAGCCAAAAAATTCTTCTGCATAATCATTGATATAGGTGATTTTACCTTTTTTATTAAATGCGACAATAATGCTTTGAGAATTCGAATCGGTAAAATCTTCACTAAATTCTGCTTTTTGTTTTTTTAACGTTTCCAGTTCCTTTGTTTGCTTCGCAAAAGAATCGGTTGCACTTTTTAAACTTTTGCAGATGCGAGCATGTCTTAAGCGCAAACAAGTATATAAAAAGATAAAAAAACACGCGATTGTAGCACAAACAGTTGCGACAATCCAAGCTTCTGAACAATTCACACTCATATTAATCCCCTTTGTTAATCATACTTACGTCAGCTATGTTAATAGATAAAAAAAATTTACGCAACTATTTTTCATCAAAAACTTGACTTTTTTTTATTTTTGTTGCACTTTATTCGAAAATAAAGTTAAGGATTAAAAATGGTTAAAGAAGAAACATTGGCAACAGTTCAGTCTTTAGATGCTGATAAATATAAGTATGGTTTTGAAACTGATATAGATAGTGAGGTAGCTCCAAAAGGTCTGTCTGAAAATGTGATTTGCTTTATTTCTGCAAAAAAAAATGAACCTGAATGGCTGTTGGATTTTCGTTTAAAGGCTTTTGAAAAATGGAAGACAATGACAGAACCTCATTGGGCAAAATTAGAATATGAAACGATAGATTACCAAGATTTATACTATTATGCAGAGCCTAAAAAAACGAAAAATTCTCCAAAATCATTGGAAGAAGTGGATCCAAAAATTTTAGAAACTTATGAAAAATTAGGAATTCCTTTGAATGAGCAAAAAATTTTGGCTGGCGTTGTGGCTGTTGATGCAATTTTTGACAGTGTATCTGTCGCCACAACCTATAAAGCAAAATTGGCAGAAAAGGGGATTATTTTCTGTTCTATGGGGGAAGCTGTTCAAAAACATCCTGATTTGGTTAAAAAATATTTGGGAACAGTTGTTCCTTATACAGATAATTTTTTTGCTGCGTTAAATAGTGCTGTTTTTTCTGATGGTTCTTTTGTTTATATTCCAAAAGGGGTTCGTTCGCCTATGGAATTATCCAGTTATTTTCGAATTAATGCGCGTAACGCTGGACAATTTGAGCGTACTTTGATTGTGTGTGAAGAAGATGCCTATGTTAGCTATTTGGAAGGGTGTACAGCACCTCAAAGGGATGAAAATCAACTGCATGCTGCCATTGTTGAGATAATTGTTATGGACAGAGGGGAGGTTAAGTATTCTACGGTTCAAAACTGGTATCCTGGGGATAAAAACGGTGTTGGGGGTATTTATAATTTTGTGACCAAACGTGGAATTTGTCATAATGATGCCAAGTTATCTTGGACACAGGTTGAAACAGGTTCTGCGATTACATGGAAATATCCATCTTGCATTTTAAAAGGAGATAATTCTGTTGGCGAATTTTATTCCGTCGCTTTAACAAATAATTATCAGCAAGCAGATACTGGAACAAAAATGATACATTTGGGGAAAAATACAAAATCAACCATTATATCAAAAGGAATTTCAGCAGGGCATTCTAATCAAACTTATAGAGGTTTGGTAAAAATGGGAACCCATGCAGACGGTGCGAGAAATTTTTCAAAATGTGATAGTTTGTTGATAGGTTCGACCTGTGGTGCGCATACAGTGCCAGTTCAACAAACAGCAAATAAGACAGCAGTGATAGAACATGAAGCTACAACAAGTAAGATTAGCGATGAGCAATTATTTTATGCAATGCAACGTGGTTTAAGTGAAAATGAAGCAGTATCTTTGATTGTTAATGGCTTTTGTAAGGATGTGATGCAACATCTTCCTATGGAATTTGCAATAGAAGCAGGGCGTTTAATTGGTATTAGTTTGGAAGGAAGTGTCGGCTAATGGAAAAGGTTTCTAAAGACATTCTTGAAAAAGCAATTAAAACGTGGGGGACTCATGCTCAATTATTAATGGTTTTAGAAGAAATGAGTGAATTGCAAAAAGAAATTTTAAAAAATGTCAATCGAGGAAAAGATAATTTGGATGCAATTATTGATGAAACAGCCGATGTTGAAATTATGTTGGAACAATTAAAGTATATTTTCAAAATTCAAGAACAGGTAAAAGAACGCATTCCTGTAAAGTTAGAAAAAGTAAAAGCAAGATTAGAAGGTTAGAAAATGGCACTATTAGAAATCAGAAATTTAAATGCAGGTGTAGGTGAAAAGCAAATTTTAAAAGACTTTTCTTTTGATATAGAACCAGGTAAAGTTTATGCAATTATGGGTCCTAATGGTTCTGGTAAAAGCACATTATCTAATGTTATTGCTGGTAATCCTGCTTATCAAGTTTCAGGTGGTCAGATGTTTTTTAAAGGCAAAGATTTACTTTCTTTAAAGCCTGATGAAAGAGCTAATGAAGGTATCTTTTTGGGTTTTCAATATCCTGTCGAAATAGATGGCGTATCTTATGCTCAATTTTTAAAGCAAGCCTTAACAAGTAAGCAAAAATATCTTGGTGAAAAACCTTTAGATGCAGTAGGCTATATAAAAAGATTAAAAGTTCGTGCACAAGCGTTAGGTGTTTCTGATGAAATGCTTAAACGATCTGTGAATGTCGGTTTTTCTGGTGGTGAAAAAAAACGTATGGAAACATTACAGATGGCTTTTTTGGAACCTGATTTTTGCATATTAGATGAAATGGATTCAGGACTTGATGTGGATGCATTAAAGACGGTTGCTGATGGCGTCAATTTAATGCGTTCTGAAAATCGGTCGTTTTTATTGATTACACATTATGAACGTTTGTTAGATTTAATCGAACCAGATGTGATATATATCATGGTTGATGGTCATATTGTTGATAAAGGTGATAAATCTTTAGCTCGGAAGTTGGAAGAAAAAGGCTATGCAGACTATAAATAAAATTATTTCAGCAAACGAAAAAAAGACAGAAGTATTAACTGCTCAAAGTGGTAATATAGATGTTGTTGTTTATGAAAACGCATTTTATGAATTGTATTTGCTGCAAAATGGTCAGGACTTAAATATAAAGATTCATTTGTTGGGAAAAAATGCTAAATGCGATTTAAAAGCAGTTTATTTATCAACAACAAATTCAAACAATACCTTAAAGTTTGATGTAGAACACTCAATACAGGAAACATATTCGCAACAAATAATAAAGGGTGTTGTATCAGGATATGGAAAAGGTGTTTTTGAAGGTATAATAAGAATGCCACATGGAAGTCAAAAGTGTGAAGGAAATCAAAGTCATAAAGCTTTATTACTCTCTGAAAATGCTTCGGTTGAATGTGTGCCTGAGTTAGAAATTTATGCCGATGATGTTAAATGTTCTCATGGTTCGACCGTTGGCAATTTGGATAAACAACAACTATTTTATTTAAATAGCAGAGGAATTGAAGAAAAAACGGCAAAAAAAATGTTAATAAAAGCTTTTTTATTTTCAGAAATGCCAGATGTTTTTGAAGGTAAAATAGATGAATGGATGTTGTTAAATGAATAAAAACGATTTTCCGATTTTTAAAAATAATCCAGGTTTGGTCTATTTGGACAGCGCTGCATCAGCTCAAAAGCCAAGTTGCGTATTGGACGCTATGGATAAATTTTCTCGCAATCATTATGCAAATGTTCACAGAGGGACATATTATTTATCTGAAATGGCAACGATTGCTTATGAAAACGCGCGTCATACTGTTGCTGATTTTTTAGAAGTCAAAGATAATGACATTATTTTTGTTCGAGGGGCAACAGAAGGTATAAATTTAATTGCTCAAACTTACGGTAAAACATTAGAGCGTGGTGATGAGATTTTGTTGTCAGAATCTGAACATCATGCGAATTTAGTTCCTTGGCAAATGTTAGCAGAAGAACGGGGACTTGTGCTAAATTTTATTCGAGTTATGCCTGATGGACGTTTGGATATGGATGATTATGCTTCTAAATTATCTGAAAAAACGAAATTAGTTTCCGTCACGCAAATGAGTAATGTTTTGGGTGTTGAAAATCCCATCGGGATGATTACGCATATGGCACATCAGATAAAAGCTAAAGTTTTAATCGATGGGTGTCAAGGAGTGGTCCATTCTAAAATTGATTTAGAAAAGTTAGGTGTGGATTTTTATGTTTTTTCAGGTCATAAAATTTATGGACCAACTGGGATAGGGGTTTTGTATGCGCCATCAGATTTAATGAATGATTTACCTCCCTGGCAATGTGGTGGAGATATGGTAAAATCTGTGTCTTTGGCTGGTTCTACGTATGTTTCATCTCCTGCACGTTTTGAAGCTGGAACGCCTGCTATTATAGAAGCCGTTGGTTTGGCTGCAGCATTGGATTACGTCTCTTCTATCGGTTTTGAAAAAATAAATTTGGCAGAAAGTCAAACAATGTTAAAATTAAAAACTTATTTAAAAGAAATACCAGATGTTCTTTGTTTGGGAGAAATAGATTTTAAAAAGAACTTGGTCTGTTTTAATTTAAAGGGATTACATCCCCAAGATGTTGCAATGATTTTGTCTGAACAGAATATCGCAGTCAGAGTGGGACATCATTGTGCTCAACCAATTACAGAAAGATATGGAGTGACTTCTTCTATCAGGGCGTCTATTGGTTTATACAACGATGAAGAGGATATAGACAGTTTTGTAATAGCATTGAAAAAGGCGCAAAAAATTTTGGGAGGTCATAAATGACAGAAGAACAAAACACGCCAACAACATTATCCGAAGATATTAAAGATAATAATACACAACAAATAATTGCAAAAGAATTGGATTATCATGCCAGGATGGGTCAACCGTTGCCTGCAGGTTCTGTTATAGCTAAAGAAAGCATGATTATTGAAGCTTTGAAAACAGTTCAAGATCCAGAATTGATGTTGGATGTTTATTCTTTAGGTTTGATTTATAAAATAGATATTACCCCCAGAGGAGATGTGACAATAGAAATGACATTGACGTCTCCGATGTGTCCCGTTGCTGGTGAAATGCCTGGAATGGTCGCTTTAGCCGTTTCTAAAGTCCAAGGTGTTGGTGTCGTAAATGTTTTTTTAGTGTGGGAACCCGTTTGGACGCTTGATATGCTGGATGATGATTTGAAGTTGGCTTTAGGGATTGACGTTCCTCAACCAGAGTAAGGTTTTGTTATGAAAAAGATATTCGGTTTTATTGCTTTATTTTTCTGTTTACTTATTCTTCCGTTTATTTTGAGTGCGTATTTTCTTGATTTTTCAGATTTGAGTTCTTCTGAAAGTAATTTAAATGGAGTAATTAAAACCTATTATGATAGTGGTCATTTGTTTAGTCAAATAACATATAAAAATGGTCTGCGTCATGGAGCAGAAATAATATATCATGAAAATGGGAATGTTTCAAGAACTGCAGAGTATAAAAGTGATGTTAAAATAGGTGAAGAAAAGACCTATTATAAAAATGGATTATTAAAAAGTCACAGTTTTTATAAAGCAGGATTGAAAGATGGCGAATCTAAAACTTTTTATAATGACAATGATTTTTCTAAAAAAGAACCCAGACAACAAGCTTTAGTTATATTTAAAGAAGGTAAAGCAATTCAAGGAAGTTGTTTTAATGTAATTACTAATCAAAATATAGAATTTAATAAAGCTCATTTACATAATTTTGAAATTGATATGTCAACACCTTGTGATATTACTCGTACTCGAAAAGTTGAAGAAGAGGGCGATGATAAATAATTTTCTTAATTATCATCACCAATTCTTAATGCTTCAATAAAGGCTGATTGTGGAATTTCCACTTTTCCAAATTGACGCATACGTTTTTTACCTTCTTTTTGCTTATCCAGCAATTTGCGTTTACGAGTAATGTCTCCACCATAACATTTTGCTGTGACATCTTTACGATAGGCAGAAATGTCTTCTCTTGCAATAATTTTTCCACCAATAGCTGCCTGAATAGGTATTTTAAATTGATGTCTTGGGATTAAATCTTTTAATCTTTCGCAAATTTGACGTCCTCGTCTTTCTGCTTGAGAACGATGAACCAAGAAAGACAAAGCGTCAACAGGTTCTGCATTAACTAAAATAGAAACCTTTACCAAATCGCTTGCTTGATATCCAATAAGTTCATAGTCAAAGCTTGCATATCCACGAGATATAGATTTTAATCTGTCATAAAAATCAAAAACGATTTCATTTAATGGAATTTCATAGACAGCCATAGCTCTGTTTCCAACATATGTCAGATTTTTTTGAACACCACGACGCTCTGAACATAAGGTTAAAATAGGTCCCAGATATTCATCGGGTGTCATTATCGTTGCTTGAACCCAAGGTTCTTCAATTTTTTCAATTTGCGTCACGTCTGGCATATCTGCAGGATTATGCATATCAAATACATCTCCGTTAGTTAAATGCATTTTGTAAACAACAGAAGGTGCAGTTGTTATTAAATCAAGATTAAATTCTCGATCTAAACGTTCTTCTATAATTTCCATATGTAGTAAGCCCAAAAAACCACATCGGAAGCCTTGTCCTAAAGCCATGGATTTTTCTGGTAAAAAATGAAAACTTGCATCATTGAGTTGTAATTTGCCTAATGATTCTTTTAAATTTTCATATTCAGAACTATCCAAAGGAAAAAAAGAACAAAAAACAACAGGAACACTAGGTTTAAAACCGTCTAATGCTTTAGGGGTTGGGCTCTTTTCAGATGTAATTGTGTCTCCAACACTTGTTTCCCCAATACTTTTAATGCTCGCGGTGATATAACCAATTTCGCCAGGATATAAAGCATCTACATCAGTCATTTTCGGTGAAAAAGTTCCAACCCTATCCACATTGTGCGTCGTTCCAGCTGACATCATTTTGATGTTCATTCCTTTTTTCAAAACGCCATCAACAATTCTAACCAAAATCACAATTCCTAAATATGGATCATACCAGCTGTCAACAAGTAAAGCTTTTAAAGGGGCTTTTTCATCTCCTGTTGGATGGGGAATACGTTTAACAATAGCTTCTAAAACATCTTCTGTTCCCAAACCAGTTTTCGCTGAAATTAAAATACTTTCAGAAGCATCAATACCGATAACATCTTCGATTTGAGCCTTTACACGTTCAGGTTCTGCTGCTGGTAAATCTATTTTGTTAATGACAGGAACAATTTCGTTATTAGCATCTAAAGCTTTATAAACGTTAGCTAATGTCTGTGCTTCTACACCTTGTGACGCATCTACTACTAATAGAGAACCTTCGCAAGCGGCTAAAGAACGACTAACTTCATATCCAAAATCAACGTGTCCCGGAGTATCAATTAAATTTAAATGATAGATGTTTCCATCTTTCGCTTTATAATCTAAACGCACGGTTTGAGCTTTAATAGTGATACCTCGTTCTCTTTCAATATCCATATTATCTAAAAGTTGTTCTTTCATTTCTCGTTTAGAAACTAAACCAGAATATTCAATCAATCTGTCAGCCAGCGTTGATTTACCGTGGTCTATATGAGCAATAATAGAAAAATTACGTATTTTAGATATATCGTGTGTCATTTTAAATCCTTCATATTTTTTCGTAAGGAGTATATATAAAAAAACTTTAAAAATCAAGCGTCTTTTTGCTTGTAAAAAGAAAAGCTTTTTCTTATAATAAATAAAAAGGAGATTAAAATGAAAAAAATTATCTTTTTGTTCGCATTTTTGGTTTGTTTTGATGTTCAAGCACAAGAAAGTACTTCTTTTTCTCAATTAACAAAAGCGCCAAAAGCAAAAGTTGGAACATCTATTGTGCCACTTATGGAACAGACATTGCAGGCCGATGGAAGTTCTGGAATTGCTTATGAAAACAGCGTTCCTGCAGTTAATAAAGATGATATAAAAACAGATGAAAACACTAAACGTTATAAAAAAATGCGTGCTGTTGAACGAGAATACACATTACCAACAAATACATTCGGTTCAGAAATACGAAATCGGATAAATGTTGTTCAAAATGCAACGTTCCAAACATCAACAATGCCAGAAGTTCAAGAAGCTGTACGCAAAGAAAATATCAAGTTCGTTGAATGTGCAGAAAACGATGAAACCTGTCAAAATTATGAGGTAGATGAAGCAGGAAAGGTTATTTGGAAATGAAAAAACTGTTTTTAATTATCTTTTTGTTTTTATCTGCTTGTGCGACAGAAAATCCTTTAAAAAATATGCGTTTCCAACCTGTGTCCAGTGGCGAATATACTTTAGCAACTTGGCATAAAATAAAAGAAATGGGCTCTCCGTTAAAGGTATATATCGAAGGTGATGGTCATGCTTTTGACAGAAAAGGACGACCGACAGATGATCCTACACCTAAAGGACTGTTTTTAAGAAAATTGGCTGTTGATGATTCGTCACCGAACGTTGTTTATTTAGCAAGACCTTGTCAGTATTTAATGGGTAAAAATTGTACTCAAAAAGATTGGACAACGGGACGCTTTAGTTCTGAAATTATTGATGCTATGGATTCTTCTGTTGCTTCTTTGATGAAGAAAGCACGGACCCAAGAAGTCATTTTAATTGGTTATTCTGGTGGAGGAATGATAGCTTCCCAAATTGCAGTGCGACATCCTGAACAAGTCAAGAAATTAATTACAATCGCTGCTGTTTTGGATAAAGATATGTGGACTGCTTATCATGGAGATGAACCTTTAACGGATTCGATAAATTTAGATATTTCGAAGTTATCAGATATTAATCAGGTCCATTATGTCGGAGGAAAGGATAAGGTCGTTCCTGCAGATTTAACATTCGATATTTTGGGCAATGATAATGCGAATATCAAACTTATTCCAAAGGCAAAACATGGAAGTGGATTTGATAAAATCTATGAAGATATTTGGAATGTTCGTTAATGTAAAAGATTGTTTTATTCTGATAACATATTGAATTTATTTATATTTTCATTGATTACAATCCATTCTATTTCCAAGCGTTGTTGCGTTTTAGAATCTAATTTAGATTTCTTACGCAATAATTTTAAAAGCTCATTTTTTCTTAAGTTTAATGTTTTCATATCTTTATTTTGATAACGTTTTTGCATATTGTCCATCAATTCAAAATATAATTCGTCAGAAAATAATTCTTCTTGTTGGACAATGGTTGTTTCTGGTGTATCGATGTTTTTTGGTTGTGCTTTTGCATAATTTGACATAAAAAAACAAATAAATAACAATAGAATAATTTTCATTTTGAACTCCTCTTTCTTTATTTTACAAAAAAAAATTGCTTTGTCATTAAAAAATTATTTATTTTTTCTAAAAAATAGCGCATACTAACCAAAGGTAAATTTTAATGGAGGTAAAAATGAGTGATTATATTCGCCCAAGTTGGGATGATTATTTTTTAGAAGTGATGCATGCTTTGTCTAAAAGAGCGACTTGTGACAGAGGACGTACAGCATGTGTTATTGTTCGTGATAATCAGATTTTATGTTCGGGTTATGTTGGTTCTCCTCCAGGATTGCCTCATTGTGATGAAGTGGGACATCTGATGAAATCTTTAACGCATGAAGATGGTACGACGACCAATCACTGTATGCGCACAATACATGCAGAACAAAATGCTATTTGTCAGGCTGCAAAGCGTGGTATTTCTATCGAAGGTGCTACGATTTATTGTAAAATAGCGCCATGCCGTACTTGTGCGATGCTTTTGATTGCTTGTGGAATTAAGCGTGTCGTTGCTGAATATCGCTATCAAACAGGTGGAGAGGGCGAAGAAATGATGCGTCAAGTTGGAATAGAAATAAAATATATTCACGATGAAACAGTGGGTTATGAGAAAAAGGAAAAGTAATGCTTAAAGTATGGGCTTTGTTAGATGATAGAGCGGGCAACAATAATCAGGTATTAGCAGTTGCCGAGGCATTGGACATTCCTTTTGAAGAAAAAAAAATCCAATATAATAAATTTGTAAAATTACCCAATTTTTTGCGTCAGGCAACAACATTGGGAATTGATAAGGGGTCTTTAAATCAGTTTGAATTACCTTTGGAAGATTTACCTGATTTAATTATTGGTGCAGGACGCAGAATGTATCCATTGATGCGTTATTTGAAAAAAAAGAAAAAAGGAAATATGCGTTTAGTTCAAATAATGAATCCTGGAAAATCTGGTTTTAAAGAAGCTGATTTAGTTGTATTACCCAGACATGATAATTATAAGGGGTATTCAAAGAATGTTTTCTTTACTTTGGGTGCTCCTAATCGAGTCACAAAAGAACGTTTGCAGGCTGAACAAGAAAAATGGCGTTCTGTTTTTGAAGCTTATCCTCAACCAAGAGTTTCTGTAATTGTAGGGGGGGCGACTAAAAAATCACCTTTTACAATTCAGATGGCAGAACAATTGGCTTTAGATGTGCTAGCGTTAGAACCTGGCAGTTTGTTGATTACAACATCTCGCAGAACGCCTACAGAAGTTGTTCAAAAGTTAAAAGCAATTTTTCCAAAAGAAAATACATACTTTTATCAATATGGAGACGAGGGGGAGAATCCTTATTTTGGACTGCTTTCTTGGGGAAGTCGAATTGTTGTCACTGGAGATTCTATGTCTATGTGTTCGGAAGCTTGCAGTGCTGGTGTTCCTGTTTATATTTTTGCACCTAACGGTTCTATGGGCAAAAAACATCAACTTTTTCATAAACAACTTTATGAATCTGGTTATGCAACAGCCTTAGGAAGTGGACAAATAGCTTTTGGTGGCATACTCAATGCAGCTAATGAGGTTGCAGAAAGAGTTAAAACACTGATAGAAACAGAAGACTAGTTTTTTAAATCTTTTGCAGCTTTTGCCAATGCTTGTTCCATGATTTTTTGCTGATTTTGAGGAGAATCTGGTGTGACAATACCTGTAGAAATAATGATTTTCCAAGCATCATCTACTCTTAAATCCAATGGAATAATATCTTTTTTGTTTACGAAAATAAGAAATCCAGAAGTTGGATTGGGGGTGGTTGGGACATATATGCTAACCATTTTTTCTTTTTTAAAATGTTTTTTGATGCCAGAATAAACATCTCCTGTAATAAATGCAATAGTCCACAGACCTTCTCTGGGGTATTGGACTAAAACAGCTTCTCTGAATGCTTGATTTTGGCCACTACCCATAACTGTTTCAAGAATTTTTTTCAAACCATTATACAGTCCAGAAACGACAGGCATTTTTGATATTGCTTTATTGAGTATTTTTAAAAGCGTATTGCCAAAGAATCCTGATGAAATCCAACCAATAAAGATTAATCCAACAAATAAAACGATAACGCCAAAACCAGGTATTCCATGCAGATAAGCCAGCATTGGTTTGTATTCAATCGGGATAAGTGCACTGATTTTTGTGTCGATGAATAAAATTAGCTCTACAGCCAAATAAATTGTAATTGCCAATGGTGCACTGACAAGTATTCCAGTTAAGAAGTAATTTTTAATAGAGTTCTTTTTCTTTTGTTGTATTGGATTTTTTTTATTTTTCATTTTTAGGCTCCGGATGAATAAAAATTTCACAGTTTGGAACAAATTGTTTAATTTCTTGTTCTAGATTATTACAAAGGTCATGAGTTGTTTGTAATGAATAATTTCCGTTCAAAGAAACAGAAAATTGGATAAACGAATTTTGTCCTGAATTTCTTGTTCTTAAATCATAGATATTGGAAATAAGTGCGTGATTTAAAACAATTTGTTTTATTTTTTTTCGAGTTTCGATTGGTAATTCTTTATCCATCAAAATACTTTGAACTTTAAAAATAATTTTATAAGCACTGTAAAATAGGAAAACAGAAACACATAAAGCAAATATAGCATCAAGCCACGACCAACCTAATAAATAGGAACAAATCATCGATAATATGACACCGATATTCATTGAAATATCTCCGATATAATGTGCGTTATCTGCATTTATAGAAATAGAGTTTGTCTTTTTAATAACAAAACGTTGAAATAAAACTAATATAAGTGTTATAACAATAGATATCAGCATTACGATAACACCTATGTCAAAACGCTGCAATGGTTTGGGGTTGAAAATTTGTGTGAGTGTTTCATAAAACAAGAAAATTCCAGAAAAGCAAATGATAATTCCTTGAGCCAATGCACCAAGTGCTTCAGCTTTTCCATGTCCAAAGCGATGTTCTTTATCTGCTGGGATTAAGGATTGGTGTATTGCTATCAGACTGACAACAGAAGCGCCAAAATCCAACCCAGAATCCATTAAACTTGAAAGGATAGCTAATGAATTAGTCATAAAGAAAGAAATGACCTTTATAATAATCAAAATAACAGCCGTAATGACTGAAGAATAACTGGCTATCTTCATCAATTGATGGCGTTTTTTTTCAGATAAAGTTTGTTGTTTTTTTTGTTTTTCCATTTTTTTCTCTTTCCCTATTTCTAGCTTATTTTTTAGAAAAAAGCTATATATATTTATAATTTTTTTTGAAAAAAGATAGCTTTTTTAATTTTTTTGACATATATTTTAGAAAAAAATATGTAATAAAAGGATTTGAAATGTCAGACTTATATCAAATTTTAGGAGTTTCTAAATCAGCTAGTGCTGCAGAAATCAAGAAAGCTTATCATAAATTAGCAAGAACATGTCACCCAGATGTGACTAAAAACGACCCAAAGGCTGCAGAAAAATTCAAAGAAATTTCTTCTGCCTATGATATTTTAGGAGATGCACAAAAACGCAAGCAATACGATGCTGGAGAAATTGATGAACAAGGAAAACCTAAAGCTCCCTTTGGTTTTGGTGGAGGGGCTGGCTACGGAGGCAATCCATTTAATGGTGGATATTCTTATCATGATATGGGAGGCGCAGGTGGTTTTGAAAGTTTTAATTTCGCAGATTTGTTTTCTGGTGGTGCAGGTGGTTTTTCTGATTTGTTCGGAAATATGCGAGGTGGGGGAGCTCGTCAACATCGGCCGATGGGACAAGATGTGTCCTACAGTTTAAATATAGATTTTGTTTTATCTATTACAGGAGGAGAAACTTCTGTTCGACTTTCAAATGGAAAACAAGTTAAAGTTAAAATTCCTGCAGGTGTTTTGGATGGGGCAACTTTGCGTTTAAGAGGTCAGGGTGAAAATGGTGGCGATGCGTTAATTAAAATACATGTATCTTCTCATCCTTATTTTAAACGTAATGGCAATGATGTAGAAATGACTTTACCAATAACATTGAAAGAAGCCGTTTTGGGTGCTAAAATAACAATTCCAACACTGACTGGGGCTGTTGCTTTAACAATACCTGAAAACAGCAGTTCAGATAAAGTGTTGCGCTTAAAAGGAAAAGGCGTTCCAAATAAAGGTGATTTATTGGTTCGTATTCAGATTTTGTTGCCAGAAAAAACAAATGCAGATTTGGAAAATTTTGTACGCAACTGGAATATGCCCAGTCAAAATCCCAGACCTAAATTTTAGTCAATTAAATTGTTTTGAATTTATCGATTAAATCTGTCTTTTCCCATGAAAAGAAACCAAATGCGTCTGCTTTTCTTCCAAAATGACCATAACTAGCTGTAGGAAGATAAATGGCTTTATTTAATCCTAAAGTGTCACGAATGCCTTTTGGTGTTAAGTCAAATTCTTTCGATATAAAATTGGCAATTAGTTCATCAGAAATTTTTCCTGTTTGAAATGAATCTACAAAAACTGACAGAGGATGAGCTATTCCAATTGCGTAAGATAATTGAATGGAACATTTTTCGGCCAAGCCACTTGCTACAATGTTTTTAGCTAAATAACGTGCCATGTATGCAGCGCTTCGGTCCACTTTAGAAGGGTCTTTTCCTGAAAAAGCGCCTCCACCATGAGCAGATGCTCCACCATAGGTATCAACAATAATTTTTCTACCAGTTAGTCCTGTATCGCCATCTGGTCCACCTATAACAAATCGACCTGTTGGATTAATATAAAGTTTTTCTTCTGGACATAAGAAGTGTTCAGGCAAAACTTCTTTTAATACACCATGTATCCATTCTCTTAATGTTGGAATTTCTATCTCTGGTTGATGTTGCGTAGAAACAACTATGCTATCACAGGCAACAGGTTTGCCATTGTCGTAAATGAGTGTGATTTGGGACTTTGCATCTGGTTCCAATCCCTTTAATATACCGTTATGTCTTTTCTCACTTAAGTTTTTTAAAATTTTGTGCGCATAAAATAATGTAGCTGGCATAAACTCTGTATCAGGTATTTCATTAACGGCATAACCAAACATGATACCTTGATCGCCAGCGCCTTCTTTATCAACACCCATTGCAATGTCGGCAGATTGAGCGTGTAAGTAATTTTGGATTTCTACAGTTTGCCAGTTGAAACCAGCTTGTTGATAACCAATTTTTTGGATAACAGAACGAACGATTCCATTTATTTCTTCGTTTGATGGTAGTATCGGAGAACTGATTTCACCAGATAAAATAACCCTATTGGTTGTGGCCATTGTTTCTACGGCAGAACGTGCCATTGGATTTAATTTTAATAAAGCATCTAATATAGCATCCGATATTTGATCGCAAACTTTATCAGGATGCCCTTCTGAAACAGATTCACTGGTAAAAAAATAAGACATAAAATTCTCCTTTTTGGTATTATTATAGAAATAATCTTGCAAAGTATAACTTTTTTTTATAGTATACAAAAGAAAGAGGTTGAAATGCAAGAACAAAATATATTAATTATTAAATTAGGGGCGCTAGGCGATGTGATATTACGTACAGGAACGGTTATGAGTATTCATGAACGTTTTCCAAATGCAAAGATAACAGTAATGACGACAAAGCCTTTTGTATCGCTGTTTAAAAGTATGTCTTGTGTCAGTGATGTTATTGTTGATACAAAACCACGCTATAATTTGTTGGAATGGTTTAAAACATGTAAAATAAATATCGCAGATAAAAAATGGGATTACATATTTGACTTACAAGTATCCAAAAGAACTCGAAACAGATATTTTAATTTGGTTCGATTTTTCAGTCCTTTCCCTGTAAATTGGGGATGTTATCGTAAAAAAGGATTTTCTTTTCGATTCGTAGAAAAAAATAAAAGGTTTTCTTTGGGAAAAATAACTACATCTGAAATGGATTTTGATTTCTTACCTGTTGATTTATCCTTTTTAAAAGGCGAAGGAAAGAATTTTAATTTGTTGCCAGATAAGCCTTTTATGTTAGTTATACCTGGTTGTTCAGCTTCACATCCTTATAAACGCTGGCCTGCAGAAAAGTATTTAGAGCTTGTTTTGAGTGCAGAAAAAAAAGGAATACCCACTGTCGTTTTGGGTACAAATGCTGAAAGCGCAGAAATTGAACAAATATGTAAAAATTCAAAGGCAATTAGCTTTCAAAACAAAGCAAGTCTGTTTGATATTCCAGAGTTAGCAAAGCGTGCTTGTGCTGTTGTTGGAAATGATACGGGACCTGTGCATATGTCTTGTTATTCAAAAACGCCTGTTCTTGTATTATTTTGTCAGAAAACAGCTTCTTCTGCCAATGAATTGCCGAATGTTTTAAATTTAATATCTGAAGATATATCAGATATTTTGGTAAATGATGTTTGGACTGCTGTTCAAGAACGAATGAAAGTTGCAGAAAAATGAAAAAAGACATAAATGGATTGTTGGATGATTTTACATCTGTGAAGGTTTTAAGTATTGGCGATATAATGCTCGATCGTTTTGTTCAAGGTAAGGTAGAACGAATTTCGCCAGAGGCACCTGTTCCTGTTTTTCAATTTGTTCAAGAAAAAAAAATGTTAGGTGGGGCAGGTAATGTTATTGCTAATTTAAATTCTTTGGGATGTAAAACTGTTTTTATGGGGCAGGTTGGTCAGGATGATTTTGGCGAAAAAGTAAAAGAAATGCTTCATGAGCTAAAAACAGAAACTTATTTAATTCAAAGAACGGATGTGCCAACGATTATGAAGGCGCGTTTTGTCGCTGGAAACAACCATATTTTACGTTTTGATAAAGAAAAAATTTCTCCATTAACGGAAGAACAACAAGAAGAATTGCTTTTGAAGTTAAAAGGTGTTTTACCTTCTGTTGATATTGTTTTGTTATCTGATTATGCAAAAGGTTTTTTAAGCACTGAAACAACGCAAAGAGTAATATCTCTGTGTAATCAGGCAAAAAAAAGAGTTTTAGTTGACCCAAAAGGTAGCGATTATTCGAAATATAAGTCAGCTTTTTTGATAAAGCCCAATCGCAAAGAGTTGGAACAAGCAAGTGGATGTGTTTTAGATGTATCTTCTGAAATTTTTTTATCGGATGTGTCCCATGCTGCCCGTATTATATTAGAGAAGTATTCAATAGAAAACATAATCGTGACTTTAAGTGAAAAAGGAATGCTTTTTGTTTCTTCGGGGGCAGACGTTCAAGAAATATACTTACCAACGTTTGCTCGTGAAGTTTTTGACGTTTCAGGAGCTGGAGATACTTCTTTAGCGACTTTGGGTATTGCATTGGCTGCGAATGCAGATATTAGACAAGCTATGGAATTGGCTAATTTAGCTTCGGGGATTGTTGTCGGAAAATTAGGGACTGCCACAGTTAGTTTAAATGAGTTAAAACAAGCATTAAAAAAACCACTCCAATAAAAGAGTGGTTTTTCATTAATTCGTTTTCGATTAACGAGAGTAGAATTCGACAACCAAATTTGGTTCCATTTGGCAAGCATATGGAATATCTGCCAAAAGAGGAATGCGAGTTAAAGAACCAGACATGTTTTTTTCATCTACAGAAATATAATCTGGAACAGAACGTTCTGCAGAAGCCATAGCTTCGATAACTAAAGCCATTTCTTTTGCTTTTCCATTAACTTCGATAACATCACCAACTTTAACTAAATAAGATGGAATATCTACCTTTTTACCATTGACTAAAATGTGTCCATGGTTAACAAATTGACGTGCTGCGAAAACTGTTGGAACGAACTTCATACGATAAACTAAAGCGTCCAAACGTGTTTCCAAAATACCAACCAAGTTTTCAGAAGTGTCGCCTTTACGACGAATAGCTTCTGCATAGTACTTACGTAATTGTTTTTCAGAAACGTTTCCATAGTAACCTTTTAAACGTTGTTTTGCACGTAATTGAATACCGTAATCCGTTGGCTTACCATGGTTTTGACCATGTTGACCTGGACCATATTCACGTTTGTTAAAAGGAGATTTTGCGCGACCCCATAAGGAAGTACCTAAGCGACGTTCAATTTTATATTTTGCATTAATACGTTTTGACATGTTGTTTTTTCCTTTATTTTGTCAAAAATTAAAAGCCAATAGTTCCTGCTAAAAGAAAACTTTTACGGACCGAATGAACAGGAAACCAACACCTGCATTCACTTTCTTGGCGTTAAGGACTTAAAGTATATACCAGAATTTTTTTTTGTCAAGTAAAAAAATGAACCAGATAAAATATGCGTGGTAAAATACAATTTGCGCATTATCGAAATCTATATCTTTTGTTAGACAAGGAAAAACAAAATTCATAAGTTTTTGCTGAAAATAAGGTAATATATTTTGCCAGAATATAGACCGTTTTGTTATAAGTAAAAATTATTGTAAATATTTTTTTGAAAAAGGTTGAAAAAAAGTGATTTTTATGTTATAATGACGCTGTTTTTTTTACTAAACGAAAGAGTGTAATATGTCCAAGAAAAAAGAAAAAGTTGTTTTGATATGTGATATTGGTGGAACAAATGTTCGTTTTGGTTTGTATCGGGAAAATCAAGAAGGTTTGGTTGCTTTTGATGGTAAATATAAATGCGCTGATTTTTCATCTTTCGAACAAGTTGTAGAACGTTATTTTAAAGATAGGAAATTAACAAGTCTTCCTCAATTGTGTATTATTGGTGCAGCTGGAGATATTGATGAAATACAAGGTAAAATTATTGCAACAAATACTCCTTGGATAGCTGATACTAAAAAGCTAATGCAAACTTTTCCGTCAATTAAACAGGCGCAATTGGTTAATGACTTTGCTTTACAAGGGTGGGCTTTGGCTGAAATGACTTCAAATCAGTATCAACCTATTTTTAATGCTCCGAAAGATGTTGATTTAACGCGAGGAAAAATTGTCGTTATCGGTCCTGGAACAGGACTCGGAACTTGTTTAATTATGCCAAATGCAATTTCTGGACAAAGTATTTATACTTCAGAAGCGGGGCATAGTACTATCCCATATGTTTCTTTCGAGAATGAACAAGACCAAAAGCTAAATGAACAGGTGTTGGATGTTATTGTTTCTCACTATCAAAACCATGGAGCAAAAGCAATTACAGAGCATTTAGTTTCTGGTACAGGGATTGTAAATATCTATCATTCTTTAAAAGATGGTAAAATTCCTACAGATAAAAAGGATAAAATGCCATCAGAAAAAATAGAAAAGCTTGCTCAAGAAAGTGATAAAACGGCATTAAAAACATTTGATATTTTTAATGCTTATTTAGGTGCGCATGCAGGTACTATGGTTGCAACAACAAAGACGCAGACAATATTTTTCTGCGGTGGAGTGATGGCAAGTTCTTGGATTAGAAGTTATTTAGAAAGAACACCTTATTTTAAAGAGCAATTTATCCCTCGTTCAGGTTTAACTGAAGCGATGAAAAAGGTTCACATATACGCTTCAACAGATCGTGATATGTCTACATTGGGAGCCGTTGTTTATGCTAAACAGATGATAGAAAATCAAAGATATCAAGAAAAACGCCTTCAAGCAGATCAAGATATGTTGCGTTTATTAAGTTCTTTACAGCAATTTATAAATCACAATTGTCCTGCAGCAAAAGAACCTATGAAAAAAGTCGTAGCAGAAGTTAAAAAGCTTCAAAAAAGAGAAACAGGCAGAAATAGGGAATAGACTTTAAGTCCTCCATTGAATTATGGTGGATTTTTTATAAAATAAGAAAATTTAAAATAACTTGACAAAATTTTACGAAGATGTTAAAGTAATGATTACTTCGTTAAAAAATTAAAAATTGTTTTAAAGGTTTTGTTTTCTATGGAAAAGAAAGTAAAATTATATCATATTTCGCAAGCTTCTACTGCTGAAATTTTAGATATTCAAAAAAATGGTTTGTCTTCGGCTCGTTGGAACGGCTGTATAGGAGGACAACATAAAGGGTTTTATTTTTTTACACGTAAATTGTGGGCAAAAGAATGGATGGAAAGACAATCAGATAGCAGAGGAACTTTTGCTTATTTATGTTGTGCAGAGGTCTCTAAAAATGAAATTCAATTTCCTAATTGGCGCCTTGATTTATTTTTCAACCAATCTGTTATTAATAAAGCTTCAAAAACTTTATACGAATTATACGCCGATAAAGCTGATAAAAATGGCTTTTTTAAGTTAGATATGAAGAGCAATATAGCTTTAAAAAAAACAGGAACATCTTTTTCGGAGCGTGGGTTTTATGAAACGCCAGTTCAAATAACAGGATTAATTTTTCAAGATAAAAAATGTATGGTTTTGTATCAGAAAACTTCGTCTAAAGAAAGTTTTTCTATTGAATTAACTAGTGCAATGTTTTCTTCAAATTTAGGGATTGCAGATACTTTAATTGAGCACTTATGTCAACAAGATAAAAAGTTCTTATCATATTACAATAAAAAGTTGAATCAAAATATTGTAGATATTTTTACTTTAGGGGCGATTAAATGCGTTTCTCCTAAAAATATACCCGTATCTATTCAAGAATATGATTTATCAAAAGATTGTCTTTTTGAAGATTATACATCTTTTTTGGCTTTTGTTATTGCACTTTATAGTGAATTTAAAAACGGAATAATAAAAAGCAAAGTAGGTCCTCGGAAAATAGAAAAAAATACTTCTTTTATTTCTTTAGATACTATTTCTGAAAAATTGTATAATCAAGCTAAAACACGTTAATTATCAGTTTTATTTATTATTTATCGACGTAATCGAGCTTTTATTTTCTTTTTAACCTTTTTTGAAAATGCGAAAGGTAGAATGATTCGCGCTAATAAACGGGAGATTTTTTTTACAATTCTATGTTTGAATGGTAATTGATATTGTTTAAAAATTTCTTCACATACTTTTCTGTTTCCAAATAAACTGGGTTTATTTTCGTTATCAAAGGAAACAATGTTCGCATTATATTTTAATATATTCGGTTTTATTGAGATTTTTTGAATGCTATCTACCTGACTTTTATGTTCTATGATTAAGAAATCGATATTTTTATTTATTTTTTTGCAAAATTCTGTACATAGCTTTTCAATCTTATCATTCGGAGTATCTGTATATTGAGATAGAAAAATCAATAAAACCTTTTGATTTTCAATGATATTTTTATAAAATCTTTTAATTCTACGACTATATTTTTGTTGAACATCATACAACGTTTTTTCAATAGGTAATCCTGCTGCAAAATCATGATAAAAATAAAATCCAGTTCTTATATTTTCATAATGATCATGAATATGGTCTGTTTTTTCTATTTTTTTAAAATCTTTTATATTGAAAAAATCATCAAATTCGTTGAGTAGAGCTGCAAATCTTTCTTCAAAGGATGCATGTGTTAGCCAATCAAAAGGTCCAGATGTTAAACGTAGTCCAGTTTCTTTAATATACAAAGCGCAAGAACAATCATATCCGATGGAATAAATAATATCATATGTCTTTTTTTTCATAAAGATACCTTATTCTAATAACTTTTTTCCATATATTTATGCAGCATACGGAGCATAGAGGTAGAGATTTCTTTTCTTTCTCCCATAGTATATAATTCTTGCGCCGAAACCCATTTTAACGCATTAGATTCTTCACTAATGTTAAATTTTTCTGTTGGTGCTTTTAATAAAAATCTGACATCATAATGTTTATGTTCAGGTTCATTTTTTTTTGTATTTTCTGGAATTGTGTGAATATCTATATCAAAAATGTTCTGAATAACAAAGGATATCCCTTTGATTCCAGATTCTTCAGTCGCTTCTCTTAATGCAACATTCCATGTGTTGCTTTCGCCATCAGAGTGTCCTCCGACCTGCAGCCATCTGTTTAATTTTTTATGGTGGGTAAGTAAAACTTTTTTTTCATCAGGTGATAAAAGCCACGCAGAACCTGTAATATGTCCAGATAAATTGCTTCTTTCGAAACAATCCAAATTTTGTTCAATAAAATCTATCATTTCTTGAACAAACGGTTGTTCTGATTTATATTCGGTTTTATATTTTTTTAAAGCTGATAACAGCAAAAGACGATTAGACAAAACGCCTCCCTAAAATAAAAAACTAATTTCTTTGTTTTTGCATTGCAAAAGGAACACCTTCAGTGATAATGTCTGCAAAAGAAGATGCTTTCATCATGACCTTTTCACCTGACAAATTACGTTCCAAACATATACGAAGATGTGCTTGTGTCAAGCCTTCTTTAGGATGAGCAAAATAAACTTTGCAACCATGTTTGCGAATATGCTTTAAAATTTTTTGTTGTTCTTCTTTAGATACAATATCAACCATAATAAACTCCTTTTATATAACAATCTCAAAAAACCTTTCAAAGATAGTATTACAGATAAGTATTTAGATGTAAAGTCTTTTTTGTGCATTTTCAAATAAAAATGTTAGAGGCAATAAATCTTTTACAGCTAGCTAGAATGAATTTTTTGATAAAATCTGTTGACTATCTCAAGAACGTGTTTATCCATATATTTTATTGCTTGATTTTGGATATCTTCGGGTATGCCAAAACGTATTTCAGCAATTCCACCAGCCATACACGCAAGAGTATCACTATCGCCCCCCAATGAAACGGCATTTCTTATAGCATCTTGATAAGAGCTTGCCTCTAGAGCGCAGATAATGGCTTGTGGTACCGAATTTTTACAAGATACATAAAACTTATTATAGAATGGGCGTATTTCATCTACGCTTTTTGATAAGTCATAGTCATATTTTTCGCTAATATAATTTTTTATCAATTCTGATGAAACACCTTTTTTGACCATGTACATTGTTTCGATATAAACTCTGGTTGCTAATAGCGCTTCATGATGATTGTGTGTTATTGATGTTAACTCGATAGCTTTATTCAAAGCAACTTTTAAATCTTCAATCAGCAAGGGAATAGGGCTTAAACGCATTACACATCCATTTGTTTTCGCGCAGTAGGGTTTTCCTGTTTTAAGCCAGTTGGTAAAACCTTTTCCAAACGCTGGAATGCTTCCGTTTTCATAGCTCCTGTTTTTATACAAGGTTCCCCATTTTTTCAGGACTTCTTCTGGCTTTTTATCGCTTAACAGCCATTCAGCCGTCGCACAAGTTAAAATTGTATCATCTGTAAAACAGTTATTATCCGAAAATAAATTAAAGTTTTTATGCTTTATGTTGTGAAATTCGTATGGCGAGCCAATAATGTCTCCTATAATTGCACCTAGCATCATAACTCCTAAAAAAAAGGTGAAAAAGTTTATTTAACACAAATTTAATCTAGCATAAAAATTATTAAAAAAATATAAATTTGGAAGATATTTTATCTTGACATTTATATAAAAAGGTATTCTAATAAAAACGTTTACAACAAAAAAAAGGAAAAGAAAATGAAAAAATTTTTAGCTTTATGTTTTATGTGTCTCTTTTTAGCTGCTTGTGGTGCTGGAAATACAAATACAACGTATTCTCGAGCTCAAATTGGTAAGCGTGGTTCTACTTCTACTGGTGTTATTGTTGCTATGGAAGTCGTGACAACAAAGGGAGAAAATACAGGTTTGGGAACTCTTGCAGGTGGTGCTGCAGGTGCGATTGCAGGTTCTGCTATTGGTGGTGGTAGAGGTAGTGCTTTGGCTGCTATCGGTGTCGGTGTTGCTGGTGCAGTTGCAGGACATGTTATTGAAGATAAGATTTTAACAGATACAGCCTTTGAATTTTTAGTTCAAGAAGATAAAACAGGAAATGTTATTTCTGTCGTTCAATCAAACGAATTACAACTTCAACCAGGCGATCACGTTATCTTGGTCGAATTGGATGGTGTGACACGTATCCGTCAAAAAATGGTTGGTTATAGAAGATAAAACGTCTATAACGAATGAAAAAAAGCATCCTTTAGGGTGCTTTTTTTTGTATTAAAATCAGCCCTGAAGTTAATACAACAGGGCTGAAACACAGATAACAGATATTTACAACATTATTTGTTTTTATATGTTTTATTGATATCTACTTCTAAATAATTATCATTAGCTCTGATATCTCTTTGCGCTTTTTTATAATCTTCAGAATCGGATACATCTTCTGGAATTGTGACTGTTTCTGTGACTGTTCGTGTAGTAATTGTACCACCTTCAGTTGTTGTTAAGTCACGTTGAACCGTCATTGTTTTTGTTTTTTTGGGGCGAACAACAGTTTCATCAGCATGTGTATAATCGATAGAGCCACGATATGGTGAGTTTCTGTCATAATTGTTATAATTGCATGCGACTAACGCAAAAGAAGACGCTGCACATAATAAATAAAAAACTTTTTTCATCTTTTAGTCCTTTCAAATAGTTTACTTTTTTATTAAATTCTTGTTTTCCCAAAAAGTCAAGATAAAATTGATTTTAATTCTTGAATTTTTTGATTAAATTATTGAATTTTTCTTTACTTTTTTCAGACCATCCTAGAATATAATCGTCACCCATACAAATCAAAGGTGTTCCAAGATGGCTTTTGGATACTTTAAATTTTTGAGCGCACTTTTTAAATAAAATATAATTTGTGTTTTTAGTGACATCTTTATATTCAATCTTTATATTTGGATAATTTTGGGAAATGTAATTTTCAGCTTTTTGACAATAAGGGCAACCATCCTTTGTGAAAAAGTAAATTTTATTGTCTTTTAAATCACTACATCCAGCCAAAATCAGAAAAAGAGGCAGAAAAACAAATAATAAGTATCTCATGATTATCCCTATTCAATACAACAATCTACAGCTTTACGAATAATGGATTTCATTTTCCCAAACATTCCAGATGTCGCAGGAAGTTCTTCTTTTGCTTCAACTACTTCGTTTTTTTCAGGCAATGCATTTTTGACCTTTTCTTGTAATTCTTTGATTTCTTTTTCATCATCAACAACCCATTTTACATCTTTTGTATCGACTAAATTCATATTCAGTCCCCAGAATAAACAATACAAATCATATGCTTGGTTAAACAACTCATAAGCTTCTTTTTTGCGCCCCATGCTTTGTTGTTTTGTTCCAACTTCCATTAAACGCATAGAAGATGATAATAAGTGTTTTGAAATACACCAAACTTCACCTTCATAGCTGGGAATAACTTTTAACATTAAGTTTTTACGCATTTCTCTGATGTCTTGTACCATGTCATAAAAGGTATTTTTACCAGTTTTTGCACCAGAAAAAATCAAATGTTCCTCTATCGAAATTAAGTTCATAATTGCGATGGTTAAATCTTGGTCAGAAGATAAATCTTTTGGATTTTTTTTCTTTGCATTATCAATACGTTCAACAAATTCTTTGACAGATTCTGCTTTTTTCATTTTTATACCTTTCTTTTTATAAACAACAATACAACTGTTTAGTATTATTATCTGTATATATTGAAATTGTCAAGTAGATAATTAAAAATAAGATTGTATGAATAAGATTTTTATTTGACAATTTTCAATATCTACCAAAATATAGGGGGCTTTTAAAAAGGAAACGTTTTTATTACATATGCTAAGGTATTTACGTCAAAACAAATTTTTATAATTTGGGGTACAATAAATAAGTGTTTAAACCGTTTGCATATATTGTTCTTGTTGTTCTTGTGCCATTTGTAAAACTGATAATGGAATGTTTATTTCAGGGTGAAATGCCTGCATATATTGAACGTACTTATATTCAACGTATTTAAAAACATCTGCTACTTCATGAATCTTTTTTAAATCACAAGTTGTTTTTGTTTGATTTTGATACGATTCGATTAATGCGCCAGCCAGAAGAGGGTTTGAACGTCCAAAAA
The DNA here is from genome assembly GCA_015062395.1 of Alphaproteobacteria bacterium. Classification (GTDB taxonomy): domain Bacteria; phylum Pseudomonadota; class Alphaproteobacteria; order CAAHEQ01; family UBA3637; genus CAAHEQ01. Next base: position 28,272 of record SUUS01000001.1, read on the forward strand.
ATCGTCCCAAATCAGCATGTTTATCCGAAATAGAAGCAAATGCAAAGTCTATAATTCCACTTACACGACCATCATTGATTAAAACGTTTCCTGGATGAAAATCGCCATGTACAATAGCTAAATTTAAAGGTTCTTTTTCCATTTCTCTTAATGGTGTGTGATAAGCAAAATTGTAATCTCCTTTATGTACTATTGCTAGGTTATCTAAAAAGTCAGATAAACTTTCTTTTATTTCATCTTGCAGCGTATTTAAAGGAATTGCATGTAATTGGGATAAAAATACGCTTAAATCTTTTAAGATTGCACATTCTTCGGAGGCAGAAAGATTTTCCATTTGTGATAATAAAGAAACGCCTTTTATTTTTGTGTGTACGGAAAAAGGTCTGTTTTTATTTTGCTTTAATTTCATATCTGGAATAGGAATGGATACTTTGTCGTGTAAAAATTGGCAAAATGCGCAATCTTTTATCATCATTTGAGCAAAAAACAAATTGCGAGGAAATCTGAATATATAATTTTTTATTTCGCCTTCTACATCCATTGTGATATTTGTCCAACCTGTTTGAATCAGCTGAACAGATTTAACATTATCTTCATGTTGTAAGGTTTCGCCAATAACGGCTCTTAACTCGGTTTCGTTTGGTGAGAAAAAATTATACATTTGATAACTCCAAAAATAATTTCATCCATTTTATACGCGTTTTTAACAGTTTTTTAGGATTTTTTATTTTAAAATTTCCCTCTTGATATTTTTGCAGGATACAAGTTGAAACAGGATTTTTTAAATGGGTTTGTTTGATAGGGTAATTCGTATAATGAGACCATAAAATTAGTTTATCATTTGTGTCAAAAAGACCCGAGCGAATAAGAGCTTTTAAACATCTGTTTAATGCTTTAAAAAAGTAGTTGTAAGATGAAGGTTTGACATAGCGGCCTGTTTGTTTTTGACGTTGTCGAATGAATGAATCGGAAACTTTTTTGGGCACGCATAGCAGATGGGTATGGATTTGATAATTCATATTTTTGGCTAGCCCCATTAAGTAAATGTCTATTTCTGGTTCTAACAGTGTCATATCCAACAGAACATTAACACGATTTTCAATGCAATGTTTGTAAAATAGAACTAAAGCTTTTAAAGCAAAACCATTTGTTTTTTCCCGTACTGTAGAAGAATCTGTTTTCTTCCAGATGTCATATTTGGGATGAAAAGGTGCAAAATCTCCAACACTGATTTTAACATATTGATATTTTTTCAATGCTTCTTGCAAAGAGGGTACTATTTGGCTTGATTTGCCAGAGCCTGATTGTCCTGCGACTCTGAATAAAAAAGGTTTTTTTGACGTTGTTATCTTTTCTTTAAAAGCTGTGATAATTTCATCAATTGGAATGTCTTCCATCAATTCTGTTTCGCAAGGGAAAATGCGTTGCATAGCATCAAATGCTTTTTTTTCCAGCTCCTCAAAAGATTTTTTTTTAAAATCCTTAAAATTCATATATCTACCTGACTAAACAGTCTTTGAAAACCTACCACATTTTATTTTATGCAATAATAAATTAAAATTATCTTTTTTGCAAGATAAAAGATAATAAGTAAACTAAATTTTGAAAAAAATATATTGACTTGACGATTTTTTTATATTTCAATATAAATCTCTTAAGAGAAAGGAATAAAAAATGGAAATGCAAAAATCTCTTTCCTATCTAGCTGATCGATTGCGTTTTTTAAAAACAACAGACAAGAAAGAATTTCTTGATAGGTTGGAAGAAGCTCTACAAAATCATTGTGTACAAGAAGGAGAAAGACAACGGATAAATCCTTTTTTTCTTCAATCGTTGGCTTTTAGGGTATATAATTTGTTGGAAGGCAGACCTTATACTCAACCTGAATTTCGTTCGCAAATGACACATCAAGATATTCAAAATCATAAGAATTTTTCTGCTATTTTCTCTGGAATTGTAGCTTATGTAAAATCTTCTGAGAGAGAAAGAGCTTCTTTTCGAAATAACGTTTTAAAAGATGCTAGTATTTTTCAAAAGATTGAATATCTAGTGAAAAAGGAACAGAATATAAGAGAGTAAACTATGTTAAAATAACGGACGTAGCTGTTTCGGAAGAAACTTCGATAAAAGATATAAAAATAATGGAGAACGCAATGATTGCTAGATATGACAAGAATACGGTATATATTGGTCCTAAAGCCAAGTTTTAGCTTAACTTTGAGAAAAAGCCCTCGTTTGAAAGAGGGCTATAATACCTGGTGTACGCTGCTTTGCAATCATCGGGCTCAAATCGCACCCGAATTAAAGGAAAAATTGCAAAAAATAACCTTGTAATCATTTCAATTTTTTGGTATATTGAAAGTAGATTGAAAGGAGATTAAGTATGAAAATTTCGAATAAATTACAGAAATGGGTAGATGAAGGTTTGATTTCCCAAAAGCAAGCAGATAAGATTTTACTTTCAGAGCAATCAACTCATTCTAACATTGTATGGAAATGGATGTATGGAATTGCTGGACTTTTTATTGGTTTGGGCTTTATTTTAATCATTAGTGCGAATTGGGATAATATTCCTGCACCTCTTAAATTGTTAGGTGATTTTGCTATTTGGGCAGCTATTCTATACGGTACTTATTGGAGCATTATCAATAAAAAAACTAGAATTAAGGAACTGTTTTTGGTTCTGTCGTTTTTATTTGTTGGGGCAACTTGGATTAATTGGCCAGATTTTTAATTTAAGCGGTGGATGGCACTCTTTTGCGATGGCGTGGTCCTTATTGGGATTGCCTTTTGTCTTGTTTAGCCAGTTACTATCATTTAATTTTTGTTGGCTTTGCTTATTTTTTACACTGTTTGATTTTGATTGGATTGATAAATTAATTGATTACATAGATAAGCATTTGGATGGAATGATATTAGTGGTTATTTTCTTGTCATTACTCAGTTATGCTGGTAAAAAGCTGGATGAGAATGTCAACAGATACACATTGCTACCGAAAGCATTTCGGAATTTATCTATGTTTATGGCTTATGTGATTGTGTTTATAGGTTCTTTTGTTAGACGTTTTTGGTTCTTTTTGTATTTTTCAAAAGTTAGTTCATTGTTAGTTTATATTTTTGCATTTTTATTTTTTGCAACACGAATGTTCTTGGCTGTTAAAACCCAAAACATGGTTTCGTTTAAACGAAATGCAATTGCTGTCGAAGTTTATATATTCTTAATTTTTGCAAATTGTTTTGGAAATTTATTATTATCTGGTTTTGGGTTTATTTTGGGTGGTGTAGCTGTTTTAGCTCTTATTTACTTACTCAGAAAAACATCAAAATATATTAAAACAATGGAGGTATTCCATGAATAAGAAAATTTTAGCTTGTATTTTTATCATTCCATTTGTTGCTTTGTTTTCTTGGACAATGTGGTTGTATGCACAACAAGCAACAGGTAAAGAGGTAAAGGTTTCTGTAACAGGATATGACCCGAGAGATTTACTATCTGGACATTATATTCAATATACAATTGATTGGGATAGAACAGATTGTGATCAATTTCTGGATAGCATTTGTCCAAAAGATGAATTTTGTAAAGAAGCTCGTTGGGGTAGACAATGTCGTTTCTATATTCCTGAAAAGAATGCAAAAGAATTGGATAGATTATTTTGGCGGCATAATACGACAGATATGATTTTTGAAGTTGTATATTCTTACCATAAAGGAACAGAACCATTGGCTAAACAACTGCTAATCAACGGTAAAGATTGGCGTGAAAGTTTGGAAAAGAAATAGGAAAAATTTAACTATATTTAATTCTAACCTCTATCAATTTTCTTGATGGAGGTTATTTTTTATAAACGCTTGGAATATAAGAAAATTGTCGGTTAATAGTCCGATAATTTGTGAACTTTAGCCAATTTTAAAAAGTCAATTATCAGACTTGGCAAAATGCTTGCGGTTAAAAGAAAAAGCCCTCGTTTGAAAGAGGGCTATAATACCTGGTGCCGCTGGTGAGAATCGGACTCACGACCTCTCCCTTACCAAGGGAACGCTCTACCACTGAGCCACAGCGGCAACTTAACTGAACATTGTTTTACGAAATATATCTTAAATTGTCAAGCATTATTTTATGTATTTCTGATTTTTTGTTCGTCTGGTATCCCTAGTGTAGATTGATGTTTGCAAATAACTCTTTTTTCTGCATTTATTCTTTGCTGGGTATATCCAACTTCTTCAGATAATTTCTGAAGTTGAGACGTAAAGCCTGTATTTTCTATAAAAAGTGCTTTTGAGGGAATATCTTCCAGTCTGGAAGGTAATGGAATAAAACTTTCAGATTCAAAATTTTCTATTGAATTGTTTAGTGCATTAATTAAAACACTGTATCTCCATAAATTAGCGATTGTGTGTGTTTGATTAATATCTTCTGTCTGTAAGTAATTTTTTATTCCATGAGGATTTTGAGTCATTTCAAAATCAAAACTATCTGCCACGTAAATTTTTTGATGGGGTTGTTTTTTTAATGTAGAAATATAAAAACTTCTTCCATCTGTTTGTTTTTTATCAATAATGTTTTTTAGTGTATCATAAGATGCTTCATCTTTTTTTTGAACCAAATGATATGATGAAAAATCATTTTTATAATTGTTTGGATTAGCAAAATATCCTATTGTAAAAACGCATATTTGCGATTGAATTTTTTTAATTTCTTTTATTTTATAGCCTACTTTTTTCATGTCTTCAGTCAGTTGATTGGATATCATTTGAATGATTGAACCACCGTAACTATAGCCTATCATATTTATCATGCGCATGTTTTTAGAGGCTTCTTCAATATCTAATGGACGACCATTTTTGTCAGTATATAAGGGTTTAAAGTATCGTTCAACAAAACGCTGAACGTAAAAAAACGGACTATCGTCATCAGCTTTCACATAAGGTGATAAAAATGCAAATAAATCACAACCTAAATCCAGTGTGTGTCCTGGATACCATGCAGCTAGTGTTTGAATTTTAGGCGTTGGTGTATGAAGAATATCTAAAGAGTCTCTAATTATCTTCGCAAAGCCATTCGCTTCTTTAGGCATAAAAGTATATCTGCCTGAAAAACACAGCAAAGTAGGGCGTTTTAATAAAGAAGAATAATTACTTGTAATGTATTCGCAATAATTTATTTTGGGATTTGTATCATCTATTCGTTCCAGTAAAGACATATTCGCAGATAAATCAAGCGCTGTTCTTTTTTCTCCTGGCTGCATGCATTCTAGTAAAAGTACTTTAATAGGTCTGTTTGATAGCAGAGTCTTTTTTTCTATTTCCAGCAAAATATCGGAAGGTAATTTTCCCTCATTATTTTGAAAATTAGCCAAGTTAGGCGCATTTTTTAAAATAAATTTTAGACATTCTGCGTCAGGTCTGGGTATTTCACAAAATTTGTGAAGCAAGGTATTTTGATTTTCGTCACACAGGAATAGTAAATTTTTTTCTTTCGCGCATTTTAGCGCGTCTAATAATAAAGCATTTTGTTTTTCTTTTATTTGAACAGGAAGACATATAGAACCAGAAAATTTTTCTTGTTCTGTTTTTATTTTATCAATTAATTCGAAAATCCACATATTAATAAGCCTTCCAAAAGCTTATTATAATAAGGATAAGCCTGTTTGTCAAGTTTTATCTTTTCGTCTTTTTCACAGTGGGCGTTTTTTTACCTTTTTCTACGGAATAGCCAAATTTTCCAAGTTGTCTGCCCATAGTATAATAAAAACCATGCATATAACCCAAAATCCCCATTTTTTCAAAATGAAGAGTTCCATCTGCAGAAACATATTGTTCATCGACATTTACGCCCATAATTTCAGCCACAAACATATCGTGTGTTCCATAGTGCTGAATATCTATGACTTTGCACTCAATAGATACAGGGCTTTCTGCTATTGCTGGAGCTGTTATATATTCACAGCGTTCTGCAGTTAAGCCTGTTTCTTTAAATTTATCAACTTTTGCTCCACTTTTAACACCACACCAATCTGTAATTTCAGCCAATGTTAACGTGGGCAGATTTATTACAAATTCTTTGTTTTCTGAAATAAGTTTATGGCTGTACCGAGAAGGGCGTATAGAAACATATGTTATTGCAGGGTCCGAGGCAATAATTCCTGTCCATGCTGCTGTCATAACGTTTGGTTTTTCCATCGTTCCACAAGAAATAAGAGCCGGGGGAACGGGGGCTAATAAAGTTCCAGGTTTCCAATGTAATTTAGACATGCGTTTTTCCTTTTTAAAATTCTAATTGAATTGACGTTCCGATTGTGTGAGAATTTGCATCAGCATTATTTTTTCCTCTGTCAAAAAAGGTGTAGTCAAAGAAACCACTTAATGCCAATTTTTCCGTGATATATAAACTTAAAACAGCTTTTCCATTTAATTTTTTCGATTTATAGAGTTTATCATAGTTATAATGTACAATCCCATCAAATGCGATTATATCCGAAAAATTCTTATAAAATCCAGCAAAAATATCGTATTTTTCATTATTATCGGCTGTTTTCTTTTGCGCTATTGGCAACTCTATTTCAGCACCAATGTAAGGTAGTAAATACTTTGTTAAATAACCTGTTTTAGCATTTATATTAAAGGCTTTATATGCTCCACCAAAATGGTGTGTTTCTTTTTGCAAATAACGCAACTTTAAGTGAAATTTTATATCATTTTTGTTGTATAATTCGTATAATGCGCCTAAATTCCAGTTTACATTACTGTCTGTTTTATCTGTCAAAGTTGAATTATCAAAGTTTTTTCGTTCCCATTTGTTTGAAATGGAGGCAAGAATTGAAACTTTTGGAGCAACGCCATACATAAAATTTTCTTCAATAAATCTGTTCCTTGTCCGATAATCCTGATACCCATTGATTAATTTTTGAACATGAAATTTCTGATAAGAAATGGTTGTTGATAGACTTATAGTCTCTTTGGGTGGTAAATAGAATGGATTGGATATTTCTGTTGCTTTTGAAGTTTGTGTTAAAGCCAAAAAGACAACGCAGAATAATAAAAACTTTTTCATGTCTTGTTCCTTAATAATGACAGATATTTCTTTTAGTTTAAGGTCGTTTTTTATAAAAAGCAATGAAAAATTTGACAAATTGTAATTTTTTGCATAGAATAACGTCTCAAAGGAGCTTAAAATGTTTCAAATACTAAAAAAAATATTTAAATCTAATTTGTACGATAAAGGTGAAAATAATATCGTTAATTATCAAGATTTTCCCGAATGCGAATTTTTCATACAAGGAAATAACAATAAAGTTATTATAGACCCAACAACAAAATTGTCTGGCCGTATTCAAATTGTTGGAAATGATAACTTTGTCCATATTGGACATCAAAATACATTAAATATGACTTTAAATATAGGCTTTGCATATAATAACTTTTCGGAACCGACTCATAGCTGTATCTTGAAAATATCTGATGGTGTATATATGCATGATACGCAAATCGTTTTGGCAGATGATTCTACGTATGTCAAAATTGGGAGAAAATGCTCTTTTTCTAAAGGATGTCAAATTTGTGTTGTCAATCTTTTCGATGAGAAGCCAGAAAACGGAAAATTATTGAATACCGATTCTTTTGTTCATATTGGGGATAATGTTTCATGTGGTTCATACGTCAATATATTGAGAAATTCAAGTATCCCAGATAAAAGTGTTTTAGAAGCAGATACGGTTGTAAATTCTTCTTTTGAAGAACAAAATACGTTAATTGTAGGCAATCCAGCACGTATTGTTCAACATAATATAGATTGGGAAAAATTATCGTCTAGATATTGTTTACAAAGACAATAAAATCCTTTACTTTTATATTTTATAATGCTAATTTGTCTTTTGAAAGGGGATATATTTTTATGAGACCATATCCAAAATCGGCTATTTCGTATTTTTTTTATTACATCAAACATTATAAAGTTTTATTTGTTATTTTGCCATCTATTTTTGTGGCTTCTTTCTTTGAAAAATTGGCTCCATACTTTTTTTCAAAAATGATAGATGTATTTACTGTATCTTTGAATGAAAAACAAATGGCCTTGACGAAAATTTGGCCTTATTTTCTTTCGTTTGTTATTTCATTGCTTCTTTTTAATGTTATTCGTCAAATGGGGATGTTTATTATTTTAAAAATATCTGCAGATTTAACAATAAAAACAAAAGAAGATGCATTCGTTTATATGAATGGGCATTCTGTTCAGTACTTGTCTGGTCAACAGTCTGGTAAAATTGGTGGAAAGGTAAATGAATTATCTAATGAAACAAAAAATATGTTTCATACTTTAATGTGGGGATTTTATTATCCTTTCGTGATTATGACGATTACTTTTGGAATGTTGTTTTTTACGAATTGGTTATTTGGTGTTTTATTTTTATTTTGGTTAGTTGTTTTTGGACTAATTCTTTATTTTTCTTCCAGTTTTTTAAAAAAATACTCTTCTTTTGCTACTGAAAAAAGATCTATTACTTCAGGCAGAATAGTTGATACATTAGCAAATGTTTTATTGGTCAAAAGTTTTGCTTCACTTCCTTTCGAAAGAAAAGAGTTGAAAAAATTGTTATTTGAAGAAAAACAAGCATTAACTAAAATGTTTTTTAAAACAGAGTTGTCTAGGTTTTGTCAGTTTATTGTTGTCGCTTTGTTTCAAATTTCAATGTTGGCGTTGGCAATTTATTTGTGGTATCAAGGTATTATCCAAACGGGAGCTATTGTTTTTGTTTTAATGCTGATATCTTCTATTATGGGTGTGTTTCAACACTTTGTTTTTGCTTTATTAGATTGGAATCATGCAATTGGTTCTGTTGAAAATTGCTTGCAGTATTTATCTTTTGAACATGGTATTGTAGATAAAAAAAATGCATCTGTCCTAAAGGTAAAAAATGGAGAAATTATTTTTAAAGACATGTTGTTTCATTATCCCAATCGAAAAAGTTTATTCAATAAATTTGATTTAACTATTCGGGCAGGGGAAAAAGTCGGCTTGGTAGGGATTTCTGGAAGTGGTAAGAGTACACTGATTTCTTTGTTGCAACGTTTCTATGAACCACAAAAAGGTCAAATTTTAATCGACAATCAAGATATTTCAAATGTCACACAAGACAGTTTGCGTAAATCTATTGCTGTAATACCTCAAGATACATCTCTGTTCCATCGCTCCATTTATGAAAATATAGCTTATGGCAATCCAAAAGCATCGGAAAAGAAAGTTATTCAGGCAAGTAAAATGGCTCATGTGGATGACTTTGTTCAAGATTTGCCAATGGGATATGAAAGTATGGTTGGTGAACGTGGCCTTAAAGTTTCAGGAGGGCAAAGGCAGCGCATTGCTGTTGCTAGAGCGATATTGAAAAATGCTCCGATATTAATTTTAGATGAAGCAACTTCTGCGTTGGATAGCGAATCGGAAATGTTTATTCAAAAAGGGATGAAAGACTTAATGAATGGAAAAACAGTTATTGCAATTGCTCATCGCTTATCTACCTTAAAGGAAATGGACAGAATTATTGTTATGAGTAAAGGAAAAATCATAGAGCAGGGCAAACCGAAAGAGCTTTTAGAAAAAAATGGGGCATATGCACATTTGTGGAAAATTCAAACTAAAGGGTGGAAATGATAGAATGCTGGAATTTATTTATTGCCTTTTTTAAAATTGGGCTTTTTACTTTTGGCGGTGGTTATGCGATGCTTCCTCTGATACAAAAAGAAGTTGTAAAAAGAAATTGGGCTACAGAAGATGAAATTTTAGATTACTATGCAATCGGACAAGTGACACCAGGGATTATTGCAATTAATGTATCAACCTTTATTGGATATAAAATAAAAGGTGTTTTAGGCGCTATTACCTCCATGATTGGAATGCTAACACCGTCCGTTTTAATTATTACGACACTTGCTATGGGACTTTCTTATTTTTGGGATTCGCCTGTTGTATCTCATGCTTTTGCTGGTATTCGTTTGGTTATTCCTGCCTTAATTATTCCGATTTTAATTCAAATGATAAAGAAAAGCATGAAAGATAAGTTCTGTATTTTAATTTTATGTTATGCGTTGGTATTAAGTTTTTTTAATATCCTTTCCCCTGTTTTTATCGTTGTTTTATCTGGTGCTTTAGGGATAATTTATAAGGTTTTGAAGAGGGTGAAATGATTTATTTAACTTTGTTTTATGAGTTTTTTAAGATTGGATTATTTGCTATCGGAGGAGGTTTGGCAACTATTCCTTTTTTATTTAGTTTAACACATCGTTTTGATTGGTTTACCACACAAGATTTAGTATCAATGATTGCAGTATCAGAATCTACGCCAGGACCTTTAGGGGTTAATATGGCTACCTTTGCAGGATATCAAACAGCAGGCATTTGGGGAGGAATCGTGGCAACAATAGGATTGGTTTTTCCAGCCTTATTCATCATTATTGGAATTAGTAAGATTTTAAATAAATTTAAAGAAAGCTTTTATGTGCAATCATTTTTTTATGGGTTAAGACCTGCTGTTAGCGTAATGATTTTAGTTTTTGTTTTCAATGTTTGTAAAGTTATTGTTGATTTAACTCCGAATCTTCGTTCATTACTGCTTTCAGGTTTCCTTTTCTTATGTTATTTGCTTCTCATTTTAAGGTATAAAATGCATCCGATATTTTTTGTTTTATTGGCTGCATTTATGGGCATTTTATTAGAATTATAAAAAAATTTAAAAAAATTAAAAAAAGTACTTGCATTTATTTTTATTATCGTGTATAAGTGTTTTTGTCTTCGATGATGACCCCATCGTCTAGAGGCCTAGGACATCGCCCTTTCACGGCGGTAACGAGGGTTCGACTCCCTCTGGGGTCGCCAAAATAAAACCGCGAAAAGCGGTTTTTTTTATGTTTATTCAAATTTTAAAGACTGTTTTTATAACGACTATGAATACGGAGATAGTGAAGTATGAAAAAAAACACAAAAGATTTAATGATAAAATTTCAAAAAGCTGAAATAAATGCAGCTTTTATTTATGCTTATTTTGCAAAAAAATTAAAAGATAAACATAATAAGGATATTATTTCTAAAATAGCGATGGAAGAAGCTGAACATGCAAAATTTTGGCAAAAACACACAGGAAAAAGTTTCAAGCCGAATCGTTTCAAGTTGTTTTGGTATATATTTTTGATGCACTTTTTTGGTTTTACATTTGTTATTAAACTTTTAGAAATCGGAGAGTATTCTGGTGCAAAAGAGTTAGAAGCTTTAATAAAGGAAATTCCTTTTACTGCAGAAATTATTAAACAAGAAGAAGAACATGAAAAGAAACTGATAACTCTGCTAAATGAAGAACGTTTGAATTATGTTGGCGCTATGGTTTTAGGGTTAAATGATGCGTTGGTTGAATTGACGGGGACGATTGCAGGATTGACTTTTGTGTTAATGAATACAACTTTGATTGCTATGGCAGGTGTTATTACTGGAATTTCTGCAACGTTATCCATGGCAGCTTCAAATTATTTAGCCGAACGAGCTGATGGAAATCCAAAAGCTTTAAAAGCTAGTGTTTATACTGGCGTAGCTTACTTAATTACAGTGTTTTTGTTGGTTTTACCATATTTTATCTTTCCATCACATATGTTTTTATATGCTTTATTGGTAATGCTTTTAGTTGTTGTTTTGGAAATAGCATTTTTCAATTATTATATTTCCGTTGTTCGTTCGGAACGTTTTTTACCTAAATTTATAGAAATGTCAGGAATAAGTCTTTCTGTCGCTTTAATTGCGTTTTTAATTGGCTTACTGGCTAAACAAGTTTTGGGATTAGATGTTTGATTATAAAATAAAATCAACAGCATATCCATCATCAATAAAAATATAATCTAGATTATTGTTTTTACAGTTTTCTAGATTTTTTTTATTGTCGTCTATTAAATTTTCTGCATTACAATCGTCAAATAATCTGTTTTCAATGATATTTGCATAATTTTTAATCATTTTAAAATGGTTTAAAATATATTTTTCGCTCATAATCAGGCAGATATATTTTATTTTGCTTAAATACTTTTCATCAAAGTCTTTTTTCCAATCATAAGGAATATAGCATCCTTCGATAATTAAATTTTGATTGTTTTCGATGGCAGTTTTAATTATTTCTTTAATGATGGGCCAAATATATTCGGTAATTTTTTTATCATCATAGGGCGTTAGATTCGTTTTTTTAGAACGAATCATCCCCATTTTTAATAAATCGATAGATAAATATGGAAAATGATATTTTTCCATCAGTTTTTGAGCTAACAAAGTTTTTCCTGTATGTGATGCTCCAGAAATTAAAACTATCATTTTAATCCTTTTTTTAATAGATTTCCAACTTCATAAACTGGTAATCCGACAATGTTTGTATATGAGCCACGAATCGATTTTACAAAAGTAGAAAGCATTCCTTCGATTCGATAAGCCGCAACATTTTCCCACTCTTTTGAAGCCAGTAGCGCATTTTTTTCTTCTTGAGTTATTTTTTTTAAAAAAACCTTTGTTTTACATACTTTTGTTATTTGTTTTCCATCAGGAAAAATAACGCTATAACCAGTTAAAACATAATGTTTGCTTCCAGAAAGTAATTCTAAATTTTGGCGTGCAGTATCTTCATCAGGAGCTTTACGAATTATTTGTCCCTTTGCAACAATAATTGTATCTGCAGAGACAATACAATAATTTGCCTCTTTTTGATACACGAATGAAGCTTTTTGAGCTGCTACTCTAGCAACGTATTTTTCAGGCTTTTCATTTTCGTATATGTCTTCATCAATATCAGCAGATAAACATTTTATTGGTTCAAAACCAGCATTTTTCAATAAAGATAAGCGCTGTGGCGATTGAGAGGCAAGAATAAATTCTTTCGTTAAATTCCATTTATTTGGCATTTTTTTTATCCTTTTTTAGTTAAATCTGCGAATGGTGCATTAATAAAAGAGGCCAGTTGATTGCTAGATAATTCAATAGTAAATCCAACTTTTCCCCCACTGACACATATTTTATCTTGCGTCATAGCAGTTTCATCAATAAATGTTTTAAGTGTTTTTTTCATTCCAATCGGGGAACATCCTCCATGTATATATCCCGTTAAAGGAAGTAAATTTTTCATGGGAAGCATTTCTAAATTTTTAACTTGAGCTGCAGAAGCTGCTTTTTTCAAATCTAACTCCATATTAGATGCTATAACAAAAACAAAGTACTCAAAAGAATGATTTTTTGTTGGCGATTGTGTGACCAGAGTTTTAAAAACTTGAGTTTCAATTTTGTTTATTTGGTTGGCTACTGACTTTGCATCGATTCCTTTTGCAGGATTGTAAGTATAAGCCAAAAAGGAAATACCTGCATTTTCTAGTATTCGCATAACATTTGTTTTTGGTATGGACATATGATTTCCTATAAAAAAAAGCCCCAAAGGGCTTTGTTTGGCGGATGGGGAGAGATTCGAACTCCCGGAGGGTCGCCCCTCAACGGTTTTCAAGACCGCCGCATTAAACCGCTCTGCCACCCATCCAACAAGATTTCTTTATAATATAACAAAAAAAATAAATTGCAAGCAAAAAATAAAACTTTTTTCTTTTGCTTTTTTTTTGTTTATCGGTTAAACTGCAAAGCATGAGGAAATTTAGACTTTTTTTTATTCTATTTGCTTTGATTTTCCATGCCTTTTCGGTATCGGCAGCAGATGACTTTGCTTTGTGGAAAACAAACATTTATCAAAAGGCTTTAGAGTTGAAGATATCTAAAAACATTTTGGACAAATACTTTTTAAATGTCGAATATCTTCCCAACGTTATTGAGCTGGATCGAAAACAACCAGAATTTACAGTTTCTTTTGGTCGTTATATGAAGCGAATGGTTTCTGAAAATAGAATCCAAACAGCGCAAGATATGTTTCAAAAACATAATCGTCTTTTGGGTAGAATTGAAAATCGCTATGGTATTCCTGCACATTATTTGCTTGCCTTTTGGGCTTTAGAAACCAATTTCGGCAAAAATAAAGGAAATACAGATATTTTAAATGCCTTATCAACGCTTTCATTTGATAAACGTAGAACAGAATTTTTTTCAGAACAATTGATGACGTTGCTGAAAATTTTACAGGAAGAAAATATATCACCTCCAAAAGGTTCTTGGGCTGGAGCATTTGGACATTTTCAATTTATTCCAACAACTTTTTATCAATATGCTGTCGATGAGGATCAAGATGGTCGCCGGGATATCATATTTTCCTTTGAAGATGCAATATCTTCGGCAGCAAATTATTTAAGTAAAATGGGGTGGGAAAAAGATAAAATTTGGGGCAGACAAGTTATTTTAGTTCATCCAGAGATAGTTCAAGAACTGGGCGCTTTTCATCCATTGTCTTTTTGGGTGAAAAATGGCGTAATGCGAGCAGATGGAAAGGAATTTACCCCAGATACGTTGGATATTCAAGCAAAGTTGCTTTTGCCAGAGGGAATTAATGGTCCAGCATTTTTGACTTACAAAAATTTCGATGTTATAAAGCGTTGGAATCTTTCTGATTCTTATGCTTTAGCTGTTTGTATATTGGCAGACAAAATCGTCAATCGTTCTTCTTTAGATGTGGATGCTCTGCCGATAAAGCCTGATTTAAAAAATGATGATATTTCCTTTGTTCAAAAGGTGTTAAAAAAACAAGGATTTTATAACGGAAATATAGATGGGATTTTAGGTAAAGATACTAAAAAAGCAATAAAATCCTATCAAAAAAATAATAATTTGGTTGCGGATGGTTTCTTGTCAGAATCCTTAATAAGCAGTTTTAAAAGTAAGGAGTTTAAATGATAAAAAGTTTTTCTTATTTATTGTTTGCGAGTGTTTTAATGATGGGGTGTACCGACAACGGGATATTGTTGCGTTCCAATGGTAAAAATTACCTGAATACAGAGGAAAATGGCCTTTATAAAATCGGTGAGCCCTATCAAATAAGCAACATTTGGTATCGTCCAGAGGAAAATTATAGCTATAAAGAAGTTGGAATTGCTTCTTGGTATGGTCCTGATTTTCATCAAGGGGTGACTGCTAATGGTGAAACATATAATATGCATGCTTTATCTGCAGCACATAGAACATTGCCTTTACCATCGATTGTCAAAGTCACAAATTTAGATAACGGGAAGTCTGTTATTGTACGTGTAAATGACAGGGGGCCTTTTGTCAATAATCGCATTATAGATTTATCTAAAGCTGCAGCAGAAAAATTAGACTTTATTGATAGTGGTACAGCAAAAGTGAAAGTAGAAATCCTTCCTAAAGAAAGTAAGGCTTTAAAGCAGGCAATTTTAGAAAATGGTGGCAAAATTGTTGGGGGTGCGCCTATTTCAGAATCTCCTTCGGAAGAAATTTTAACAGAAAACCCTCAACCAACAGAACCTGTGTCTTTAATTCCATCAGATGTGGCTGTTGTTGAAGATGTTAATTTAGAACAGGAAACCATTTATTCGCCTAAAAAAGAAGCAAATACAGTTGTTCGTTTAGAAAAAGGTTTTTATTTACAAGCAGGGGCGTTTTCGCAAAAACAAAATGCTCAAAATGTTCAAAAGAAATTATCTGAATATGCTGATGTTTTGATACAAGATGTCAATTTAGATAGTAAAATAATTTATCGGGTTAGGATTGGACCTTTTGCAACAGGGGAAGAAGCCGTTGAATTAATGGAAAAAATTGAACAATCTGGCTATACAGATATTCGTTTAGTTCAAGAGAAATAAAGAAAGGAAAATAACATGAGACATTTATTTTTATTTGGAGTATTAGGATGTATTTCATCTGCTTGTTTAGCCTTTCAAGATTTTGATACCATCGCAAGTCATGCTTATCTAGTCGATTATGACACAGGCGCTGTTTTGTTGGATAAAAAAGGGTCTGAATTAATGGCTCCAGCATCTATGAGCAAATTAATGACAGCTTATATTTTGTTTGAGCAGATTAAATCAGGACAAATAAGCTTAGATGATAAATTTACAGTCAGTAAAAATGCTTGGCAAAAAGGGGGCGAAAAAAGTGGTAGTTCTACAATGTTTTTGAAGCCCGATTCAAAAGTAAAGGTTGAAGATTTAATTAAAGGAATTATCGTTCAATCAGGAAATGATGCATGCATTACTGTGGCCGAAAACTTGTCTGGTTCAGAAGAAAATTTTGCTCAAGA
This sequence comes from Alphaproteobacteria bacterium, assembly GCA_015062395.1. Lineage (GTDB taxonomy): Bacteria > Pseudomonadota > Alphaproteobacteria > CAAHEQ01 > UBA3637 > CAAHEQ01. The sequence goes on from SUUS01000001.1 coordinate 44,474, forward strand.
AATGACTTTGAGAGCCAGAGAAATCGGTTTGGAGAAAAGTACTTTTAAAAATTCAACAGGTTGGCCTCATAAAGAGCATTTGATGACAGCTAAAGAATTAGCTTTTTTAGCAAAAAAATTAATGGATGAGTTTCCTGATTTTTATAAGTATTATTCTTTGACAAGTTTTAAGTACAATGGGATTGAACAGCCCAATAGGAATCCTTTGTTATCTTCAATGCCAGGGCAAGCAGATGGTTTAAAAACAGGACATACTGAAAAGTCTGGTTATGCACTGGTTGGTTCAGCAAAAAGCAAAGATGGAACCCGTCGTTTGATTTTGGTTGTGAATGGCTTAAAATCAATGAAAGACAGAAATACGGAAAGCCAAAGAATTATGGAGTGGGGCTTTACGAATTTTAAAAATTACACAATGTTTCCAAATGGAGAGGTTGTAGATTCGCTTCCTGTTTGGCTGGGCGCTGAAGAAAGAGTCCCTGTAATTTTGGATAAAAAGGCTTTGATTACAATTCACAGATTGGATAAAGATAAAGCTAAAATTTCTATTACCTATGACAGTTTGCCAAAAGCGCCAATTAAAAAAGGGCAAAAAATTGCAACCTTAAATGTTTTACTGCCTGACGGAAGCAATAAACCCTTTGATTTGGTCGCTCAAAAAGATGTTGCAAAAGCAGGATTCTTAAAACGGATGAAAAAAGCTGTTTTATCTTTGTTTAAAGGAAAAGAATAATGAAAAAAGCATATTTTATTACTTTAGAAGGTGGAGATGGCTGTGGGAAAACAACACAAAAACAGTTGTTGTTGGATTATTTAAAAAATAAACAAATTGATTTTATTTGTACTCGAGAACCTGGTGGTTCAGAAGCTGCAGAAGAAATCAGAAAAGTTATTTTGTCTGGAAGTAAAGATAAATGGGATTCTGTTTCTGAAACCTTGTTGTTTTTTGCAGCAAGAAGAAGTCATTTGGTCGAAACAATTTGGCCTGCTATACGGGCTGGTAAATGGGTTATATCGGACAGATTCGCAGACTCAACTATGGCTTACCAGGGATATGGTCGAGCTGATGGATTGTTAAATCGAACAGATATTGAGTTTTTATATAATTTAGTCGCAAAAGATTTTAAACCTGATTTGACAATTATTTTAGATATGGATCCTCAAATTGCATTGGAACGTGTCAACAAGCGTGGAAATATGGACAGAATGGAAGGAATGGATTTATCCTTTCATCAGAACTTGCGTTCGGCTTTTCTTGATATTGCTCAAAAAGAACCCTCTCGATGTGTTGTAATTAATGCAAACCAAACACCTGAAAAAGTTCATGCCGATATTGTATTTGCTATTGAGGAGCGTTTAACTCTATGTTAATGCCAATAGATAAAAGTTTTGAAAAATTAAAGCAAGTTCTGGATAGTGGAAAATTAGCTGGTTCTTGGATGATTACTGGACCTTATGGTGTTGGGAAAACGACTTTATTAAAACGTTTTATTGCTTTTTTGTTGACTGGAGAAGAAAAAGAACTTGATTTTCATCCTGATTTAAAGTGGATTGAGCGAGATTTTACAGAAGATGAAAAAAAAGATATTATTCAAACATTAAATGCAGGTAGGGCATTAGAAATATCCTCTGAAGACAGAGCTAAAAAATCGGAAATTACAATTGATGATATCCGTTCAGGAATACAATTTTTGTCCTTGACTTCAGCAAATAAAAATTGGCGTGTTTTGGTAATTGATTCTGCAGATGAAATGAATGAAAATGCAGCGAATGCATTATTGAAGTCTTTGGAAGAACCACCAAAACAAACGGTGATTTTTTTAACTTCTCATAATCTGGGGAAACTTTTACCTACTATTCGCTCTCGCTGTCGTCAAATAGCTCTTGCTCCACTTTCTGATGTCGAAATGAAACATTTCATTTTAGAAAATTATCCCGATGTTTCTAATTTTGATGTATTTCTTTCATTTTTTAATGGAAGTATCGGAAAATGCAAAGATTTTTTTGATAATGATGGCATTGATGTTTATCATAAAATTGCTAAATTTACGGATGATTCAATTAAGTGTTTGGGAGAGATTATCGACTTTTCAGATAAAGTTTCTAAAAATGAAAAGCTGTATAAATTGGCAAAGGATTTACTATTGTTTCATTTGCTAATTCTTTTAGAAAATATAAATTTAGATGATAGATTGCGATCGTTTTATTTAACACAATGGTCGCAAATTTCAGATTTACTAAGGGATACAGAAAATCTTAATTTAGATAAAAAAAGTTCTCTAATGCAAATATTTTTAAAATTGGGGATGAAGAAATGATTATTGACAGCCATTGCCATTTAACTTTTGGTGATTATGAAGACGATGTTGATTTGGTTATCGAAAAAGCCAAAAATAATGGTGTTTCGACGATTTTAAATGTTGCAACAAATAAACAAGAGTATCCTTATATGATTGCATTATTAGAAAAGTATCCTTTTGTTTATGGTGCGTTTGGAATTCATCCAGATTCGATTAATCCTGAAAATATGATAAAAATAGATGAATTGTTGGAGTTATTACATCATTTAAAAATCATTGGAGTAGGCGAAACAGGTCTTGATTATCATTATGAAACGATAGATAGAAAATACCAGCAAGAAGCTTTTATGATTCATATTGAAGCAGCCAGACAAACAAGTCTTCCATTAATCATTCATACACGAGATGCCGACGATGATATGGCAGCTATTTTGGAGGAGGCCATGATTTATTCTCCTTTTAAGGGTATGCTTCATTGTTTTTCATCATCTGAAAAATTGGCAAAAAAGGCTTTGGATTTAGGATTTTACTTATCCTTTTCGGGAATGATTACCTTCAAGAAAGCTGATGAAGTGCGTGAAATTGTAAAAAAAGTTCCATTAGATAGATTATTGGTAGAAACAGATGCGCCTTTTTTGGCTCCTGTTCCATTTAGGGGAAAACGCAATGAGCCTGCTTATATTAAACAAACATTCGATATGTTGGCAGACTTAAAATCTGTTTCAAAAGATGCTCTTTCTGAAATTTTAAAAGATAATTTTTATACATTATTCGATAAAAAACTAAAAAAGGAAAAAATATGGAAGTGACGATATTAGGTTGTGGCCCTAGTTATGGGATACCAACAGCTCGATTTGGTTTTGGAGACTGCAATCCCAATAATCCCAAAAATTTCAGAACAAGACCAAGTATTTTAGTTTCTGATGAAGGATGTAATATACTGATTGATACACCTCCAGAATTACGTATGCAATTATACAATTCAAATGTGCAACATGTCGATGCAGTCATTTGGACCCATATGCATGCTGACCATACTATGGGGATTGATGATGTTCGTATTTATACTCGAACCCAAGTGACTATTGGTGATGAGGTGGAACCATTACCTGTTTATATCCACGAAAAAGATTGGAATGAATTTCAACAACGTTTTTCTTTTTATCTTCAACCTTTTAAGTATTTAAAACAGCCTGTAGCACCTTTTGACGCACATTTGATTCGAGCAGGGGAAGTTTTTAACATCAAAAACATGGAAATTTTACCGATTTTACAAAATCATACCAGTTGTCAAACATTGGGATTTAAGATTAAAAATTTCGCTTACAATACAGATTTAATTGATTTTATAAATTTTAATCCTGCAGATTTAAAAGGTATCGATCTTTGGATTTTAGATTGTGTGACAACCAGACCGAATGATAAACATATTTATTTAGATAAGGCAATAGAATTATTTAATATCGTCCAACCTAAAAGAATGGTATTAACGCATTTGGGCGCTAAAATGGATTATGACACCATATCAGCCCAATTACCAAAAGGAATTGAGCTGGCATATGACGGTATGAAAATATCTGTTTAATCAATCAGTGCTTTTGTTATTGTTTCAGCCAAATTAACGGATAAGTTTTCCGTTTGTTGAATGCGTTTCAGTTCTTTTTTCATCAATTCTTGACGCTTTTTATCAAAGCGCTTCCAATCGCACAAAGGATGAACTATTCCTTCTGCAATTTGTGGGTTGATTGAATTTAATTGAATTACGAAATCTGCTAACAGCTGATAACCTGAACCAGATATGTCGTGAAAAGCTTTTAAGTTTCTGCCAAAAACACCAATTAACGAACGCACTTTATTGGGATTTGTAATGACAAAATCTTTTGTTTGTGATAATTTGTTAACGTTTTGAATCGTATCTTCATCTTCTACAGAAGCTTGTAATGCCAACCACTTATTAATTACCAAAGCATCATCTTTGAATGTTTTATAGAAATTTTGAAGTGCTTTTGGGGCATAAGGTAATTTATTGTGAACCAAGGCAGATAAAGCAGCCATTTTATCAGTCATGTTTGTTGCTTCATTATACTGCCTTTCTGCTAGATTTTCATAGTTAGGAAGTAAGGATAAATAAGATAAAGCTGTATTTTTCAACGCTCTCTTTCCTGCTTGTTTTGCATCTGTTGAAAAAGCTTCTTTTGTATTTAACGTATCGTAAATTTCCTTTAGGCGCTTTTCGTTTTTCAAAGCGAAGGCTAGGCGTAAGTTTTTACGAAGCTCTAAGACCTTATCGACATCAAAAACTTTCATTTTTTCGCCAATATATGTGCTTGCTGGGAAAATAATGGCTCTAGCTGTAAAGGCTGGATCTTTCGTCGCAACATCTAAATAAGATGAAAAAGCCTCAACTAAATGGGATAATTTAGAAACTTCTTTTCCTTCTAAAGATTTTAAAATTTCTTGTAAAGCATATTCCTGACCAACCTCATAGCGATTAAATAAATCCGTATCTTTTTTCATTAAAATTAGAGTGTCTTTTTCTGAATAAGACATTTTAATTGTAATTGGCGCTGTAAAGTTTCGATTGATTGAAAGGACAGGGCGTTCTTTTATGTTTTTAAATATAAATTCTTCTTCTTTTTGCTTTAGTATTAGAGTTTTAGAAATTAGCTCTTTTCCTTTTTCATCCATTAATCCGATTTCTAAAGGTATCATAAAAAGAGCCTTTTTATTTTTCAAGTTTTGCTTTAATTTTATTAAATAAGTATTTGTTTTTTTTATGTATTTTGTTTTAACTGTGACACTTGGACGTCCTGCAACGCTGTACCAATTCATAAAAGGTTTAAGATCTACTTTATTGGCATCTTCAACGCATTTTACAAAATCATCGATAGTGACTGCTTGACCGTCATGTCTTGAAAAATATAGGTTGGTAGCTTTTCTGAACCCTTTTTTACCAACTATTTTTTCTTGCATACGAATCAATTCTGCACCTTTATCATATACCGTTGTTGTATAAAAATTTTCAATGGTTGCAAAACTGTCTGGGCGAACAGGGTGTTTTAAAGGACCATCATCAGATGGAAATTGATGCAACTTTAAAGTTGCAACATCATCAATGCGTTTTACGGCTCTTGAACGCATATCTGAACTAAATTCTTGATCTCTATAAACCGTAAAACCTTCTTTTAACGAAAGGTTGAACCAATCGCGCGCAGTGACTCTATCGCCACTCCAGTTATGAAAATATTCATGAGCTACAACCCCTTCAACAAATTCATATGTCGTATCAGTTGCTGTTTTTTCATCTGCAAGTAAACAAGAATCGTTAAATATATTTAAACTTTTATTTTCCATTGCTCCAGCATTAAAATCGGGGACTGCAACAATGTTAAATAAGTTTAAATCATATTCTCTTCCGAATACTTCTTCATCCCAGCGCATAGCTCGTTTCAAACTCTCCATAGCATAGTAAAGTCTGTTTTCTTTTCCTTTTTGACAGTAGATTTTTAAATCTACATTTTGTCCAGAACATGTTGTAAATGAATCTTCTATATGCCCCAAATCGCCTGCGACTAACGCAAAAAGATACGATGGTTTAGGGTATGGATCATGCCAAACAACAGTGTTTCCATCATCTTTTATTTTATTCCCATTGGATAAAAGAACTGGGTATTTTTTTCTGTCTGCATGTATTGTAACTGTATAAGTGCTTAAAACATCTGGATGATCCATGAAATAAGTGATGGCTCTGAAACCTTCAGGTTCGCACTGCGTTGTAAAGATGCCTCCTGAAAGATAAAGACCACTTAAATAAGTATTTGCTTTAGGATTGATTTGAGTTTCAATATCTAATTCAAAATTTTTAGGTAATTTATTTAACGTTAAATCTGTTGCTGTTAATTTAAATTCGTTTTCATTCAATTTTTGACCATTTAAGGCAATAGACAATAATTTTAAACGAGTTCCATTTAAAATGAGAGGTTCTTTTTTTAATTGTTCAATAACCAAATGGCTTTTAACAATTGTTTTTTCTTCGTCTAAATCAAATTCTAATTGAGTCGTTAAAATTTTATAAGCTGGCGCTTTATAGTTTTTTCGATAAGTAAGTTTCATTTTTAATTCCTATTGTTTCGATGATGTTTCTTGATTTTTTAATGTTTTTAATTGTTCTTTCCAATAGTTAGCTCTTTTCTTATTTGCAGGGATTTCAGTTCCCCCTGAATAAATTGAAATCAGGCTTGTTATCGAGTTTAAATGACCTTGTGCTGCAGCAATTTCATAATAATTTAGCGCGAGATAGGGTTCTGGTTTTCCTGAATAACCACGTTCCAACCAAACAGCAGTAGCATATTGAGCATTTATATCTCCTTGAGCTGCAGCTAATAATCCCCAATTTAAGGCTTTTTGTTTGTCGTGGATAACGCCTTCGCCTCTGTCATAAAGTAGGGCAAGAGTGTATTGTGCATCGCTCATTCCTAAACTGGCTGCACGTTCAAAATAAACAGCTGCTTCTTTTGGATTCGCTTTGTGATTTTCATTCTGTCCTTCTAATTCCATAGAACCCAAAATAAAGAACGCTTTAGCATTTTGAGCTTGAGCTGCTTTTAGTAAATGTGTTTTTGCTTTTGGATATTTATTTTCATATAAAGCAATTAAACCTTCTTGCATGTGTTGATTCGGAGACATTCGTGCAACTTTATAAAGTGGCATAAAAACAACAAAAGAAAGTAAGAATAAAAACGCCCCAATCCATAGTAAAGAACGAACTGGTGCAGCTTTTTTATTTATTTTTTTTGTATTTTTTTTTAACATTTTGCTCTCCTTTTTGAAAAAAAACTTGTATATTGCCTTTAATATAGGATATATTTACTATAACATCAACAAAAAAAGAAGGTTTTTTATGTCTAACACATTTTCTTTTCAAAATTATCTCTGGGACAATGAAAACGGTGAATTGTCTTTAAATTATTTATGTTCAGATTATAACTTTACTGAAAAAATTATCTTTCCAAATGCACCGTTTGTTTTATCTAAAGATAAAGAAGACGTTTTGGATGAACTTTTCTTTTTACTCCACATTGCTGCTGGGGTCAGCTATTATAAGGCGTTTAAAAATCCTGCTATTCAGATAAAATCTGGTATATTGTCTGCAAAGCAAGCTGATTTTTTTAATAAATTCTATTACTATGGTTTAGCTCAATATGCTTCAGAAAATAAATTAAAGTTGCATTTCAAGTTTCCTTTTCAAAATAAGGAGAATAAAACATTTGATATTTCTTTGTCCGATGATGCATTTGTTCCTGTCGGAGGAGGAAAAGACAGTTGTTTAACAATACAGCGTCTGACTGAAAAAGGGATGAATCCTACTTTATTTTCGGTAAATACGGCAAGACCGATTGCAGATTGTAAACGGGTTGCAGGCTTTTCTGAAATTACAATCAAAAGAATTATAAGTCCTGAACTGATTGCAAATAACGATAAATTTTTAAATGGTCATGTTCCTATTTCTGGGATTATTGCTTTTATAAGTGCGATTGCGTGTGTTTTGTATGATAAACGTTATGTTGTCATGAGTTGCGAAGGTTCTGCAGATGAAAATAATTTTGACGATGTTAATCATCAATGGAGCAAGTCTTCAGCCTTTGAAGTGCTTTATGCCGATTTGATGAAAGATATTATTCCTCAATATCGTTATTTTTCTTTACTTCGCCCCATGACTGAAATGCAGATAGCTTCTGAATTTGCTAAAAAATGCCAAAATTACTTTGACGTGTTTACAAGTTGTAATCATGCATTTCATTTAAATCATGAAAAACGTTTGGATCGTTGGTGTGGTGTTTGCGATAAGTGTCGATTTGTTTTTTTGATTTTAGCACCTTTTATGCAAAAAGAACTCCTGATAAAAATCATCGGTACAAACCCATTAGATGATGAAAAACAAGAGCAGGGGTATTTACAATTACTAGGTCTAGGTGAAAATAAGCCATTTGAATGTGTTGGTACTTATGATGAATGTAGGTTGGCTTTTCTAATGTTGGCAGAAAAAAATGAGTGGAAAAATGATTGCTTAATAAAAAAGCTTTCGCTGCTATTGAACAAAATATCAAAAAAGCAACTGGACGAAAAGGTATGGGCAAAGGGAAATTCAAACTTAATTCCACAGGAGTTTAGAAATGTTTAAAGATAAAAAAATAGCCATTTGGGGAAAAGGAAAAGAGGGTGAATCTTTGTTAAAGTATTGCATTAATAATGAAATGCAATATACTGTTTTTGAAGGAGAAAATATAGATTTAACAGGTTTCGATGTTTTGTTTAAAAGTCCTGGAGTTAGTCTTTATAACGATAGCTTAAAAAAGTCTTTATCTGATGGAATAGAGCTGTGGTCTGGAACGAATATCTTTATGTCACAAAAAAATCCATCTATGAAAACAATCGCAATAACAGGAACAAAAGGAAAAAGTACAACTTCATCCTTGTTGGCGCATATTTTAAAGAAAAAAGGATTTAATGTTGGTTTCGGTGGAAATATAGGCAAACCTTTGGTTGATTTTGTAGGTCAAACCTTTGATTTTTTTGTTGCAGAACTCTCTAGTTATCAGAGTGCAGATTTAAAATATCCTTTTGATGTTTCTGTGATAACTAATCTGTACCCAGAACACATTGATTGGCATAAAACACACAGTCGTTATTATGAGGATAAATTAAACTTAATTCGTATCAGAAAAGCAGGGCAAAAGGCTATTTTAAACAAAAAAAATACAGAAACATTAAACAGAACAAAAAATGAAAAGGATGTAATTTATTTCAATGATGAAAGCCATATACATTTATCGGATGGTTATATTATGGATGGCGATAACGCATTATTAAATACTTCGCACATCACTAATTTAAAAGGAGTTCATAATTTAGAAAATATCTGCGCTGTTTTGACTGTTTTAAAAGAATTAAAGATAGATTTGAAAAATATAGAACAAGAAATTGCTTCTTTCGAAGCTTTGCCACATCGTTTGCAAACGGTTGCTTCTGTTGGTGGAGTTATGTATGTTGATGACAGCATTTCGACAACACCAGAAACAAGTTTGGCGGCTTTAAAAGCTTTCAGCGATGCAAATCACATTTATCTGTTAGTTGGAGGCTATGACCGAAAACAGGATTACAGTGTTTTATTAGATTATGTTCGAAAAAATGCAGAAAAGATTACATTGATTGCGTTGCCTTTGACTGGAAGTCGAATAGTTCAACAAGCAATAGGATTAAAGTGTATCGAAGTTGAAAGTGTTTCAGAGGCTGTTCTAAAAACCAAAACTCTGTCAAAAAGTGGTGATGTTGTTTTATTATCGCCAGGTGCGCCAAGTTATCATGCTTATAAAAATTTTGAAGAACGTGGTAATGATTTTAAAAACGCAATTACAGTTTAAAACAATTTAATTCTTTTTAATTATGTTGACGATAACTTTTTGAAAGTAATTAGTTTTTGTCTTTTGCCCTTTTCTTTTATCCTTTCACTATACATAATATAAATTATGCGACAATTATATATATCATTTCCCTAGCCGTTTGAATAATAATTTCTTTATTTTTCAATAACTTATTTCTAGCTATGTTGTGCCTGTGGATAAAATTTGTGGATAACTTTTTGTTTTATTCATTTTAGCGAAGATAAAACGCCATGCAGCGATATTAATCTGTTCGAACTTCGTTTGTCTGGTTCAAAGATTTTAAGTTTGTTGGATTGTCTTATAAAAGCTCCTACTAGCAATTTTAGTGTCTATCTATAAAAAAAAGAGCTTTAAAGCTCTTTTTTAATTTTTCTGATGTGACAAATCTAGAGGTGTCGAATTATTTGAATTATGTGAGGCTATTTTTCTTATTCCTTGAATTTCTTCTGTTAATTGAGAATATATTTCTTTTTTATTTTTGCCCTTTAAGTGTAAAGGTATATAACCTCTGCTTACTAAAAAATCAACAATTCTATGTTTCCCCTCTTCTGTTTGGGTGTTTGAAAATTCTATAACGCCTTTTTTCCAAAAGCGAGAAATAACTTCTTGCATTTTTTTATCAGCTTCTTCGCAAGTATTTGCTATAATATGAAATTCCATTTTTTCTTTCCTTTGTTAAAAAAAAACACCTTCCCGAAGGAAAGTGCAAACAAAAAAACGCAAAACCTCCGAGCCTTTATATGGGGTTCGGCAATAGCAATAAAGCAACAATGTTTAAAACGTTTTTCATCATAGGTAAAATGTTAGCATATTATTTTTTTTTGTCAAGATTATTTTTTTTCTTTTTTATAAAAGATGATGTGGATGTTTTTTTAGTGTGGATAACATTATCCACTCATCTCTCCTTTCAGCATGACCTACAGCCCCGTTCTAACATGGCCACGTCATATTAAGCAAAAGCAAAATATGACAAGATGAAAAAAAAGATAAAAATCCTATGTCCAAAAAAACGTTCTTGACTAAAGGTTTTGATTCGTTTAGAACGAGGGAAATTTAACAAGTTTTTTTATAGAAAGGAAGTATTTAATATGTCCATTAATTTATTCAAATTTACCCCCTCCCCCGAATTTTCAAGTAAAATCAATAACTTACTGCATGTTTCTAATCTAAAGTTTAAACTTCAGGCACTTTTTAATTCTCTTTTAAAATCCAATTCTCAAGCCGATTCTGCTTTTGTTTCTCAACGTTTCCAATTTGGTCGTTCGATGATTGAAATGATCGGTGTGTTGGCTGTGATTGGTGTTTTGTCTTTAGTTGGATTGCTGGCTTATAGTATTGCCATGAACTATTACAGAGCCAATCAAACCATTCACGATGTCATGTTGCGTGGGTCCAATGTTCCTATGATGTGGGAAACTTATAATACAGCTAATCGTCCTGCCGAATATAGCTTTGTGGATTTAGGAAACACAAACCCTGTCAGTTATGCTGTGGAAACCAAATCCGAACCTGTGGGACAAGCTTTTTTATATCGAGTCGTTGTATCGGATGTTCCCGAAGCCGTCTGTAAGCGTATTATCAGTATGCAACCCACAGATATAGACTTAATTATGGTTGGTCAAAATGCGACTTATTTTGAAAATAATCATCCTAACAGCAATACGCAAAATGCAACCAAAAACGATTGTTCTGAAACCAATAAAGCTATGGCTTTTTACTTTGATGAAGATGGGAATGGTGGGGGTGTTCCAATTCTCCAGAGCCAGAAGAATGCACTGAAAACAGCGATTGTGGCACATTAGGTTGTTGTGTCGAGGGGGTATGTGCAGCACCTCCAGGAAATGCAAGATGTTATACATGTTCCAATCACAGATGGGATTATATGTGTGGAGGTTATTGCCAAAAATGTACTGAAAATGGTTGCGAAATAGATACTTCCCAAGAGGGGTGTTCCTCTTCTTCATCAGGAAGCTCTGGCTCGTCAGGATCTACTGGGTCATCTAGCTCTTCAGGCTCTTCTGAAAGTTCGGGTTCGTCGGGCAGTTCTTCTTCATCAAGTTCAGGGTCTTCGTCTTCAAGCTCAAGTAGTAGTAGCTCATCGTCAAGTAGCTCCAGCTCGAGCAGTTCGAGTTCTTCTTCGTCGAGCAGTAGCAGTTCGTCAAGCTCTGGTGGGGGATGTGATTGTCCAGAAAAGGGAGAGGCAGATTCTGAATGTAAATCAGAAAATATCATACCAGAAAATTATGATTACACCTGTGAAGATGGAACTTCAAAAGTTTGTCAAAGATTTGTTTGCCCTTGCAATCAAGAGGGACGCTATTTATGTGACACAAGAGAAGAATTTGGAATAACTCTCTATACTTGTTGTTGTAAAGAAGGAGATGGTTGGTATCGTAAACCTGACGGTGGTTGTATTAAATGTGTTCCTCCTGCAACTTTTAACGGCGTTGACGATTGTGTATCCCCCTCTTGTCCAGAAGGACAAACTTTGGTCGATAATTTTGATCAAACAGGTTTAAAAATCGGTATGACTTGTTGCCCTGAAGGTACTGATAACGCCATTAACGGCAGTTGTTGTGGTTGTACCAACTGTAATTCTGATGGTTCTTGCAACAGTGGTTATGCAAAAGTGACAAATCATATTACTGGCGATTTAACCTGTGGTTATACCTGTTGTAGAAGTGAAACCATAACATACCATTCCGAAGAAGACTTTTATATACATGATGGCGTGACAACTTATTCACCCACAGGGGCAATCAATGGAAAATGCTGTGTATCGAGAGAAAACACGTCATACTGGAAGGAGTATATAAATGGTGAAATTGTATATGAAGCTCTTGGATCTGTGAGTAATGACACATATGAAATTTTAGATGGAAGCGCTGGTCTGAAGTGTGTAAATACAACATCCTACAATTTCTCTGATGCGCCATATGACAATACTTACAGCGAATCCACGACAACGACTGATTATGATGGAAAAACAACAACAAATTGGATTTATCGCGCGTGTATAATAGATAGGGAAACAGGAGAAATACGCTGCCCTCCTCCAGAGTACTTTGAGTAATGTTTTTTTGTTAAATTCTTACTCAAAGAGATTTGATTGATTTAAATAACAAAAATGCCCCTAAATGTTATAAACCTTTTAGGGGCTTTTTCTTTGTGTAAAAAATACTCTATAAAAAAAGTTGATGAAGAATCGTGTTTTTGTTTGGATACCAGCAGATATTATTTTCAAGTTAAAAATATATTTTTTTCAAAATGTTATTGACTTTTGTTTTGTTTTGTGCCATTTTCCTAATATAATCAATAGATAAAAGGATTTTTAATATGACCAGATCAGAACTTATTGAACGAATTGCGATGAATAACCCTCATTTGTACATTACAGACGTTGAACGTCTGGTAAATACTGTTTTGAATACTATGAGAGACGCTTTAGCTGATGGAAATCGTGTCGAATTAAGAGGTTTTGGTGCTTTTGGTGTAAAAACAAGAAATGCCAGAACTGCAAGAAACCCCAGAAATGGTTTAGCTGTTTCTGTTAAGCAGAAAAACGTCCCCTATTTTCGTTGTGGTCGCGTATTAAAAGAACGAATCAATAAGTAAAACGGAGATTGTAATGAATTGGCTGACAAATTATGTACGTCCTAAAATCAATAAATTGGTCGAACAGAAAGATATCCCTGATAATTTGTGGATGGGGTGTTCTTCTTGTGGAAAAATGATTTTTCATAAAGAGTTGGCTGAAACTTTGTGGGTTTGCCCATCTTGTGGTCATCATTTTAAATTGGCAACGTCTGAACGATTGAAAATGTTATTTGATGATGGTGTTTATTCTTTGGTTGAATTGCCTGAAGTTTCAACAGATCCATTGAATTTTACAGATTTAAAAAAGTATGCTGACAGAATTAAAGATGCTCGAAAAAAAACACAGCAAAATGATGCTATCATTGTAGCAAAGGGTTTTATTGAAAAAAATCCAGTCGTTATTGGTGTTTTTGATTTTGACTTTATGGGGGGCTCTATGGGGCGTGCAGTGGGGGAAGCGATTATAAAAGCTTCAGAAACGGCTGTAGAAGAAAATTCAGCACTGATTTTAATCCCCTCATCTGGTGGCGCAAGAATGCAAGAAAGTATGCTTTCTTTGATGCAAATGCCCAGAACAACTTTAGCTGTTAAACTTTTAAAAGAAAAAAAATTACCATATATAGTTGTCTTTACAAACCCAACAACAGGAGGTGTGACTGCGTCTTTTGCGATGCTAGGCGATATTCATTTCGCAGAACCTGGTGCATTGATTGGCTTTGCTGGTGCTAGAGTTATCGAACAAACGATTCGTGAAACATTGCCTGAAGGTTTTCAACGTTCAGAATACTTGCAACAACATGGAATGGTTGATGCCGTTGTTGACAGACGTCATTTAAAAGAAGAACTTGCTAAAGTTTTAAATCTGCTTATGAATACAACAGTTTGATTTTAAAGGATTTTATGTGATGCAAATTATTTGTCCTGCAATTAAAGATGGTTATTTTTTAGATAAGTATGGAAAAAGAGGAACTGTTGTAAAAGGTGCTATGCCAACCTTTTCTTTTGGGTTTAAAATTGAAGATATTCCCTTTGGAACAATTTCTTTTGCGTTTATTTTAGATGATCCAGATTCTATTCCTGTTTGTGGTTTTAAATGGCTGCATTGGTTGGGGGCGAATTTGTCAAAAGAAGGTATTGAAGATAATGAAAGCATCAATGCAATTACTTTCATTCAAGGAAAAAATAGTTGGGGAAAAAGCCTGTATGGTGGGATGGCGCCTCCAGATAAGCCTCATACCTATATTTTTAAAGTTTTCGCTTTGGATTGTTTGTTAAACCTGAAAAACGGCTTTTCTTTAGAAGACCTTCAACGTGAGATGGCTGGACATATTTTAGATTCTGCATTCATAGAAGGTATATATAAAAATTAAATCAACAATACAAAAAATTAACTGCGAATGCTTCCTTTAAACTGTGCCATATACAGCGCTTTGTAAGCCCCATTTTCTTTGTCTAATAATTCGCTATGACTTCCTTGCTCTACGATTTTACCTTCGTTTAATACGACTATTTTATCTGCGTTTTGAATTGTTGATAGTCTGTGAGCAATCACAAATACGGTTCTGTCTTTCATTAAGTTGTCAATTGCTTTTTGAACAATCGCTTCGGATTTGTTATCTAATGCAGAGGTTGCTTCATCTAAAATAACAATCGGTGCATTTTTTAAGAAAGCTCTTGCTATAGCAACTCTTTGTTTTTGCCCACCAGAAAGAAGTGTTCCTCTTTCACCAATAGGCGTGTCTAAACCTAACTCTAAATCGGTTATAAAGTCCTTTAAGCACGCCATTTCAATCGCTGTATCTATTTCTGCTTGTGTTGCATTAGGTTTTCCTAGCATGATATTTTCACGAATTGTTCCTGAAAACAAAAAATTATCTTGAAATACAACGGCTATTTGGTTGCGCAAGCTTTCTAAATTTAATTCTTTAATATCAACACCATCAAATAAAATTTGCCCTGCTTTTATATCATAAAATCTGGGAATTAAGTTTACAATAGTTGATTTTCCTCCACCAGAATTTCCGACAAATGCAATTGTTTGTCCTTTTTTTAGGTGTAAATTGATATTTTGCAAAATCGGTGTATCTTCAACATATTCAAAATCAACATTTTTAAATTCGATTTCTTTTTTTAAAGGGGGTAAAACTTTTGCATTTTTCTTATTTTTTATAGAAAGAGGCGTTTCTAAAATTTCAAAAACACGTTCTATTGCCATAAAGGATAATTGTACGGAATTGTAATTTTTGCCAATGTTTTTTACAGGAGTATAAAGCATCAACATAGCCGTCATAAATGCGACAAAATCCCCTGCTGTAATTGTTTTACTTGTTATTAAATATGTTCCTGTCCAAATAACGCCTGCAATACCAAATGAAATAATAATATGCATCATAGGAGATAACCATGCAGTTCTTTGTGTTTGTTTTATGGTCAACTTAAATAATTTTTTTTGAATATTTTCAAATAATCCCATTTCGTATTTTTGTAAATTATATGAAGCGATTGTTTTGGCTCCAGCATAAGTTTCATTAAACGCAGTCAATACTTCTCCACTTGTTTCGGTTGTCTTTTTTACGACATCTTTAATCTTTTTTCGAATTTTAGTCATCGGATAAAAGGATAAAGACAAAACCGTAATTGCGATTATTGCTAGTTGCCAAGATGTATAAAGCAAAACAGCAATCAGAGAAAGAGCTGAAAAAATTCTGGATACAAAAATTTTAACATTATTTAATAATCCCGAACAAGCTAAAGTAGGGTCTGAATCAAAACGATAGACTACATTACCAGAAGTCGTTTTATCCAAATAAGCAGCTTCAAAATAAACCAGCTTTTTATAAAGTTCTTTCTTTAAGTCCATTGTGATTTTGGAACCAACCCAAGTATTTAAATAGCTGGCACCATAATCAAGAAAACTTTGAAAAATTGTAAAAGTAATGATGAATATAGGAATAGTCCATAATGGTACGGGAAAACCAGACGTTTGTTCTTCCCCAACAATCAGAATATCCATAAAAGGCTTCAATGCTAAAGCTATAATTGCATCCAAACAACCGATAGGAATGGTTATCAAAACAGCCAAAAGCGCCCTTCCCCAGTATGGTTTTATGAAAGGCCACATACGCTTGCAATTTTCATAAGCCGAATTTTTTTGCTCTGTTTTCGCCATTGTTATACCCTTTGTTAAATACGAGTTAAACGTTTTGATATGCGTTCTTTTCCCATAACTTTCATAATTGCGTATAAGTCTGGAGATTGTGTTCTTCCTGTAATAAAAACGCGTAAAACAGTAGCAACATCTGAAACATTTCCTTTAAATGCTTCTGGATTTGCTTTATAGGCTTTCATATCACAAGTAAAACCAACTTTTTGTGCAACTTGTTTTACTTTTTCGAACCAAGCATCCTTTTCATCATTGATATCATATAGTTTATTAAATACATCAACTATGTCATTTATGTCATTGATAGATAAAGATTTTAATTGTTCTAAAATACTTTCTTTTGATTGTGTAAACTGATTATCAAAGAAGAATAAACTTTCTTTTTTAACATCGGACCATTTTGTAATATCTTTTCTGACTTTTTTGACTCCACTTCTTTCGATATCTAAAATTTGTTTCATATAGTCAGCGTTTTCTTTCATAACAACTGCGAAATCTGCATCATATTTTTCACACCATGCGAGTGTTTCATTATAAACTTCTTCAGCTGACATGCGACCAATAATATCGCGAGAGATACTGTCCAATTTAACAAAATCAAACAAAGCCCCACTTGTTCCTAATTTTTTTGCAGAAAATGGAAAATCTTGATATGGAGCATTTGGATTTGCTCTGCGCCAATCTTCAAAATTAGAGTTAGCCAAATTCAACAGGTATTCAATCAACGCTGTTCTTGGATAACCATTTTCAGAAAAAGACATTGCATTTGCTTCTGGGTCTAAACGTTTAGAAAGCTTTCTACGATTGCCTTTTTCATCAATTTTTTGTATGGTTGCAGTATGAATATATTTAGGCATATCCCAACCTAATGCTTCAAAAAGTTGAGCATGTAAGGGCCATGTAGAAAGCCATTCGTCTCCTCTAACAACAGTCGTTGTTCGCATTAAATGATCATCAACAGCATGTGCAAAATGGTATGTTGGCAATCCATCGCCTTTCATAATGACCACATCTAAATCATTTTGAGGAAATTCTCTCTTCCCACGTACGACATCGCTTAAGACAATTTTTTGAGAGTAATGCCCCATAGATTTGAAACGAACAACAAAAGATTTTCCAGCTTTCAGATTTTCTAAAATTTCATCTTCTGTTAATTTACGGCATTTTGCAAAGGCTCCATAGTATCCTCCACGAACATTGGCTTTTGCTTGCATATCATGTAAACGTGCGTTTTCTTCTTCATTACAAAAGCATAAGTAAGCTTTATCTTCTTGAAGTAATTTTTTTACAAATGCATGATAAATTTCTTTTCTAGCGCTTTGGAAATAGGGTCCATAATTACCCTGTTCTTCCCGTCCAAAAACAGGACCTTCATCATTTAAAATTTGACAATCATTAAATACCCGTAAAATTAAATCAACAGCTTCTTTTACTTCACGTTTTTGATCTGTATCTTCCAAGCGCAGCATAAACACACCACCAGATTGATGAGCCAAACGTTCATCAATTAATGCTCCATAAACAGTACCCACATGCATCATTCCTGTTGGACTTGGAGCAATACGCGTCACTTGAGCCCCTTGTAGTAAATTTCTAACAGGATATTTTGTTTCTAATTCTTCTGGTGTTGGCAATGGGTTTGGAAAAACCAAATCTATAATTTCTTGTTTCATTTTTAATCCTATTTATATATTAACGAATGGCGTTATCATAACGGAATAAAATAAAAAAATCAAGTCTTCTTATAATTTTTTATACGTATGTTTTAAAATTTAGAATAAATAAAATTAATTTTGTAAAAACATACTCTCTATTTCTTGTTTTAAACCCACAAAATCACGTTTTCCACTACCTAAAACAGGCAGTTCTTCACGATAAACAATCGTTTTTGGAACATATAATTCTGTGTATCCTTGTTGCTTAATAAAAGTTTGCAATTTATCTAAAGACATATCTTTAGCTGTTGAAACTAAAATGATTTGCTCGCCTTTTGTTTCGTGAGGTATTGCAACGGCAGTACATTCAAATTCTTGATTCGGATATGCTTGTTTTACAAGGATTTCTAAAGATGGTAAAGATACCATTTCTCCTGCGATTTTTGCAAAACGTTTCAATCGGCCCTTTAAATAAACAAACCCCATATCGTCTATGCTAACAATATCACCAGTATCAAACCATCCACCAGAAGGAGGAACTATAACTCCAGGATTTTTTGAATATATTGTTCCCATCATAATGTTTGGTCCCTTTACCATTAAACTACCAGCATTTTCGATACCATCAATTTTTTTAATTTTATATTCAATACCTGGTAAAATTTTACCAATTGAATTAAAATTACAAAATATGCGATTATTGATGGTCACTAATGGCGAACATTCTGTAGAACCATAAGCTTCCAGCAATCGGATACCAAATTTTTCCATCCAAAGATGTCTTGTTTCCATTTGTATTGGTTCAGCTCCTGCAAAAACGAAACGTAATGTGTGAAAATCAAACGGATGAGCTACTTTTGCATACGATTTTAAGAAACTATCTGTTCCTAACAATACAGTCGCTCCTGTATCATAAATCATTTCTGGTATATTCCTGTGATGTAGAGGGGACGGATAAATAAACACTTTACCACCACATAATAAAGGCGCAAACACACCAACAACCAAACCAAACGAATGGAACATGGGCAAGCAACAAAATACTAAATCCGTTCGATTAATATCTATTGCAGAAGAAAACTGACGAATGTTTGCTACTAAATTTTGGTGTGATAAAACAATTGCTTTAGGTTGCCCCTCTGATCCAGAAGTAAACAAAATAACAGCTTTCCGGTGTCCACTGCAGGGATAAGGAACAAATTTTTTCTTATATAAGAACCAAGAATGTATGACATTTTTTAATTTAATTGTTGCATTAATATCTTCTATGTAAATAATTGAAATTCCTTGTTTTTTTATTTCATCTACAACATTTTGTAAATTGTTATTTTTAAGAAACTCTTTAGATGTTATTACATTTTTTATTTTTGTTGTTTTGAGTGTTGACAAAACATTCGCAACTCCAGAGGTGTGATTTATCATAGCTGGAACGCGTTCATAAGCTAATAAAGCAAGCAATATATTTAAATTTTGAATGGAATTTCCCAATAAAACACCAACAGCTTCTTGATGTTTAATAAATTTATTCAATTTACTACCATACTGATAAGCTTTCATACACAAATCTTTATATGAGTATGTGATCCTGTCTATATCTTCTGCAATTTGAGGTCTTGAAAACAACCCCTCATGAGCATTATTTTTAGCAGCACGCATAAAATCTGCAAAAAAAGATGCCGTAGGTCTGAAAGATGCCTTAAATGCAACATTCTGCATTAATTGATAAATTTCATTACTGATATAGTTTCTATTTTTTCGTCCTTGTTCTGATATTTTAAAATCAATGGATTTTTGTACTGTAATTGTTGTTCGAGGAAATAATCTGCGCCCTTTTTTATCTTTTAATCGAGAAGAATATCCATATTGAGCGCCTTCTATCCAAACTGGAACAAAAGAAACTTTTGCTCTATCTGCAACGACGCCAGAAGCTTCATAAATTTTCATTAAATTACCTGTCGTGGTTATATTTCTTTCTGGGAAAATAACGCAAGATTGTCCAGAATCTAATACCGCAACTAATTTTTTTACATCATTTGGATCTAATGGATTAAACAGCATCAAATCTGCATAACGCATAAAAAAACGGACTAATTTATTTTTCGCTGTTTTCTTATTGATTGCAAAACATAAACGTCCTGGCAAAAAAGCATATAAGAACAATATATCCAATGTCGAAACATGGTTTGAAATATAAAGTACTTTTTGGGGATATTTTCTTGGATTTTTTAACCAAATAATATCGACTTTAAAAAATCTGAAAAAGCCTCGAAGCGTTGCGCGTATAAAATTTTCCATTATTATTCCAATTACTTATTTTTAAAATTTAATTCAAAACCTTCTTCTTCCAAAATACGTAAAAAGTCAGCAATAAAGAGCTTTTCTTTTTCTGTTTGAATGCCGTCAGCAACAATTAATTCGAGCATTTTTTCCAAGAACATCTTTACAACCCAACCTTCTTTGCCCAAGATACGCTCTAATGAAAAATAAAAACTTTGAACATCAAGTCTATTGATTTGTAAATAATGCATTAAATCAGCATCGTCAAAATCCAAATCAGGACAGCGTTTATGGACATATTCTATAATTTTTACCAGTTCTCTCGTATCTCTAGTACCATCCATATCAGAAATAAATGATAAAACAGTAATTTCATGTCTAGTTCTATCCAATGCAGTTTTTAACTGTCCATTTTTAAGGCTTTTACTGAATGATGATACCATATTGGGCATTTTATTTTCTTTTTGAATAGATTGTTCTTCTTTTTTCTCTTGAAATAAGCTTATTCCCAAAACATCTTCAAAAAACTGTTCAGGATGTACATAAAGCGTTTTTGTCTGAATATCGACTAATTGCAAAATGTTTTTCAACTTTATAATTCGTGGTGAATTGATATCTAAACACAAAGCATCTATTAAAATTTCTTTTCCAGTTTTAAAAACTCTTCGAATAATGATTTCTCTTTGTTTTAATTCCCCAGATAAAGAGGTGTACTTGACAAAAACCTGAACGGACAAGCCCCCTTCTATTAAATTTTTTCCACTTAATTTCTTTTGGACCTTTTCAAAAATAGCTTGTTTTTGAGGTGATTCAACTTTTTCTACAGCTTGAGAATTCCATTCTTTTCTGAAAGCATTAACATCAGCATCAGTAAATCGCGCAACAGCATCCATCAATTCATTACTTACAGCCATAAAAGCATCTCCTATATTTTCGTTTTTAAAAACATTTTGATCCATTTTTTATAATCCTGAAAAATCGAGAATCGAACCTCGTTTGATATTTCATAGCTTTTAGCATACATACTTTTATGCAAAAGGTCTATATATTCTTTTGAAAAAATTACTTTTTGTAATAAAGAATTCATAAAATCTATCCAATCATCTTCATATAAATCAGCAACTTTTTCACGACCAACGCGCGCAATAGCCAGTCTTTTAGCTAACTGATTCAGCTGATTCACGGCTGTTTTATTATCTTGTATTTTTGATATTCTTTTAAAATCCTTCCATGTTTGGTACCTTAATGAATGCAGATAAGAATATATCGAAAAATACAAAACTAAAATAAAAATAATAAAAAATATAAGGAATATCCACCATCCAAATGCTAATGGAAAGACATTTGGTTCTATAGGAGTATCCAGATTTTTTAACTTACTTAAATCGATTTTAGAAATCAAAATTTTCGTCTCCTTGATTTTTGCAAAGCCGTTGCAACAACATCATAATAATCATCTTCTGAAGAAACTGGAATATATCGGATATGAAATTTATTTGTAAATTCCAAAATTTGCCATAATTTTTTTTGGAAATAATATATATAAGAATCGTGAATATCCTTTTGTCTTGTATCCAATGAAATAAAAGATGAGCCATCAGATATGTTGTATAAGTTTGGACTTGGACATCTTCCTTCTAACACATCGTACACATTAATAAATGAAATCTCATTTGTTCTGGCGACAGAAGCCAAACACTTTAAAACATCGTCATTTAAGTCTGAAAAATCACTAATGATAAAGATTATATTGCCATTTCTGCAAGTTCTGCGCAATTTAAGACAGGCTTGAGCCAAAGAAATTTCTTCTTCTTTTTTTTCAAAATGCTCTTTTTTTTCTGTTTCTTCACTGATAGCATTAAAAAAAGTCATAATTTGATTGCGTATTTTTGAAGGATTGAAAACTTGCATTTTTTTATCTGATAAAACAAGCCCTCCTATTTTATCTCCTTTTTTATAAAAAAACCAAGATAGCATGGCTGTAATATGTGCTGCTATAACGGATTTAAAAGCTTGTTTTGTACCAAACTTCATACTTTTGCGTAAATCCAATAAAAACCAAATATGCCTATCTCGTTCTTCGTGAAAAATTTTAGTATATGCTTTTCCTGTCTTTGCCGTCAATCGCCAATCAACCAACCTGACATCGTCTCCAGACTGATATTCTCGAACCTCATCAAAATCCATACCTCTACCTTTAAATGCAGAAAGGTTTTCGCCTAAATTATGCTTAACTGTTTTTTTCCCTTGAATAGAATTTAAGCGATAAGTTTGATATTGATCTTTAATCAAACTCTCAAGACTTGCAAAAACGGCTTCCGAATTATTCATGCAGCAATCCCTTTAAGGCAATGGAACTTTTTGTTTTAATATATCTATAAATGAATCTGGGGTTATTCCTTTCGCTTGTGCTTCATAAGTCAATAATATGCGATGGCGTAAAACGTCATGTAAAATTGCATGGATATCTGAAGGCATCACATAATCCCGTCCTTCCAGCCAAGCATGGGCTTTTGAGCAAATATCCAATGCAATAGTTCCACGTGGACTTGAACCAAATTCAATGTAGTTATTTAATGCATCGTCATATGTTGTTGGCTTTCGAGTTGCTATAATAAATTGAACAATATAATTTTCTAAATCATCAGATAAATGAACATTTAAAACTTCATTTCTAGCTATTTTGACTTGTTTTTGTGTTATTTTTTGAAATAAAATACTTTCTTCTTTTTTAGCTTCTCCACGTACAATCTGCAAAATACGATGTTCTGCTTGAGCATCTGGATGCCCTATTTTTACATACATTAAAAAACGGTCTAGTTGTGCTTCTGGTAAAGGATATGTTCCTTCATTTTCAATAGGATTTTGAGTTGCCATAACCAAAAATAATTCAGGTAATAAGTACGTTGTTGCACCAACCGTCACCTGACGTTCACCCATAGCCTCCAATAAAGCAGATTGTACTTTTGCAGGAGCTCTGTTAATTTCATCGGCAAGGATAAAATTATGAAAAACAGGACCTTTTTGGAAAACAAAAGTCCCATTTTCTGGTCGGTAAACATCGCTTCCAGTAATATCGGCAGGAAGTAAATCAGGTGTAAATTGAATTCTGTGCGAATCGCATTCAATAGCTGATGCCAACTTTTTAATTGCTTTTGTTTTAGCTAATCCTGGGGCGCCTTCTACCAACAAGTGACCATCAGACAGTAAAGCTATTAACATCCTATCTATTAACCCTTTTTGTCCGATAATTTCATTGTTCATATACTCACGAAGATTTAAAAATACATTTTGAATTTCAGACATATTTTGCTCCTTATAAAAAAATGCTGTACTTTTTTTTACAATAATATAGAATAAAAGTAAAGGAAAAGCAAATGAGTATTTCAATTTTAACACCTTATAAGCTTTTTTTTACCACCCAAGCAGATATTTTATATGCTTTGATGAAGGATGGGCGTATCTTAAAAATCAAGCAAATACCGTATTTTTCGAATCTTTCATCAGACAGAACAATGCTTTGTGGAATTTTCTTTGATGGAGAAAACACGCATATTATGTCGTCTTCTTTAGGAGTCGATTCGTTCGAAAAAAAAGAAATAGCATCTTTGTTTGGTTATTTTTATTATCCTTGTCTTTCTAAAACTGGAAAAATGATGGCAATTATTGAGGCTGACTTACTGAAGCCAAAACCTCAAGGGGAACTGCAAATATACATAAAAAAGATAAAACGATGGTATTTGCAAAAATCTTTACCTGCAAAAATGAAATCGCCTTTTTTATCCTCAATAGATGAATCCGTCTTTTTTATTGATGAACAAAGTAATTTATGTAAGTTATTGGGTGATAATAAGACTGTATTAGCTATAGACGTTTTGTTTTTTGCGCTTTCTGCTTCCCAAACAAAAATAGTATATTATAATGGTTCTATTGTTTATGTGTATTCTCTTTTAAACCGAGCTGAAATAACGTCTTTTCCTGCTACGAATTTAACAGCATTATGCTTTGATGCAACAGAAAACGAAATTCTTTTTTCTGTATCTCAAGACAATCGTTATGCAATTTATAGTCAAAATTACAAAACAAATAAAACTGTTTTATTGGCTCAACCAGATGAAAGTGTTGTTTTAATATCTTCTTAAAAATGATTGATATTTTTATAAAACATGCTATTGTATGAATAGTTTTTTTATAAAAAAGGATAGAATAATGAAGTATTTAAAATTTTTACTGTTGAGCAGTGTATTGTTTTCAAGTGTTTCTTTTGCTCAAACACTTGATATAAAGCAAGTCACAAAAGTCATTGAACCTAAAACATTAAATGCAAATTTCAGACGAATCGGGTTAGAGTTGTCTTCTACAGATGTCAAAAACGCAATCTATTATAAAGATTCTCCTGTAAGTCAATTAAATGCTGACAGCCAGACGCTGATAAAAGGGATTTTTGATTTTGTATTGGAATACGAAACCAACTATTTCAGATGGGACAACAGTGTTTACGCAGAATATGCAGAAACAAAGTTAAAACCAGCAGATGAACCAGCAGATACAGACGAATCGGCTGATAAAATTTTATTTTCAACGAATTATACTCAAAAAATATGGGACTTAAAATATGGAAGTCTTGGACCATTTTTTGATGGCGCCTATCAAACTGAATTTACTCGAAATAATGGGGCTCCTAGGATGAGTGTTATTCGTGGTAAGGTCGGTTTAAAGCTTTTTGATGGTCTGGTATTTAAAGATTTATATTTGGCTGGTGTCACAGAATATGATGCGACATATTCTCCAAATGTCAATAAAACGGCAGGAGAAATCGGTTTTCGTATTGAAAAAGAAATCCGAGATGGTGTAAAATTTTCGACAGATGGTTATTATAGACGTTATTTTTCTTTTAGTGAATATGAAACAGAAGATTTAAGATATGATTTAAATTTAACAGCACGTATGGACGTTAAATTAAATGGCTATTTGTCAGTTGGACCATATTTGTCTTATAGAAGAGCTCATGCAAGAGGAACGCCAGTTGCGGCAAGTAATTTTATGGTAGGCTTGTCTTTTAGTTATAGTGACCTATTTAATTTAATAAAAAAGGATGAAAAATAATGAAAAAGGTAATTGCAGAATTTAAAAAATTTGCTATGCGTGGTAATGTTATCGATATGGCTGTCGGTATCATTATCGGTGGCGCATTTGGTAAAATAGTGGATAGCTTGGTAAAAGATGTTTTAATGCCTCCTTTAGGTGTTTTGTTGGGTAAAATAGATTTTACAAATTTGTTTATTGTTTTAAAAGACGGAAGTGGGAGTTCATCGCCCTACCCATCACTTGAAGCAGCAAAAGCTGCGGGAGCTATTACATTAAACGTTGGATTATTCTTAAATACCGTTATTAGTTTCATCATTGTTGCATTTGCTGTTTTTCTGCTGATTAAAGCTGTAAATAAATTGCAAGAAAAAATGGATAAAGACGATGCAGCTGAAGAAATCAAAAAGCCAACAGTAAAAAATTGTCCATATTGTTGCTCTTCAATTCCTATAGATGCTGTCAGATGCCCGAATTGTACATCAAAATTAAAATAATAATATTCTTAAAAAATGAAAAAGCCCTAGAAAAGGGCTTTTTTTTAAATTAACCTTGACAATAAAAAATAATTTTTGTACCCTCTAGATTAGGACAAGTGATGTTTGTCTTGAGGGTTCAAAGCCTCTTAGAAGTTGCAAAAAATGCGTAAAACCTTTCAGTTTAACGACTGGAAGGTTGCAAAATACGTTTATTAATAAACAAATATGCACACTATTTCTTCTAAATAGCTTTGAACTTCCAGTCACCTCTCATCAAGGTGATTTTTTTACAAAAAAGGAAGTTTATATGAATAAAACTATTTGTGTTGTTATGCCTGTTTATAATGTAGAAAAATACATTAAAACGGCATTGGATTCTTTAATAAATCAAACTTATAAAAACTGGATTTGTCTATGTATGGATGATGGTTCCAATGATAATACATTTGAAGTATTAAAAAAATATGCTCGATTAGATAAAAGGTTTACTGTTTTTTCACAAAATAATCAAGGGGTGACAAAAACTTTAAACACTTTATTGAATAAGGTTCAAGGCGATTATTTGTACTACATTGATTCGGACGATTATATTCATCCACAGACATTTGAAACGTTGTTAGCTGTTATGCAAAAAACAGATGCAGATATTGTTGAGTGTGGCATACAAATCGTTCATGATGAAAAACCAGAAGAACATTTTGAAACTTTTGACATCAAAACACTTCCTGTTGAAGACATAACAGATATGAATATATTTTTAACTAAAAAAACTCAAAAAGGATGTTGGATTAATAAAGTAAATAAACTATATAAATGGAGCAAAATAAAGGACTTACGTTTTTCTGAAAATTTATCCTATGAAGATGATTATTTTTATGCAACACAAATAAGTAGATTAATCTCTAAAAAAAGTATTGTTCCTAAAAATTTATATTTTTATCGTGTAAATCAAACATCAATGACGCATCAAGTTAATTTTGAAAAATATCAATTTGCTGCTATCAGTCGTATTAAGCTAACCTATGATTTTTTTATAAAACAAAATAAAGTCCCTGAAATTTATTTAGAAGATTTTAAGACAGATTTAGTTAATGATGCATACAGGATGATTGTTCGCAAATCATTGAAAAAATGTAAAAATAAAAAACTGCGAAAAGAATTATTTTATACTGGGAGTAAATTTATTTCTCAATATATTAAAGAAAGAATTATTGAACCCGAAAGATTGTCTGCTATGAAAAGGTTGTCAATGTTTTTTTATTCAAAAAATTTATATTTTTTATCTAGACTTTTAGTTTTTATAGCTTAAAAAAAGCCCTCAAATGAGGGCTTTTACTTTCTAAATTTAAGCTTTTGGCTTTTTGGGTTCGTCTTCCCCTAAAACGCAGTTTGTTATTTCCAAATCTTCTGAATGAGCTTCAAATTCTATTTTATGCTCTTTAATATTCAAAACATTTTCAATATCTGTTTGAGCTTGTTTCAATGCTTCAATCATATTTTGATTTGCAGAAACCGTCATAGTTAAAACCGGTGTACGCAAAGAACGTTTTTCATCGGCTTTTACCTTACGTCCCAACTCAACCATAGAAACAACTTTTCGATATAAATCTGCGTCTGTTTTTACACCAGCATAGATTTCAGATGATGGGAATGGTTGGACGTGAACAGAACCAGTTTCTTTCCCCCAAGCTCTTGCTTGGAACACTTCTTCAGTGATAAAACTTAAGAATGGTGCAAATAATTTAGCAAATAAATCGATTGTCACCATCAAACTGGAAACAGCTGAAGTTGGATTATCGCTATACGCACGTGTCTTCACAATTTCCAAATAATTATCACAGAAATCCCAGAAAGCATGTTCTGTTGTTTCTAATGCAAATGAATAGTCATGATTTTCAAATGCTTTTCTGGAAACATCTATTGCGTCACACATACGAGCAATCCACGCCTTATCAAGAGGATTTGTAATGTTTTTTACATAATCTGCATTGATGTCAACTCCAGAATTTTCAACGATATTAGAAACAAAACGCGAAGCGTTAAAAATCTTCATGCAAAGTTTCTTTCCTTGGTCCATAACCTGTTCTTCGAAAGCAATATCGATACCAAGTTTTGCTCTGGCTGCCCAATAGCGAACAGCATCAGAAGAATACTTTTCCAACAAATTCATTGGTGTCACAACATTGCCTTTCGACTTACTCATTTTCTTTCTATCTGGATCCAAAACAAAACCACTGATATGAGCTTCTTTCCAAGGCAACATATTTTCGTTCGCATATGCTTTCATAATTGTATAAAAAGCCCAAGTACGAATAATATCATGCGCTTGAGGACGAACATCAAACGGT
Organism: Alphaproteobacteria bacterium; assembly: GCA_015062395.1. Lineage (GTDB taxonomy): Bacteria > Pseudomonadota > Alphaproteobacteria > CAAHEQ01 > UBA3637 > CAAHEQ01. The sequence continues at coordinate 72,817 of SUUS01000001.1, forward strand.
AATGACAGATTATGTCCTTCTGGCGCAAAAGCCATTGCTATTTGAGGCGTCACAGATGAGGTCGCCCAAGTATCCATAATATCTTTATCGCCAACAAAACCACCCGCAACGCCACGTTGTTCTGCTGTATATCCATTTGGAACATCAGTCATCGGATCTATTGGTAATTGTTCGGATGTTGGGAATATAGGGCTGTCAAAATCAGTGTTTCCGTTTTCATCAACTTTATACCAAACAGGGAATGGAACGCCAAAGAAGCGTTGACGAGAAATACACCAATCTTGGTTTAATCCATCTACCCATGTTTCATAACGCGTTTGCATATGAGATGGATACCATTTAATTTTTCGACCTTGTTCAATTAACTGTTGTTTCAACTTTAAAATATCGATAAACCATTGACGAGAAGAGACAAATTCCAAAGGTTGTGACCCTTTTTCATAGAATTTAACAGGGTGCATCAAAGGTTTTGGCTCGGCTAATAAATCTCCTGTTTCTTTTAAAAATTCAACCAATTGTGCTCTAGCCTGTTTTACTTTTAAACCAGCTATTGCATCGTAGTATTTTTTTGCCTTTTCTACATTTAAAGAAACAAAATTTCCAGTACCATATTCTTGTTTGATAATTCTACCATCTAATCCTATAATTTGTTTAATTGGCAATCCTGACTTTTTCCACCAAGCAACGTCAGCTGCGTCACCGAAAGTACAAACCATCATAATACCTGTACCTTTATCCATTTCTGCGTGTTCGGACGGAACTATTGGAACAGGGATATCAAATAACGGAACAATTGCATTTTTTCCAAAATACTTTTTGTAGCGTTCATCGTCTGGATGAGCCACAACTGCAATACATGCAGGTAAAAATTCTGGACGAGTTGTTGCAATAGTAAAATATGTATCAGGTTCGCCTTCTACACCAAAACGGATATCATGGAAAAAGCCTGCCGTTTCTCTGTCTTCAATTTCAGCTTGAGCAACTGCAGATTGGAAATCTATATCCCACATGGTTGGAGATTCCACACTGTGAGCCAATCCTTTTTTTACCAAATCTAAAAAAGATTCTTGAGAAACTTTAATAGCCAAAGGAGAAATTGTTGTATATTTTAAAGACCAGTCATAAGAATGTCCGATACGTCTGAAAATATCTTCAAAAGCTTTTTCATCTGTTTCAGTCAATATTTCGCAGGTTTCAACGAAGTTTTTACGTGAAACTTCTTTCAATTCTTTGGCATTTGGATTATGTTCAGCTTTAAAATCCGAATCGTATGGCAGAGCCGCATTACAAGATATCCCATAAAAATTTTGAACACGACGTTCTGTCGGCAAGCCATTATCATCCCAACCGATGGGATAAAATATGGATTTGCCCATCATTCTTTGATAACGAACCTGAACGTCTGTTTGAGTATAGCTCATAATATGTCCAATATGTAATGAACCAGACACTGTTGGAGGTGGTGTATCGACAACATAAGTATTTTCTCGGCTTGCTGTTTTATCATATGCATACACTCGGTTTTCTTCCCAATAATTCATACAACGTTTTTCAATAGCCTCTGAATTAAACTTGTCATCAAGTTTCTTTATTTCTTTATATGTCGTCATAATATCCTCTTTCATTAAAAATAATACCTTTGGCATTTTACAATCTTTTATTAAAAAATCAAGTCTTTTTATAAAAAAACTATTTGACGTTGCTTGTTTTTCTGCATACAATAGTCTTAGAGAGAGGGTTTTATGGATTCAATACATTTTCCAGATTATAAGCATTCGATTTTAAATATCTCTTCCACTTTGCTTAAGTACTATGGTGTTGAAACGCCTTATGCGTCATTAGAAAAATTAGAAAAAGAGCTAAATAAAGACTATAAAAATGTTATTCTAATGATTTTTGATGGATTGGGTATTGATATTTTAAATAAAAATTTACCAAAAGATTCTTTATTGCAAAAACATATCGTTGAAGAAATTACATCAGTATTTCCTCCTACAACAACAGCTGCAACGACAAGTTATTATTCTGGAAAAACACCGATTGAACATGCGTGGCTTGGGTGGATGTGTTACTTTAATAAATTAAACAAAGCTATTGAATTATTTAAAAATTCTGACTTTTATACTGGTGAAAAAATTGATATTGATGTCATGAAAGAATTACCCTATTCTACAATTTATGAACAGATTACAGAAGCAACAAAAAACAAAGTTAAAACGCATAAATTGTTTCCTGATTTTATTCAAACAGATGGTTATAAAAATCTTGAAGAATTGCATCGTACAATTTGTCAACTGACAAAATCGAATGATAGAAACTTTGTTTTATGCTACAGTCCCTTTCCTGATAAAATAATTCACAGATATGGGACGCAATCAGATGAAACCCAAAAATCTGTTTTAAAAACGGTTCGATTTATTGAAAATATCTATAAACAACTTGATGATACTTTAATCATTGTATCAGCCGATCATGGACTGATTGATATTGAAAAAGAATTTTTTATTGAAGAATATCCTGACTTTATGGAATGTTTATCTCGTCCGTTGTCTTTAGAAGACAGAACGATTAGCATTAAGCTTAAAGATGGAAAAAAAGAACAAGTTTTAAGTGCTTTCAATCGTTATTTTGCTAAAGATTTTATTTTGTTATCAAAAGAAGAAGTTTTACAAAAACAGCTATTCGGACCAGCAAAGCCAAATCCAAAAGCCTTGGAGTTTATTGGTGATTATATCATTATTTCAAAATCACATAACTCACTACGCCAAAAAACGGCAAGTAATGAACCTTTAAAAGCGGCTCATGCAGGGATTTTAAAAGCAGAAATGCTGGTTCCATTGATTTTGTTAAATACTCATTCAAGATAGTTCTTGACCAAAAAAACTTATTCGTTTATAATTTAGAAAATCTTGTATGAAAAGGAGTGAAAATGATTGGTTTATTGATGAATTTTGTTTTAATGGGAATTGTTTTAAGTGGACTACTTAAAACTTACTATTTCTTTCCTTTATTAAGCGATAATCCAGAAATGACGGGGACAGTTGGTCTTATGATTATGTTAATCATTATCTGGATATTTCCCAAAATTATTGGATTATTTATTAAGTTTGCCATATTTTGCGCTATTGTATTTTTTATTGGAAATTTCATGGGATTGAATATGGATATATTTAAAGATTCATCGAATGTCGTAGATAAAATTGCAGAAAAAACAAAAGAATTAACAGATGTTGCAGATAAAATAAAACTGTCTTCTGAAGCAAATCAATCTTTTTCAGCAACTCCATCACGGGTAAATACAGGAAGAAATATACAATTTGGAAATGAAAGTGTACAACTTTATGGCATTGATGCTCCTGATTTAGCTCAACCCTGTAAAAATTCGGCTGGAGTTAATTATAATTGTGGTCAAGTTTCCAAAGAACAGTTAGAAAAATTAACGATTGGAAAATCTTTAAACTGTGTAAACAAGGGGAAAAACGTTTACGGTCAGCCAGTTGCGTCGTGTTCTGTTGACGGTGAAGATTTAGCATCCTTAATGGTTCGGTCGGGATGGGCTGTTGCCGATCCCAGTATCACAGATGCGTATGTAGCAGATGAAAAAATTGCTTATCATCAAAAAACTGGATTATGGAATGGAAAATTTCATTCTCCTTGGCGTTGGAGAATGCGGCAAGTCAATTCCAATTTGTCAAAGACAAAAAAATCGAATTTTACAAATAAAAAAAATGTAAAAAAGTCTGAATCTGCAAAAACCCCATTTCAAAAAGTAATGGATTTTTTCAAATGAAAACATTTCAAATTTCAACATTAGCGCAAACAGTTAGTTTGGCCGAATCTTTTGCTAAACTATTAAAAAAAACAGACATCATTGCCTTGTATGGAACATTAGGTGTTGGAAAAACGGCATTTACTCGTGCTTTAGTACAGTCTTTTTTGCCTTCTGAAGAAGTTCCAAGTCCTACGTTTACACTTTTACAAACGTACGAAACAGAAAAATTTCCAGTTTTTCACTTTGATTTATATCGGTTAAAAAATCCTGAAGAAGTTTTTGAACTTGGTATCGAAGACGCTTTCTATGATGGCGTTTCTTTAATTGAATGGCCTGAAAAAATGGGAAAAATAGCACCAGAAAAAAAACTGTTAAAAATAAAAATAGAATGTGATAACAATATAAGAACTTTTACATTTTCTTCGGAAAATCCTCAATGGATTGAAAGGCTAAACTTATGGAACGTGCAGATTTAATACGTTTATTTTTAAAAAAGAATAATTTAGATAAAGCAAATTTTTCATGGCTTCCTTCGGACGCTTCATTTCGACATTACGCACGAATAAATGATGGAAAAAAAAGTTATATTTTTATGGATGCACCACCTCCAGAAATTCCAGAACAATTTGCGTTAGTTGCTCAAATTTTATGTGAAAACGGATTAAGTGCACCAGAGATTTATAGCACAGACTTTGAAAACGGTTTTATTTTGTTGGAAGATTTTGGAAACAAAGATTATTCCTCTATGTTATCAGCTGGTTTTAATGAAAAAGAATTATATAAAACTGCCGTAGATGCTTTAATTCAAGTTTCAAAAATAAAAAAAATGGATGGAATTCCTTTATATGACAGAAATTGGCTTTTTGAAGGATTGTCTGTTTTTTGTGACTGGTTTATTCCCCATGCAACGGGAGAAAAATTATCTTCAAAAGAGCTTAAATCATTTGAAAAAATTTGGGATAATTTGTTTAATTCTATTCAAGATGCGCCTTTTGGACTGGTTCTCAATGATTTTCATATGAATAATATGATGTATTTGGAACGAAAAGAACATCAAATTTGTGGGTTATTAGATTTCCAAGATGCGCGTATTGGTCCTTTAGCATACGATATGGTTTCTTTTATCGAAGATGCCAGAAGAAGTGAATTACCAGAAGATTTAAAAGAATATCTTTTTGCAAGATATTTGGAAAATAATCCAACCTATCCTAAAGACTTGTTTATGAAGTCTTATCATATTATGGCTGTAAAACGTCATTTGCGTGTTATCGGTGTTTTTGTCCGACTAAAAGCACGTGATGGAAAAGGAAAATACCTAAAACACATAAACCATGTTTGGAAATTATTGGAAAATCATTTAGATTTACCTTACATGAACGATTTTAAAACTTGGTTAGATATAAATGTTCCAAAAGCTTACAGAAAATGTCCTGATGGTTTAGAGGAATAATATGATTTATACAATCCCCTCTTCTGTTTCATTCTGTGACGTATTGGCAAAAGAATGGATTGTTAATGCCCAAGATAAAATTTGGGGATTATCACATATAACTTTAATAACCCCAACAAACAGAGCAGCTAAAACATTCAAAGATGCGTTTTTAAGACAGTCCGAAGGTAAAAGTTTATTATTACCTAAAATTATATCTTTTTCTGATATGGATTTTTTAGCGACAGGGATTCTCCCTGCAATATCTCCATTAGCCAGACAAATTTTATTGTCTAAATTAATACAAAAAAAACAACCAATGGGGGAAGATAAAGCCTTTTGCTTATCTTCATCTTTAGCAGAACTAATCGATTTAATGCATCATTATGATGTTGATTTTCATAAATTAAAAGATATTGCTACTGAAAACTTTTCACTTCACTGGCAACAGACGATGTCTTTTTTAGAAATTATTCAAAATTATTGGCCCCAAATTTTAAAAGAAAGACAACAAATAGATCCTGCTTTAAGGCAGATAAAAGTTATTGAAAATTTAATTCATCAATGGAAAGTAAAACCTCCCAAAACTCCGATTTTTGCCATTGGTTTTACGGGGGGATTACCAATCATTGAACGTTTTTTAAAAGCAATTTATGAATTACCAAACAGCAATATCTATATCCCAAATCTCGATAAAACCTTATCTAAAGAAGATTGGGACAGCTTGGATGAAACACATTCTCAATTTTATATCAAAAAATTACTCAATTTTTTGAAGGTTAAGCCTTCTGATGTAAAAACATATGCTGATTTTAACGATAGATTTTTATTACTATCAAAAGCCTTAAAACCTGCTGCTAGAACATCTACGTGGCAATCAGATAAAGAGCAATTAAAGAAAAGCTGTATTAACAATGTCAGACTCATTGAATGTAAAACGCCACAAACAGAGGCTTTTGAAATTGCGTGTATTCTTCGTGAAGTACTAGAAACTCCTGCTAAAACAGCAGCACTGGTGACGACAGACAGATTACTGGCTAGACGTGTTCGAGTACAAATGGCTCGTTGGGGAATTAATTTGGATGATTCTGCAGGAACGAGCTTGTCTAAAACCCCTATTGGAACTTATTTAAATTTAATTGCGCAATTTGCCTTAACGGGATCGTCTAGAAATTTGTTAGCTCTGCTAAAACATCCTTTAGCTCTTGATGGAAAAGAATTTAACACATTCCGTAAAGAAATACATAAAGAAGAAAAACGCACTCGTGTAGAAAAACGAAAATTTCGCCCCATATTAAAAACAGATTTATCCGAATTTACAAATCTATTTAAGAATGGAATTTCTGTTTCTTTTGAGGAAATTTTACGTAAACATTTGGATGCAGCTCAAAAATTAGCTGAAAGTTCAGATAAAACAGGAGCAGAACGAATGTGGGCAAATGAAGCTGGAGATGTTGCCAGTACCTTATTTACAGAAATTTTGATGCATTCTGAAAGTATTGGACTTATCGAACCAGAAAACTATCCAGCTTTTTTAGACGCTCTTTTAAGTTCGGTGACAGTTCGTTCAAAATATGGTATGCATCCAAGATTAGATATTTTAGGTCCGATTGAAGCCAGATTACAGCAACCAGAGCTTGTCGTTATTGCAGGAATGAATGAAGGAACTTTTCCACAAACTCCTGATGCAGATGCGTGGTTAAATATAGCCATGAAAAAAGCTTGTGGTTTGCCAATTCCAGAAGAAAAAATAGGTGTTTCAGCGCAAGATTTTTTGCATCTAATGCAAGCAAAAGAAGTCATTTTAACGCGTTCATTAAAAGCAGATGGAACGCCTACGATTCAATCTAGATGGCTTTCTCGATTAAAAGCTTTGTTAGAATGTGCTCACATGGATTGGTCAATAGAAAATGAAAAATATGCCTTTTTATTGGAAAAAAATCAAGGTTATAAACCAACACAAAGACCAGCTCCAAATCCAGCATTAAATACGAGACCATCATCTTTTTCTATTTCAGATATTTCAACTTTTATTTCAAATCCATACAGTATTTATGCGAAAAAAATTTTGAACTTATATAAATTGGAAGATTTAGAAAAAGAAATCGGAAATTCTGATTTTGGAACAGCAGTCCACAATGCATTATCTTTATATTTTGATGAAGGAAAAGAAAAAATAAAATATGCCTCTCATACTGAAAATGTATTGTTTTTATTAGCTATCGGTAAAAGATGCTTTGCAGAACAAAAAATTGATATTCAAGAAAACCCATTTTTATGGGAAAAATTTAAACGAATTGCCGAATGGTTTGTTGAACAAGAAGAAAATTCACAAAACATATTGAAAGTTGATAAATTTTTAGAAAAAAATGCATTGTTAGAATTAAACATCAAAAATACATTATTTTCAATAAAAGGACGTTCTGATCGAATCGATATATCAAAAGACAATACAGCAACCATTATCGATTATAAAACAGGATTTACACCAAGCAAATCTCAAGTTTGTGCTGGTTATGCTCCGCAACTTCCTTTGGAAGCAATTATGCTGGAAGCAGGTTCATTTGCAGATATTCCTAAAGAAAATATAGAAGTAAATCATCTATCTTACTGGAAATTAAAAGGCAAAAATGAAACTGGTGAAATTATTGAGGTGTCTCCTGATGAGAAAAAAATGTCAATGAAAGATTTATTAACTAAAACGAAAAAAAATCTTTACTCTCTTTTATCTTATTATTTAGATAAGGATGCAATCTATCCTGCAAAAATACAGACAGAAGAAGAACAAAAATATAATGACTATGCTCATTTAGAACGCAGAGCCGAATGGCAAGTAACGGAGGATGAAGAATGAATTTAAGTTTAACCGATATTGCCAATAATGCTCAACGTCAAGCTTCTGATCCATATATCAGTGCGTGGGTTTCTGCTTCTGCAGGTTCTGGAAAAACAAAAGTTTTAACTGATCGTATATTGCAGTTATTATTGGCTAAAAACGAACCAGAAACGATACTTTGTTTAACTTTTACCAAAGCTGCAGCGGCAGAAATGGCGAATCGATTATCTAAAACCCTGAAAGATTGGATGCTGTTAGATAATGATAAATTGATAGAAGAACTAAAAAAGCTGACAGGACAAGACGAATGCGATTTAGTTGAAAAAATTGATTTTGCAAGAACTTTGTTTGCCAAAGTTTTGGACACCAAAGGTGGAATGAAAATAATGACAATCCACAGTTTTTGTCAAAGCATTTTAAAACGTTTTCCTTTGGAAGCAGGCATTTTACCCTCTTTTGAAATTGCAGAAGATGCTACAGCAAAAGAATTGTTAAATAATGCAATTATGCAAACGTTCAGAAATCCTGTATTTCAGAAACAAATGTATATTTTATCTGGCTATCTGGAACAAAAGGATTTATTAAAACTACTTTCTGACATTCGTTCTGATCAACTTGAATTAGAACATTTACTAGATGAAAATATGAGCTTTCAATCTTTACAAGAGAAAATATATACCTCTTTAGACGTTCATCCAAATCAAACAGAAAATGATTTGATAAAAACAGTCTATGAAGGCAATGATTTTGAAGCTTATAAATTGAAATTTTTGACAAAGAAAAATGAAATTAGAGATTGCATATTAAAAAAAGGGGATGAACAAAAAGAAATAGCTCAAAAAATTTTAATAGTTCTTGAAAAAATAAATTCACTGAAGATAGCTCAAGCGACTTGCGCATTTTTAAGTGTGGCTTTTGACGTTTTACAAAATTTTGAAACGTTAAAAAATAAAGCTGGTTTATTGGATTATACAGATTTGATATTCAAAACACGAGCTCTGCTTGAAGAAAAAGATATGACAGCTTGGGTTCTTTATAAATTAGATGGTGGTATCGACCATATCCTTTTAGATGAGGCACAAGATACCAGCCCAGATCAATGGGCTATAATCAGAGCCATTTGTGAAGAATTTTTTGCAGGAGAAGGCAGAAAAGCTGATAAAATAAGAACGCTTTTCGCTGTGGGCGATAAAAAACAATCGATTTATCGTTTTCAAGGAGCTGATGCAAATGAATTTGAAAAAATGCGAGTATTCTTTACCAATAGAATACAAGCCTCTCAAAATACCTTTAAAGATATTCCATTAAACATTTCCTTTCGTTCGACTCAAGCTGTTTTAGATTTGGTTAATTTTTTACTTAAATCAGAGCCTGCACGCAAAGGTATTTTAGGAACGCACGAAGATGGCACGCATTTTGCTTATCGAAAAGGACATGCTGGATTGGTTGAAATATGGCCGTTGGAAGAATACCATAAAAAAGAAAAGAAAGATGAAAATGATTGGACAATAGATAATGAAAATGATGTAAAACAATCCCCTGTTGCAAGATTATCTGCAAAAATTGCATCAAAAATAGCTTCTATGCTCAATAACCATGAAATGCTTGTTTCACAAAATCGCCCTATTCAACCTGGCGATATAATGATTTTAGTACGTTCAAGAAAACGCCAATCAATCGTTTCTGAATTAGTCAGAGCATTAAAAAAAGAAAACATTCCATTAGCTGGAGTTGATAGATTGATTTTAAATCAACATATTGCTGTTATGGATTTAATTTCTTTGGGTGCTTTTTTGTTATTACCAGAAGATGATTTGTCTTTGGCTGAAGTATTAAAAAGCCCTATGTTTGGCATATCTGAAGAAGAATTGTTTGATTTGGCCTATGACAGAAACGGACAATCATTATGGTCTCAAATCGCTTTAAAACGCAGTGATATTTATGAAATGCTCAAAAATATGCTTTCAAAAGTTGATGTATTACCTGTTTTTGAATTGTATTCTTATATTTTAGATACCCTGCATATTCGGGAAAAGTTTTTATCTAAAATGGGGGCAGAAACAAATGAAATGCTTGATGAATTTTTAAATTTAGCATTAAATTTTGAAAAAAATCACATATCTAATTTAGAAGGTTTTCTTCAATTTTTAAAGAAAGAAGATATTGAAATCAAGCGCGATTTAGATAATTCAGAAATTAATGCTGTTCGAATTATGACGGTTCATGGTTCAAAAGGATTACAGGCAGGAATAGTTTTTTTACCTGATACTTATTCAAAAACATCAAAACCACCTAAATTTATTTGGAATGGTAATTTACCTATATGGGTTCCCAAAGCAGATCTTAAAACAAAATTTACTGAACGAATTTTAAACAAAATTGCAGAAGAAGATGATGAAGAATATAATCGTTTGCTGTATGTCGCCTTGACCAGAGCTCAAGATAGACTTTATATCTGTGGTTTTGAAACAGGGAAAAAAGTGCAGGATAATTCTTGGTATGACATGATAAAAACTGCATTACCACAAAATGTAAGCAAGATAGAATATCCTCAAACAGTCGATTTTGAAAAGAAAAAAGAAATAAAAAAATTCAAAACAGATAAGATTGAAGAACCTGAATGGTTTTATAAGGAATTGCCTGAAGAACCTGTTCCATCTCGTCCGTTATCGCCATCAAAATTAACCCAAAATGAGCCTGAAGCGCCCTCTCCTTTAACAAAAGAACAGGAAAAAGCTATGCAAAAAGGAACTTTTATTCACAAACTGCTGCAGTTTTTACCAGATATAGAAGAAAAACAACGTGTCGATTTTATTCAAAAATTAACACCTCTCGGAATGGAACCTCCTTTAGATATATTAGATTTATTTGACAATCCAGAAATGAAGATTTTATTTGGAAGCAATTCTATTCCTGAAATTCCAATTATTGGAGTTAATACAGAAGGAAAAGTTATTTCTGGACAAATTGATAGATTAGTTGTCAGTCAAAATGAAGTTTTAATTATTGATTTTAAAACAAATCGTTATCCACCTAAAAACATAAAAGACGTTCCTTTAGCATATACGGAACAAATGAATGCATATAAAGGCTTGCTAAAAAACATTTTTAGTGATAAAAAGATACGATGTTTTTTATTATGGACAACAACTTTAACTTTAATGGAGCTAAAATGAAAAAAATACTATTCCTTTTTATTTGTTTATTCTTGGTTTCTTGCACATCAGGGGAACCTAAAATAAAAGGCTTTAAAAAACAAAGCTTCATTGCAAATGAAATAGAGCTTTCTGGTCAAGTAAAAGAAATTAAAGCTGGAAAAAAATTGCGTGTTTATATCGATGCTGATGCAAAAACAAAGGGATTATTCAAACCCAAGGCAACTTTGCCCAATCCTGTTGCAGCTCAATTAGCTCAAAAAGACAAATATCCGTATATCATATACTTAAACCGTCCTTGTTATTTTTCAAATAATCCTATTTGTACACCTCAGGTTTGGGAAGATGGTAGATTTTTGCCAGAAGTTGTTGATGAAATGAAAAGCGCTCTTTTACGCATTCAAGCAAAATACCAAATTCCAGAATTTGAATTTATCGGATATGATGGTGGTGCTGCTATGGCATTGCTATTGGCCAGCAGAATAAAAGGCATACCAATAAAAGTTTATACCATTTCTGGTATATTAAATACAACTCAATATGCTTTACTGATGGATGAAGTTTTACATCAAGATAGTTTAAATCCTGCAACGGAAACATTTTCTTTGGCTCACATACCTCAAGTTCATTTTGTTGGAGGAAAAGATAAGCAAGTTCCTTTGGCTCTAACGAAAGATTTTACAAAGAAAATTTCAAAACCTTACTCGCTTCAAGTAAAATCATACCCATCTGCAGATCATTTTAATTGGGCACAATTTAAGATGGAATACTAATTTATAAGCGCAGTTCCTAAATTCAAGTAGGTTGCAAAAATACACCACAATAAATAGGGTATAAGCATATAGCTGGCCAAAACAGAAATTTTATAATAACTTTTTATCATCAAAGCGATAATGATCCAAAGAAGAAGTAAAACACCTGTCCCTGCTAAAATTTGATGTGAATAAAAGAATGTAAAACTCCAAACAATTTGTCCGATTAACTGGGAAAAAAATAAAATTTTAGATGTTGAGTTGGCTTTTTGCCAAATAAACACGCCACTTAACGCAATTAAAGCATATAAAACAGACCAAACAATGCTAAAAACATATCCTGGAGGCGTTAAAAAGGGGTGTTTTAAATTTTCATACCAAGCCATGTTTTCTGGCGTTTGTAAAAAAGCCATAATAAAAAAGCCTGTTCCATAACAAAGTAATAAAAATAATAAAATTTTATTTTTCAACAGCTCCTTTGGCAAAGTTTTTGTTATCATCTTGGTTTAAAATCCCTTCTAAAGTTGTACCTAAAATACTTAAATGTTCAGGAGACGATAATGCATGATCACCTCCTTTAATCAAGTTAATTATCAAATCTTCAGAAGTCAATACGTCTTTAATTTTAAACGCTGTTTGATATGGAACTAAAACGTCTTTATCGCCTTGTAATAAACGAACAGGTCCATTGTAAAGCAAAGGATTATCTAAAATAAAGTGTTTTTCAGCATCCTGAAACATTTGATAGGTAAAACAATATCCTTTGGTTTCTTCGGATGGTCCTAAAACAACGCCTCCTTTTAAAGCCTCTTTATGCTGTTCTGATAACAAATTATTCCATATAAATTTGGTAAAATCAGGTCCTGGAGCCAATCCAATAAATGCATGAACCTTTTGTGGAACATGCTTGCACAAAAGCAAACCAATCCACCCTCCCATACTACTTCCCACAATTATTTGTGGCGTTGAAGTATATTTTTCCAAAACCTCTAATGCATCTTGTAAACAATGGCTAATCATAAAATCAGAAGGTTCTCCCCATGATTGACCATGAGCTGAAAAGTCAAAACACAAATAAGATACCCCTTTTTTTTGAGCAAAAGCTTTCAAATAACGCCCTTTTTTACTTGTCATATTTGATAAAAGTCCATGCAGATACACAATCCCTGGACGAGAAGTATCCCCAGCAATAAAATCGACATTTAAAAACGTTCCATTTTGTTTTGTAAAAATTTCTGTTGTCATCTTAAAACCTTATACTTGAAAATTTAAAATAAATATAAGATAATATAAAAAAATTAATAAGAAAATAATAAAATGAAAAAAATAATTAAACTGATACGTTTTATTTTTGATATTCTATTACCACCTCGTTGTTTGATTTGTGGCGAAATTGTCTATAAAGAAAATGGGCTGTGTGCAAAATGTTTTTCAAAAATAAACTTTTTATCAAATCAAAGTTGCCCAATTTGTGGTCGTCCATACACATTCCCAATAGAAGATGGAAACACACTAATTTGTGGAAAATGTTTATCTAAACCACCTGTTCTACGGGGATTGAAGGCTGTTTTTGCTTATGATGATTTTTCTAAAAATCTTATTTTACCATTTAAACATGCTGACAGAACTGATTTAGTTCCATACTTAAGTAAATTAATGTTTAAACGAGGCAAAGAATTTTTTGAAGAAGCAGACTGTATTATCCCAGTTCCATTACATTGGAAAAGAAAGCTAAAACGAAAATATAATCAAGCTGCTTTATTGGCTCTTAACATCGAAAAATTAAGTCAAAAACCATGCCTGCTTAGTGTATTAAGCCGTCATCGATACCTAACTTCTCAAAAGAATAAAACAAGAAAAGAAAGATTGGAAAATATCAAAAATGCATTTAAAGTTAAAGATGCAAATTTGATAAAAAACAAAAAAATTGTTTTAATCGATGATGTATATACGACTGGTGCAACATTGAATGAATGTGCTCGTGTATTGTATAAAGCAGGAGCAAAAGATGTTGTAGCTGTCGTTATTGCAAGAGTTTGTTATTTTGAATAAAAACAAATAGTTAAAGATATAAGTTAAAGTTAAAGTTAAAGTTTAACTTTATGTTATAACGCAGATAATAAATCCAAAGCACCCTGTAAAATATAAGCTGCAGCAACTTTATCTAATACTTCTTTTTGTCGTTTTCTGGATAAGTCAGCTTCTTGAGTTAAAACATAAGATGCCACAGACGATGAAAAACGTTCATCCCAAAACAAAACTGGTTTTTGCGTTTTTTGAGATAAAATTTCAGCCCATTCTCTGGTTAATTTTGCTTGCGAACCTTCTAGTCCATTCATTTGTTTTGGTAAACCAACAATAAATCCTGAAATTTGCCTGTCTGATAACAAGATTTCTAATTCCTTCATCGAATGAACAATCCCTAATGGAGTTGCGCTCATCCACATTAAATCTGAAACAGCTACACCGATTCGTTTAATACCATAATCAATACCAACTAACTGCGTCATTGGTTTTAATTGTTTTTTAAAATCAACAGGTATTTCAAAAACAGACATTTGTTATCTTTCATATCCTTGACAAGCAAGAAGCTGTCTCATCCACATTTTCTTTTGAGATAAAGTCGGAAGCACCCTCAATTCATGTAAAATATGACGTCTGGTTTTATCGTCTTTTTTAGAATGCCGTTGATGAGAAACTAAAAAACGCTGTAATTTTTCAGGATTATTTGTTCGCATTAATAAACGATTTTGATCTAAATAATCGCAATAAGAAATACTACCATCGGTATTGAAATAGGTTTTAATAGAAACATCTTTTAAATTTTTTGGCTTAAAAACAGAATAAATTAAACGACCGTTTTGGTATCCCTTTACTTGTTGAAAGGATACTTCTTTAAACCTTAAAGGCAAGTTTCTTGTTGAGGTTTCTTCAAGTACATTTCCTTGTTCATCATAACGAACAGCATCGAAGTTTCCTTTACTTCTTTGCTTTTTTTCTTTTTCAAGAATGCGACCATTTACATTAAAAAAGTATGTCAAAATATAATCATCATGAAAAAAACGTTCTGATAAAATATAATTCTTGTGTTTATCTCTGTCACACAGTTGTTCTACTTCATAGATTTTCTTTCCTAATTGGTCATAAAAAACATCTAGCTGGACAAGATTTTTATTTTGATCAACCCTTCTATAAGACCACAATCCAATTTTAGTGCATCTTTGTCCATCTGAATACTTACCTTCTTCTGCGATGTATTTTCCATCGTTTGTATAGCGTACGTACTTTACTTCTCCATTTGCTAGAGTTTCAAACGTTTTATACCTTATTTTTCGACCAACAGGAAAAATCCCCCAGCATGGCTGTAAATAATAGGTAGTTAAATTGCCATTTTTCTCCACAAGTTTTCTTTTCATAGTATCTCCAAAATTCTCTGCTATCATACAGGAATTATTTTTTTTGTCAAGTATTTATTCAATAAAAAGCTTGTAATTATATTTTTTTTAAATTACTATAAAACAAATCATCAAATATAAGGATTTAAAATGTTAAATAAAAATATCATTATTGCCTCTGATCACGCTGGTTTTTTACTAAAAAATCAACTGGTTGCTTATTTAAAAGAAAATGCTTATAAAGTCTTGGATTTAGGAACAAACGACTCTCAAAACAGCGTTGACTATCCAGTGAAGGCTCAAGAGTTGGCTCATGAACTGGAAAAAAGCACAGAAAACATTGGGATTTTGGTTTGTGGTTCTGGAATTGGTATGTGCATAGCAATTAACCGTTTTCCTTTTGCCAGAGGTGCTTTAGTATATGAGGTAGAAGCTGCTAAATTAGCAAGACAACACAATAATGCAAATGTTTTATGTTTAGGTGGCAGAATGACAGATTTTGAAACAGCTAAACAATTAGTTGACACTTTTTTAACGACCCCTTTTGAAGGTGGTCGCCACGAACGTAGAGTTTCACAATTAGGAGGTTAAAATGACTTGCAACTGCACACATCACTGCGATACAAAAGATTTCTTTTATGAAACACTAAAGGAAAGGGATCCACAAATAGCGCGTTTAATTCAAAAAGAACTTTGGCGTCAACAAGATCACATAGAACTCATTGCTTCTGAAAATATTGTTTCGGAAGCTGTTTTACAAGCTCAAGGTTCAATTTTAACAAATAAATATGCTGAAGGATATTCTGCACATCGTTATTATCATGGTTGCGAATTTATCGATGAAATAGAAACTTTAGCAATAGAACGAGCAAAAAAATTATTTAACTGTGAATTTGCAAATGTTCAACCCAATTCGGGTTCTCAAGCAAATCAGGCTGTTTATTTAGCTTTACTGCAACCAGGCGACACTTT
Organism: Alphaproteobacteria bacterium; assembly: GCA_015062395.1. Classification (GTDB taxonomy): domain Bacteria; phylum Pseudomonadota; class Alphaproteobacteria; order CAAHEQ01; family UBA3637; genus CAAHEQ01. Next base: position 89,128 of record SUUS01000001.1, read on the forward strand.
AATGGGAATGAGTTTAGATGCAGGTGGTCATTTAACTCATGGTGCAAGAGTTTCAAGTTCTGGTAAATTTTATAATGCAGTTCAATATGGTGTCAATGAAAAAGGGTTAATTGACTATGATGAAGTTGAAAAATTAGCTATCGAAAACAAACCCAAATTAATTATTGCAGGAGGTTCTGCGTACGCAAGGATTATTGATTTTAAACGTTTCAGAACTATTGCAGATAAAGTTGGTGCAAAATTAATGGTTGATATGGCTCATTTTGCTGGATTGGTTGCAGGTAATCAATACCCTTCCCCATTGCCTTATGCTGATGTTGTGACAACGACGACCCATAAAACATTAAGAGGACCTAGAGGGGGGATGATTTTAACAAACGATGCAGATATTGCAAAAAAAATTAATTCTGCTGTATTTCCAGGTTTACAAGGTGGTCCATTAGAACACGTTATCGCGGGAAAAGCTGTTGCTTTTGGAGAAGCTCTAAAACCAGATTTTGCAGAATATGCAGAGCAAATTATCCAAAATGCAAAAAGTTTAGAAAAAACACTCGCAGAACGTGAAATTGATATGGTCACAGGTGGGACTGATACGCATTTAATTTTAATTGATTTGCGTTCCAAAGGTTTAAAAGGAAATGAAGTTTGCGATTCCTTAGCAAGAGCGCACATCGTTTGCAATAAAAATGCTGTACCTAACGACCCACAAAAACCAAGCATAACATCAGGATTAAGAATTGGCACACCTGCTGGAACAACACGTGGTTTTGGAATTTATGAATTTGAGGATATTGCCGAAATGATAGCAGACATTATTGATGGAATGAAATTGTCTCCTGAAGATAATTCTGTTATGGAAGCAATCGTTCGACAAAAAGCTTCAGAATTATGCTCTACTTTTCCAATTTATCCAAATAAATAGGAGTATTCATGCGTTGCCCTTTTTGTCACAGTGAAGATAGTCAAGTAAAAGACAGCCGAACAGCTGAAGATGGTTCAGCAATTCGAAGAAGACGTGTCTGTACAGTATGTAATGCCAGATTTACAACTTTTGAACGCGTTCAATTAAGAGAGTTAACAGTTGTCAAAAAAAACAACTTTAAAGTTCCTTTTGATCGGGATAAGCTTTCTAAATCTTTGCATATTGCGACCAGAAAGCGCCCAGTTGAAATGAAACAAGTTGAAAATTTAGTAAATCAAATACAACGTCAGTTGGAAGAACTTGGTGAAACAGAAATAACATCAACTCAAATCGGTACGCTTGCTATGTCTGGACTTTTAAAACTTGACAAAGTTGCTTATATTCGGTATGCTTCTGTTTATCGAAATTTTAGCGAAACAAAAGATTTTGAAGAATTTATTAGACCTTTATTAGAAGAAGAAAATTAAAATGACACAAATATCAAAAACACAAAAATTTACAAATGCTCGATTAAACGCAATTCAAGCGCTATACGCCTCTGAATTTTCCGATAAACCAATAGCAAAAATTATTTTTCAATTTTTAAATGGAGAAATTGGAAAAAATATTCTTTATGAAAATGAAAAAGGGAAGGAAGAGTTCCTTCCTTTGACTGATATGGATAATGAATTGTTTGCACAAATTGTCCAAGAAGCTACATCAAGAAAAGAGGATTTGGATAAGATAATTTTAGAAGCTGTTTCTACAGGCTGGAAAAATGACAGATTAGAAGTTTTACTACAATCCATTTTACGAGCAGGATTGGCTGAATTTTTCGTAAATACGAATTTAGATGCACCGATTATTATTAATGAATATACAGATATTACACGCTCTTTTTATGAGGGAGCCGAAATTAATTTAGTAAATGCGATTTTAAATAAATTCGCTAATATAATTAAAGGGAAAGAATAACACTTTCTACAAATAGGTTGAAAAATATGTTTCTATTTTGGTAGGAACATATTTTTTTGTGCTTTATCAAAATATACATCAGTTTTGCTTTAAATTAAATTCATTATTAAATTAAAATATCTAAAAAAGTACTTGCAAAGGGAAAAAAAACGTGCTAATAATTCCTTGTTTTAAAAGAATTCATGTTCCGAAAGTTTTAGGAATTTTATTTCATACATTTCGGAAATGTTTTTTTGTTTGTTTAATTTAAAGAAAGGATAATTATCCATGACAAAATGGGTTTATACGTTTGGTGACGGCATTGCTGAAGGCCGTGCTGATATGAAAAACCTGTTGGGCGGTAAAGGTGCTAACTTGGCAGAAATGTCAAGTATTGGTGTTCCAGTTCCTCCAGGTTTCACAATTACAACAGAAGTTTGTACATACTTTTATGATAACAACAAAACTTATCCAACAGAATTAAAAGATCAAGTTAATGCTGCTTTGGCTGGTATTGAAGCTAAAATGGGCAAAAAATTTGGAGATGCTGAAAATCCTTTGTTGTTCTCTGTTCGTTCAGGCGCTCGTGTTTCAATGCCTGGTATGATGGACACAGTTTTAAACTTGGGTTTAAATGATGAAACAGTTAAAGGTTTAGCTAAAGTTTCTGGTAATGAAAAATTTGCTTACGACTCTTACCGTCGTTTCATCCAAATGTATGGTGATGTTGTTATGGGCGTTCATTCCGACAATTTCGAACATGTTTTGGATAAAGTTCGTGAAGAAAACGGATATAAATTTGACAACCAAATGACAGTTGAACAATTAAAAGATGTAATTGCTCAGTTCAAAAAAATCTGTGATGACGCAGGTAAGCCATTGCCACAAGACCCTCAAACTCAATTATGGGGTGCTATTGGGGCTGTTTTTGGTTCTTGGATGATCGATCGCGCTATCACATATCGTAAATTAAACAACATTCCAGGAAACTGGGGTACAGCTGTTAACGTTCAAACGATGGTTTTCGGTAACAGTGGCGACAATTCAGCTACAGGTGTTTGCTTCTCTCGCGACCCAGCAACTGGTGAAAATTATTTCTATGGTGAATACTTGAAGAACGCTCAAGGTGAAGACGTTGTTGCAGGTATTCGTACACCACAACCAATGACAAAATTGGTTAAAGAACGTTCTGGTACAGATATGCCTTGCATGGAAGAAGAATTCCCAGAATTGTTCAAAGAATTATCTGATATTCGTGCAAAATTAGAAGCTCATTACAAAGACATGCAAGATATGGAATTTACTATTCAAGATGGTAAATTGTGGATGTTGCAAACACGTAATGGTAAACGCACAGGTACAGCTGCTTTACGCATTGCTGTTGAAATGGTTAAAGAAGGTTTAATCGACAAGAAAACAGCTATTATGCGTGTTGAAGCTGGTCAAGTTGATCAATTATTACATCCAATGTTTGATAAAGGGGCAAAGAAAAACGTTGTTGCTCGTGGTTTGCCTGCATCTCCAGGTGCTGCTGTTGGTCAAATCGTTTTCTCTGCTGCCGATGCAGAAACATGGGCTGAACAAGGTAAAAAAGTTGTTTTGGTTCGTATTGAAACATCTCCAGAAGATATTTCTGGTATGCACGTTGCTCAAGGTATCTTGACAGCTCGTGGTGGCATGACATCTCACGCAGCCGTTGTTGCTCGTGGTATGGGTAAACCATGTGTTTCTGGAGTTCCAGAATTGCGCATCGACTATGCTGGCAAATTCTTGAAAATCGGTGACTTGATTATGAAAGAAGGCGACATGATTTCCATCGATGGTTCTACTGGTGAAGTTATGGAAGGCGCTTTGAATTTAGTTTTACCAGAAATGACAGGAAATTTCGGTGAATTTATGGGATGGGTTGATGAAATTCGTAAATTGCGCGTTCGTGCAAATGCTGAAACTCCAAAAGATGCTCAAACAGCTCGTCAATTTGGTGCTGAAGGTATTGGTTTGTGCCGTACAGAACATATGTTCTTTGACCCAAGCCGTATTAACCACATGCGTGAAATGATTTTGGCAAAAACAGAAGCAGACCGTCGTGTTGCTTTAGATAAATTGTTGCCATATCAACGCAATGACTTTGTTGAATTATTCAAAATTATGGAAGGTTTACCTGTCACAATTCGCTTGTTAGACCCACCTTTGCATGAATTCTTGCCTCATAAGCATGAAGAACAAGTAGAAATTGCTCAAGAATTGGGTGTATCTGTTGAAGAAATTCAAGCACGTACAGCTCAATTACACGAAGCAAACCCAATGTTAGGTTTACGTGGTTGCCGTTTAGCTGTTGTATTCCCAGAAATTTGTGAAATGCAAACACGCGCAATCATTGAAGCTGCTTTAGAAGTTTCTGCACAAGGCATGAAAGTAATTCCTGAAATCGAAGTTCCTTTGATTTCTTCAAAGAAAGAATTGGAAATCTGCAAAAAGATTATCGACGATACTGCTGAAAAAGTTTTTGCTGAAAAAGGCGCTAAAGTTGAATACTTCGTTGGTACAATGATTGAATTGCCTCGTGCAGCTTTATTGGCTGATGAAATCGCTGAAATCGCAGACTTCTTCGAATTTGGTACAAACGACTTAACTCAAACAACTTTGGGTATGAGCCGTGACGATGCTGGTGCATTCTTACCAAAATATGTAGAAAAAACAATTTACGAACGCGATCCTTTCCAATCTTTGGATACAACTGGTGTTGGTAAATTAGTTGCAATGGCTTGCCAAGATGGACGCAGCACAAATAAAGAATTATATTTGAGTATTTGTGGCGAACATGGTGGTGACCCAGCTTCTATCATGTATTTGAATAAGTATTTAGACGGTGTTTCTTGTTCTCCATATCGTGTTCCTATTGCACGTTTGGCAGCAGCTCAAGCAGCCGTTAAAGATGAACAATAATAAATTTGTTTAGCTGAAAATATCCCGATCCACGATCGGGATATTTTTTTATGAAGAAAAAAAAATAAAAACGCTTGACAAATTTTATTTTTTATTATAGTATAAAGTTTTTTAAGATAACTCGATGAAAGGAAACTGAAAAATGGCTATTGCAGATGCAATCGAAACAAAAGGTGTTTTATGGGTAGTACATGAAGATGGATACATTACCCGTAAAACAGGTAATTATACAGAAGAAAAAGCTCCAGAATTGTTTTCGTATCCTAAAAGACCAGAGATAAAGCCCGAAGAAATGATAGCCCATACTTTAAATGGTGAGGTTGTTTGCCGAGATACTGAAGATGGAAAATTGCCATCTGGTTATCTGCGTGCGAAGATATTGAACAACAAAACGCTTTATATGCTGCTCAATGGAATAAATTAAGAAAACAAAAACTGCGTAGAATAGTTTCTTCTTATAGAAGACAACAAATAAAAGAATTTATTTCTCGCGTTTTTAGAAAAGAAAACACTAGATAAAATTAAAAACTCTGCATTTAGCAGAGTTTTTTTATAATTAATCAGAATAGATTATAAGGAAAAAGCCCTCTTTCGAGGGCTTTAAAATTATTTTTCTAAAGCTGTAATTTCTTCTTTCAATTTAAGCTTTTGTTTTTTCCATTCTTGAATAGATATTTCATTTGGTGCAGGACGAGCCATTTCTTCTTCAATCATAACATCCAAAGCATGATGTTTTTCTTTTAATGCTTGTAAGTGTTTATCTTGTTTTTCTGTATTCATTTTGTACTCCTTTATCTTTTAAACCATAATATAGTATAGATAAGCATTTTTAAAAATGCAATACCTTTTTAAATTTATTCACCGACATACATACCTAAACCACGAGCGACACGAACCATCTCGCCATTAGGATCAACAGGTGTATTTGCGATTTTCAACACATTGTTTAATGCCATATCTGATACCTTTCCATCGCGACAGACAACGACTCGATTAGTTAATCCTTGTTCCAATAAATTTACAGCATGAACACCAAAAGAAGACGCCAAAATTCTATCTTGCGCATCTGGAGAACCTCCTCGTTGAACATGACCTAAAATAGTTGCACGAACATTGAATTTATCTGGTTCAGTTGCTAAACGTTCTGCAAAATAAGCTGAAACACCAGCAAAAGTTCTGCCATTTGAAGAATATACAAGTTTTCCTTCTGGATTCTTAATCCCTTCGGCAACAACCATCAAAGCATGTCTTCGTCCAGCTTTGCGTAATGCACGCAATTTTTCTACAACACCTTCATATGTATAGGGAACTTCTGGTATCAAACAAATATCTGCCATTCCTGCGATTGCGCCTTCCAAAGCTAAATGACCTGCTCCACGTCCCATAACTTCCAAAATCATAATACGTTCGTGAGAATGGGCTGTTGTATCTACTTCATCTAACGCCTTCATTACAATATCACGCGCTGTTGAAAAACCAATAGCTTCTTCTGTTGCTGGAGCGTCATTATCAATCGTTTTAGGAATACCAACCATTTTAACGCCTGCTTGCTTACAATAGTTGCTAACAATAGCCATACTGCCATCTCCACCAATAACAACCAAAGCATCCAAGCCCAATTCCTTAACCCCATCATGGAAACGTTGAATAATTTGCTCATTAGTCAATTCTTCAATAGTTCCATCTGCACGACGCAAGATGTTTGGATTTCCAGAATTATTTGTTCCCAACATTGTTCCTCCAATTTTGGCATAAGGAAAATTAAAATCTGCCATAGTCAATTTTCTATAACGCATTGGACGAACAATTAAACCATCTGTTGCATTTTCGATTGCAAAAACTTCCCAACCTTTTGAAATTGCCGAAGATGTCACAGCCCAAATAGCCGTGTTTAAACCAGAACAATCGCCTCCACTTGTCAAGACGCCGATTCTTTTTATTGTTTCCATAATATCCTCTCTTTTATTAAATTATTGAATAGCAATTTTATACCTGCTTTTTTATTTTTTTTCCAGTAAAATTTTATAATTTTCTACTTTTTATTTTTTTCTTTAATCAAATCAACAGCTTGTTGTAAAGTCGGTTTAATATCTAAACCTTTCAATTCTTTAGGTAAAGCTATATTCAGTTTTTCCCACTTTAAGTAAGGTCCATACTTTCCAACAATCCATAAGATGGGTTTTCCCTCATAATCGCCTAAAGAAATTCCTTCATCCTTTGCTTTATTTTTTCCATTTTCTAATAAAATTAATGCTCTTTGCAAGTCAATTTTTAACACATCATCTGCTGTCGTCAAAGATTGAAATACTTTTCCAGATTTTACATAAGGACCAAATCGTCCGATAGAAGTTTCTACATCTTCTTGAGTTTGAGGATTCTTTCCAAGTAATCTTGGTAAAGATAACAATCCTTTTGCTTGTTCTAATGTCAAATCATCTGAAGACAGATTTTTAGGGACGGAAATACGTTTAGCCTCTTTTCCCTCACCTAATTGGACATACCAACCATATGGTCCTTTTTTTACAAAAACATTCAATCCTGTTTTTTCATCGATACCTAATATGCGATTATTATCTTGAACTTCTACTGTGGTATTTTCCTCTCCGTCTTCATCTGTTGAAGAAGTTGAAAATTGACGGGTATATTTACATTCTGGATAGTTTGAACAGCCAATAAATGCTCCAAAACGCCCTACTTTTAAAGATAAAGTACCTTTTTGACATTCAGGACAAATTCGACTTTCTTCTGTTGGAAACAAATGTTTTTCCAACGCTGCATCAACCTTTTGTAATACATCAGCCGTTTTAAATGGAGAAACCTGCTGAACTGTAGCATAAAAGTTTTTCCAAAATTCAGATAATACATTTTTCCATTGTGCATCGCCAGAAGTAATATCGTCAAGCAAGCTTTCTAACTTTGCCGTAAAGTCATATTGAACATATTGATTAAAATAATTTTCCAAAAAAGCTGTGACAACTCGTCCTCTGTCTTCTGGAATAAATCGTTTTTTATTTAAAACGACATAAGCTCTGTCCTGAAGAACTGACAAAATGGATGCATACGTTGAAGGTCTTCCAATCCCCAATTCTTCCATTTTTTTGACCAAACTTGCTTCTGAATATCTAGGTGGTGGTTCGGTAAAATGTTGCTCTGTCGTTGCTTCTAATAAAGCAAGAGCATCTCCTTTATTCATCAGTGGCAACAACGCAGAATCTTCTTCTTTTTCATCATCAACATCTTCTTTATACACCTTAATAAATCCTGCAAAAGCGATTGTTTGTCCCGTTGCATGCAACATTAAAGAAGAATCTGAACTTGGAATATCTACAGAAACCTTATCTAGCAAAGCACTTTCCATTTGACAAGCCAAAGCACGTTTCCAAATCAGTTCATATAAACGCAATTGATCTTTGTCCAAAAACGCTGAAACAGATTGAGGTGTCCTGTTTATATTAGTTGGTCGGATAGCCTCATGCGCTTCTTGCGCATTTTTTACCTTATTTTTATAAATCCGTGGTTTTTCAGGTAAAAAATCCTTTCCATATTCTTTTTCAATAAAAACACGCATTGCATCCACTGCTTCCTGAGCCAAAGTAACACCATCTGTTCGCATATAAGTAATTAAACCAACGCGTTCGCCATTTATTTCAACACCTTCATAAAGTTCTTGAGCTGTTTTCATTGTTTTTTTAGCTGCAAAATTCAATTTACGAGATGCTTCTTGCTGTAATGTTGAAGTTGTAAAAGCTGGAGCTGGATTTCGTTTTACTTGTTTTTTTTCAATTTCACCAACCGAAAAAACAGAAGACAAAACTTTGGCCTTCATTGCTGATGCTTGTTCTTCATTTACAATAGCAAACTTATCTAACTTTTTGCCATCGACATGCGTCAAGGAAGTCTTAAAAACATCTTTATTTAGTGTTTCCATTTGTGCAGATAAAGACCAATACTCTTGCTTTTTAAAGGCTTCTATTTCACTTTCTCGCTCACAAACTAAACGCAAAGCAACGGATTGAACTCGACCTGCTGATTTACTGCCTGGAAGTTTTCGCCACAAAACAGGTGATAAAGTAAAACCAACCAAATAATCCAATGCGCGTCTAGCTAAATAAGCATTAACTAAATTCATGTCTATTTCGCGAGGATTTTTCATAGCCTCTAAAACTGCTGTTTTTGTAATTTCATTAAAAACGACCCGATGAACAGGAACTTTTAATTTTTTTCTACGAGTTAATTCTTGTACGATATGCCATGAAATAGCCTCTCCTTCTCTATCTGGGTCAGATGCAAGATAAACTTCTTCAGCCTTTTGTAAAGCATTTACAATATCTTTTACGTGTTTTTCTGATTTGCTTTCAACAGCCCACGTCATTTCAAAATCTTTGTCAGGTAAAACAGAACCATCTTTAGCTGGTAAATCTCGAATATGACCAAAACTGGCCAACACCTGATAATCTTTTCCCAAATACTTATTAATTGTTTTTGCTTTTGCTGGAGATTCCACAATAACTAACTTCAATTTTTCACCCCTAATCTTCCATCCAATCTAAATTTTCACTTAATACATGAGACGTTCCATCATAAACTAAAGAAACTCTTCCATTTGCATGCCTTTGCAGTCGTCCTGATAACTCTAATTCTAACAAAACAGCGCCAACAATCATTACAGGCATATCTAATTGACGACTTAATTCATCTTCTGATACAGGATTTGCAGACAATTCGCGTTCAATTAATTGTCTGGCAGATTTTATTTGTTCTTCATCTGGCAAACAATACGTAGTCCTTTCTTCAACCTGTTCACATAAAGAAAAATCGTTTTTATTTGCATTTAAATCAGAAATTGCATTTAAAATATCCTTTGAACTTTCTATAAATACAGCACCTGATTTCAATAATGCATTTGGAACAGCGCTTCTGTCATCTAATGGAGAGCCTGGAACTGCCATAACCAAACGACCTTGTTCTTTTGCAAATTCGGCTGTAATTAAAGAACCCGACTTTTCTTTTGCCTCCACTACCAGTGTAGCCAAAGACAAACCAGAAATCAAGCGATTTCGTCTGGGAAAATTCGATGCAGATGGACGTGTTTGTAAAGAAAATTCACTAACCAGCAATCCATTTTCTTTTATTTGATTATAAATATCCTGATTTTCAACAGGATAAACAACATCGATTCCACATCCTAAAACTGCAATAGTTCCAGCATTTAAACTTTTAGCAGATAAAGCGCCTTCATGCGCAGCCCCATCGATTCCCAAAGCCATTCCAGAAATAACATTTATATTTGCTTGAACACAATCAAAAGCAAGTCTTCTTGTTAAATTTTTACCATTTAACGAAGCATTTCTTGCTCCGACAAAAGCAACTCCATCTGTTTGTAATAATCTTTTATTTCCTAAAATAGTTAAAACAGGGGGGGCACTTTTTATTCTTCGAAGCTGTTCTGGATAATCTTCTTCACAAGAAAAAATTATCCGAGCGCCCAGCTTTTCTGTATTTTCTATTTCCTCCAAAGCCATTTTTTCAGAACAGATTTTAATCGTTTTTTTTGAATTGTTTTTATTCAACCAATGAGGTAAGTCATTTAACACATCAGATGGTTTTTCATAAAAACGCATCAATGCTTCAAAAGTTGCAGGTCCGATATTTTCACTTCGTATCAAACGCAACCAAGCTAATTTTTCTTGTTCTGAAAGCTTTGTTAAATTCATTATTTTTTCTTCTTAAAATTAATTTTTGTTTCTTCCCCACGCAATAATCTTTCGATATTTGCACGATGTCTAACGATAGAAAGAATCGCTAAAAACGCATAAGCCAAAACATAAGCTTCTTTATTTGCATCAACCAAAAAATATGCATAAAAAGGCGATAACGTCAATGCCGTTAATGCAGATAAGGAAGAATATCTAAAAACAAAAGCCATAAAAAGCCACGTTAAGCAAGATAAAAGACCGACCAAAGGATTTGTCGCTAACATCATACCTAATGTTGAAGCAACGCCCTTTCCCCCTTTGAAATTCAACCAAATTGGAAAGTTATGACCTATAACACCAGCTAAACCGGCAAATAATCCAGCCATAGGATTAAAAATCCATGAAGCTAACAAAGCCGCAAAACCAGCTTTACCAGCATCTAAAATCAGTGTCAATATGGTTAAATCCTTACGTTTTGTTATTCGCAAAACATTTGTTGTTCCGATATTTCCAGAACCTTGTTTTCTAATATCCCCAAAACCAGCTAAATAAGCTATAACCAAGCCAAAAGGAATTGAACCTAAAAAATAACCACATAAAAGACTTATCAGATAAGACATATTAAAACTCCTCTATAAATTTCATCATTATTGAAGGTTATACATAACTTTCAAATCAAATTCAAGTAAAAAATTAAAGGGGAGAAAAAACTCCCCCCTTTTTTATTGATATTTTTTCATTTCTTCTTCAATCCATTTTTGGGTAAAAGATACAACTTGCTCTAATGGAAGCGTTCCTTTTTCATCCGTACCACGAATTTTATATTCGACCATTCCGTTTGCCAAGGCTTTTGGTGCAACAATCAAACGTAAAGGAATTCCCATCAAATCAGCTTCTGCAAATTGAGGACCTGCACCCAAATTACGATCGTCGTATAAAACTTCAATGCCCAGATTTTCCAATTCAGAATAAAGTTTTTCTGCAGTTTCCCGAACGCCTTCTTTATCCATTTGAAGAGCATTTATTTGAACTTGCCATGGGGAAATTGACAAAGGCCATATTGGACCATAATCATCGTGACTAGCTTCAATAACTGATGCCAACGTTCTGCCAACACCGATACCATAACATCCCATAATCGGTGTTTGTTCATCGCCATTTTCATCGGTATAGGTCAAGTTCATTGCTTTACTGTAGCGAACACCTAACTGGAAAATGTTTCCAACTTCAATACCTCGAACCATTTTTAAAGGAGCACCACATTTAGGGCATTTTTCCCCTTCTTGAACACAGGCGATATCTGCTATAATAGCGTTTGGAACATCTCTTGATAAATTAAAGTTGTACATATGATAATCAGTTTTATTTGCTCCACACAACAAATTTGCAGTATTGGCAACAGAATTATCTACGACTTGGATACAATCGTGCAAACCGATACCACTTGCAAAACCAGGAACAGCCCCTATAGATTCGATTTGCTCATCATTTGCAAATTGGAATGTTTCTTTTAAAACTTTTGCTAATTTACATTCGTTTACTTCTATATCGCCACGGATAGTCACTGCAACCATTTTTCCACTATCTGTGATATAAAATACCATTTTGGCAGTTTGTTCTGGGTGTAAATTAAGTAAAGCACAAACATCTTCAATTGTTTTTACATTTGGCGTATGAACTTCTTGCAAAGGTTTAGGCTCTTCATTATTGTATTTGAGCTGACCAGAAGATGCAACTTCTTCGTTTGCAACATAATCGCATTTAGAACACTTTGCGATTTTATCTTCACCAGCGTCACAAATTAAATCGTATTCATGTGAAACCTTTCCCCCCATCATGCCATTATCTCCTTCAATAGCGACAACTTGAGGGATACCACAACGGGCATAAATACGCGCATAAGCATCTGCACAACGGGCATAGTATTGATTTAAATCTTCTTGCGTTCTGTGGAAAGAATAAGCATCCTTCATTGTAAATTCACGAACACGAACCAATCCACCACGAGAACGAGCCTCATCACGGAACTTTGTCTGAATTTGATACAGCATAAACGGATATTCTTTATATGAAGTAATCTCACTTCTAGCAATAGCAACACACGCTTCTTCATGCGTCATTGCTAACAACATTCCATGTTTATTTCTGTCTTGAAAACGCAACAATTCAGATTGAACAGAATCATATCGACCCGTTTCGTCCCATAATTCCCTGGGCAAAACAACAGGCATTTTGATTTCTTGTCCTTCAATCGCGTCCATTTCTTGACGAACAATGTTTTCAATTTTTTGAGAAATACGAAAAGCTGGTGGCAACATCGAATATATACCGTTCGCGACGGGTCGGATATATGCACCACGTAATAAATAAATGTGGCTGATAAGTTGCGCTTCTGTCGGTTTTTCCTTATAGCGACGACCAATTAATTTGCTATTTCTCATATTAAAATCCTTTCATAAATGTTTTAGGTGTGCAGAATACATAAAACTTAATAAGATTTCAAGAGAAAAGTTATTGATTTTTTAATAAATATCGTTTATCGTACAAAACGGAGTTAGAAATGGAAGAACGTTTAAACGATATTGAAATAGCACTAACGAATTTAGAAAAGACTGTCGATGAAATGAATACCGAATTGATTCGTCAAGCAAAGATTATTGAAAAACTAGAACGTGAAAATAAAGCTTTAAAAGAAACTATCGGAGGGAATGTTAAACCTTTATCAGAAGAAACACCTCCTCCACATTACTAATAAGGAGAAACACATATGATTATCGTCACTGGTGGCGCTGGATTTATCGGTTCAAACATTGTTGCTGGATTAGAAGAAAAAGGATACAAAGACATTGTTGTTGTTGATTGGCTTGGAAATGAAGATAAATGGAAAAACATCGCCAAAAGAAACTTATCAGCTATTGTTTCTCCTGAAGATTTAGACGTTTTTTTGGAAAATAACCACAATCAAATTTCAGCAATTATTCATATGGGAGCTATCTCTACAACCACCGAAAAAGACGTCGATTTAATTAAAGCGTCAAACATAGATTTAACTTGGAAACTTTGGTGTTTTTGCCGAGATTTTAAAAAGCAATTTATATTTGCATCTTCTGCAGCAACTTATGGAAGTGGAGAAAACGGCTTTAATGACAATGACGGCTTGGAATATCTTAATTCATTGCGACCATTGAACCCATATGGTTGGAGTAAAGCTTTTATTGACAGAAAAATTGCTTTTGAATTATCTGAAAAACGCCCTACGCCACCTCAATTTGTCGGTTTAAAGTTTTTCAACGTTTATGGACCAAACGAATACCATAAAGGAGGACAAAAAAGCGTTGTCGCACATATTTTTCCTCTTGTTCAAAAAAATGAAGAAGTCTTGCTGTTTAAATCATATCATCCAGATTATAAAGATGGTTGGCAATTACGGGACTTTGTGTGGATAGAAGACATTGTCAATGTTATCATTTGGATGCTAGAACACAAATCTGTCAGTGGCTTATTCAACGTTGGTTCTGGGGAAGCGCGTTCTTTCTATGATTTAGCAGCATCTACTTGGATTGCTATGGGAAAAGAGCCTAAAATTGGTTTTAAAGACATGCCTGAAGAGTTAAAAGGTAAATACCAATACTACACAAAAGCAAATATAGATAAATTAAGAAGTATAGGCTATACAGCGCCTATGACAAAATTGGAAGATGGCATTCGTCAATACGTACAAAATTACTTAAACAAGGAAGATTCATACAGATGATATTTAAAAAAATTAAAGAAAAATTTAAATCGCTTAATTTTATTCAAAACTATCGAAAAATATATCCGTATGTGAAACCGTATAAGACGCGTGCGATCCTTGCATTACTGATAACTTTGCCCATTGGATCTATGGATGCAGTTATTGCATGGGTTTTAAAACCTTACATGGATACTGTTATGATAGAAAAAAGCGTTCAAGCAACATCTTTAATCCCGATACTAATTATTTTATTTAGCTTGCTACAAAGTTTACTAAATTACGGAGCGACATATTTAAATACTTGGGTTGGAAATCGTATTACGATGGATTTAAAGATGACGCTTTTTAAAAAGATGATGCGTAAAGATCCTGCCTTTTTTGACAAAACAAATTCTGGAGAAATTTTATTTCGTTTCAACAACGACGCAGATACGGCTTGTTCTGGTTTATTAAGTAATTTAAAATTATTTTCTACTCGTTTATTTTCTTCAATATCTTTAATTTTTGTCTTGTTTTATAACTCTTGGCAACTAGCTATAATTGCTTTAATCGTTTTATTTGGAGCCTTATATCCCCTATCAACGGTAAGAAAAAGAATCAAAGATTTAATGAGTAAAAACGTTGTTTCTGCGTCTGCTATATTAACGCATTATAACGAAGCTTTTTCAGGAAATAGAGTAGTTGCTTCCTTTAATTTATACGATTATCAAAATAAAAGATTCAAAGAAACGCTACGTCAAATGTTTAAAATTGTTATGAAAATGACAAAAAAAACAGGGTTATTAACGCCTATGATGCATTTTATTATCTCTATCGGAATTGCAGGCGTTATTTGGTTGGGAAGTTATCTTATTATGAATAATCAATTATCGCCAGGTGGTTTTGTTTCATTTATAACAGCTTTATTGATGTTGTATCATCCTATCAAATCGATTGGAACAAACTTTACAAATGTACAATTTTCATTCATGGCAATGGAAAGAATTTTTGCTATATTAGAACAAAAAACAACATTAACGACACCTCCGAATGCAAAAATTTTAACATCGGTTGAAAATGTTATTGAATTTAAAAATGTCACATTTGGGTACACACCGAATAAACCAGTATTAAAAGATATAAACATAACAGTAAACAAAGGACAAACCATTGCATTAGTTGGTAATTCTGGAGGTGGAAAATCGACTTTGGTCAGTTTATTGACACGTTTCTATGATATTCAAAATGGTTCGATTGAAATAGATGGAACAAATATTCGAAATTTGAATTTAGATTCACTGCGTTCGCAAATAGCTTTTGTTTTCCAAGACAACATTTTATTTGCAGGAACGATTCGAGAAAATATATTGCTTGGAAACAAAAACGCCAGCGAAACAGAATTAAAAGAAGCAGTAAAAAATGCCTGTTTAGATGAATTTATTGCCTCTTTGCCTTTGGGACTGGATACACGCATTGGAGAAAGGGGAACGACTTTATCAGGAGGTCAACGTCAACGCATTGCTATTGCAAGAGCTTTTATAAAAAACGCACCTATTGTAGTTTTGGATGAAGCAACGTCTGCGTTAGATAACAAGTCCGAAGGAATCGTACAACAGGCAATCTATAATTTAATGAACGATAGAACAGTATTTATCATAGCACACAGACTATCAACTGTCAGAAATGCAGATAAAATAGCCGTTATCAATCATGGCGTTTTAGCCGAAATTGGAACTCATGATGAATTAATTGCTAAAGAAAATTCAATTTATGCATCGTTATATCAAACTCAACTTAAATAATTTTTTTTATAGTTGACAAACTGTTTTAAAATAGTATTCTAACATTATACAGATTTAGGTATGAATCTGCATTGAACAACAAAAAGGAGATTATAATGAAATTAAGTCAAACAGCGATTAGAGAATTATCTTCTTAATATCGAAGTGTTTTGAAAAAATGCTTCATTTTAAATGCCATCGTATTAATGGCAGTTGCCCCTGCAATGGCAGCAGATTATGGCGTAGATGTGACGGAAACCAAAACATACACAGAAACATCTTTTGATGGAACTGTTGCTGGTATTTATTCTGGTACTGGAAAAACAGGTACTTTTACAGCTGAAGACATCGTAATTAAAGACACCGAAAGAGGAATTTATGCTGTAGGCACTGACTCTAAAGTGATTATTGGTAGCGAATCGGAATTTACCGACAGTTTAACTATATCGAACGTATCTAACAGAGGTATCAGAGCAGAAAAAGGTGCTGAAGTAGATATTTATACTGACGATGTCTCGATAAGTGCTGGTGATGACGTATATGCATTACATGTTCGGGGAACGACAAGTACAAATCAAAAAGACGAATCAGACATTGTCACATTGATTTCCATTAATGCAGAAGATGTAAATTTAACCAGTAAAAATGTTGCTGCTGTTATTGTAAATAATGCAAGTATAAAACAAGATAAAAACAATTCTCCTACGTCAAAAATTAGTATTGTAGCAGATAATATCAATATTTCATCAGATTCCATAGCACTTTCAACAATGAGTGAAGGAATTATTGAATTAACAGGAAATACTGTTTTAAACGCACCAGATGTAATTTCTGCTCGTGGAGAATCTACAATTAACATAAATACAACAGACGCAACAAAAACATTAAAAATGGATGGAAACATCAACTTTAGTTATAACAATGCGACATCAAAAAGTGGTATTGACGCAAATGTTAACGTAGCGTTAAACGGTACTGAGTCTTATTGGTCTGGAAATACAACAGTTAACTGGGATGTTAAACCAGAAAACGAAAAATTGATTGTCTCTAATGCGACTGTTTCATTGAATGAAGGCGCTACTTGGAATGTTGCAAAGATTGAAGAAACGGATACACTAAGACAAAACGCATTGAATAACTTAATTGTAAACAAGGGAACTATTTCTGTTGGCACAGGCGCAAAAGCTTGGGTTGAAAATATGCAAGTTAATGGTAATTTAACCTTAAACGGTTCTGTTACAGCAGATTCCGTTGTTTTTGCGAATAATTCATCCTTAACAACAACATTATTAAAAGATACTGCCATTATTACAGCAAATACTGTAGAAGTTGGTGAAAATTCTATTTAAATATCTCGAACGGTACAGGAACATACGCATTCATCGATGCTCAATTAACTGGAGATTTTTTAAATACTTTATATAACTTAGATGCAACAACAGAACAAGGAAAACTTATTGTATCTGAAAAATCTGCAGAAGATATTGCAAGTAATACAGGTATTTCCACTGATGCGGCGGCCACAATTTCTGGATTAGCTGGTTCAGATAATGAAAAAGCTCAATCTATTGCAACCTATATTGAAAGCGAAATTAACTCCGGAAATACTGATATCGTAGAAAAGATTACCAACAACATTAATCCGACTTCAAATCCTGTTGTTCAATCTGTATCAACAGAAGTTAATGGGCAAATTATGAATTTAGTTGGCGCTCGTTTAGCTCCTGCAACAGGACGTTCTGCAGGTGACTTTACAGGTGAATTTGGTGGTTTATGGGCTAAAGGCTTATACAACCGTTCAAAACAAGACGGTCAATTCCACAGATACACAAAGGGCGTCGCAATGGGTGCTGATGTTATCTTTGACGAAACATTCACGTTAGGGGTTGGTTATGCTTACAATACAACAGACGTCAAAGCCGATGCAAGAAAGACTGACATTAAAGGTCATAACTTCTTTGCTTACGCAGAATATCAACCAAACAACTGGTTCATGAATGCTGCAGTAAGTTATAGCAAAGCCGATTATACAGAACATAAAGAATTAGTCGGAGAAGAAGCTAACTACAATGTTGAAACTTACGGAGCTCAAGCAATGACTGGATACGATTTTGCAGTTGGTTTAACACCTCAAGTTGGATTAAGATACTTGCATGTAAGACAAGATTCTTATAATGATGGTCTAACTTCTGTAAAAACAGAAGATACTGACTTATTAACGGCTGTTGCAGGCATCAATTTTGCGAAAGATATGAAAGCATCAATCTTTACATTTACGCCAGAACTTCGTTTGGCTGCAACTTATGATGTTGTTTCAGATGGAACAGAAGCCAATGTTATATTAGGAAATGCATCTTATACTGTTAAAGGTCAACGCTTACCTCGTTTTGGTGTCGAAACAGGTGTCGGTGTTCAAATGAATGTTGCCGATCGTCTTAACGTTAACGTTGATTATGATTTAGGTGTTCGCAGAGATTATATGAGCCATACAGGTACTGTATCTTTGAAATACAACTTCTAATCATTGTTATAAAAAAGAAAAGTCTATGGTTGTGAAATCTGGCTCGAAGGCCAAAATTTAATAGTTCGTGGAAAAATAGCCTTTTTAGGAAGAAATCAAAAATAGCTCGCAAATAAAGATTTTAAATCAGAAGAAAATATAGACTTGATACCAAAGAAACCAAAAATAAAATAAAAAAAATGAAAAAAATAAAAAAAGGTATTGACAAGCATTTTTTTATTGTCTATAATGCCTTTTATTCGGAGCGTAGCTCAGTCTGGTAGAGTACTTGGTTTGGGACCAAGGTGCCGTAGGTTCAAATCCTATCGCTCCGACCAATATAAAAAAGCGGAAGTTTATACTTTCGCTTTTTTTGTTGTCCAATTCCCCTGCAAAGCCCTAGGACAGCCAACTGCTGAAAAGTGATTTTATACCAAAATCGATGTGGTTGCCGAGATTTTTCCAAATTGATATATACTTTTGCCCGAATATATATACCTTGTGCAATGTGATTTTTTCGCCAGAGCCACTTGACCGTAAGTTATTGTTTTTGAATAATTGATTATAATGGTATGACATTAACTTTCCGAATCTTGCCAAGCAGTGGTTGGTTTAGAAACCCAAAAACTGATACCACAATTTGCACACACCTCTAAAAGCCTTATTTTATAAGGAGTTTAAATTTTTTATAACTTATACACATGGTGTTTGGGGCATATAAAGAGATTTTCATTTTTTTTGAAAAAAATGACTATTTTCTTGCAATTTTAGGTAGAAGTCGTTAAAATGTGACGGATTATAATTTTATGCTGATAAATGAGGTGTTTTCATGGCAGACGATATTCAAATTCAAAAAATGGACGGCATCACCTTTTTTTCAAGCTTTTTGTGATTGCTTCAATACCCGCTTTTACAGCGCGGTCAGCATCGGCCTTGGTTAATCCTGCTGTTTTAGCAATAGCTTCAACTAATTCTGTTTTATTCATTGTATTTTCCTTTCTTTATATATAAAGTTAAATGAAGGCTCATGATACCTTCATTTAGTATTAGAGAGAATTTAGATGGGTATGTCAAGAGGAAAATTAATTATACCAATAATCTGCATTAAGAGTGGCCAGTAATCTTTTTTCTTGACAAAAAAACAAAAAAGTGATATAATACGACATCGTGTTTTAAACATAAAAAGAGAGAGGCTATAAAAATGACTTTAAAAAATACAAGAGCGAGCAACTATCCTGAGTGGTATCAGAATGTCATAACTGCAGCTGATATGGCAGAAGTATCTTCTTCGCCAGGATGCATGGTTATTAAGCCTTGGGGGTATGGGATATGGGAACGTATTCAACGGGTTCTAGATGATAAGATCAAAGAAACAGGTCATGAGAATTGTTACTTTCCTCTATTTATTCCTTTAAGCTATTTTCAAAAAGAAGCAGAGCATGTTGAAGGTTTTGCTAAAGAAATGGCAATTGTTACTCATAGTCGCTTAACTATGCAAGATGGCAAATTGACACCTGATGGAAAATTGGAAGAACCTCTTATTGTTCGTCCTACCTCTGAAACAATTATTGCGGATTCGTTCTCAAAATGGGTCAAATCATACAGAGATTTGCCAATTATGATAAATCAATGGGCAAATGTTGTCCGTTGGGAGATGAGACCAAGAATCTTTTTACGAACAAGAGAGTTTTTATGGCAAGAAGGTCACACTGCACATGCTAGTTATGAGGAAGCGGAACAAGAAGCAAAAACCATGTTGAATGTGTATTCTGATGTGGCACGAGATGCTTTGGCTATGCCTGTTATAAAAGGACGCAAGCCCGAGCATGAAAAATTCCCAGGCGCTGTTGATACATATTGTATAGAAGCAATGATGCAGGATGGTAGAGCTTTACAAGCTGGTACCTCGCACTTTTTAGGCCAAAATTTTGCCAAATCAGCTGATATTAAGTTTCTAGGTAAGGATGGGAAACAACAATATGCATACACAACCTCTTGGGGTGTAACGACACGTCTAATTGGTAGCTTAATTATGACGCACGCTGATGATGAAGGAATGGTCGTTCCTCCAAAGATTGCACCACATCAAATTGTTATCGTCCCTATCATCAAAGATAAAGCTCAAAGAGAGGAAGTAATGTCCTACGTGATGCGCTTGTATTCTGCTTTATCTAAACAGAGCTATGATGGCGAAAAAATTCGTGTAAAAGTTGATACAAGAGACAAGGAATCTGTAGACAAAATGTGGGAGTGGACACGAAAAGGTGCCCCCATTGTATGTGAGGTTGGACCTCGTGACGTAAAAAACAATGGTTTAATGGTCAGAACAAGAAATAAGATCAACACCCCAGAATGGAAACAAGTTGTTCAGTTTGATGATTTTGTTTCATCAGCTTCTAAGAGGTTGGAAGATTTCCATATGGATTTATATAACGCTGCGAATACTCGTTTACAACAAAATCAAAGAACAGATATTACAACGGCAGAGGAAATGCAAGCATATTTTGCGCAACAAAACTCTTGGGTAAACGGTCAAGGGCAAAAGGTAGCTTTTGTCCGTGGCAAATGGTCTGAAGATCCAGAAAGCGTTGATAAAATGAAGGAAATGAAAATTTCAATTCGCTGTATTCCTGAGGATCAATCTCAGAAGGAAGGAAATTGCCTTTTGACTAATAAAAAAGCGAAACTTGATGTTATTTATGCAAGATCTTATTAGAAAAAATGAGCAAAATTTTTCTTTATCATGTAGATAAATCAAAAATTGATGAGTCTCAGCTTTCTGTTCTGGAGTCTATTTTGTCAGCAACAGAAAACAAAAGATTTAAAAAGATAAAAATGATAGATGCGAGAAAGAATTTTATTCTTTCTCGTTTTCTGATTAATAAGGCATTAATGAATTTCAATTGTGCGCAAAGATTTCATATTGGTAGAACTATATATGGGAAACCATATTTATCTCCAAATCCTAAAAATTTAAAAATATCAATAAGTCATACGAGAGATATTATTTGCCTTTTAATTGCAAAAAATATAGAGTTTATAGGTGTTGATATAGAGGAAAAAAACAGAAAAATAAATAAAAAAGGTATTATAAATTTTCTGTACTCTCCTGATGAAAAATTGTATCTTAAAACAAAAGATTTGTATAAAAATTTTTTTAAATATTGGACCTTTAAGGAGGCATTTACGAAAGCTCTTGGAAAAGGACTTTTAATTCCATTTAATCAAATATCCTTTTCCAAAAAATACCAAAAGTATTATGTTACCTCTGTGCCTATTGATATAAACTCTAATACAACAGGGTTCATAGTATGTTTAGATAAAAATGAAAGATCAGCCGATATTAACATAAATAATGTTATTATAGGAGGGATAAAATGAAAAGAATTTGTATTGCGACAGATGAAGATAATATCAATGATCCTGAGAATTTACTAATTAGTAAAATTCTTAATGACATGGGAGCTAAAGCAGAATTGACTATTTGGGATAAACAAGAAAGTCTTTTCAAAGATTGCGACTATGTTTTAATTCGTTCTTGTTGGAATTATCACAAATACCCAGATAAATTTATTCAATGGATAAATTCTCTCAATATTCCAACAATCAACGCTAAGAGTTTAATCCAATGGAATATTCATAAAAAATATCTTCTTGAGTTAGAAAAACACAATATTGAAATTCCAAAAACATATGTTATTCAAAAAGAAAATGTAAAAGATTTTAATTTTAATATATTTGATGAATTTGTAATAAAACCAGCAATATCAGCAAGTGGCTATTTGACATATAAATATAATAAAAATGATAGTGAAAAGGTAAATTCTTTACTTCCATTGTATTCTTCAGATGTTTTAATACAAGAATTCATTCCGGAAGTAATACAAGAAGGTGAAATATCCTTTGTATTTTTCAACAATAGCTTTTCACATGCTGTAAAAAAAATACCTTCACTATCTGATTTCAGAAGTCAAGCAAGATATGGAGGAACTGTTAAAAATTTTATTCCAAATCAAGCTTTAAAAAATAAGGCAGTAGAAATAGTACAAAAAATCATGGATATCACTAACGAATGCCCTTTCTATATGAGATTAGATGCGGTTTTGAGAAAAAATAATTTAGTTATAATGGAAATTGAGGCAATTGAACCCAGGCTTTTTTTATCGAATTCAAATTGTGATATCTTTAAAAAAGCTTGGCAATCTATTCTTCCTTAACTGTATCTTCTAAAAGGGATATATACAAAGAAGCCCAGTCTTTAATGGTATTTATATCAAAACGATGAACATGATACCAAAAATTAAAACGAAGATTGCTTTTCTGCATGTCGACTATCAGAAATAATCCCGCTAATTCTCTTAAGGTTGAATAGTTTAATGTATTCAACAATGGTTCTGAAATGGTTCCAAGTGTTTCTAAAACTTCTACTTTAGGCCAGACATTGTCTTTTTCTTTGTGATAATTATTCAGCATGATATAGGCATCTGTGAAATAACTTGATCGAGAGAAATTCAAAAACTTTTCGACATACTTAGGTAAAAGATTCACTGGGTAGTAAGACCTTTCATTCACAAGAGATACAATACTATTAATTTGGGTTATTTGTGTCATATTAGAAAGAGTTTCATCTAAAGAAATCGGAAGTGGGAATTGTTTAACGAATGGGCCTATTGTTTCTTTAAAATTATCCTCTGTTCGTCCATTGAAAACAGTTCCTATTAATAAATTATGTTGTCTTGTTAATTTTACCAATAACTTCGAATAAACAAACAACAATACTGAAAAAACGGATACATGCGCTTTATGAGCAAATTTATTTAAGGATTCATATACTTTTTCTGAAGAAAAAATGGTATAGCAACTTGACGGATAACACTGTTCAAAAAATTCATCTCCGGTTTTATTTGGCAAAATTACAGGACGTGCAATACCAGCATATAACCCACCAAAGAAGGCTTCATTTTCCTTTTCTGTCTCCAGTAAAAATTTATGTTGCCAATCTACATATTGATCATAGAGAACTGGATTTGGGAGTCTCAAATGTGATTTTTGAAGAAAAGAGGCATAAAATTTTCTTAATTCTTCAACAAATACCGTCACAGATGTTCCATCGAATGGCAAATGATGCGTAAAAAGAAGACATATAAACTGATTATTATTTAACTTTAAAATTTTTAAAATCCAAGGTGGGGTTTTTGTAATATCAGGAAAAGAAGATGTTAACGTACATGCTAAATTTTTTATATATTCAGCAACATTTTCTACACCCTTCATATTCACAAAAATACTTTCACTAGAAATGAAATCTTTTATATTACAAGTTTCATAATGATTATCAACATAACAATGTGTCAAAATTGGATGTCTTGAAATAACCTCTTTTAAGGCGTTCAAAAATGAATTCTTTTTTAGTTCGCAATGGAAAAGTATTGGTATCAATAAATATCCATATTTAATTCTTTCTAATGCCACCCACCTTTGTTCTTCATATGATAACTTGTTTTCACTATTGTTCTTATCCAAGACAATCTCTGTTTTTTCACATAGTTTTTTATCCAATGATTTACTGGAACAATTTTTGATACAAAAGGCTGTTAAATTTCTTAAAGTTCTTTCTTTAAATACAACACTAACAGGGAATGAAATATTTAACAAATGTCTAATAGCGTTACGTAATTCTATTGCGCTTAAAGAATCAAGTCCCAAATCAAAAAGATCATCATCTTTTTCAATATGGCAATTATGTGTATATTTGTCTAAAACTCGAGCAACTTCGGATGAGACAATACTAGGAATGTCTTGAATGCTGTATTGAGTTAATGTATCCGTGTTCTTTTCCTCAACAGGCAAATAATCTTTTGCTAACAATCTAAAGAACGGGCTATTTTCGAGTTTATATTTTCTTAAAAAGATATTCCAATTCATAGGTAATAAAATTACCTGTTCTTGTAAACTAAGTATTGATGACATTATCTCATCGAAATCGTTTTTTTTAAGATAAGAATATCCCTTTTCTTCTAATTTCTGCTGTAGATTCTTGTTTATATCAATAGTTCCTAAGTCCCCCCATGCTCCCCAATTAATACTTAATGCTGGTAATCCCAAAGATATCCTATATTTACACACAGAATCCAAGAATGCGTTTGCTGTTGTATAATTAGATTGTCCAGGATTTCCTATTACGGATACAGCGGAAGAAAAGACTACAAAAAAATCTAACTGTGTATTTAAAGAGAGTTTATGTAAATTCCATACTCCAAGAACCTTTGCCTTTGCAATTTTCTTAAAGTCCTCCATAGTCGTATTTGTAAAGGATTTATCCTCAATACAACCAGCCGCATGCACAATTCCACCGATATTTTTTATATCAAGTTTTGAAGACAATGCAAAAAACTTGCTCTCATCGGAAATATCCATACTTATATATTCTAGGTCTAATGTGTCATCAAGCAGCTTTAAAGTTCTTATTTGTTCTATCACCTCATTCTTTTCCCGACGGCCAACTATCACAATTCGTTTTGCACCATTTTTAATGAGCCACTTACTGGTTAAAAGTCCTAATGCACCTACCCCCCCTGTCACTAAATATTGTTTTTTAGGAACTATAGTGAGTTTCCGTTCTGATGATAAAGAAATGGGGGCTAAAGTTGCTTCAAAGACACTTTTCCCGCCTGGATCAATTTGAAAAAAACTAAACGACTTTTGCTGACGTATACACGAAGCAATCTTTGAAATAGAATTTTCTGTCAATGCCTTTGCAAAAAAACAAGAGCATTTGATTTCTGAATTTTCAAGACAAATTGTTTTTAAAAGAGAAACTAGAGATTCATTTAAAAAGTCATTACCAACAAAAATAAACGAAATATTTTCTATTTTCCCCATTAAAAAGGCTTCTTTTAAGGAATAAAAAACGTTTTTGATCTTATTTAAATAAAGCCTTAAGATATCAGATGAGGTGTAATTCTGCACATCATCGGAAATACTGTCTATAACATATACAATACGTTCTATTTTCTTCTTAAAAGAATCAAGTTTTTCTTTTAAGAAGAATGAGTTATTTGAAATATCTGTACTTACAAGGAGATTCTTTTCTGATGAGAAGTGTGCTATTTGACTTTTATCTCCTATAATTAACGAATTCTCTATATAAGATTTAGAAAAATTAGAAAGCGAAACTGATTCCCATTGAATTTTGTATAAATCGTTTCTCCAACTTGCCTTTTGTAATAAATCAACCGGCTCAAGATAATATTTTTTTAAATCAAAAGGATAAGTTGGTAGTTCAATTAATAAACAATTATCTTTCGGTAGGATATGGTCAAAATTAACGGATATTCCTTTCGAAAATAATTTTCCAAATGCTGAAAGTAATTGTTCTGTATCATCAGTAGTTTTTCTCATCATAGGTATATATGTTGCGTTCTGCTCATCATAACATTCTGCAACCATATTAAGAAGCACAGAATTTGGACCTATTTCCAAGAAAATATCAACATCCTTATTTTTTAAATTATGGATCATATTTTCAAAATTGACAGGTTGAATCATGTGGTTACACCAATAGTCTGAAGATATTTCTCCTGTTTGAATAAAATCCCCCGTTACATTTGAAAGTAATTTTATAAAAGGATCCTTAAATGAAAATTTGGAAAGATATTTTTTATATACCGCCACAAGGGGATTAGCAACACTTGAATGGCCAAAACTGCTGTTATCTAATTTTTGTGCTTCAATCTTCTGATCATGTAAAGCTTTAAAAAGTGATAGTATTCTCTCTGTTGGACCAGATACAACCACTAAATTAGGTGTATTGATAGATGCTATAGATATCTCATTATAGTTTTCCAACAGTTTTTCGACAGTATTTTTATTAGCTCTGATTGCTAACATTTTTGCATGAATTTTTAATGAAGTTAACAAAACAGCTCTATGATAAACTATTTGAAGTAATTCATTTAATTTTAGTATACCAGCACAGTAAGCTGCAACGTATTCTCCCAAACTATGTCCTAATACAAATTTAGGCAAAATTGCCATTTGTTTTAAAATTTCTAGAATAGATACTTCTATGGCTACAATTGCCAGTTGATTTAAAATAACATCTTGTTCTGAATATTTTTCCTGTTTCCATATTATATCGATTAGATCAAAATCCGTAAATTTCTTTATAATTTTATTACATTCCTGAATCTTTTTCTTAAAAATAGCATTTTTCTCATACAGCCTCTTTCCCATCCCAAAATATTGAGATGTATAACCAGAAAAAATAAAGGCAAGCTGTTGTTTTTGTGAGACCTTAAAATCATCTTTTGTAACAGATGGGAGTTTTAATCGTTTTTCAGTATTTGACAGTTCGTATATCAAACGATCCATTGTATTCGCAACAAAAGAGACCCTATAATCAAAATGATATTTCCTCTTTAAAAGTGAATAAGAGATATCCTGTAGACGTAAATCACGATGATTTTCGAAGAAAATTCTATGATTGTGTATTATTTTAACTAAATCCTCGAATTTCTTTCCAGAAAAAACAAACAAATAAAAATTATTCTTTTGTTTTGTTTGGTTGTTTTTTTTGTGTGAATAACTTTCTAAAATGACATTAGCGTTAGTACCACCAAGACCAAAGGAATTCACTAAGCAATAATGTTTCTTTGATTTCCAAGGGATCGTTTTATTATTTACATAAAAGGGAGAATCATCCAACTCCAATAAGGGGTTATTTTTTTTAAAATGAAGTGTAGCAGGTATTTGTTTATGCTGAATACATAAAATTGCTTTTATTATCCCTGCCATGCCAGAAGCCCAACCGAGATGACCTATATTAGTTTTTACGCTCCCAATAACGCAATCCCTTTTCCTATTATTACCGAAAACATTTTTTAATGCTTGGATTTCAACTGCATCTCCAACGACAGTTCCAGTTCCATGTGTTTCAATAAAAGAAATTTTATCTGGCAGTATGTTTGCATCTTTTAAAGCTTGCTGTAATGATCGTGTTTGTCCATCAATTGTTGGTGCTAGAAAATTAGATTTCCCATTATTTCCATCATTACTAACACCACTTCCTGAAATAATGGCTAAAATATTATCTTTATCTTTTATGGCTTTTGATAGTGGTTTTAATAAAACTACTCCTAATCCTTGGGCCATCATCATACCTTCTGATCTTTCATCGAAAGTACGTGTATGGCCATCTGGTGACCAAGGCATGTCTTTTTGGAAAGTATATTTATGTTTTGATGGGGACATAATGTTTACAGCACCAACTAGTGCCATTTCACATTCTCCATTCAAAAGAGCTTGTTTTGCCAAGTGAATTGCAACCAACGATGAAGAACATGCAGATTGTACATTAATACTTGGTCCTTCTAACCCCAATTTAAAGGAAACTTTTGTTGGTAAGTAATCCTTATCCCCGCCCATCATAACTTGCAAATCCGAAAAACGTTCGAAGAAATACCTATTAGAACGATAATCTAAGTTTGGGTTAAGGTTATTAACAAGATAGCTACTAAATCCTTGGGAAGCAAAGACTCCTATCTTTTTAGTCGTATTATTGTTAAGATATCCTGTTTTTTCTAGTAGTTCCCAAGATAATTCCAAAAACTTTCGTTGTTGTGGATCCATCATTTCTGCTTCAGTCTTTGAATATCCAAAGAATTCAGCATCAAACAAATTTGCATCATCAATTGTAGATGAACAAAATACATCATGCTCAAAGGGATCCAGCATTGACAAATCCTGTGATGGGCCAAAAGATTCGATACTTTCTTTACCAGTTGAAAGAAAATTCCAAAATTCGTCAGGAGTATGGCACTTAGGAAAATTGCATGCCATTCCTATTACAGCGATTTTTTCTTTTACAGGTTTTCCAAAATCTTGAATAACTGCTTCTTTCCCCTGTATTATATTTCCTTTTAAGAGATCAGATACAGCATTAAATGTACTATTTTTTAGTAGCATAGCAACTGGTATTTTTTGCTTGAATGTTTCGAAAATTTTCGTGTATAGCTGAAGCAAGAGTAATGAGGTTCCACCTAGCTCAAAGAATGTCTTATTTTTGTCAAAGTCGGTTATGTGCAAAAGATCTCGCCAGATTTCTTCCAACTTAGTCAATTCTGAATGGGTTGTTGTTTCTTTTTTTTCTATATACGTTTGAATTAATACTTTTCTATCCAGTTTCCCTGACGGGGTTCTCGGTAATTTGTCAATTACGACAAAATCTTTAGGAGTCATATAATTAGGCACCAGAGTACCAATGGATTGCTTTATATCCAAAATCTCAGTTTTTTCGTTTTTCAAGACAATAAAAGCGACAAGGAAAGTGGGCCGATTTTCAGCCATTATCGGACAAACAGCACATTCAAGAACATTTTTATCTTTTGATAATAGGTACTCTATTTCTGCAAGTTCTATTCTATACCCACTTATTTTTACTTGGTCATCTTTTCGCCCAACGAATTCAAGTTGCTTTTTCTTGTTTAGCTTGACAATATCGCCTGTTGCATATAGAAGATTTTTTGTGTTTTGAGGATCTGGGATGAAAGATTTATTTGTATCCTTTGGATTATTTACATACCCTTTAGCAATAAACGGAGCACAGATAAACAATTCACCCTCCGTAGTAGCTGTAAGTTTTTCATTTAGAATTTTTAACTGTATATTGGATATAGGCTTTCCTATGGGAGGGAGTTTCCCCCACTGATTAACATTCTTTGGTAATGTAAACGAAGTGACAACATGGGTCTCACTCGGACCATACTGATTGATTAGACGGCAATGCTTTAGAATTTTAAAAAAAGAACGAATTACTGGCGTTATAATCAACTGTTCACCGGCTGTGATTACTTCTTTAAGAGAGGTAGGAAAGGTTTTATTAAGATCTGCGATTTGCGCTATGTAATTTAACATTACTGCGGGGAGAAAAATCCGTTCAATCTTGAACTTGTCAATTAAGTACAGCAGTTTTTCAGGATCTTTTCTTTCATTTTCTTCAATCAGTACTAATGAAGCACCCGTACATAAAGTAGAAAAAATTTCTTGAAAAGAAACATCGAAGCTAATTGGGGCAAATTGTAATGTTCTTTTTATCGCAGATTCTTTAATTTGCCATGTAATAAGATTTTCAAGAACTGATGTTGGCATAACAACACCCTTTGGAGCTCCCGTAGAACCAGAAGTAAATATAATATAGGCCAATTTACCAAAACCGTTATTGTTTACGGTTTTATTTCCCCTTGAATTTTTAATTATCTTTTCAAAAAAAACAAACTTTTTATTTCTTTTGTCAATGGTTACATCATCTGTGATAATTAAATTTGTACCGGATTTTTCCTGCATAAAATTCAAACGCTCGACAGGATAACTCTTATCAAGTGGAACATAAGGGTTTCCAGACTTTAGAATTCCTAAAATAGAGATAATTAACTCTATTGATCTGTCAAATAGTACTCCTACTGGTTTCTTATAATTTAATGATTTTATATAACCTGCAACTAAATCTGATTTGAAATCTAATTCTCCATAAGTTAGCTCTATACCATCCTTAATAATGGCTACCTTATCGGGAGTCTCGACACAAATCTTCTTAAAATTGTTATATAAACTACTTTGCATGATTCTGAATGAAACTCACAACATCCCCTATCGCTTTCATTTTGGCTATTTCTTCATTTGGAAAAGAAATATTAAATTTTTCTTCCAACCGAAAAAATAAATCCATTTTATCTAAGGAATCCACTTCCATTTCTTTAAAAGACATATCACTGGTCAATATCTTATCATGTAAAGCGAACTTTACCTCTTTTAACGTTTCTTGAACTATTTGAAAAATATCGTTATCACTCATTTTTGCCTCCTGTCAATGTTAATAAACAATTACACCAAGAAAAACCCGTTCCAAATCCAGATAATACAAGGTAATTAGCATCTTTTTGTTTCAGATGTGGCTCTAGGATTAATGGGATTGATGATGAACTCGTATTACCATAATTAGCCGCTTTGAATTTTAACTGATTTTCTTTTAGATTCAGGGTCGAAGATAATCTTTCCAGTAGATATCTTGATGGTTGATGACACAAAAACTCAGAAATATCACAAGTATCCAGTCCGTTTTTTAACAATAAGTTTTTAATTGATGCTGGAATTTCTTTCAACACATTATTAAAGACCATACGACCATCCATTCTTAAAAAATTTTTTTCTATTATGGTCTCATAAGAATTTGGCAATGTTCCAAAATCCCAATCTTTTAAAATATATCCTGTTGAAACATCTTTTGTTATATAAGTCACTGTTGCTGCGTCGCCAAAGAGTAATACTGTATTTTTATCTTTTGGGTCTAGAATCCTCGATAACTGGTCACATGTGAAGAAGAGAGCGTTTTTCAAATGAAGGGTTTTCATCATAGATAAAACGGTTAGTAAAGCATGGCAAAAACCAGCACATCCTTGACCGATATCAAAAGTAATACATTTTTTTGATAAACCTATTTTATTATGTAAAATCGCGGACATATATGGAGCCTTATGATCTGGTGTTTGTGTTACCGTACATACTAAATCAATATTTTCAATGTCAATTTTGATTTTTTTCTCTAAATCATGCCATGCAGATAAACACATATCAGCCAAAGTCTGATGTTCTTTTATTTTAGACCTCCTAATTATTCCCAATTTATTTTCTATGAAATCTGGACTTACCTCAAAAGTTGTTAATAAATCCATATTATTTACATAGTTATCTGGAATATAAGTGCCAATACATTTTATTTTAAAGTTTTGCAAGCTCATCCCTCCTATTGATTTCATATATTGGGAAATATGTTGGAATTTCAGAATTTTGATAATCTAGTATTAGTTGTGGAATATCTTCCCAACAATAGGTATACACGTCATCTATTATAGGCATCCAATTGTGCGAAATTGCATAGTTCATCGCATCTAAAGCTTCCTGACGATTTGCATAATGAGTATTTACATGTATGTGTCGATTAATGCATTCAACCGTTCTTGAAATAGGAAGTAAGGATCCTGTCTTCCAACCACATGATGAAATTACGGCGTTCCTTCCCAATCCTTTTAGTGCTATTTTTGTGAATGTTCCTCCTAAATTATCTATAAATATTGATGCTCCCTCATTATGTGTTTCTCTTGAAATATACGACAAAAAATCTTTTTCAAAATCCTTAAATGTGGTTCGATTTATGGGGATTATCCCTGAAGAACGAGCATATCTCTCTCTGTACTCATTTGATACCGTCATATAAACACTAAACCCCACTTTTTTTGCGAGAAGAAGTTCAGCATATGAAACTCCACCACCATAAGCAAAAACGGACAATCCCTTTGGCTTTCGTTTCGAAAAGGTTTGTATTTTCCAACAGCCATACGCTTGCCGCCAATTTGAATAAGCAGAAATGAAGCGACCAGAGAATGCGGCCCATTGTTTCAAGGAAAATTGTGAATTTGGGGGTATCTTAATAACCTGTTCCTCTTTCAATTTGATTTTTTTTGCTAAATTTCCCATAATTCCTTTTGCATCATAACCCGCTATCTTTATCGGATAACCTTGGGCGTCAGAGATACCATTCCCAAAATAAATGGCAAAATCACCAATTTCCACTGAGGAAACCTTCTTTCCTCTATTTTGAATATAAAGAACACCAGTATTACCCAAAATTATTTCTTCTTCTGCTCTATCTTCATTAATGTTTGTGGGAACTTTTTGTACAGCATGTAAGATGTTTGCTTCAAAACAACCATAAACAGGTAAAGCCAATACCTCATCATCCTCAATATCCGGAAAATGAATTATTTTTCGTTCTAAAATAGATGAATCCTTCTGTAAAACATACGCCTCTGTTTCAATCATTTTTTGCTCCGAAGTAAATACGTTTTACTCAAAGTACTTGGCTGTATTTTGGATATTATACTAAAACCAATTTGTTTAATCTCATCCTCTGATACATCTTCGTATAAAAGAGTTGCAGCTTTTTGTGGTAAACGTAACAGAATATTAACATTAGTTTTGGCGGTATCTTTAATTTTTAATAATGTTTTTTTCTTATTAGATAGTCCATTTGCTAAAAGTACGATATTTTCATCCTTATACGAGAAATCAAAGGATCTCTTTTTTATAAACGTGAAATCTTTTGAAATATCTTTGGAGCACGTCTGTTTGATATACGCTTCAGAGGCTTTAAGAGCTTGTGTATCATAATCCAAACAAACTGGTATAATCCTCTGATAATTTTGTTTAAGTTCAATTAATGTTTCAGGGTGGTATCCACTACCAGCCATAAGACAACGTTTCTGGCTGGATAGATCCTTAATAAGATTAAATTCGCAAAGAACTCCAGCATATCCTTCTTTTTCAAGAATGGATATGCTATTTACCTTTTCACCATTCAAAAAATCCTTAACCTTGTTCCTTTCTAATTCTTTTATATACTTATTCCATTTTAAAGAAATTTCCTTTTTATCATCAGAAGATAAAGAAGTAAGCAAGTCAGAGATTTCATTTTCAGATAAACCAATTAAAATCTTCCAAAAATCCTGAAAGACTAATAAGTCAGGTTCAGTGTAATAAGCCTTTAAAGGTATAGATAAAACCTTTTGCGTAATTTGTAATATGGACACTCTCATAATTCATACATCAAATCATTCAAACATTTTCGTTTAGTATACTTTAAAATACACCCTAGAGTCAACAAAAAATTACTCACTGACAGCAGTTGAAGAAAAAATAGCTTCTGCAACAATTCTATTGTTGATTCTAATTGTTCCTTCAAACTTATAAGCATTACCGATAGAGTGTTTTTTTATAGCCTCAATGTAAAGAGTATCTCCAGGGCGAGCTTGCCCTCTAAATTTTGCACTTTCAATAGTCATAAAAAGAAAAATTAAATTATGACATTTTCTTTCTTTAAGGTCAAAATACATCAGTATATTCGACAATTGGGACATTGCTTCAACAAAGAAAGTTCCAGGAAAAATGGGGTTATTTGGGAAATGTCCTTTTAAGAAGAATTCATCTGATGAAATTTCTTTTATGCCCGAAATTTTATCACTGGTATAGTCCAACACAGCGTCAACCATCAACATAGGATAACGATGCGGAAGAATTGTTTTTATTTTTTCTAAATCTAAACTTGGCATAAAAACTCCACTGGCTAGTTAGTATGGAAAATTTGTGATAAGAACAACTTTTTAGACAGGGACAAAAGAATGTGTCTAAAAAGTTGTTCTTATCACATTTGGTCGGAGTGGCGGGATTTGAACCCACGACCCCTACGTCCCGAACGTAGTGCTCTACCAAACTGAGCTACACTCCGATTTTTTATTTATCTTTTTTTGAAGTTATATCAAAAGAACCATAAAACATCAAGTATTTTTTAAAATTTTCTTGCCTTTTTTGCTATTTTCCAATATCATCAAATTAAAAAGTTGGAGTAAAATATGACAAAGTACGAAGAAAAAGTAAAACAATTTCACAAAGTAATGAACTTACCTGTAAATAGTCAATTTAACGTTGAATTATTACAGTTAAGAAAAAAACTTATTTTAGAAGAAACTCAAGAACTTATTGCAGAGTTGGATTATGCGATTAACCAACTTCAGACAAAAGATAAGTCCGTTTTACGCCCTACTTTCGAAAATATGTGTAAAGAAATGGCCGATGTACAATATGCTTTATCAGGACTGGCTATTTCTTTTGGTTTACCGATAGAAGAAGCTTTTGATGCTACACACAACAGCAATATGTCTAAATTAGGTAATGATGGGAAACCCGTTTACAGAGAAGATGGAAAGATTACCAAAGGTCCAAATTATCATAAGCCAGATTTATCAAATCTTATTCAGAAAGTAGAAGAATAAAATGGAAAAATTCATTCAAAATCATCACATATACAGCTATGAATGTGACAAAGAAGGAAAATTAAGGTTATTAACATTATTCAATCTTTTGCAACACATGGCCGATTCGCATGCAGATTTATTAAATCTTGGATATAAAAATTTTTCCACTCGAAATATAACTTGGGTTGGTTCGCATTATGCACTTCACATAAATAAACGTCCAAAATGGAATGAAAACGTTATTATTGAAACATGGCCATCTGGTTTGGGACCTGTTTCTGCGATTCGAGACTTTAGGGTTCTATCCCCCAAAAATGAACCTTTATTTACTGCATCGAGTCAATGGGTCATAATTGATTTAAGTTCTGGTCGGCCTCAACCGACAAAAAAATATGTTAATAATTTAGAATCGCTTGAAGAAAGAGCTCTTGATACAAAGTTTCCTACCATACCAACTGTTCAAAGACAGGATTTTCAGAAAGATTTTTATGTTCGTTACGATGATATAGACATCAATCAACATGTGAATAATGCTATTTATCCTGTTTGGGCTAGCGAGTCGGTCCCTAATGACTTTAGAGAATCGAACGAAATCGAAGATTTAGAAATTTCATTCAAAAAACCAGCATTTTATGGACAAAAAATAAAAGTTTCAACTCAAATTGATGAAAATACATCGCTTCATCAAATTTTTTCAGATGATAAAAGCATTGAATTTGCTCGCATTCGTATAAAATGGCGTAAAAAAAGTTAAAAAAATACAAAATACACGTAATAATATATTGCATTATTATATTTTCTATTGTATATATACATTATCTTATATACAAAAGGAGTAAAAAAAATGTATGATGCAGTAGATAATTTTATAATGTGTGAAACAAATAAAGTCGATAAAATCACAGTAGCAATTTTAGCTAGCGCCCTCATTTATCAAAAGAAAGACGCTACGCCAGAAGATGTTGCTGATATTTTTAGCATGGTCTATATGAAGTTAAAGGAACGGAAACTAATTACATTCCCATAAACTTTATACCATTTCACAAAGAGCAGCTCTGTTTATTTTGACAGGGCTGTCTTTTGTGTATCGAATATATTAAATAAAAACGATCTTACGCTAATGCTATATCATGAATAATCATTTGGACCTTTTTTTGAGTATTCCAAGTATCTATACGCAACTGACCTGCAATATGATAATACTGTCCGACACGATTTTCTAAAAGAGTTTGACCTATTTGTGTTTTTTCTGCCCTAAAGCATACAGCGTCTAAATATCCACCACTTTTACCTGTAAACTTACAAACAACATGTCCGTTTTTGGTTAAAATAGTTCTGGATAATAAAACATCATGAACAGCAAAAACAGGTTCTTCATTTCCTTCCCCATATGGTTCAAGCAAACTGATTTTATCCAATAAATCTAAATTAACTGCATGAATATCTAATACACCATCGATTATTAGCTCTTTAGGTTTATCTACCTCAAGATTGCATTGAGTATTAATATATTCTTTTAAAAAGGCTCTAAAATCGTTAATCCTATTGGTATCTAATGAAAAACCAGCAGCCATAGGATGTCCCCCTCCTCGAGATAAAATCCCTTTTTGCATTGCTGTAATAACCAATGTACCTAAATCAACTCCAGGAACAGAACGACTAGATCCTTTAGCATCAGAACCTTCGACACTTAAAACAAAGGAAGGTAAATTAAATCGTTCTTTTAATCGACCAGCAACAATTCCAACTACTCCTTGATGCCAATTTTCCCCTTGTACCAAAATAAAAGGATGACCTGCTTGAATATCATCCATAGCCTGTTTAGTTGCCTGTTCTAAAACATCGCTTTCAATAGAACGTCTTAATAAATTTAATTCTTCCAATTCATTTGCAATCATGGCCGCTTCGACTTCATCAAATGTAGAAAGAAGACGCATCCCTAAATCAGACTTACCAACGCGCCCACCAGCATTAATTCTTGGCCCTAAAATATAGCCCAAATGATAAGAAGTTATTTGTTCATGAATTTTCGAAATATGAGATAAAGCCTTAATCCCCACATTTTTATTGGCTAAAATTTGCTTTAATCCACTTTTTACCAGCAAACGATTAACACCTTTTAATGGAACAACATCGCAAACCGTACCAAAAGCAACCAAATCCAACCATTGACGTAAATCGGGTTCTGGTATCTTATCGTCATAAAAACCACGTTGACGTAAAATTTTATTAATCGCAACAACAACCAAAAAAACGACTCCAACGGCAGCCATAGAATGACAAGGATGTTTAATATCTTCATCCAACCTTTTAGGATTTACCACAGAATAAGCATTAGGAAGCATCCTTTCTGGTTCATGATGATCAATAATAACGATATCCAAACCTAACTTTGTACCAAAATCAATAGGCTCAAAAGCCGTCATACCACAATCGACTGTTGCGACTAAACGAATTCCTTCGTCATAAAATTCTTGCATTTTTTGTGCATTTGGACCATAACCATCATCTCTGTCAGGAATGAATGTTTTCGTTTTTGTCCCTGTACTTTGCAAAAAAAGCTTTAATAAAGCGCTGGACGTTGCACCATCG
The DNA here is from genome assembly GCA_015062395.1 of Alphaproteobacteria bacterium. GTDB lineage: Bacteria > Pseudomonadota > Alphaproteobacteria > CAAHEQ01 > UBA3637 > CAAHEQ01. The sequence continues at coordinate 126,076 of SUUS01000001.1, forward strand.
ACATCATAATCCCCCATGATACCGATTGTTTCGCCTCGTTCAACAGAATCAGCAATTCGTTCGGCTGTTTTTGTGACATCCTTTAGTGTTTCTGGATTGGGTAAATTTTTACGTAAAGTTGGATATAAAAAGTTTTCTAAAACATCTACATCAAGATTTTTTACCACTAAAATACGTGCTAAAATTTCTGGAATATCGAATTTTTGAATAATGTGCGCAATTAATTTTTCATCTGCAAAATGCTGAACCCACTTTTTTTTCGATAAAGACTCTTCTACACCTAATACTAACATTTTTTACTTCCTTTTGTACTGACATTTATATATTAAACGAAAAAAGGATTAAAATGCAAGCTTTTTTTAATCTTTTATCTTTTGAGTTTCGTTTGCTTGAGTGCATAAGGATTTGTATCTTCCAACAATGAACATCGAATGAGATGTAATAATCCTTGGCAAAGTAATCATTTTATCCATACATTCTGTAAAAGTACTTTCCATTTGAGATAGCATAAAAGAATGATATGTTTCTCTATCCTCTTTAACACTTAAAGCTTCTAAACTATCTAAATAATCAGATCTTTGGTGTGGATGAATCACAACAGGAAAATAAGCATGCTTTAATAAATGAAAATTCATTAACAAACGCCCTGTTCTGCCATTTCCATCTGCAAAAGGATGAATAGAAACAAACTGATGATGCATATTAAATGCCTGTAAAACTATTTCAGAAGATGTTTTTTCATAATCACGAACTAACCGTTCCATTAAACCTGGTACTTTTGTAGCCGAAGGTAAAATTGTCGAAGAATTTAATAGTCTTACCCTATCTCTTCGGTAAAAACCAGCTTCATAATCATTAATTTTTTTTAAAACTTCTCTGTGTAATGAAAAAATCAACATTTCAGAAAGAGGGATATTCATCGCGACAGCTTCAACCATTAAATTAAATGCATCAAAATGATTGCTGTCTTCCAACTCATAAACTCGCTGTATATCTTCATCTTTGACACCCATTTGCTTTGCCATCCGAGTAATTGTTTGGCAACGCTCCAAAGCTGAAGAAGTTGATACCATTTGTTTTTGCAGCCAATTAAAGTAAGTATTTCTATCTTTCAAACTTTCATATAAAACTTTATATTCTTCTTTATTTTCTTTTATACGCGCAATTCGTTCTTCTTTAGTCATATCTTTACCTATCTTATGTAAATTTCATAGCACAAAATATCGCATTTGTGAAGACTTTTGATAAAAAAAATCTCCAGTTTTTTACAACTGGAGATTTAATTTTCATTTACTGTATAGTTATTCTTTTACATCTGCAGCAACCTGCATTTTTACAATGATATCTGGATTGTTCATCAAACCACTTTGAGGATGTCCTTTTTTAATCATATCAACATATTCCATACCACTGACAACTTTTCCCCAAGCTGTATATTGTCTGTCCAAAAAACGAGCATCATCAAAGCAAATAAAGAATTGACTATCTGCAGAATCTGGGTCACTTGCACGAGCCATAGAAACCGTTCCACGAACGTGTGGCACATTATTAAATTCAGCATTTAATTTCTTACCACTTCCCCCTGTTCCATTTCCAAGAGGATCTCCTGTTTGAGCCATAAAACCATCAATAACACGATGGAACTTCAGTCCATTATAGAAACCTTGACGTGTCAACTCTTTAATTCTAGCAACATGATTTGGCGCTTCATTTGGTAATAATTCAATTACGACACGACCATAATCTAAATCTAAATATAAAGTATTTTCTTTATCCATAGCTTTTACTCCACTTGCAATTAAACATAAACCTAAAATTAAACTAACTATTTTCTTCATTTATTTCCTCCCCTCGAGATAAATCTTGTTGTACATTATCACTTTCATTTTGCTGTTCAACAGACGCATCCGTTTCATCAGTAGCATAATCTTTTACAACCGAAACAGAAACAACTTTTTCATTGTTTCCTAAACGGAACAAAATCACACCTTTAGAATTTCGACTGACGATTCTGATATCCGAAGCACGCATTCTGATTAATTTACCAGCATCCGTCACCAACATTACATGTTCATCTTCTGTCACAGGCATTGATGCAACCACTTCAGCTGGAGCTTTTGTAATATCGATATTTGTCACACCTTGAGCCCCTCTGGATGTAATACGATAAAGATATGCAGAAGAACGCTTACCCAATCCTGCAGAAGTCACAGTCAAAATAAACTGTTCTTCTTTTTGCATTTTTTCAAATTCTTCGTCAGACAAAACAACATCTGTTGAAGTTTCTGATACTTCATCATCTAATGTTTCTTCTATATCGTCAACACTTCCAGCTGCTACACGTCTAGCATTTGCCATCTTCAAATAAACATCACGCTTTTCGACTTCTGTTTCAACATGTTCCAAAACGCTCATAGATATAACTCGGTCATTATTTAACAACCTGATACCACGAACGCCAGTAGAAGCTCTAGATTCGAAAATACGAACGGCAGTCACTGGACAACGAACACAACGACCACCAGCTGTTGCAATTAAAATATCTTGATTTTCTTTGCATATACGAACATCGACCAGTTTATCGCCCTCATCCAACTTCATAGCAATTTTACCATTGCTATTTACTCGATAAAAGTCATCCAAACGATTACGACGGATACTACCAGACATTGTAGCAAAAACAACAGACAAACCTTCGCATTCTTCTTGTTTTTCAGGCAAAGTCATCACTGTTGATATTGTTTCACCTTGTTCCAAAGGCAATAAGTTAATCAACGCTTTGCCCAAACTGTTTGGTCCACCTTCAGGTAAACGATAAACCTTTACCTTGTAAACCATCCCCTTTGAAGAGAAGAATAAAACAGGATCATGAGTAGATGCTACAAATAATTTACAAACAGCATCTTCTTCACGAGTTGTCATACTGTTCCGTCCTTTTCCTCCTCGATGTTGCGCTTGGTAAGTATTTAAAGGAACTCTTTTAATGTATCCTGTATTTGTGACTGTCACTACCATTTCTTCACGAGGAATCAAGTCTTCCAAATCTTGTTCAAACTCACTATCTTCGATAGTTGTTTTTCTTGGAGTTGCAAAATCACCTTTAACTTGTAAAAACTCTTCGCGCATAATTTCATACAGTTTTTCACGAGAAGACAAAATAAACAATAACGCTTTTATCTGTTCGCTTAAATCACCAACTTCGCCATGAATTTTATCGCGTTCCAAGCCTGTTAAACGGTGCAATTTTAAATCCAAAATCCCTTTAGCTTGAGCTTCGGACAACATATAGCAACCATCCACAATTTTTCGGTCTGGTTCATCGATTAAATCTATTAAAGCTGTCACATCAGCAGCATCCCATTTGGTTTCCATCAATTGCGCTTTAGCTATTGCAGGATCTGGAGCGCCCTTAATCATTTCAATAACTTTATCGATGTTTGCAACAGCGATAGCTAATCCAACTAATAAGTGGGCTCTGTCTCGCGCCTTATTCAATTCAAAAACAGTTCTACGACGAATAACTTCTTCTCTGAAAGCAATAAAAGCAGAAATAATGCTGTGCAAATTCATTACTTCAGGTCTTCCATTATTCAAGGCTAAAGAATTAACAGAGAAACTTGTTTGAAGTGGCGTATATTTATAAAGTTGATTTAAAACAATGTCAGGTTGCGCATCTCTTTTTAGTTCTACGACAACTCTAACGCCTTGACGGTCAGATTCGTCTCTTAAATCGGAAATACCTTCAATAACTTTGTCTTTAACTAATTCAGCCATACGCTGTATCATAGCTGATTTATTAACTTGATAAGGAATTTCTGTAATGATAATTGCATTTTTATCTTTGCGAATTTCTTCGATTGTAGCACGCCCTCTGACGATAATAGAACCACGTCCAGTCAAAGCAGCACTTCTTGCGCCCCCTCGACCTAAAATAATACCACCTGTTGGAAAATCAGGCGCTGGAACATATCTGAACAGTTCATCATCAGAAATTTCTGGATTGTCAATCATTGCAATACAAGCATCCAAAACTTCGCCTAAATTATGAGGAGCTATATTTGTAGCCATACCAACAGCAATACCACCCGAACCATTGACTAACAAATTTGGAAAGCGAGCAGGCAAAACGACAGGCTCTGAACACGTTTCATCATAGTTTGGTCGAAAATCGACAGTATCTTTATCAATATCTTCCAACAACCAATGTGATGACAATGCTAAACGTGCTTCTGTATAACGCATAGCAGCAGCTTTATCACCATCCATAGAACCGAAGTTCCCTTGAGACGCAATCAAAGGCAATCCCATTGAAAAATCTTGAGCCATACGAACCATTGCATCATAAATAGCACTATCACCATGAGGGTGATATTTACCCATTACATCACCAACGATACGCGCTGATTTTCTGAATGGTCGGTTATAATCATACCCATTTTCATGCATAGACCATAAAATACGACGATGCACAGGTTTTAAACCATCTCGGACATCAGGCAGAGCACGTGACACAATCACGCTCATTGCATAATCCAAGTAAGATTTACGCATTTCATCTTCAATTGCAACGGGAACGATATCTGTTGCTACTACGCTTGTATCTGTCATAGTTCACCTTTTAAAAGTTAAAAAACATCAATAAATTTATTTAAATTAGCAGACTAAAATGGAATTTCATCATTGAAATCTGTACCTGCAGAATTTGCATCAGAGCCCAAGGCACTTGTATCCCAACCTGCATCAGCTGCTGCAGAGCCAAAAGAAGCATCAGCACCATCAGAACGTCCGTCTAATAATACAATTTCTCCTTTAAAGTTGCTGACAACAACTTCCGTTGTATATCTGTCTTGTCCACTGTTATCAGTCCACTTACGTGTTTGTAAAGAACCTTCTACATAAACTTTAGAACCTTTTTTAACATATTTTTCAACAAAATCAGCTGTACTTGGATTGAAAACAACAATACGATGCCATTCTGTTTTTTCCTGCCGTTCGCCATTTGCATCTTTCCATACTTCAGATGTAGCAATAGAAAAATTTGCAATTTTTTTACCATTATTTGTATGGCGAATCTCTGGTTCACGTCCTAAATTACCAACTAATACAACTTTATTAACACTTCCAGCCATTTTTTTATTCCTTTTCTTATCTGGTTTATACATAAAATCACAATAGCCTTTTTTTACAAAAAAAGCAAAGTTTTTTTTACATTTTTTATAAAAAGAAAAAATTATCTTTTTCAGACTATTCGTCTGATTAAAAAAGGGCGAGATTTTCGCCCCCCTTAACTATAAGTCGATAAAGAAACGACTAATGTTAACCGTTTCTTATCAATATGGTCATACACTAATCACAATCTTCTTTTTCAGTTGTTTGTCCTGTCGCAGCATCATATTCTGTAGTATAACAACAATCATACGTTCCATCAATGTCCCTGTCATTACACATTTCAGATGTGTAGCTTCCATCATATTTTGCAGTCTTATCGAGGTTATCGATATATGGATCTGATGTCAACACACGCCTTGTATAAAGCGTTTGAATACATTTCAATCCTTTATCTCTGTCTAATATCTCACGTGTGTCAGAAGTCCTACTGTAGGTTTCATATGCACCTGACATTGTCCAGCCACTGCGAGTACTTGTACAACATTGACCATTTATTGCACCGACAGATGATACAGTTTCTGAGTAGGAATAAGAGCATGTTTCTGCTTCATGATACGCAAAATCACCACATTCATCTTCTCCCTTTCCAGACCAACTTTCCTCTTCTTTATAATCTGGGCAGCAAGTTTGACCGATTAAAGCACCGTCCGTATCGAAATTATCGACTGGTTTTTCTTTGTCAGGGCAAGTATCACAGCCACATACTCCATTAAAGACAGTTCCAGGCACACAGACCACACAGTGTCCATAATGTTCGGCATCTGTACAAGCATATCTGCCAGCTGAATAATCCAGATCACAACAACGACGATGAGTTCCTTCTTCTTCATTTACTTCACAAACGTAGTACCCTTCAGCACAAACAGGCCCTCCAGACGAACTAGAACTACTGCTTGAGCTTGAAGAGCTAGAAGAACTACTTGAAGACGAGCTACTACTTGAAGAGGAGGAGCTACTACTCGACGAAGAAGAACTCGACGAGCTACTGGAACTCGAACTAGAGCTTGAAGAGCTACTACTACTAGAACTGCTCGATGAACTACTACTCGAACTGCTCGAGGACGAAGAGCTAGATGACGAACTACTACTGTTTGAAGATGAGCTCGAACTAGAGCTTGATGAGCTGGATGAACTACTTGAGCTGGACGAAGAACTGGAACTTGAAGAGCCCGAGCTGGAAGAAGATGAACCAGAACTAGAGGAAGACGAACTACCCGAAGAACCAGAGGAGCCAGAAGAACTGGATGAAGAAGAACATCCTTCTTGGGAAGTATCTATTTCACACCCCGTTTCAGTGCATTTTTGGCAATAACCACCACACATATAATTCCATCTGTAGTTGGAACACATATAGCATGCAGCATGTTCTGGAGGCTCTATACATTGTCCAGCCACACAA
>SUUS01000014.1 GCA_015062395.1 Alphaproteobacteria bacterium
TATGAAGGCATTTATAATTTGGTCAAATCTGATTTGCCAAAAGCTATTAAAAACGCTGAAGAATATGGATTCTCAGAGTTAGAAAATACATGTACTAATATGCATGACTTTATAAAAGAGATAAAAGTGGAATAGTTATATTTTTAAATTAACTTTTTACCTTTTTGCTTATTTTTCAATACGGTTAAGAGCGTTGGCAGGATGATTTGTGCTAAGAGTTTAAGCTGTTTTTCCATGTATTCTCCTTTCAATTGAGGACATTACCATACATGCTCTTGTTGACAGATTTATCAACTTATATTTTGAAAAGACATATTTTTGACGATAAGCAACACTATTTTTGCATACAAGTCATTTGCAAAATGCCCCAAAAGCAAATGAATATATACTGTTTTCCGTAGAAAATGAAAAAATCACCACCAGACAACCTAAAATCATTCGTAAGAGCAAAAGAGAATCTTATAAATGCACAATTTCCACATTTGGATTTTGACGGGCAAGGTATTCGACTAACAGCCTGCGGTGGCATTTTTCTGGGGTTGGTTCGGCACACAAAAAGCAAGCACAATCCATATCGGGCGTTAAAGTGAATTTTCGGGCTTGGCATAGATTTAAATACTGTTCTTCGGCATCATCCCATCCAAATAAACTTTCTTTGTATCCTTTTAGCATAGCAGGGACGGGGGCAAATTCTTTATGATGTTCGTACTTGATACGGCACAAAACCCATAAGAAAAATTCCAAATCTTTTGAGCGAGCGAACCCACAATCTTTTGTAGAAGGATACAATCTCACATCAATAATCTTTTTGACATCAGAATTTTTTAAAATTGTGAAAAATTCTCTGGCTGATTTTCCTGCATATCCGATTGTATATAATTTCATTTTGTATTTCCTTTAAAACAAAAATATCTTATTATGTATTAAAAGTATCTTAAAAAACATTTTCAATGTAATTCTTTTTTATAATTACAATATGTTAACAGAACATAACAACCAGAGTATTTTGTACATTGAAAAAAAATTATATTTTTACTTTTTATGGCGTTTAGTTTTCCTTTAAGATCTGAAAAAGAATCTTTTAGAAATCCTATTTTTAACCAAACGCTGGAAAGTTCTTTTGGACAATTTAAAGTATCACCCCCCTCTTCTTATTTTGTTCGTGAAGATGTTCAACCTTTTGATTTAAAATGTCAGTTAATTAAAGATGATGAATTTGAAATTATTTTAAATTGTCCCGAAAAAGATACTACAGATTATTATATCCGTTGGGTAATTTTAGGTCCTATATTCTCTCAAAAAAAAGCCTCTGAAACTCAATGTATTTTAAAAGAATATACAGCAAAGACATTAAAAAATGTTTATGATAATTACGCGACCACCCATCCTCACTATACAAATTTATTGCAAGACGGCGGGTGTGGTTTATCAAAAAAAGAAATTAGCACTAAATGGGGTCAATTAAACTGACCCCATATTTATTGCAAATCCTTATATTTCTATAGCCGTTTAGTTATTTACCGTCAATTTTTTTTGCTATGTGAGAAAATATCTGTCCTGCAGAGCTGAAAATTTGCCCCGTCTTTTTGCGATAGATATCTCCCGCATCTTTTAAAAATTCTTTAGCTATTTCCATTCTCTTATCTTCTGGTAGATTAAAGAATCCTTCAACATCTTTAACAATACCTTTTGTTTCTTTTGCAATCTTGTCACTTATTTCAGATAGCTTTTCTTTGGCGTCAGACATCATTCCAACAGCAAGTTCTTTTTTTAATTCTGGAGACAAATTATACAGCTCAACAGCCGCTACTGCTCCATCATTAACCTCTGTCCAAAAGCCTTTGACTTTATCTTTTAACTCTAACGCCAGCTGTTGCGCAACCTGTTTCTTTTGTTCTGCAGAAAGATTTGCCAATTCTATACCAGCATCGATGCCGTCCGTCACTTGTTCTGGATGTTTAGCAAATTCATTTAATTGCAGCAATCCATCGGCAATCAAAGTGGCCGTTAAAACAGCTTGAGTTTTTGAAATTAATTTACCTTTTAAAGCAGGAGATTCGTTTTTTTGACTATTCCTAAATTTTTGGTAATTCACGTCACTGTCACGGTCTCGAAAAAGCTCAGGAGGAATTCCGACAGCCCCCCCCTTGTCAAGTCATTTTTTGCTCTTCTACGACCTTTTTTAACGATTTTTTATTTTTTGGGAAATGCCTTAAGAGATTCTTCGGGCTAGCGCCCTTCAGAATGACGAGGGACGGAATGGCTTCAGAATGACGTACTCCTCGTCCCACAATCTAACAATATCGATTTGTCGTACTTTTTATGAAAATATAAAAAAAATAAATAAACTATTTACAAAAAAATAAAAAAGTGCTATTATCGATTCGAAATTGTTTTTAAAAAGGAATTTTTATGTTATTTAACAATGCATTTTTTTACGGCTTTTATTTTTATACTGAGGTGAAACAACTCGGGTAAGCTGCGCATTGTAAGTAATTTTTTATGGTAGAGCGGTTTATCCCCGCTCTTTTTTTTATTTTAAAGGAAAGGTATATAAAATGAATAGATTAGATGAACAATTAATTGTAGCAGTTTTAAATCAAGACATTGAATCAGCATGTCAAAGTTTAGATCAAGGCGCTCAAGCCAATCAAATTGTCAAGCAAACCCACAGCTATGAAACAACAGAAGGTCGTGTTAGTCCTCTTTGCACTGAAAAAATAGAAAGTCTTTTAATGATTGCATGTCGTTTAGGTTTACATAAAGTGGTCGTATCTATGTTAGAACATGGCGCTGACACAAATTTTGTTGACAAAGGGCAAACATACAATTCTTACAAAGAAAAACATCCTTTACTTGAAGTTGTTTTACGCAGTAATCAAGAGTTCAGAAAAGCACATGCAATAAATGCACAAAGAGTACGAGATTAATCTTTGTTTGATGGAAGTGCTGATTTAAACAAAGGCTTTTTTTTCAAACTCCAATTTGATGGAAGTACATTTTTTTTGGAATCCACAGATTTCAAACGATAACAACCAATCTTATTTGGAATTTTTTCAAAAAAGTCATTTGTGTTCAGTACTTCTGAAGCTCCAACAATTAAAACACCATTTGCATTGATGATTTGTGATAAATTTTGCAAGGCTGTTGTTTGAGCTTCTGCAGTCATAAAAGAAAGCATATTGCGACACAAAATGATATCAAAGTTGCTTTCGTTAAACAGATTCATTAAATTATGAACTCGATAATGAATTTGTTTCGATATATTTTCGTTCAAACGCCAATGATTATCTGTGTGTGGAGAAAAATACTTCAACAGTAAACGAGTAGGTAATCCCTTTTGAACTTCGTAATGTGTATAAATCCCTTTTTGAGCTTTTTCAATGATGCTTCTGGACATATCTAATGCGTAAATATCTAAATTAACCTCATCCTTTAATGCCATTTCGTGTAATAAAAGAGCGATTGAAACAGGCTCTTGACCACTTGCACAACCTGCCGATAAAATACGAATAGGTGTTTGTTCGCTTCCTTTTGAAAATTTTTTATTTAAAAAATCTTCGATGATATGAAAAACATATTTGTTTCTGAAAAAACGGGTGTTGTTAATGCTAACAGCTTCTACAACCGATTTGCGCAATTCAGCATTATTTAATTTCAAAGAAGTGACTAAATCTTCCAAACAAATTAAATTGTTTTGACGCAAAATAGGAGCCATTCTGTTTTCTAATAAATATAATTGTCCTGGAACCAAAGAAAAACCAGAATGTTTTTTTAATAATGCTGCAATAAAATTAAAATCTTGAGGGGTCATAACAATCCTATCATACTCAATTTACTTTGTAAAATATCGTTATCAAATGGTTTCATAATATATTCACTTATGCCTGATTGAAGTGCCAATAAAACTTTTTGAGGTGTTTTTTCTGCTGAAACCAATATAACATGTTGTTCAGGTAATAATTCTGTAAATAAGGGAAGCGTTTGTTTTTGTTCTAATGTCCAATCCGTCAAAATTAATCCAGACTTATTTTCTTTTAAAAATTGGGAAATTTCTTCTGTTGTCTGAACCGTTATTGTCTGAAACCCAAACGCATCCAACATTTTTTGTAAAATCGTATTCAGTTGAGCAGAATCAAATGCTATCAAAGCTGTATGCATTATTTATCCTCCATCAAAATACGAATTTCTATGGTGTTTTCACTTTGTTTAAATTGCAAAATTTTATGTTCTTTTTTTGCAAAAGCATAAGCATAAAAAGCCGGTGCATTTATGGAGGCAACATCGCCCTGCCCCAATAACAATATATCTTTCAAAGGTGTAATATCTTTTAATGCAGCTCCTGTTGCTATGAGCTTATCAGATAAGAACGTTATTTGAGCGCCTTTGTAAAAATAATCAGTCAAAGCCATTACTAAACTGCGTTTTAAATTATCATCACAGGCTCCATCTAACGAAAAAGGCATTGAAAATGTTTTTAAATAATTTTCTGTTTGATCGTCATCTTGCTTGCTTAAACCAAATGTCTGTCTGAAAAAACGCATCCGAGCAATGACATTTTCAGAACTACTTTGAATTAACGCAGCACTTTCTTGAGCAAAAGACATATCCTCTAACAATAATTCCGTTCCGTTATAAACAGCGCCCAGCATACCTGATAAATCGTGACTAATACGCGTTGTGATTAATTGAGCTAGTTCTAAATTATCCATTTTTTTGCCCCATTAAAATTTTAAAAACAGCATCTCCTATGGCAGAAGGCGATGATACAATCACAGAACCAGCATCTTTTAAACACTTATTTTTATATTCTGCGCTTTCTTTCGGAGAGTCAACAATAGCGCTGATATTACCCATGTATGTCTTGTTAGGAACATATTGTCCTGCTATATAGCTAATCAACGGCTTTTTCTTTTTTAAATTTGCATAATGTTCTACCAACTGCTGTTCCAAGGAGCCACCGATTTCACCAATCAGCAAAATAATATCTGTTTTTTTATCTTTATTAAATAAATCTAAAACATCTGTAAATTCTGTTCCCAAAATAGGATAAGCACCCAATGCAACACAAGAAGAAACACCAATCCCTTTATTTTTTAACTGCTGAACAGCTTCGTATAAAACAGACCCTGAACGAGACATGATACCAACATTTCCACTTAAAAATAAATGAGCAGGCATTGTTCCAGCTTTACATTCCCCTGCTGTAATTATACCTGGTGCTGCAGGTCCGATTAAATGACTTTTGGATTTTTTAAGCTTATCTTTTATTTTTAAAATGTCATGAACAGGAATGCGTTCTGTCGGACAAATAATCCACTTAATTTTTGCATCTATTGCTTGTTCGATTTCATTAACAGCATTTGCAGGAGATGCAAAAATAACACTGATTTGAGCCTTTGTCTGTGCAACGGCTTCCTTAACAGTATTAAACAATGGCACATTTAATGTTGTTTTGCCACCCATGCCTTCAGCTACGCCACCAACAATGTTGGTTCCATAAGCAATGGCTTGTTCCGTATTTATCAACCCAGCTGGAGTGAGTATTCCTTGACAGATGATTTTTGTTTTAGAGTTTGCAATTATTCCCATTTACATAATCTCCTGCACTGCGTGAATAATATAACGAACGGCTTCATCCATTCCCTTTTGGACCGTAAAAGGTAATCCTGATTCAAACAAAATACGACTGGCAATTTGTTCATTTGTACCGTCAATTCGCACGACAATAGGAATGCCCACACTGATTTCTTTAGCCGCAGCAATTAATCCTTCTGCGATAATATCACATCTGGCTGAACCCCCAAAGATATTTATTAAAATTCCTTCGATATTTGGCTCTGATAAAACAGCTTTAAAAGATAAAGCCATCATTTCTTTTGTCGGTTCCCCCCCAATATCGAATAAGCAAGCAGGTTTACCACCATAAATGTGGAATAAATCTAATGTCGCCATACCCAACCCAGACCCGTTGATAATGCATCCGATATTTCCATCTAGTGGCAAATATCTAAAATTATTTAAGCGAGCTAAACGTTCATTGGGTGTTTCTTCTTCTAAATCCAACAGGGCTGTAATTTCTTTGCTGGCACTTACAGCGTCTGGATCAAAATCGATTTTACCACTCATCGCATAAAATTTATTATCATCAGCTAAAATTAAAGGGTCGATATTTACTTCGAACGCTTGATAAGTGATGAAAACCTGATAAAGACCTTGTAAAATTTTAACTATCTTTTTTTGTTGTCCACGCTTTAAATTCAATTTTCCAGCTATTTGCATCGCTTTTAATTGAGGCAGTTCTTTTTTGGAAAGTTTTAGTTGCGTTTTATATACTTTTGCACCAGTTGCATCGTTTGTTATTTCTTGAGCTGTTAAAAAAACATTTTGAACTGAAAAATCGATATATATCGCAAAACGATAGCGTGCAAGCGATTTTTTCATCTCTTCAATATAAACTTTTTTAACCTCGAAAGCTTTATCTTCATCAACGGGCGTTTTTAAATGCTTAAAAAGCATATTTTGTGTTTCTTTTTGAACGGCTTTGCAAGATAACGCTTTTCTGATACCAGTTTTTTTCTTTTCATCCTCGATAAAATATCCCTTGCTACGTAAATAAGTAGGAACTTGCGCTTTGACAATATAAGGTGCACAACCCAATTTTTGGGAAATATCATAAGCTTCATTCGGGGTATAAGCAACAGCACCTTTTAAAATCGGAATACCGGCTTTTGAAAAAATCTTTTTGACCTGATATTCATATATTTTCACGCAATTTCCCCCTTTTTATTTTTTAAATACTTTCGTAAATTGTAAAAATATCACCCATCAAATCAGCTTTTCTTTGTCCAATATCACATATTTCAGATTGGCATGTTCCAGCTCCTACGTGTCCGCCTCCTTCGTACTTGAGCATCAATTCACCGACATTAACGGGAGATGTTCTTTTTAATATGGATTTGCCCATAGAAAATGTTACTTTTTCTTGACCAATTTCTTGCTGAATAAATAAAGATAAATCGCACTGTGGATACAACGCATAAATCATAAAACGATTTCCTGGATACAAAATTTCTTCTGCCATTAAATCCACAATTACCAAATTTTTATGAACAAGAGCATTCCTTTGTATTTGGTCAATGAAATGTTCTTGATAAGTATGATACATTAAAATTCGTTCTTGTAATTCGGGCAATTTCAAGATTTCTTCTATTGGCTGTCCATCCCATTTATCAATCAGCAACATCAACAAATCATTGTGTGAGATGGAAAAATCATGAAAGCGTTCAAAACTGGTTTTGGGATCCAAAATAAAGTTAAATAAAGTCCATCCTGTTGGATTTAAAATTTCTTCTTTTGTAAAATCGGCTGTATCAGCTTTATCTAGCGCATCCAAAATTTCATCAAAAAGCTCTGGAAACATTTCATCCATTTTAAAATAACGATAAACAACCCGAGCAGCTGATGGTTCTTCAGGTTTACAAATAAAATTCTTACGGTTGCTTCCTATGCGTTTATCTTCACTTGCGTGGTGGTCAAAAGCCATATAAATACCAGGAACATAGGGTAAATTTGCAGAAATATCGTTTTCTTTTATTTCAACAAGATTGTGTTGCATTTCTCTGGGATGAACGAACAATATATCGTCAATTAAATCCAATTTTTTAAGCAATAAAGCGCAAACAAATCCATCGAAATCATTTCGAGTAATCAACCGATATTTTTTTTCCATAAAAAAACCTTTCTATTTTTTTATTTTCGTGTAAAATAAAATCAATTTATTGATATACTTGCATAAAATTAGGGAGTTGTCCAGTAAAATGCGCAAAAAAATACATATTTTTTTTCTAGTAGTTATTTCCTTATTTTTTACGGGTTGTTCGGCTTATGTTGACCAAAGAAGAGAAGCAGGTCGTATTGCGTCTGTTGGTCAATCTTCGGCAAATCAAATAGCTATTTGCTACAATCCTCTCTTTTCTGATGAAAATGATTTAGCAGAACTTGCAAAAGAAAAATGTGCTACTAAAAATGCTGTTTTAAAGAATTATAAACTTTTTAATTGTACTTTATTTTATCCCAATACTGTTTTTTATACATGCAAATAAAATTTTAAATAAAAATGAAAAGACATAATTTAAATGGTTATTCTCTTTTAGAGTTGTTAGGTGTTCTTGCTATTTGTGCAATCATAACCATTTCTATTGGTTCTGGTTTAAAGTATGCATTGGTTTCTTTTTGGACAAATTGTTTAATCCAAGATGTAAAAAAAGGCAGCTTTTTAGTATTAAGTGAACATTTTCGCGAATTAACCATTGGAGAAAATATCGTTTTAAACCCTTATATTGAAGAAGAAACGTCTTATCCATATTCAGCCACCAAAGAAACAAACCAAACTTTTTTCATTACTGCAAAAAATGTTTCATACGCTGTTTGCTTAAAAGCACAAAAATATCGTTCAAATTGGTTGGAAGAAATTATTGTCAATACGCCTGATGAAGAAAATAAATGCCAAGCTCTAAATAATGACATCCATTTTTACCTAAATACAACCTTAAGCAATCGGCTAACTGTTGCAAAAGGTTTATGTCGTTCAGACAGTGCCTGTGGCGAGTGTGGAAAGTGCATCAATCGTAAATGCATTTATGAAGAAGGAGAAGTTAAAAGTTCAGACAAATGTGTTTCTTGTTCTATTGATGGGAAAATTGGGAATGCAACAAAAGAAACATGTGAAATTTGTGACAATCGTTTTTTTCAAAGCATTTATTCCACCTGTTATACTTGCGATGATACCAGTGGCGTTGGATACACTTATAAAGCCGACTGTGTACGTTGCCCTAACAGATATTGGGTGGGAAAAAATGGCTCCTATGGGACTTGTTCTTTATGCCCAGAAGGGGGAAAAGTAAATGCATCTCAAACGGGGTGCGATTATGAATGTGGTTTTAATCAATTTTTAAACACACAAACAGGACAATGCACTTCTTGTTTAGATAAAGGCTCCGTCATATCGTCTCAAGAAGAATGCAATCAATGTTCTGAAAATCGTTTTTGGCAATACAACTACACAAAATGTTTTTCTTGCGATGAAGCTAGTGGTGTTGGCTATACATCAAAAGATGAATGTTTAAAGTGTGAAAATCGTTATTGGGTTGGAACCAGTACGACATCCGGAAGTTGTTTTTTGTGTCCAGAACCAGGGAAAGTAAATGCTAATAAAGATTTGTGTGAGTTTGATTGTGGTGCTGACAAATTTTTAAATCCACAAACTGGGGAATGTACATCTTGTTCGTTGTCTGGCGCCTTTGTTTCTTCGCAAGAAGAATGCAATCAATGTCCAACCAGCCGTTTTTGGCAATATAACTATACAAAATGTTTTTCATGTAATGAAGCTGGTGGTGTTGGCTATACATCAAAAGAAGAATGTTTTAAGTGCGATAACCGTTATTGGGTTGGAACTGTTAACTATTCTGGCAACTGCTTTTCATGTCCCGAAGGAGGAAAACTGAATGCCGACAGAACCAGATGCGAATTTGAATGTGGAGAAAATCAATTTTTGAATCCTCAAACGGGACAATGTACGTCCTGTTCTTTATCAAGCTCATTAGTTTCTTCGCAAGAAGAATGTAATCAGTGTTCAGGAACTCGTTTTTGGCAATATAATTACACAAAATGCTTTTCTTGTGAAGAAAAAACAACGGTGGGGTATGTTTCGAAAGATGAATGTTTAAGCTGTCCGAACCGGTATTGGACAGGAAATGTTTTATATTCGGGGTCTTGCCATTACTGCGATGGACAAGTTTCAGCCGATAGCAAAAGCTGTATAAAATAAACAGATGGATATATTGTAAAATCACTTTGTGTTGGGGTTTAGAGATGATGAAAAATACCCACAAAAAATTCACCTTGATAAACTATTTGATAGATGAGCTGTCAAATAGTTTGTGTTATCTGCTTTCCTTAACGTTTTATAAAGCAGTTTGAAAACATCTATAACATACCCACATTGACGGTATTTATTCAGAACATATTGGTGTTGTTCGTTATCAAAACCATCGCATAAACAATCTCCTTTTTCATTTACACCTTTAAAAATCATCGTGTGAAAAGAAGTGCTGTCTTCTTCAGGTGTCCCACTCATTTTTTTCAAGTCGAAAATTACAAAAGCATTAGATGAAATGTTTTTATCTTTTAAAATTTCTGACAGAGATTGATTTTCTGTAGAAGAGTAAATACAATCTGGAAAATTTTGTTTAATTTCTTTTGCAAATTCTTTTGGATCTGATAAAGAAGGAATTAACGAAGATGTCAGAGGATTAACGGTTTTTAAAAGTAATAAAGGTAAACTGGTACAATAACCACGTTCAAAAGACTGGTCTGAAATAAAATATCTTTTTGCAAATCTTCTGTACAAAACATCAGCAGTTCTTTGCGAAATATATTCTGCAGTTGGAATGTCGTCTTCCTCCATATTTTTTTGCTCATTTTTTAAAGAATAAAAAATATCTTCTTTCGATGTAGAAATGTCTTTTTGCAAAGCATTTAAGTTTTCATTTAAACTGGATTTACTGCTTTTATATTTAAGTAAACTTTGTGTCTTTTTAATAAGATAATACACTCTGTCTTGTTGCTGCGAATAAGTCAAAGTGGTATCTATTGCTTTTATTGCTGCTATCCTGTCTTCTTTTTTGGGATGTCTGGGGTCATTTTCAATCTGATTGAATAAATCTATTATTTTAGATAAATCAAAACCAGATGTTTTTACAAGTTCTGTTGCCATAATATCGGCAAAACATTCTTCAGTGACTTGATGTATGTACTGTGGTGTTCCTTTGGGACGATTTGCATAATCTATGAAATGACCTAATTCATGTGCCAACATAAAAGCTTGAACACTTTCATCCTGTTTAAACAATCCTTTATCCAAAACCAAAACAGCTTTCTTTTTTTCTGGATAAAAATCCAAAGAACCATTACATCCGTCTTCATCTGTTATTTTGATTTCTAAATTGTATTCTTTTAATAAAGCCTTTAGTTCTACGCTGGTTTTTGAATTTCCCTTCATAAATAAATTTAACAATTTATCTATTTGTTTTTTACAAAGCTTAAATTCTTTATCATCTTGTGAAAGGAATGTATCTGTTCGAAAAAGATTTCTTGAATTTAATGCAACATACTGTGTTGTGTTTGCATAATCTTCTATATAACAACTTCCTAGGTTTCCAAGATTAGAATTTAGCCGTTTCAGATGTTGGGTTATATCAAAATCGGTCGAAGAAATCGGCAAATCATCTGTTTTATTTAATCTTTCTACAAATAAAGAAAGCCATTTTGTACGTTCTTTTTTTTCTTCGTCAGATAATCCATTAGTATTCGTTATGTAGTCATAAAATTTTTTAATGATTTTTTTATCAGCTTCAGAAACGTCAAGATAGTAATTTTTTCTTGCCCTGTCTATTACACGACAAACATCTGGAAAAAGTTCATAAAATGTTTTATTTTCTTTTTGCATCTTGTCCTCCTTTGATATTTTTTGTGGCATTATATCATGAAATTAATAAAAAATCAATTATTTAAAGCTAGATGTCTTTTAAAAACAAAGGTCTTTTGGTTCGCAAAGTATTTAAAACGCTTGTATTTTAACGTATTTGCGCTATGAATAAATCCCATTCTGAAACAACGCGAGCTTCGAAAGGTAATGAGCACTTGAACAATGAAGCGCTAGCTTCTTGTGGATAGATTTTGTTTTTTGAATCAATTTCTATAAATTCACTAAAACACCCTTCAAATTCTGGTTCAAGTAAAGGGATTTTGTCTTTTGCCATTCACACGAAGCTGTTCCATTATACCATAAAACGTGTTAACATGCTCAAAAATAATTCAGGCTACTTTATTTTCTTTTTGATATGTTCAAAAATAGTTTGAATAAGTATATAGAAAAGTGGAATAATCAATAATCCACCAACCGTACCTATCAACATACCATAGAATACTGGAACACCGAGGGAAATACGAGAATTACTTGCCGCACCAGAGGCAACAATCATCGGCCATACGCCCAAAATAAACGTGAAAGCAGTCATCAAAACAGCACGAAAACGTTCACGAAGACCTGTTAAACCAGAAGTAATGATAGATACACCTTTTTCATGTTCTTCTTTTGCAAATTCAACAATTAAAATAGCGTTCTTACTGGCCAACCCAATGAGTAGAATTAAACCCAATTGTGCATATATACTTAAAGGAAGTTGATGTATAAACAGTCCCAGCATAGCTCCTGCCATGGCAACAATTAAAGATAACATAACTGAAATTGGAATAATAAAACTTTCATATTGTGCAACCAAAAAAAGATAAGCAAATACGATGGCAAGTGCGATTAAATAACCAATTTGCCCATGTGTATTACTTTCTTGATAACTCATTGTTGACCATTCAAAAGTATAACCTTTGGGTAATGTATTAGCCAAGCGTTTAACGGCTTCCATAGCAACGCCTGTGCTTATTCCTGGTTTGGGAATCGCTGTAATTTTAGCTGCAGGATATTGATTATAGCGTTCAATAACTCTGGGAGTTAATATATCTGTTAAATTAATCATACCTCGTAAAGGTATCATTTTTCCTTCATAATTCGGTACATATATATCATTGATATTATCTTTGTTCGAACGAAAAGAAGCATCCGATTGAATCATGACCTTATTCACTTGCGTTCCAAAATTCACATCGTTGACATAGGCAGAGCCCAAATAACTTTCCAATGTTGAAAAGATATTTGAAATTGGCACTTGCATTTGTTCTGCTTTTTCTCTATCCACATCAACAAAAATGTTGGGTGTTTTGGACGTATATGTTGTAAAAGCATAAGCAATTTCAGGTGCTTGATTCAATTTTCCCAAAAATGATTGGGTGACAGCATCCAGTTTTGAAAAATCCATATCATTCAAAGACTGTAATCGAATATCAAGTCCACCTGTCATACCTAACCCAGATATAGGTGGCATTTCAAAAAGTTGAAACTCTGCCTCTGGAAAGGCTAGCAATCTTAAACGTAAGCGATTTAAAATTGTTGTGGAATAATCCTCTTTTCCACGTTCTTCCCATGGTTTTAAAACCAAAAATGCCATTGCGACATTTTCACCTCTGCCCGATATAAAACTAAACCCAATAATTGTTTGCGTACTGATAATTGCACGATTTTCAGTTTCAATAACATCTTTTACTTTTTTTAACAAAGCTACTGTCCGTTCTGTTGAGGCGCCCTCTGGTAATTGCATATTCATGACAATAACACCTTGATCTTCATCTGGGATAAAGGATGAGGAACTTATTTTAAAAAGTCCTGATAATAAGCCCACAATGATAATACCAATCATTGTAATCAGAAAAATATGTCGTGCAATTAATCCGACAATACCCATGTAAAATTTGGTTGATTTTTGAACAATTCGGTTAAAATATCCCAAAATCCCCGTTGTTTTTGGTTTTGTGTCTTTTAAAATCAAAGACGTTAATGCAGGCGATAAAGTCAACGCATTGAGTAGCGAAAACAAAACAGCAGTTGAAATCGTCACCGAAAATTGTTGATAAATTCGCCCCACAATACCATCCATAAATCCAATTGGGACAAAAATAGCCAGTAAAACCAACGATGTCGCGATAAGAGCACCACTCACTTCTTTCATGGTTTGATAAGTCGCCTCTTTTGCTGGCATTTTCTGAATCTGCATCAAGTAAATCACGCGCTCAACAACGACAATGGCATCATCCACCACGACACCGATAGCTAACAACAATCCAAATAGCGTAAACATGTTGATGCTATAACCAAGTGCCAAAATAACAGCAAATGTTCCAAACAGCGAAACAGGAATTGTCGCTGATGGAATAAGTGTTGAACGCCAATCTTGTAAGAAGATGAAACAGACGAATACAACCAAAACAAAAGTTAAAATCAAAGTCCATACGACTTCGGCAACAGAGGCATTGATATAATCGGTCGCATCATATCCGATAACATAATCCATTCCTTTGGGGAAGAATTTCTTAAGCTCAATTAAAGCTTCTCTGACGTTTTTCATGGTATCCAATGCATTTGCACCAGAAGTCATTGCAACAGACATTGCAATGGAGTGGTTGCCATTAAACAGTCCAGAAATGCTATAATTTTCTTGTCCGACTTCAACACGTGCAATATCTTTTAGACGGACAACACCACCCTCTTTTGCTGTACGCACAATAATGTTTTCAAAATTTTCTGCTTCATTGATGCGTCCTTGTGTCTGTAAAGAATAGATCATAAATACGCCTGATTCAACAGGCATTGCCCCCACTTTTCCTAATGACGGTTGATAATTTTGGCTTCGTATTGCATTAATAATTTGTGCATGTGTTATATGTAAAGCAGCCATTTTATTTGTATCTAGCCAAACTCTCATAGCCAAGCGTGAACCATGTACTGAAGCAGAACCAACACCCTCTAATTTACTGATTTTGCGTTCAACATTATTGTACACATAGTCACTTATTTCCATATCCGTCATGGAATCGTCAGGCGAAACAAACGCAATAAATGCTAATGTATTTGATGATTCACGTCTGACTGTAATCCCTTGCCTTGTGACCTCTTCTGGCAATTTTGAGCTGGCTTGTTGAACCCGACTTTGCACTTTAACAAGCGCGATATCAGGATCTACCCCTGTTTTAAATGTGACCGTTAAAGTATAAGCCCCATCATTTGATGAAGAGTTCATATAAATCATATCTTCTACACCATTGATTTGATCTTCCAAAGGAATACCAACGGTCTTGGATATCACTTCGGCACTTGCACCAGGATAAAAGGCTGAAACAGAAATCTCAGGAGGTGTCACCTCTGGATATAAAGCCACTGGCAACTTCAACAAAGAAATAATACCTGCCAAACAAATGACAATTGACAAAACAATTGCAAAACGAGGTCTGCGAATGAAAAAATTTGAAAACATGGTTTTACTGCTTTACTAAAATAGGTTTAACTATCATGCCGTTTTGGACTTTTTGAAGTCCTTGGACAATAATCTTATCAGAATCGTCAAGACCACTTAAAACTTCTTGAACATTCCTAACTTGTTTGCCCAATTCTACATAAACTTGTTTTACTTTATTATTATGATCCACCACCATAACATAACTTCCGTTTATGTCTTGCGAAAGGGCAATCAAAGGAACAACAAGTGATTTTTGACGTTTTCCATGACTGACAAGAACATCTACATAATTTCCTGGAATCAAAGCATTATCTGGATTAGAATAATCTAAATAAACAGGCAATGTTACAGTTTCTGGATTAATTTGATTATCTGTAAAAAAGTGTTCTGCCTTTATCTCGACTATTGCATTATTCGGATGAACAATTTCAAAATGAGTGTCCGTATTCTTTTCGTGAACATTTTCTAAAAAGGTTAAACGATCTTTATCAGAAATCGAAAAGGCAATTCTGATTGGATCTGTTTGCACAATTCTTGCAAGGCTTGGAACAGACGGATGGACAAAATTTCCTTCTGTCACGAACGCTTTACCGATAAAACCACTGATTGGCGCTTTAATTTCTGTATAGCCTAAATTGATTTGAGCAAGCGTTAAATTTGCTTCGGCCTGTTTAATAGATGCCTGCGCTTGATTTAATTTATTTTCAGCAATTTCCAATTTTGCTTTGGCAATCAGTTTCTCATTAAACAGTTGCTTTTCTCGACTATAATGACTAGAAGCTTGTACAAAATCCGATTTTGCTTTTTCCAAATCTGCTTCTGCAGCTTTCACATTAGCAATAAATTTAGTCTGTTCTATGACAAACAAAACATCATCTTTATTGACAAAAGCACCATCTTTAAATTTTACTTCTTGAATATAACCAGATACTTGTGGCACGATATCAACACTTTTTATAGCTTCTACAGATGCAATAAACTTCTTTTTATCTGTTAAATCTTGTTGCTCTAACTGTTGCACAGAGACTGCGACTTCGCCATTGCCTGCCCAACTATTTGTTCTGTTTTTGTTTAAAAAATCATTCAAGCAAAAACCAGCCATAAAAATGCAAATAATTCCTATAATTTGACGCAAAATTTTACTTTTTTTTATTTTTATCAGTTTCATTTAAATCTCCTAAAAACAGCCTACCATTTTATAAAAAAAGCATAAAAAATCAAGAAAAAAAATAAATTTTTTTTGTATATAGGCACTATATATAGCGTATAAAATCCTTTATTTTCAAATACTTAACACCTTACACAAAATCCAATGAAACACACTTTGCACCACAGTTTTTCATTTTGCTTTTTCCTATCATTTTTAATAATAGGATTTGATGTAAGTGCTTGAAAACAAAAGAAAGACAAAATTAAAGGGCCAAAGAAAAACTTTTAGCCCTTAAAACAAAAAACCTTGGAAATCCAAGGCTTTTTTATGGTGCTGGCAGAGGGACATTCAGAAATAAAAAATTTAAAATCTTGAAAAATCAGAAGAAAAAAATGGCTTTTTTTAGGACTTTTTTCCTCTGACGGCTACCCGTCAAAGAGGTCTTCAAAATGTTGTTTTAACCAGTTTTTCTGCCGCTTTCAAGAGGTTTGTTAGTTGCACAGCAATGTCTTTAATTCATCTATGTCTGCTCTGATTTTTTCTATATCCAATATCATTTAATATCCTTATGTTTTAATAAAGATATTTATTGTTGTTCTGATTAAAAAACGGAACTGGATAACCCCAATACCGAAAAAACTTTTGCGCATAAACGGTTTATTTTTCCTTCAAAATCCGTTGAATTATCTATGATATACAGGTGTGGGTGATTTGCATAGGCTTGTTGTGTTTTATCATCAATCTGGCGAATGGCTTCTAAATCCATTTCGTTTCTGGCCTGATTATTTTCACATGTATAAAATTGTTCGGCACCTTTGGCGGCAGTTAACAAATGCATAACCGCATCATATCTGTTTAATGCTTGAAATTCATTTAAATCATTTTCTTTTAATCCTTGTTGATAGTCTAAATCTGACATATACGCTCGACAATCGGGAATGCCTCTGTCATATAAAATAACTACTTTTGGAAAATTCAACGCAGCTTTAAGAGCTATTTTTTCTTTTGCAATTTGATATTCAATAACCATCTTTTCAAATTCAGGAGGCAAAATTTCCGTATTTTTAATACCCGACATAAACATATCTGTCGCTGTTTCTGAAATCGTAATAACTTTATACCCCTTTGCTGTTAGTCGCTCAAATAACGTACTTAAACAGCTTGTTTTCCCACCACAAGGACCACCAGTGATAACAATTTGCGTTACTGAAGGCATTTTTATTCCTTTCGAATATTTCATTATTTCTATGAAAATATATAAAAGTATTTTTGTAAAGCGTTTTTTATTAAAAAATATGATTTTGATTAAAAAAGCTTAATCTATAAATCCATCTTCGAAAAAAATTTCTTGAGCATTTATTTTATTGATAGCTGTTTTTAAGTAAGGAACCGTATTTTCAGGAAGATTATTAATGTCGAATAAATCTATTCGTTCACATTTATCTTTTTCTTTATTTTCTATTATTCCATTCCATTTATCGCAAACAAAGAAAAACTGGATATATTCTTTTCCTCCTGCATTTGAATGGCAAATTGTTTTTAATATTAAATCTTTTTTGGAAAGATCAATCCCAACTTCTTCTTTAGCCTCTCTAATGACGGCATTGACAATTGTTTCTCCTCCGTCAACATGACCTCCTATTGCTCCATACATTCCTGCAAAAGAACAATTTTTTCTTAATTGCAAATATATCTTGTTTTCTTCTTTCAATAATAAAAAAACTGCGATAGGACATTTAAATCTATCCATAATTCCTCCTGTTAGCCAAATTCTTTCATCAATCTTGAATAACCAGACAAAGCATTTTTAACTTGTTCAATTATTTGAAGTGTTGTTGTATCAGATATATCAAACTTTCTGCAAATTGTTAAAAAATCTTC
Source organism: Alphaproteobacteria bacterium (assembly GCA_015062395.1). Lineage (GTDB taxonomy): Bacteria > Pseudomonadota > Alphaproteobacteria > CAAHEQ01 > UBA3637 > CAAHEQ01. Next base: position 17,998 of record SUUS01000014.1, read on the forward strand.
TGTTGTTATATTTGTTCCTTTTTTGTTGACTAATGCAGTTTGTTCTCCATTTATTCCCATTGATTTTGTTAAATCATATGCCGGAGACAGTTTCCAGCAATTATTCCTGTCTAAAATAAATGCAAAGTTTTTAGAATGATCGTCTTTATTTTCGGCTAATACATTAAAAATCATCAAACGAGCCATTTTTACAACTTCTCTAAAATCTTTGGTTAAAACATATGTCAACTTTAACAAGTTTTCATAATCTATTGATGAAGTCCTGTGGGATGCATGCAATAATCCACAAGCTGTATGGACATGAACTTTTTCTGTACCTACTCGGTCAAATCTCTTAACACCAAAATGTCCAAAACCATTCTTAGACGGGAACAAATATGTTTCAGGCATTTCAATACCTGCATTTTTTGCCATAACGGAATAAACATATTCTTCCAGTCCAGCATCTGCTTTATCTTTTTGACAAGAAAACTTTATCAGCCAATCAGAGTATCCTTCTTCTTTCTTACCACCATGTCTGATTTGCTTTTTATCATCAGAAACATAAGCCACAATTTTAGGCCTTGCTCCACACGACGAACCATTCAGCTTTAAAAGTTCTTCAAAAACTTGGCTTGGTTCTCCATTTAAAATATGCTCGGCTTCTGAAGATAATGCATCAAGTTCAATTAAATCCAGAGCGTCTTCATTGTTTTCACAGGGTTCATATTCCAATGCTCCCATTGGATTTTTTCCAATCAAAGATAATCTGTGTAAAGGGCTGATTGTTTGATAAGATAAACCTTGTTTCATTAACTTTCTATCTAACAGTAAACATCCCCATCCATCAGGAAGACTATCATTAAACAAGCCAAACAGACCGTCAAATGTTTGTTTTTTGTCCTCAAAAACATCACTTGCTAAAGGCAATTTAAAAGGCGACAACTCTACTTTTTCTTTCAAAAAATCTGGCGCATATTGGAAAAAAATTCTTTTCCCTTCTTCGGCTAAAATGCCAACTTGTTGTCTTTTCCCATACATATTCAAAAAAACATTCAGTTTCATTTCAGTCGTCCTCTCTGTCTAGCGGTATTATCTTCTTGAAATAAGTTTGTGGGTTTAGGTTCTTCCAACAACAATGCATCAAATTCATCTAAACACCCCAAAACCAAGGCCATATTTAATAAAATATCTAATCCGACTTTACCTGTTTTTTCAAAATGTTTAATTGTTCCAACACTCACTCCTGCGCGAAGAGCCAATCCTGCCTGCGTTAGATTTTGTTTCAGCCGTCTTTGCTTTATTCGGTGTGCTATTTGTAGTAAAACTTCTTTGGATGTTTTTAATTCAAAAGCCATTATAATATCCTTTATAATTGAAAATCAACATAAAAGATATTATAATGAACTTTATTTTGTTGTCAAGCAATGTTTCGATTTACCATCTAAAAACATATGTATCTCTGAACTGTTCTTCTAATGCTTTGAGTTCTTTATGGATTGGGTAGGATATTTTGCTGAGTTCTTCCAGCATTATACGAACATCTTTCTTCTTTCCATAAATTCTCTGTCCTACACCATAATCAACCCAACCACCCAATGCATTTTGATATTCTGTCGGAATTCTTTTTTCAACAGCCTTCGTTTCAAAGGTATGTCTAAATGAATGAAATACTTTTGATATAAACAATAGCTATTATAATAACCTGATATAGACATTACTTTCCTTTTTTATTTTATGACACCAGATAAACAGGAATAACTAATCCATCCAATAGCTAACCCCATCAGGCTCAATTTAATATAAAGGGGAACTCGGTTCGGATTGAACTTTATGGCTTTCAATCTGAATTTGACTTTTGCTTTTTCAAGTAATAATACAAAGTACTTCTGTCAACTCCAAGCAATCTGGCAATTTGTGCTTTTGGAAGTCCTTTTGAAAGTAAGTTTTCCAATCTTTTTTGATTTTTCTCTAATTTAAGAATTTTAGATTTTGCACCCAATGGACGACCTAACTTTTTTCCATTGGCTTTTAGTCTGGCTAAACTTTCTTTAATTCTTTCTTGCAGTAAAGCTTTTGATAGTTCTGCTGATAATCCGAAAGCAAAGGCTAAAACTTTTGATTGAATATCTGAACCCAATCTGAAATTTTCTTTCAATGTCCAAACTTGACATTCTTTTTCTAAACAAGTTTGGAGTATGCCCATAACTTCTAATAAACTTCTACCTAAGCGAGAAATTTCGGTTGTTATTAAAATATCATCTTTTTGAAGTTTTGAAAGCAATTTTCCAAGTTTTCGTTCTTTTAACTTTTTACTGCTTGATATTTTTTCTTCGACCCAGTGGTCTATTTTTAAATTATTTGTGCAAGCGAACCTTTCAATAGCAAAGTGTTGATTTTCTTCATGTTGACGAGCAGTTGAAACGCGACAGTATCCATATATCATTTTTAATCCTTTTATTTAATTAACATTATTAAAGAAAAATACAAATCAAAGACATGTGTTAATTGTATTTATTTAAAAGCGCAGAATTTTAACTAATGTTAAAAGTCAACAGTTTTTTTTGTTTTTTTGGATAATTGTTTCCTTGTTTAAAAAACTCAACAAATCAAGGAATTAACAGAGAAAATGCACTCTTTTGTTCCCTCTGTTCTTCTTGCCCTGTCAAAAAATATTAGTTTTTATACAATTCCTAAAAAAAAGAAACCGAGAAAAAGGTAACGCACAGTGGAACTCTCATTTATTGAACCTTTACAAGCAGATATAGCTAAATTTCATCGTTTACTTGATGGAAAAGATGTGGAGGTTAAAAGACTGTATAGCTCAAAACTGACAATCAAACAAATTGCCCAGAAGTTGTGTGTGTGCGAAACTGTTTTATATGAAAAAATAACAACGTTAGGTTTAGAAAGAAGAAAACCTCGTTTTAGAATAAAGTCATTAGATAAAAACAAAATAATAGAATTACAAAGAGTTGGCTTGTCAAAGGTTGCTATTGCTGAAAAACTTCGTGTTAGTGTAACAAAGCTAGACACATTTATGCTGGAAAATGGATTAAGAGAGAAATTATCAGCAGATAAGCTTGAAAAATTTAAAAAGACCGTTTTATTAGGAAAAGAACTAGCAAAACAAGGGATAAAGTCCGCTCCACGAAACAAAACAAACAAATTAGAAGCATTTGCAGATGAAATACAAGCACTTTTATCAGATGGAATAACAAAGACTGCGATTGCAAAAAGATACAATGTTTGTACAGGAACAATTTATAACCTTATTAAGATATGCGATCTTCATGCGCCCTTTATCAAAAAACTTAATCCAAAAGAAGATTACATAAAAAAGATGTTTGAAGAAGGTTTTTCTCATGAAGATATTGCTAGTAAATCGGGATGTTCTGTTTTAACAGTTGATAAAAAAATCAAAGAGTTGGAATTAAAACGCTCTCAAATTCAACCGAAAAGCCCAATAAACGATAAAATTGAATTGCTGAAAGAGCTTTATAAAAATGGATTTTCAAACAAAGAAATTGCTCAAAAGCTGAATGTTCATCCTGTTTGGTTAGGCAAAAGGATAAAAATGCTGAATCTTGAAAAACCAATTAGACCTGTTGAACGACATTCGGTAATGAGGGGACGTGACGAAGAACTGAAGAAAATGTACCAATCAGGAATGTTGTTAAAAGATATCGGAGATTATTTCGGAGTGAAATACAATACGGTTATTTACAGATTAAATAAACTCGGGATATATCAGCCATATAAAAAAAGGAGTAGATGAATGAAAACAATTCTTATAACCGGTGGAGCTGGTTTTATCGGTTCAAATTTTGTACCATATTTTACAGAAAAATATCCAGAGTATAAAATTATTAATTTGGATAAGCTGACCTATGCAGGCAATCTTGATAATCTGAAAGAATGCGAAGGTATGCCGAATTATGAGTTTGTGCAAGGAGATATTTGTAATACAGAGTTTATAGAGGATTTGTTTTCTAAATATGATATCAGAGGAGTAATTCATTTTGCTGCAAAAAGCCATGTTGATAACTCCATTTCTGGTCCTAGGACATTCATAGAAACAAACATATCTGGTACTTTTAATCTTTTAGAGACAGCTCGCAAACATTGGTTTAATGCCCCATCAAAACCCAAAACTGGTTATGAAGATTGTCGCTTCCATCATATTTCAACTGATGAAGTATATGGAACATTGGGGAATAAAGGGATGTTTGAAGAAACAACTCCTTACGCTCCAAACAGTCCATATTCTGCAAGCAAGGCAAGTTCAGACTTTTTAGTAAGAGCCTATCATCATACTTTTGGGATGAATGTAACTACCTCAAATTGCTCAAACAATTATGGTCCGAAGCAACATAATGAAAAACTTATTCCCAAAATCATCAGTAATTGTCTGAATGAAAAGCCATTGCCTATCTATGGACAAGGTTTAAATATTCGTGATTGGCTATATGTTTTAGATCACTGTAAGGCCATTGATTTAATTTACCATACAGGAAAAGCAGGAGAAACTTATAATGTTGGTGGAAGAAATGAGCGTAATAACATTACGATTGTAAAGACGATCTGTGCTATTTTAAATGAAAAGAAACCTCGTGCTAATGGCAAAAGCTATGAAGAATTAATTACGTATGTTCAAGATCGTGCAGGACATGATTTTCGCTATGCAATAGATGCTACAAAGTTGGAAACAGAACTCGGTTGGAAAGCCGATGAAAACTTTGATAGTGGAATTGTTAAAACTGTTGATTGGTATTTGAAAAAAGGAAAATAAAATGTACTTATCTCTATTAAAAATAGGCAGACTTTTTCATTTAATTTCAAAAAAAAAATATAAAAAATTAAAGCAAGTCTATGTTATAAAAAAGTCCCCCTTATTTGATGCAAAGTGGTATTTACAGCAATACCCAGATGTGAAAACTTATAAATCAGGTCCTGCTGCACATTATCTTGAATATGGTTGGAAAGAAGGAAGAAATCCAAGCGAAAGATTTGATAGCAAAATTTATCTTAATGAAAATTTAGATGTTCAAAATGGGCAACTAAATCCATTATATCATTATGAAAAATTTGGTAAATTTGAAGGACGATCTTTCAATGAATGTGAAAGTATTGATTTTACTGATAAAAGAAAAATAGAAAAACGACGTAATTTATTTCAAAAGATTTGGAATTTTTTCGATAATATTCGATATACGGGAAAATCAGAAGATTATAAATTAATTTCTAAATCAAAATATTTTGATAAACATTGGTATCTGAAGACATACCCTGATGTAAAAGGAAAAGATCCGGTCGAACATTATCTGAAATATGGATGGAAAGAAGGGAAAAATCCTGGACCATTATTTGATGGGGCAATTTATTTTGATTTTCATAAAGATGTCGCTAAAGTTGGTATAAATCCTTTAAGACATTACGAAAAACATAAAATAGATGAAAAAAGAATTTGCAATGTTTCTTTTCCTGCTCACAGGAATATTTTTCAACTGATAAAATCAACATTCTTTTATAAAGAGCCTAAATTTAGTATTATTGTTGCAAGTTATAATTATGAAAAATATATAAAGAAAACATTGGATAGTATCCTAGCACAAACGTATAAAAATTTTGAAATTATTGTTATAGATGATGGAAGCAGTGATAATTCGGTGGCGACAATCAAAAAATATGTAAAAAAATATGATAATATAAAACTTTATCGACATAAAAAAGGAATAAACAAAGGTCTTCCAGCTTCTTTGGAATTAGGGATTTCTAAATGTAATGGTGATTATATAGGTTTTTGTGAATCTGATGATTTTTGGACGAAGGATCATTTGGAAGAATACGTAAAAATTATAAAAAAATATGCAGCTCCAGAAATAATAACAAATGACTGTAAATGTTTTGGAAGTACAGTGGAATTGGTTAATAAAAAACAGCGCTATATTGTTGATAGGAATCGTTGGATATTTCAACAAAAAAACAAAAAAAAGTTTTCTTTTCATGAATTTAAAGAAAATAATTATATAACGACTTTTTCTGCCGTTATGGTTAAAGCAACAGTTTTAAAAAAATGTAATTTCTTAACTCCTAGAAAAGCAGCAATAGACTGGTGGTTGTGGAGGCAGTTGGCTTTTCATCATCCTGTATACTTCATTAATAAAAGAATTACCATGTGGAGAATTCATGAAAGTTATTTGGAAACCTCGACTGAAGAAAAGAAACTATATCATCAATGTTTTATTCATAGGATGGATAAAATTTTAAAGGATAAAAATTATTTAAATAAAATTTCGAAAAAAGACTATAAAATTATTAAAAATTCAAAGCACTTTGATGAAAATTATTATAGAAATACCTATGGGATAAAGGATTGTATTAAGCATTATTATACCTATGGTTGGAGAATGGGATATAATCCTTCTTTAAACTTTTCAACTAATGATTATCTTGAGTTAAATCCAGAAGTCATTAAAAGTGATGTATGTCCTTTGATACACTATGAAGTATTCGGTAGAAAACAATGGAATAGATATATCAAGGAAAAAGTCATTAATCAAAAAGTAATTGATCAATATTGGAAAGAAAGGAAATGCTATCCTAATAGAAATATAGTTCAATATACATGTATGACTGGGGGATACGATAATTTCATTATTTCCGATTATTTTGATCCCAAATATGATTATGTCTTATTTACAGATAACAAAAAACTTTTGAAAGAAGAATATTTCGGGGTATGGAAATGCCAGCCTTTGAAATACACAGGGAGTGATAATGTTCGGATTTCTCGTTGGCATAAAACACATCCACACGAATTATTCTCAAAAAAATATAAGTATAGTTTATGGTGCGATAGTAACCAAAACTTTTTGACAGATTATATTTATAAATTAATTGAAAAGCACATTAAAAATGGTGCTAAAATTGCTGCATTTAAACATTATTGTCGTGATTGTTTATATGAAGAAGCTATTGAATGTAAGAATCAGCGTAAAGATAATATAGATATTATTAATAGCCAGATTTTAAAATATCAAAAAGATGGATTTCCAAAGCATTATGGATTATTTGAAACTGGCTTAATTTTCAGAGAGCACAATAATCCAAAAGTAAAAAAAATTGATAATGATTGGTTTTCTGAAATTTCTAAATATTCCAGACGTGATCAGTTAAGTTTCACATACGCCTTATGGAAAAATCGTTTTTGTTGTGCTTTGTTTGATAAAAAGAATTTAAGAGAGATAGACTCTGAAGTTGAATTGTTTAAACACCTACAAAAAGGGGCGGTTAATGAAAATATTATAACAAAAATTAATTACCGAAGTTACGATGATTTAAAGAAAGATATATTAAAAAATATTAATCGTCTAAAAATAGAAACTGATTTAATAGTTGCTATACCAAGGAGTGGTGTAATTCCTGCATATATGATTGGTGCCTTTTTAGATAAACCAGTCAAAACATTAGATGAGTTCATTCACAATATAGAAACAACAAAAGGCGACAGAATGAAAGGAATTCAGGAAAACTATAAAAATGTTTTAGTTATAGATGATTCTGTAAATGAGGGGGTCGCATTAAAAAGGACAAAAAGCAAAATAGGAAAATTAAACAAAGTGTACAATATAAAATATGCTGCTGTTTACGGCACAGAAATAAGTCAAAATATGGTTGATTTCTGCTTTGCCATATGTCCACAGCCTCGTGTTTTTGAATGGAATTATTTAAATTCCTGCTTTAGTAAATATATGGGGTTTGATATTGATGGTGTGTTATGTGTAGATCCTACTGATGAAGAAAATGATGATGGGAAAAAATATATTAAATTCTTACTCAATGCAAAACCATTATATATTCCTAAATATGAAATTGGCGCCCTAGTGACATCTCGCCTTGATAAATATCGCAAAGAAACAGAAACTTGGTGTAGAAACAATAAAGTCAAATATAAGGAATTATATATGTTGGATTTACCATCAAAGGAAGAACGAATAAAACAAAACGCACATACGAAAACCAAGATTGAAATATATAAACAAAGAGATGATTTGGTTTTATTTATTGAAAGTTCTGCAAGGCAAGCTGAGATAATTGCTAGAGAGACACTTAAAGAAGTGATTTGTGTTGAGAACGGAAGGTTATATTCATATAAAATGGAGAAAAAATAAAATATTGATTAGTTATATGGATATACAAAAAACTTTATTAAAAAGCAAAAAGGAGAAATAAAATGAAAAAAGTTGGAATTATTGGATGTGGTGTTATTGGTGGTGCACTTAAAAAATGGTTAGAGGATAATACAGAACATCAAGTTTTCGTATCCGATCCATTTAAAGGGTACCATGATGATATGTCCCAGTGTGATATTTTCTTTATTCAAATTCATGTACCGACAGAGGTAGATGGAACACAAAATTTAAACACATTTCGGGAAATTATATCAAAGCTTCCGGATAAACCTATCTTTATCAGAACAACTATTTTACCGGGAACATCGGGCAAATTAAGTCAAGAATTAAACCGTCATGTTTATTTTATGCCTGAATTTTTAACGGAAAGAACCTCCGTGGATGATTTTAAAGTTCAACCGATGGTATTTACGGCTGAAACAAAATTATTAAAAGATATTTTTCCAAACAAAGAATATATTGAAATGTCTAGTTTAGAAGCAGAAATCACAAAATATGCGCACAATGTATTTGGAGCCTTAAAAGTGACTTATTTTAATGCGATATATGATTATTGCCAAAAGTTAGGAGCCAATTTTAACAAGGTTCATACAGGATGTTTGTTAAGTGGATACATAAATGAACAACATTCACAAGTACCTGGTCCTGATGGGAAATTTGGATATGGTGGAAAATGTTTTCCAAAAGATGTAAATGCTTTTTCTACTGCCACAAAAGGAACTCCATTAGGTGATTTATTAAATCCATTGAAAAATTTAAATGAAATTTTTAGACATTAGCTTTTTAATAAAAATTAGCATCACCTTCTTTTGAAAAGGAGGTGATGCTAATGAATTAAATTTGTTAATTATAAATTACTTTAATTTTAAGTATGTCAGTCTTTCGGCTGACTTTTTTAATTTAAAAATGGAGTTTATTATGTTAGATGAAAATAAAAAAGAAAATGATATTATTGACGAATTGAAGATAGATTTTGAAATGTTGATAAGAAAATTGACACAATCTGGCTTCAAAGATATTGCTGAAATTTTAAAAGCTTTATTACAAATTTTTTTAAAAGAAATTTCAGAAATGTAATTTATTTGTAGAAGGATGAAACATCCTTCTACTTTTTATTTAATTTTCGATCTTGACGTAATTCCTTTGGCCCGACAGGATGTGTTTATCAAAGTGCAGGAAACTGCGGCTAAACACAAACTCAAAAGGGCTTTTTTATGACACCAAATATAACTCAACGTTCCATTATTGAATGCCAAACGATAACAACCGTTGCTCTGGTTGTTAAAGTGCAGGCATCAAAGAACCTTCACGAGCTAGATGAAAAATCCTTTCATAAATTGCGAATGTTAGGTGGAATTGAAAGGCAAGTTCGGGGCAAACTATTATTTAAACTCTCAAATGAAGAAAGAGTTTAGGGAGTATTTGAAATTCTTAAAATCCAAAGAAGATGAATTAACCCCAGAAGATTATCTTTTTAAATCTCAAAAATTAAACAAACCCTACAACAGAGTTTCTATCAGTAGGTTATTCTCTAATATCTATAAAAAGTTCAATATCTATGGGGCAAGTCATTTTGGACGACATCCAATTCCACCTAGATTTCAAACAGCGTTTGACGGGGCAAACTTGTTTTCAATCAGGTTCATTGCTTTACGCAGAAAAAATGTCCACTGGACACTTTTTCTTTGCGCAGTGTGTCCAAGTCGGTTAATAGTGGTTCAATATCTGTTTAGTTCAAAGACTTGCTAATCACAGGAATATCAGCACAACTCAAAGGTATTTTAACTATAATTCCCAAAGACTTTCAAAAGGCAAAGGAAACAGTGAAGTTTTAATCATCAACCGCCAAGATTGACAGCTGTTTTTTTTTGTTATCATCGATGGATAAAGATGCTATATATTCTTCCGTTATCTCATTACCACTTTTCAAGAAAAAATGTCCTTTTTTATTCATATGCCCTTGTGTTATATCTTTAAAAAGTCGTTCAAAGTCATTGGTCGGCTTTATTTTTTGCATTTTTTGTTCAATTTCATAATAACAATGATGTTGAGAGTTTTCATAAGATGAGCACCCTCCTAAACAAATTAGACCATAAGGACATTCTTTACAAAAACCAGTCAACGTTTTGTATTTTTCTAAACGGTGATTCCAACTACAAAAATTTCGTTTATGACGTATATCATGCAATGAGCTATCTCTGATGTTTCCGTCAATAAATCTATCGTCATACAAAGACAGACATCCTAAAATATCTCCATTAGATCTGATTCCAAGAACACTTTTCCCTGCAAAGCATCCTCTCCAAAAACGATTTAATGTATGGTTCGGAATTGTCTGAGAATAATAACCCATGCAATGCATAGCATGTAAATCCATTTTTTCTTTTTGATACAAGTAAAGTGTTTGTGCACAAAATAATCCAGCAATATAAAATCCAAAATCATCTAATGAAAGATCTAATCGCATGCGACCAAAAATATTCGCATGTTGTAACTGCCAAGATCTCATTTTATTTTCAATCAAAAGTTTCCTTAAATCTTTTAATTCTCCAATATTTAAACTATTTATTGTCGTAATAACCGTCGTTGGAATTTTTCTTTTTCTGGAACGTTTTATTGCATCAAATGCTTTTTCAAAACAACCTGGAATTTGACGTATATAATCGTGTGTTTTTGCATCAGCTCCGTCTAAACTAACACCAATTGATTGAATTTTGTTTTCCATTAAAAAATCTAAATTTTTTTCAGAAAGCAATAATCCATTCGTTACAATTGATACTTTCAAAGATGTTTTACTTAATTCTGACAGCAATTCTTTCCAGTAAGGATAAACAAAATATTCACCACCAATAAGCGTTAAACTCTTACAGTTTTCATTAACTAGTTGATAAATTAAATCTATAGCTTTATCAAGGGGCAGATTATCTTTTCTGTCTGCTCCTGCAGAAGAGCCACAATGAATGCAATTTGCATTGCATTTTAACGTTAATTCCCAAACTGCACTTTTAATTTTATTACAACAAAAAGACATTTTTATTTTTCTTTTTTATTATTTTCTCTAGAATAAGCATATTGCATATCTAAATCGCTTGGAACTTCTCCATATACGGTATAATCTAACACATATCCGAAGACGGCTGTAATCGCTCCAAGAACAAAATAAATTAGAAAAATCCACCACTTTCGAGCTTTTTTCCAAAAAATAGCTAGAACAAGTTGCAGTAGTACTAAAGAAAAAAGAGAAATATATATAGTTTTTCTGAAAAAATGGAATGTTAAAAAAAATAAATCAGCAAGAAAATCGTGATAAAATGAAATCACGACATATAAAATAAAACCTATGAAAATCAACAATAGATCAATAAATAACGTTTTTCTTTTCATAAAAAAACTCCTATGATTTAAAATGGTTAGTTGTATTCTACTGCCTATATTTATGTGTGTCAAGGATAAATTCGAAAGGTAAACGTCCTAAAATGTCAATGTCTTTTAAAACCAATCGTCCACAAAAGCAGTTGTCTTATAAAACCATTCGTCCAGAAATGTTATTGTCTTTTAAAAGTGAGCGTCTTTGGGGACGAAATGTCTTTCAAAAGTATTTGGATAAAATGGGCTGATTCTGTATCAAAAAGTTGAAGTGATAAAATCTCCATAACGGGCGATTTGACGGGTAGCCCTGACGGGTAGGTAAAAATTCCTAAAAAAAGACTTAAAAAAACCCTTTGTTGTCAAAGGGTTAATTTAAAAGTGGTGCGGAAAGCCGGAATCGAACCGGCACGGGAGCAAAGTCCCAACAGATTTTAAGTCTGTTGCGTCTACCAGTTCCGCCATATCCGCATTTGATAACCAGTAGCTTCGTTTACATACTATACTCAAAAAAATTTAAATGTAAAGCATTTTTTTTATTAATTTCGAAATTTTTCTCTATTTGAGCGTCTGATGAATGTAAACAAGCGCTGTGCTCGCGTGATTCTGGGGGCGTTTTTTCTCAACAAACGTTCTTTTTTATCTTGCATTTTTATTGCAGGTAAATCGTCTCTGGAAATAGGATATAATCTTGTTTTTTGATTTGTAGCTCCAGCAGCTAATACAAAAATTTCACCAGCTTTAGCCCTATAGATGTGTTTTTTTGTCGCATCTGTTGTATCCAACACAAAGAAACAAACATCTTCTTTGATTTTGATTATTGACTGCATTTTGCTTTGGCTTTTTCCATCAGAGGTATAGAGCGTTTCGCTTTTTAAATCCAAGCCGTTTCCTGCTGCCGAGTGGATTGTCATATATGGAAGGTCTTGAATGTGTATTAATTCGTGAGTTTTACTTTCTTTTTCTAAAGAAGAATTAAATCTGCGAACCAACAGCGCATTGATTTGTTCTAAATCTTTTGGCGTTAATCTGACTGTATGGCGTCGTTCAGATATTCGGCTTTGTCCAGCGATTCTGTAGCTTGCGACGCAATCTCCTGCACGTAATTGGATGCGAGGATTTGATTTTTGCATCGAAGGAAGTAAACAGACACAATCTTGAGCAACGCGAACGATTTTTTGAGGTAATCCAGGACGCGAACCTGCTTTTAAAATAACTTGAGCCCCTGGCTGCATTGCCAAAACATCAATTATGGATAAACTTTCTGTTTCATTTAATATCGGAGCGATGTCTTTTTTCATATTTAGCCTCTTTTTTTAGGTGAAGAATGTCCCAATATAACACGTAAAGTTTTTTTTGTCAAGGAATTTTGTACAAAATTAATGGATGCATTTTTTTTGTAATCTGCTATAAATAAAAAAAGGAGGAAATAATGAAATTAAAAGTACAATATCTGGAAAATTACCAACCAAATTGGGAGCCCTTACACTATGCAAAAGCAGGTGATTCAGGGATGGATTTGCGTGCTGCAATAGAAAATACAATAGTTTTAGAAGCAGGGCAACGGCTGATAGTTCCAACGGGTATTATTTGTCAGATGGAAGCACAAACTGATTGCTATGAAATACAAATTCGCCCACGTTCAGGATTGGCTGCGAAAAATGGCATTATTGTTGTTAATACGCCAGGGACCGTCGATTGGGGCTATCGTGGAGAAATAAAGGTCATTTTGTTAAATACAGGCACAGAGCGTTTGGAAATTCATCCTGGAGACAGAATTGCGCAAATGGTCATTTGTCCGATTGTTCGACCACAAATACAAGTCGTGGATGCTGTTGATGATTCTGAACGAGGTGCGACGGGATTTGGTTCTTCGGGACGACAATAGTTTTCGATTGTAAGATTGTACAGTATTATATAAATTGCAGCGAATTTATAACGTTGCAATTTTTTTGTTTGTCATTCTGATATCATTCCGTTCTGTCTGCCTTATCCACCCACCTCGTTATTGTACGTCATCCAGCCTCCATTCTCTTCGTCATATTGAGCGAATGCGAAGAATCCATTTACCTCATTTCCAGAGATTCTTCGGGCTGGCGCCCTTCAGGATGACGAGATAAAAAAACGTTCTTGACTAAAGGTCTGGTTTCGTTTAGAATGGGGGAAAATTAACAAGTTTTTTTATAGAAAGGAAGTATTTAATATGTCCATTAATTTATTCAAATTTACCCCCCCCCCCCCATTTT
>SUUS01000015.1 GCA_015062395.1 Alphaproteobacteria bacterium
GTCTTCAAGTAGTTCTTCGAGCAGTAGTTCGTCATCTTCCAGTTCGAGTTCTTCGTCAAGTTCGAGTAGTAGCAGTTCGTCTAGCTCCTCAAGTTCCAGTTCTTCTTCTTCGAGTTCGAGCAGTAGTTCTTCGAGTAGTTCGAGTAGCAGCTCCTCTTCAAGTTCTTCGTCAAGTTCGAGTAGTAGTAGTTCTTCAAGTAGTAGTTCTTCTTCTAGCAGTAGTAGTAGCTCTTCAAGTTCTTCGAGTAGTTCTTCAAGCTCAAGCAGTAGTAGCTCCTCTTCAAGTTCTTCGTCAAGTTCTAGCAGTAGTAGTAGTTCAAGCTCAAGCAGTAGTTCAAGTTCTAGTTCGTCATCTTCGTCGAGTAGCTCCAGCAGTAGCTCTAGTTCCTCGAGTAGCTCATCCAGCTCTAGCAGTTCTAGCTCATCGTCGAGTTCAAGCTCCAGTAGTTCTAGCTCTTCAAGTTCGAGTGGGGGAGGAAAAGAAGAAACTTATTGTTGCAGCGTTTGCCCTGATCGTTGTACAACAAAAAAAGGATTGTTAGATGAGGGATGGGGGATAGATTACGATCCGAATACCTTTGCTGAAGATATATGGGATACTCCAACTTATGATATGGGGGAACACATTTTGGCAGATAAAGTTTGTATCGTTGAGGCAACTGATCGTGTTAGTGGTCGTCCAGGTATTATCTTTGATTGCTCTTATACTTACGATGTTAAAACTTGCTCTGAAATAACCATAAAAACAGGGGCTGTATATAAAGTTTGTTGTAATGGAGGTGCGCCCGTACAGAAAGCTGGAGCTGGTGGCACGAATATTAATAATATGTACGAATGTATTTCTCCATGTACAGGCGGGTGTACTGCAGTTATGGTTTCTCCATAAAAAAGCGCCTTATGGCGCTTTTTTTATGACCTTTTTTGTTATTCAATATATTTTTTCTGATATTTGTTTTTTTGATAGGCGTGCGAATTTCAACGGACTTCTTTGTTTTTTTTATAAGGTCGCAATGTTAAAAACTCTTTTCCTTTCGTTAATATACAAATATCAGAAAGTAATAAAAAAAGGAGCTTAAAGCTCCTTTTTCATTATAATGCATTTTGTCTTAACAAACTAAACTGCTTCTTGGGCTTTTTCCTCTGTGACAGATTCAGTATCAACCTCCTTAACCACCTTTTCCTTTTTAATTACAACTTTACGTGGTTTTCTTTGAACTTTTGACTTTTTCACGACTTCTTCTTTTACAGACGTTTCTTCGCAGGCTTCTTCTTTCTTTTCCTGTTCTTCTTCAGTCACCGTTTCTGTATTTTCAACAGTTTCTACTTTTTCTTGATTTTCGGTTGAAATTTCTTTATCTGCCCCCTCTTCCTGCATAGTTTCTTCCACTACAACAGATGGCTGTTTAGGTTGCTCATTCGCAATAGCTAAAGCAAGCATCCGACCATAATGATCCGCATATTGCAAATACGTTTCATACAACACTCTGTCATCTTGATTTTTTGCATCCTTTGCCAAAGACATATACTTTTCGACTAACTGCTGCGACGTCCCTCTGTTTCGCCCTGCTGGAGAAGAGCTATCAAAAACTGTATTACGTGTAATTAAATTATTTGTTCGTCTGTTATTATTAAATCGACCATGACGAGAATTCGAACGATTCTTATTTGATGTTTGTTTCATTATTTTTTACCAATTTTTCTTGATTTTATGATGGGGAATTGCTCACCCTTGATGCTACCTTGCATCGAAAACATCCTTTATTATAATAAGTTTCTTTTTTTTTGCAAGTCATTTTATTATTTTTTTATTCTGTAATAAAAATGTAATAATTTGTAAGAATGTTTGATTTGATGTTTACATACGAATTTACTACTCTTTATCAGAGAATTTAACTATAAAAGGGTTTTTATTATGGCTATGTATGAACGTACGTTTAAAAATGAAGTTGTCGCAGAAGGTGTTGGTATCCACTCTGGTGCAAAAGCAACTATTTGTTTAAAACCAGCCCCTGTCGGTACAGGATTGGTATTTATCAGAACAGATATTTCAGATAAAAAAAATATCATCCCTGCTGATTATTTGCATGTTGCTGATACTCGGCTTTGTTCGTGTTTTGCCAACGAAGATAGTATTTCTGTTTCTACTGCTGAACATTTAATGGCTGCGTTGCATGCCTTTGGTATTACCAATGCTTACATCGAATTATCTGGACCTGAAATTCCTATTATGGATGGTTCTGCGAAAGATTTTATTTCTTTATTCGAAAATGCAGGTATCGAAAATCAAGATATGATACAAAAAGCTTTAAAAATAAAAAAAGAAGTCGTCTTTACAGATGATAAGGGAATTTGCGTATCGTTTTTACCAGCTGAAGAACCTTTAACTATTGACTTTGAAATCGATTTCCCTGCAAAAGCAATCGGAAAGCAAAATTTGAAATTTCAACTTTCTTTAGAGGCTTTTAAAGAACAAATTTGCTATGCTCGTACCTTTGGACAAATGCAAGAAGTTCAAATGTTGCATGCCATGGGGCTTGGACGTGGAGGTTCTTTAGAAAACACAATCATCGTTGACAATGACAAAATTTTGAATCCTAACGGATTACGCGACTCTTTAGAATTTGTCCGTCATAAAATTTTGGATACTGTTGGAGACTTATACCAAGCTGGTATGCCTATTATTGCTACCTTCAAAGGCGCAAAGTCTGGACACTATCACAACAACATGCTATTAAGAGAAGTATTCAAAAACCCAGAAAATTACGAAATAATTGAACTAAATTAGTTTCAGTACTTTTTTCATCAAAGTCGAAAGCGCATAGTTTTTTAAATCAGACGGAAATACAAACAAACCGTCTGATTTTTTTACATTATGAGCAATGTAAAGATTGGCAGTATAGTCTATATGCGTAAAAACATGACGTACAATTTTATCAGTCTTTTTCCATTGAGCCGTAAAAGGAGGCATAAATCCATCTATATTCCAAGGAAATTCATACAGACCAGAAAGCAAACCTTTTTCTCGTTTAGTTAAAAGCAAACGCCCTTTATCATCGTAAGCTAAAAAAATACCCCCTTCTGCCTTTCGTTTTAAAGGCTTTTTAATCAAAGGTATTTTATCTTGAATCCCTTTTTGATTGGCTATACAAGCATCTTTCCAAGGACAAAGCAAACACTGTGGATTTTGAGGCTTGCATATTACCGCCCCCAAATCCATAATTGCCGATGCATAATCTGCCGCTCTTTCCTGCGACGTCAATTTTTCTGCCAACGGATAAATAATATCTTTATCAACCTCTTTAGTCATTCCATATAATCGAGCTACAACCCGAATTACATTACCATCAACAACCGTTTCTGGTAAATTAAATGCAAACGCGCAAATACTGGATGCTGTATAAGGACCAATACCAGGAAGTTTTAAAAGCTCTACCCTACTTTTAGGAAATACTCCATCATACTTATCCATTACGACCTTAGCACATTCATGAATTTTCTTTGCTCTGGTATAATATCCCAATCCTTGCCACAAATGAAGGACTTCATTTACATCTGCACGTGCTAATGTTTCCAAATCAGGAAAACGCTTCATCCATCTTAAAAAATAATCAACAACGGTTCCTACGGTTGTCTGTTGCAACATAATTTCAGAAATCCAAACAGGATAAACATCTGGAGCTGCCCCTTTAAAGCGCCAAGGCATAATTCGACCATTTACGTCATACCAATCTAAAAGTGATTGTGTTAAATTTATCATCTGTTAGGATGCCTTTTTGGCAAAGATTTGAACTTTTTTACCTGTCATATCCATTGTCACCAATACATCCTGACCAGGACGAACTCGCCCTTGCATAATCAAAAAAGCCAGTTTATTTTCAATTTGATGTTGCAATAAACGTTTCAACGCACGAACACCAAATTTAGATGTAAAAACTTCGTCAACAAACCATGCTTTAGCTTTATCATCTACAGTCAAATTATATCCAACTGCTTTAGCTCGCTTAATCAATTTATTTAAATGGATATTAATGACCTTGCCTAAATCTTCCTCGTTTAACTGGTGGAACGTGACAATATCATCAATACGGTTCAAAAATTCAGGTCTGAAATAATTGGTCAAAGCATCCATTCGCTGATATGTCGGTAAATCTGATGCCACGTTAGATGTCATAATCACAATAGTATTTCTAAAATCCACATGAACGCCCTTACTGTCCGTCAAGCGACCTTCATCCAAAACCTGCAATAACAAAGTTAAAATATCTGGGTGCGCTTTTTCAATTTCGTCAAACAAAACAACTTGGAATGGCTTTAAACGAACCCCTTCTGTCAATAATCCCCCCAATTCAAAACCAGGAGTACCTGGAGGTGGTCCAATTAAACGTGTAACGGAGTTTTTTTCCATGTATTCTGACATATCCAAACGCAATAAATTCGTTTCATCGTCAAACATAAATTCAGCCAATGATTTAGCCAATTCTGTTTTACCGATACCCGTTGTACCAATAAAAAGAAATGAACCTATTGGGCGATTCGGGTCCTGCAAACCAGAACGAGAACGACGAAGCGAATCTGAAACCACTTTAACAGCTTCATCCTGACCAATAACGCGAGAATGTAAAAATTCTTCGGCTAACGCCAATCTTTTTTGGTCTTCTATATCAACTTTTTCCAAAGGAATCCCTGTCCAAGCAGATACCGTACGCATAGCATGTTCCGTTGTCACAGTTTTATCTTGAAGCTTATCTATTAAAACCAAGCTAGCAGCATCGTCCAACAAATCTATTGCTTTTTCAGGTAATTGACGTTGCTTAATATAACGATGAGACAATGCTACTGCAGTTTTAACAACCTCTTCAGGAATAACGACGCCATAGTGTTCTTCAAACTGTTTTTTTTGTTCAGAAACAATTTGAATCGCCTCCTCCACAGTTGGTTCTTCCAAAAACATTGTTTGAAATTTACCCAATAAAGCTATATCTTTTTCTACATAGGCTCGATAACTAACTGGGTCAGCTTCCAAAATACAAGTGACACTCCCTTCCAAAATTTTTAACTTCAGAAATTTTGCAGGTTCAACATTTTCTGGATTTATATCTGTACGTACAACCAAACTGACATCTTTTGCATATAAAATTTTCTTGCCGTTTGAAGCATAAATATCTTCATAAATTTCCTTTAAAATTAAAGCATACTCTTCATCAGATTTCGTATCCAACATGATTGTAGATACATCTATGCCAATTACCGCTATATCCTTAAAAACTTCTGGCGCTTGAGGAGAAATCATGAAACTAGCTAAGCCTTCAATCAATGCTGTTTTACCCACGCCTGAAGGACCAACGATTAATGGATTATTATTATTCTTACGAAGCAAAATATGAGTCAATCGCCCAATTTCCTGATTTCTTCCAACCAGATTAGTTAGTTTCCCGTTTTTTGCCAGTTGCGTATAATTAATAACGTATTTCGAAATATCTGCCATTTTTTTATCCTTTCTTTTTATCAAAATAATACGATTATCTTAATAAAAGATTAAGTTTTTTTATATAAACTTCATTTTATGAAAGGAAAATACTATGGAATTTGAATTTAAATCTATGACTGTTTTTTGTGGTGCATCTAAAGGAATTAACCCTGATTTATTCCCTGCAGCTTTTCGTTTGGGAGAAATTATTGGCGATGAAAAGATGAAACTCATTTTTGGAATTGGGGACAATGGCATGATGGGACAGGTATTCAGAGGTGCTTTGTCTAAAAATGCAGCCATTGAAGGCATTACAACAAAGGAATTATTAGAATTACAATGTGAAGATCCAACTTTATTCAAGCCTGGTGAAATTATGATTGTTCCAGACTTATTTGTTCGGAAATTTATGATGTTTAAAGATGGCGACATTATCACAGTATTGCCTGGGGGATGGGGAACAATTGATGAATTTGCAGAATTTTCTGTCACAATTCAAACCAGACAAATTATGAAAAAACCGTTGATTTTTGTCAATTTAAATGGTTTTTGGGATCCTTTAAAAGAAATGCTTACTGTCATGTATAAAAACGGTTGCGTAAACAAAGACAGATTAGACTATGTTGGTTTTGTAGATTCTGTTGAAGATGTTATCCCTAAAGCACAAGAAATCATGTCAGAAATCGGCGATAAAGAAATAGAAAAAATTAAAGCAGAAATTGAACGTATCAAAAATAAAAACAGAGAAGTTCAATAAAAATTTGACTTTTCCTTATTTTTAGTATATACTTCTTATGTTTTTGTTTCATAAGGAAGGTAGTATAATGTCTAAAAAATTAAATTTATTATTAATTGCAGGAATGTTAGCATTGTCGGGATGCAAAGTTCAAAAAAAACAAATCGAAGAACATTCAGATAAGGATGCATTATTGATAAATGTTGAAAAGACATCTATTGCAACAGTATATACAGCATTCCTTTACTTCGACACAGACAAAAACCCAGAAACAGCAGAAGCAATGCTGTCATTAAACCGTCTAAACGATAGCGAATTTTTACATATTTTTAATGAAGCGACTATTGGAAAAACATTAAAAATAAGTCAATGGGATAAAATATTCCCAAGAAACCAAGCTGATAAAAGCTGGTATTTCACAGAAGGAAAAACAAAAGAATAAAGTTTTCTTTTAAATTTTATGGTATGGATGCCCAATAGAAATAGTATAAGCTCGATAAAGTTGTTCACATAAAACAACGCGCATTAGCATATGTGGTAATGTCATTTTTCCAAAGCTCAACAATAAATCAGCTTTCTGTCGCAAAAAAGACGCATGTCCATCAGCACCACCAATTAAAAACACCACATCACGACAACCATCATCTTGCCAACGAACTAGCTGTTCAGAAAAATCAGTTGATGAAACATTTTTTCCACGCTCATCCAAAACAACAATTTTTGCAGCAGGGGGAACATGCTTTAAAAGTAAATTACTTTCTGCATCTTTTAATGCATCCCCAGCCAAAGAACGTTTTTCTTCCAACTCAATGATTTTTATTGGCCACAGGGAATTGCGAACATAAAAATCCACTAAACTCTGTTCTGGAGAGTTTTTTTTCATTTTTCCTATGGCTAGAATCATTAAATTCATTTTATCCTCTTTAAGTAATTTTAAATTCTTTTTACAAAAACTCAATAAAAAACTTGCCCCTTTAAATAAAATATCTTATACTCTGCCTATTCGTATTTAAACAGAAAGGGAAAAAAATGGAAAAAGAACACTTTAAACATGTTATAGAGTTATATGCAACAGCAAAAGGATACGAATTATCCCCTTATGCAGAAAAAATCATCAATCGTTGTTTGACTGTCTGTGAAGGAAAATGTCCTTGCGATATGTCTCGTGGTTTCTGTCCCTGTAAAGAACACGTAAACGAAGTTGAACAAATGGGACATTGTCATTGCAATTTGTTTTTAAAGAAATAAAAAAACGCTCTTTTTAGAGCGTTTTTTTGTAGTAAAAGCATTAAAACAATTTAAAACTTTTCTTTTCTTTTTTCTTTGTCGAAGAAAATGTTTCTGCTGCTTTTAATGCTACTTCTTTTTCCTCTGGTTGAATTTGAGCTTCAACAACAAGCATCGTTTGTTCAATCAACGTTAACAAAGGATCTTCAGCTTTTGATTTTGCTATTTGCAGCCATTTATAACATTCAACAGGGTTTACGTCTTTTAACTTTCCTTCACAATAAGCTTTTGCAACATAAAAAGCACCTTCTGCATCACCGCCTTCTGCTGCGCGTGTGTACCAAGTTAAAGCAACTTCTGGATTTTGCAAACGCTGTTCCACGATTTTCCCCCAATATGTAAACGCATCTGGACGTCCATTTTTACCCCAATCATTGATTATATCTTCCAACTTTTGAGTATCATTCTTAATCAATGCTTGTTCAACATCATCTGCCATAATCCCATAAGCTGAACCATCTGCTAACACGATTGCATTTTGTTCCTTTAATTCGCGCAAAGTATCTGCATCATTGAAGCCTGGAATTATTGGAAGCGCTTCGGATAATTCAATTTCAGGAACGGTATTTACTGCAGGAGTTGGACGCCATTCACGCGCTAATTGTTGCGCTATAATCAAATTTTTTGTATCCTTAATTCGACCTGCCAAAGCGTCTCGCTTTTCTGCAGCCCAAAGTCCTGTTTCATCTGTATTATAAGCAGCCATAATACTGTACCAAGCATAAGCTTCAACCACATTTAACATTCTGGGATTCGTAGATAGTAAGTCAGCGATGTCCTTTTGCGCTGGAACATAACCTTGAGATGCCGAACGTCCCAACCAACGCATTGCCAAAGAATAATCTTGAGGCATACCTCGACCAAATAGAAACAACAAAGCTAATTGATGTTGAGCAGGTGCGAAACCTTGTAATGCAGCCAATTTAAAATATGCACCAGCAATAACGTAATCTTTATCTAAAAATTCTCCATTATTATAAAGTTCGCCCAAAGTAAATAAAGCTTCTTTATCCCCAGAACGACCAGCTGTTTTCAACAACATCATTCCATCTTCAACATTTTTATCGATTTCTTTTCCTTCGATTAAAAAACGACCCAATTTAGACGCAGCCAACGTATTGCCAGCATTATATGCTTTTAAATAAAATTCAGCAGCAGTCGATAAAGACGGTTCTACGCCCAAACCATTTTCATACATCAACCCCAAATGATATGCCGCGATATTATTATTTTCATCAGCTAAATATGAAAACTCTTCAAAAGCTTTATCATATTTTTTTTGTTCAAAAGCCTTAATCCCATCTTCCAACCCTGCAAAAGCGACAGAAGATATCAAAGTAGAACACAATAATCCGATAATAAATTTTTTATTCATATTTCTGGTCCTTTCCGTTATTTTTTTACATTGTATCACATTTTTTCTTTTAGTCTAGTTTATTTTTAACTTTTTAAATAATTCATTGGATTTGATGCTTTTGTTCCCTTTCTTATTTCAAAATGCAACTGTGGTGTTTTTACATTCCCAGAAGAACCAACAACCCCAATAACTTCTCCTTTTTTTACAGTCTCTCCTTTTTTTACAGAAAAACTGTCAGCGTGTGCATAAGCCGTTATCCAGCCATCTTTATGCTTTAATAAAAGCAAATTACCGAACCCTTTTAATTCATCTCCAACGTATGCAACGACACCATTTTCTGCTGCTTTTATTTGCGTTCCCTTTGTTGATGCGATATTTATCCCGTCATTACGCTTACCATTTTTTCCAATTCCGAAACCAGAAATAACAGAACCGTTGACGGGCCACATAAACTGTCCTGAAGGACTAGGGGCAGACGGAATATTTATCTTTGCATATTTTGGTTTAGAACTTGCATCTTTCGGACGAGCCCCAGTAGCGTTGGCTACAGACAATGAAACGGCTTTTTTCTTTTCTTCTTGATTATCAGATGCCCTTGTAAGTGTCGCAGGCAAATACAAATGCTGACCAACAGATAACGTCCAAGGAGATTTTATTTTATTTTGACGTGCCAAACTAGAAAAATCCACACCGTAAACTTTGGCAATACCATAAAGTGTTTCCCCCTTTTTAACAGTGTGAACTTGAGCAAGTGGAATCTTAATAACCTGCCCTTTTTTCAAGAAATAAGGAGCCGTTAAATCATTAGCTTCGATAATCGTTCGAGTTGGAACTTTATATTTTCTGGAAAGAGAAAAAACAGTTTCTTTTGCTCTAACCGTATGTTCTTTGGGTTTCAAAGACGCTAGAAAAGAGGCAGAACTAACACCACAGCCATTCAAAAAAAATAGCAGCAAAAACGCAATCAAACATCTAGCAAAAACACGTATCATGCTTTACATTATAAATGTTTATTTATTAAAAAAAGATGAATCAGATTGTTAAATTCGAATCAAATGTATTTCTAATAAAGGCTTTTTTCCAAAATGCTCTGTTATAAAGTGACGAACTGTTAATCGGATTTCTTCTTTTAAAAGAGAATCATCTTTTTTCTTTTCTTCTTCTAAAGCGTCAACAGTGGTAAAAATTTCAGAAAACAAATCATCCTGCAATCCGTCTTCTTCAGTCAACAAACCAAAAGATGTCAGCTGTGGCTGCCCCAATATATTTCCTTTTTTATCAACAACGACGGTTGCAACAACCGACCCTGCATCGACCATTTGACGACGTTTTTTAATAACATTTGCACCTATAGATATAATTTTTTTACCATCGACAGCTAAACAACCGACCTCAACTTCTCCTAAAATTTCTGGTTCTCCATCATTTAACTCTAAAACATCACCCTCTTCAATGTTGATGGCTGCTTTTGCCCCCCACTCAAGCGCAAGCTTTTTTTGTTCTATTAACTGTAAGGCTTCCCCATGCACAGGAATAACAATTTGTGGTTTTAAAATTTGATGCAATTTTTTAACATCTTCTTTTGCTGGGTGACCAGAAACATGAACCAAAGCATCCTTATCTGTAATAATCTGACAACTCGTCGCCATTAAACGCCTTTGTAAACCAGCTATAGCTTGTTCATTTCCAGGAATAACACGTGAAGAAAAAATAACAACATCATCTTGATTTAAATGGATAGAACTTCCTGATTTTAACGACGCCATTTTTGACAAAGCAGAATACGGCTCTCCTTGCGAACCTGTACAAATATATACAATTTTATCATCATCAATCGTTTCTGCTTTTTCTTCTGTCAAAAAAGGTGGAACATCTTTTAAATACCCTGTCGCCCGAGCAGCATCATCCATTCGCCATAAAGAACGCCCCAACAAACAAACATAACGTCCATTTGCTTTGGCTGCATCATATATACTGTGCATACGCGTCACATTCGATGCAAAACACGTAATAAAAATACGACCCTTTTGTCTGGAAAAAATTTCTTTTAAACTTTGGGCAACATCTTGTTCTGTTTCTTCTTGCTTATCAACAAATATGTTTGTTGAATCTGAAACTAAAGCCAAAACACCATTTTTCCCTAATTTTTTTAAAGGTTCTATATCCATATCGGGATTTGATAACATATCTTGTTCAAACTTCCAATCGCCAGAATGAACAACGACTCCTTCTGGAGTACGAATAGCCAACATATTGGGCTCTGGAATAGAATGATTTATAGAAATAAATTCAACTTCAAACGGAGATAAATCTATTGTCGAAGATTTTTCTACAACAACAATCTCTGCTCGACGCAACAAATCAAACTCCATCAATTTATCTTCTATCAATTCTGCCGTAAAAGCCGTTGCATAAATTGGACACTGCAAATCTTGCCATAAATAAGGTATAGCACCGATATGATCCTCGTGACCATGCGTAATAACTAAACCGACAATATCTTTTTTATGTTTTGCAATAAAGCTAGGGTCTGGCAATAATAAATCGACACCTGGAAAGTGATCATCCGAAAAGCCCATTCCACAATCAACAACAAGCCACTTTCCTTTATAACCATATAAAAAGAAATTCATTCCAACTCCTGTTGCGCCACCCAATGGAATAAAAACTAAAGAATCTTTTGGAATAATCACTTCTGCATTTTCTGTCATCGCCTCTGCCATAAAAACCATCCTTTTAAATCATAAACACATCACCAGCTGTAATTTGCTGTTTTTTTCCATTATCATCTGTTAAAATCAAAATGCCATCTTCATTTATACCGTCAAAAACGCCCTCTATCGAAGAATTAAGCAATTTAACCGAAATTCTTTTACCCACGCCCATTGCAAACTGCAACCATTCCAAACGAATTTGCTGAAATCCTTTTTTTTGGTACAATTCTAGCATAAATTGAAAATTCTGTAAAATATCTTGAAGCAATTTTTCTTTTTCAACGGCTCGGCCATGTTCTTTTAAATCAGTTGCTTCATAAAGCAATGTATCCACAGGATGCTCTTGGATATTTACGCCAAATCCAATAATCAGTTTATCATCATAAACTTCTAATAAAATACCTGCTATTTTTTTACCGTTGACCAAAATATCATTTGGCCACTTTATTCTAGGAGATAAAAATGCGATGCTTTGCGCTATAGCCAAGCTGATTAAAAAAGAATAAATATACGCACTTTCAGGCTTGGGCAACACAATACTTGCCATCAAATTTCCCTTACCAGAAACCCAAGTTCGTCCATTGCGTCCTCGCCCATTAGTTTGTTCTTCAGCTAAAATAACCGAATAAAATGGTTGATGTTTTGCTTCATCATTTGTACTTGTACAAGTTTGTATTTCTTTTATGGTAAAAACATTCATCTTTTTTTTCCTAATAATGGGAAAATGGCATATAATTCAATTAAAACAGATAAAAGAAAAAAACTAAAACCCAAAATAATTAACTCATCATAATTTTCCGAATTTAAAGACATTTTCAACTTCAAATATAAATCTTTTGTCTGAAGCGTTGCTTCTCTAACATACAGCAGAAGCATTCCATAAACAAAAGTCAAAAACGATATCAAAAAATTTTTTTCTGTAGCCAATAATTCTCTTTTGTCCCTTCCTCGAAAGGAAAACAGCCCGACAAATGATAGCGAAAACAAAACGAAACCAAATAAAAACGTTAATAAATCCACAGAAATAGCCATAGTAATAAATGCCAAAAAAGCCAATGGATAAATTAACAGTGTTTTTTTTATTTTTGTATTTATAAAAAAGTTAAAAAGAACGATTTCAAATAAAAAGAAAAACCATAAAAAAAATACAACGACGCGACCAGATACCGAAAATCGAAAAATATCAAAAAATAAAAATTGAAATGTAATCGCTAACAACGTTAAAGCACTTGCCACAACAAGTATTTTAAATGTCCGTGCAAAAAAGACAGCGTATGAAGCCAGAGCCATAAAAATAAAACAAAACAATGTTTGAACATAAAATACAGAATCTAACATTTTTGCCCTCTTCTGCAAAAAACAGCAAAAACGAATAACCACAAAAGAAACAAGCCAAACAAAACTATTAATCTGGGATACGTTTGATAAATAATTTTAAAATTATTCATGCTAATCCCAACATCAAATACAGGCTCTATCATTCGATTCGAATAAGAACGGAAACAACTTTCACACGGAAAAGAAGCTAACACTTTCTTCAAAATCAAAGCGACGCATCCCCAAAATGAAAAAAGCAATACTATCTTTCCCAACAAAAATTTTATTTTCGATAAAATTAACGCTGTTTTTTGATGGTTTGCATAAAAAATAAAACCAAATGTCAGCAAAGGTAAAATAAAAACACAATACGTTCTAAAAAATAAAGCACCAACAACAAGCGTTAAAATACCAACACCAAAAAGAAAATTAAACATTAAAAGGCGTCCTTTTCATCTTTGACAATATCTGGTATTTTAAAGACAGAAGAACGGATAAACTTGCTCAAAGGTTCTTTAATTGTAAATCTAAAATTGGTTTTTTTTCTTAATTTATTTGATTTATTATCGCTGGAAAAAATTAAATCCAACTTATCGTCTTGTTCAGTCAAATAAACAGATAATTTTTTAAAGCCCAAGTCCTTTAAATTTTCCAAGAAAGGATTTGGATAAACTTCTGGTGTATAAGCAATATGCCCTTCATTAGGAATGGACAATTCGCAATTCCTTAACAAGAAATTTTTACCTTCTAATTGAGCAGAAATCGAAACATTTCCATTTCCAGTCACTTGTAAATTTTTTAAATTTGTTTTATTTAAGATACTTTGAACTGGTACAGTCTTTCCCTTTAATGAAAAATTGTAAATAGGGGCATTATAGTTATACCACATTGGTTCTATCGATAAAGGATACCCTGCAACAACAGCATTTAAAGCAGAAACATTAAATTGCTTACGGCCTGCATCAAAAAGAAGTTGAGCATGGATATTTTCGAAAGGCAATGTGTTTTTTAGTCGTCTGACAGAAATGTTTTGAGCTCCAATAGAACCAAATGGTACCAGTTGAGAAAGATTCAAAACAGCGTTCAAATCCTTAACTTCGTTATTTCCAAACATAAATGAAACATTATCGAACTTCACTTTTAATGGTCCAGAAACAGAACGATTTCCCTTATAATGGACTTCACCTTTTAAGCTCATAGCGCCCCGTACATTTTTCAAATCTTCACTAAAAAGGGAAGAAATTTGATAAGGCGTTAACGATTTGGACGTAAAAATAATTGGTCTTTGCGTTTGAATAGCCATAGAAACTTCAGATGTATAAGGTCTATAATATCCATTAACCAAAGCAGAAATTTGTTTATCTTTACTTTCAATAACGGCATCAAAATAATTGTTAGAATCGATGAGTAAATCCAAAGCTACGACAGGTTTAAACAAATTTGAATAAAATAACTGTGCATGCTTTGCTTTTACAAGTAAGCTGGTTCCATTGGGCAACACTTCCATTTGAATGTGCGTATTTTTCAATTCAAAATTACTATCCTTTAGTTGGTTTATATTTCCAACTATCATAAATTGATTTGTCTTTTTTTCAAAATCAATAAACGATTTTATATTAAAATCAGAAAATGAAAACAATACATCTTCAGAAGAAGAACCTGCAACTTTTTTTCGAATCTTAAAAGAGCTTTGACCGAAAGAAACAGCTATATCCAACCGACCATCTTTAAATGAAATGACAGCATTTTTTTGAGGTTCCATTGTAACCTCGACTGGAAGAAACACAGAATAATCCGTATCTTGATAAGAATACTTTGGTAAAACAATAGAAAACTTTGTTCTTTGCGAAACCTGATAAGAACAACCTTCAGCGATAGAACATTTTAAATTTCCATTCGGGAAAAATTGTATTTCTGTAGCCCCAAAATTACCATAACGAAGATTCGATAATTTGACATACAACGACGAATCCGTTTCAAACCCAATCAAATCTTTAGAAAATGAAACATCTGGAAAACTTATTGAATAAGTTTCAGTGGTTTTACCTTTAGGAACAAACAGTTCTAATTTAATCGTATACTCGTTTTTATTTGTTGCTGGAGTTATTAAGAGATCCACATCCTTTTTATAATCCTCATCAGCCAAAACACCTTTAAAAGAGACTTCTGTCACGTGAGTGTTTTTTACTGTAAGACCAAAAGCACCCGTGATAGTCTGTTTCCCCAATCCTGGAATGTTTAAACTGCCTTCAACGACATCTAAAGACCACTGAACTGCTCCGTCCAAAAAAGCTAAGTTGACGTTTGCTTTTAAATAAATATGGTCATTTTGTAAAAAAATAGGAAAAACAATCTGACGTTTGGTTGCTAAACTTCCAATACCAGAAAAATCAACTGGTAGCTGATATTCTTTATTTCCAACATAAAGTTTTGAATTTTCTAAACGAATCGAATTTATCGAAAATAGCGCGTTTTCATCAAAAACGCCAAGTTTCCAAAAAGTTTTTATCAATGCTTGCGTTGTATTTGTTGCTTGTTTCCCCTCGTTAATACGGAGATTCATGGAATCGATTTCAATAAAAGGTATCTTTCGACTTAATAAATCTGCAAACGAATACTCCAATTTAACTTTTTTAATATCAAATAAACCATTCTTTTCTTTAACATTTTTCAACGTTATTTCAGACAAAGAATATTCAACAATATCAAAAGTTATGGAATCCAACCCCCTTTTATCCAAATAAGAACGAAGCAATGGTTCGAAAGAAAAATAAATGAAAAAGCAAGTTGCAAAAAAACCGATACCAATCGAATAAAATACCACTTTTAATACTTTCCAAATGGTATTTAAAAACGAAAAAGTTTCTTTGTTTTGATGAACAAAAATAGCAAACTTCTTTTTAATGTTTCGAAATTCTTTTAAGATGTCTATTTGATTTAATTCTAATTTGATATCTTTTTTCTTTTTCTTTTTTGATTTATTTTTATCTTCTTCCACCTTTTCGCTTTGCATAATCATTTTAAGCAAAGCCTCATCACCCTGAACAGTGGAAACAGAATCTTGCTTTTCTAAAATATCATCCTCATTAATCTGAACATCTTGCGAAACTTTTGGAGGCATCGGAGACGGGGATGGTGCGCCCTGAATATCAGAAACACGAACATTTTGATCAAGATTATTCTGAAAAGCGCGAGATTTAGGAGGTCCTGCATAATCAGAAACACTATTCATTTGACCATTATTTTTTTCATCGTTCATTTTTATTCCCCTTGCTTTTTTATCTAGTCTAGCAAACTTTTAGATAATTTCAAGCATTTGTTTAAATTCTTTTTCATCAATCGTTTTAATCCCTAAATTTAAAGCATTTTTTGCTTTAGAACCTGCGTTTTCTCCCAAAACAACAAAATCTGTTTTAGACGATACACTGGCAGAAACTTTTGCACCGGCAGAAATTGCCATCGCTTTTGCTTCATCTCTGGTCATTTGAGATAAGGTCCCTGTAAAAACTATGACCTTTCCAGTAAGCGCTGTTTGTTTTTGATTGTTTTCAAAATTATCAACCTCTATTTGCTTTAAAAGGAAATCCAGCATATCCATATTCTTTATATCTGTAAAAAAAGCGATTAAATCATCTGCCATAACAGAACCAATACCATCAATTTGCATTAAATCTTCTTTACCAAATAAAGACAATAACTGTCCTTTTAAGTTATCAAAAGAATGATAATGTAAAGCTAACAAACGAGCTGTAGCAATCCCTATCCCTCGAATACCTAGGGAAAAAATAAATTTATCCAATGAAATTTTTCTTTTTTTATTAATTGCAGCGCATAAATTTTCCACAGATTTTTTACCCCAACCGTCCATCAATTCTAGCTGTTTTGCATACTTTTCTTCTAATAAGAAAATATCAACAGGGGTTCGTATCCAACCAAAATCAAAGAATAATTCCATATTTTTATTGCCCAACCCTTCTATATCGAAAGCATCTTTTGAAACAAAATGCTTTAAGCGACCTAATGCTTGAGCTGGACAATTTAAGCCACCAGAACAATAAAGCGCTACTTCATCTTCATCCCGAATAACTGGCGCCTTGCAAACAGGACAAACAGTAGGAAAAACGAACTCTTGAATCTCCGTATCTTTGTTCCTTTTTTCTTTTAAAACTTCAACTATTTGAGGTATAACGTCCCCAGCTCTTTGTACAATGACCATATCACCGATTCGAATATCCTTACGCTTAATTTCATCTTCGTTATGTAAGGTTGCATGCGAAACCATCACGCCACCAACATTAACGGCTTGCAAATCAGCAACAGGTGTTAAAACGCCAGTTCGTCCAACCTGAATACGAATGTCTTTTAACCGAGTCTGAGCCTGTGTCGGTGGAAATTTATGAGCAATAGCCCAACGTGGTGCTCTGGCAATAAAGCCCAATCTTTTTTGATAATCTGTTCTATTTACCTTGTAAACAACCCCATCGATATCATATGGTAAATCTGAACGAATTTCTTGTAAATAACGATAATAAGAAACTAAATCTTCATCACATCTGCATAGCTTAATTTCTTTAGAAACAGGGAACCCCCAACTTTTAAATAAATTCAATAATTCTTCTTGCGTCTGCCAAGTTGGTTCATCGACATAACCAACCGTATAGGCAAATAAACTTAAATTCCGTTGTTGCGTAATAGACGGATCCAGTTGGCGCAAAGATCCTGCTGCAGCATTTCTTGGATTTGCAAAAACCTTTTTATTTAAACGTATTTGTTCTTCATTTAAGGCAAAGAAATCATCTTTTTTCATATAAACTTCACCCCGAATTTCTATGATTTTCGGCACCTTATTACCCAACAATACACGAGGAATATCTGGAATAGTTAAGATATTTTGAGTTATATCTTCGCCAACTGACCCATCTCCTCGAGTAGCTGCTTTAACGAAACGACCATTTTCATAAAGAATTGAAAAAGATAATCCGTCTATTTTAGGTTCAGCAATAAAATCTAATGCTTCATTTGATGATAAATTTAAAAAACGACGAATCCTGTCCGTAAAATCAATAATATCACTTTCTTCAAAGATGTTTGAAAGCGAAAGCATTGCTTCTTTATGTGTTATTTTCGAAAAAGTTTCCGAAGCTAAAGCCCCTACCTTTTTGGATGGTGAATTTAACAAAACCAATAAAGGAAAACGATTTTCAATTTCTTCATTTCTTTTTTTTAAGGCGTCATATTGCCAGTCATCCAATAGCGGTGCATCATCTTGATAATATGCTTTATCCAACTTTGATAATTCAGCAGCCAAATCTTGCAATTCTTGCAACGCCTGTTCTTCGGTTAAATTTTCTGGCAAAATATCTCTTAAAAGCATGATTTCTCCCACAAAGTTCGTGCGGCAATTCGAGCTGCCTCTGTCACTTGAGCGCCTGAAAGCATTCGTGCGATTTCTTCCAATCTTTCCGTTTC
Organism: Alphaproteobacteria bacterium; assembly: GCA_015062395.1. Classification (GTDB taxonomy): domain Bacteria; phylum Pseudomonadota; class Alphaproteobacteria; order CAAHEQ01; family UBA3637; genus CAAHEQ01. Next base: position 18,348 of record SUUS01000015.1, read on the forward strand.
TTGTAAAGCTGTAACTGTTGTCAACACTGCGTCTTTATCGTTAAATTTTTCTACTTTCATATGAGTCGAAGCAAACGCGGCAACCTGTGGCGAATGCGTCACAACCAAAACTTGCTTTTCTTTTGCTAACCGAGCCAATCGTTCCCCGACAGCTGATGCAGTTGCCCCCCCGATACCACTGTCAACTTCATCAAAAACCAATGTTGGAATATCCTCCAATCCTGCTAAATTAACTTTCAAAGCCAGCATAAAACGAGCCAATTCACCCCCAGAAGCAATCTTATTTAAAGGTGCAGGAGTAGCCGAACCATTTGTCGAAATACAAAAGACAACATTATTCATCCCATTGGATGTATAATTTTCTTCTGTTAAATCATCGACTTGAGTTATAAATTTTGCTTTTTCCAATTTCAAAGCAGGTAGTTCTAAACAAACAGCTTCATCCAATTTTTTTGCAACTTCATGACGTTTTTGACTTAATTGTGTTGCAATTTTTATAAAATCTAATCGAGCTTGTTCTTCTTTTTGTCTTAAAGATAAAAGTTCTTCTTCCCCATTACCAATCAGAGACAATTTTTCTTCAAAATCCAATAATGTTTTAGGCAAATCATCACAATCTACCTGATATTTACGTGCTAAATCCTTAAGTGCAAAAAAGCGTTCATCGACTTTTTCTAACTCGCCAGCGGGATCTTCAAAAGAAGAAGCTATATTTTCCAATTCATCACTTGCTTGAGCCAATTCTTCTGAAGCGATATCCAATCTTGCCAAAACACTATCAAATCGCCCTTCCATAAAACGAGAGGCTTTTTCAAGTTGACGAATCGCTGTTGTTATTTGGGTTTGCAAACTTGCATTCGTACCTGTTGATAAAATTTGATAAGCATTATTTAAACTTTCTGTAATTTTTTCTGCATTCATTAACGAAATTCTTTTTTCTGATAAGGCTTCTTCTTCTCCTTGTACAGGATTAAACGCACGCAATTCTTTAACAGCATGCATTAAAAAATCTTCATCCAACTTTGCTTTTTGTAAAATTTCCAATGCATCTTGAACGTTTTTTTGAGCTTGTTTCCAAATCTGATAGCATTTTTTACATTCATCAACAAAACATTCTAACTGGCCATATTTATCCAAAACGCCTAAATGAGTTGCTGAATTAAGCAAACTATGTGTTGCAAACTGCCCATGTATTTCGACTAATGTATCCCCAAATTGGCGCAATAAATTTGCACTGACAGGAACATCATTAATAAAAGCCTTACTCTTTCCATCTTTTGTCAAAGAACGTCTTAAAATCAAAGTTGTATCAGTATCTAATTCATTTTCTTGCAACAAAGCATATGCTTTATGCTGTTCAGATATAGAAAATTCAGCTGTCACAGATAAATTTTCTTGCCCATGGCGAACAAGTCCTGTATCAGCCCTTGCGCCTAAAACAAAGGATAAAGCATCTAACAGAATCGATTTACCTGCCCCCGTTTCGCCAGTAAAAACACTTAAAGACTTATCAAAGCTTAAAGCTAATTTATCAATCAAAACGACATTATGAATTGATATAGACTGCAACATTTTTAACTATCTTTCTTTTTGTCCGTCGTCATCAAATTATAAGCTTTCTTATACCACTGACTTTCAGGGTAATTATATCCTAAAACGGCTGCTGCACGCTTTGCTTCATCTGTCAGCCCTAAAATCAAATATGTTTCAGTCAAGCGATACAAAGCTTCTTCTACTTGCTCTGTATTTGCATAATTACGAACAACATCGGCAAATCTGTTTAATGCAGCCCCATATTTTTTTTGTTGTAAATAATAACGGCCTACTGCCATTTCTTTGCCTGCCATATGGTTAATGGTTAATCTTATTTTTGAAAGAGCATCCTTTGCATAATCTGTATTCGGGTACAAAACAGCCAACCTGTTAAATGTATCAAAAGCTTGATTAGTGGTTTCTTGTGAACGATTCGTATCTGTAATTTGTTCGTAAAAACACATTCCTTTCAAATAATAAGCATAAGGAGCATATTTATTTCCTGGATGCAAACTTAAAAAACGGTTAATCACCAAAATAGCATCGTTATACTTGGCTTGCCTATAGTACAAATAAGCCCCCATTATTTGAGCTTTTGAAGCCCAAACAGAATAAGGATGTTGCCGTTCAACTTCATCAAATAATTTAATGGCCTTGGGCAAATTATCTGCTTCAATCTCATCCATCGCGTCATTGTATAATGTTTCTACTGTTTTTTCTGCGATATTTTCCTGATGAGAACAAGCGAAAACAAAAAAACTTAAAGAAATAACAAATAATACTTTTTTCATAATAACCCCTTTGCCATTTTAGACATATAGCACAGTTTCAATTAAATTTAAAGTCTTTTTTCATCTAAAACAAAGATACAACAGGAGCGATAACAAAACAAGGAACAGATTTATTAGATAAAATATCGCAAGCTTTCTTTGCATCATCCTTTGTTTCAAAACCAGACAATCTGGACCTGAATAAATGATTTATTTCAGGTAATTCTACTGCTGTTGTTTTGATATTTAAAATATCTTGCGCTGTTAACGCTTGTTTTTCAGCCTTTTCCTTTGATGCAAATGCGCCTATTTGAATACTCCATTCTGCGGCAGCATAATCCCCTTGTTCTATCGAAATCGTATCATCTTCATAACTAGACAGAGGTATCGAGGCTAATAAAACTTGGTTTCCTGTTGCTGTTAACTCTGAAACTTTAGCTCTTGTCTGCGCGACACTTTTAAGCAACACAGGATCATAAATATCTCTATGTGCTTTAGAAATAAACACTTTTTTCAAAAACGGATTTTCGCCTAATTTTGCCAATTCAACTTCCTTTTTCTTGGCTTTAGCAAACGCACTGTCCAACAAATCACGCATTTTTCTGTCCCGTTTTGCCGCTGTATTTTCTCCAATCACGACTCCAACCAAGGTCCGTCCATTTCTTTTTGCAGTTGAAATAACATTATAACCGACAGCTGCAATAAATCCCGTTTTAAAACCTTGAGCCCCATTATAATACAAAAGTATCGAATTATGTGAATAATACGTTGTCCCATTATAAGAAAATGATTTTGTCGAAAACAGTGGGTAGTATTGAGGGAAATGATTTATCATAGCAATGGTTAAAACAGCCATATCTTTTGCAGAAGAAACTTGGTCAGGATGATGCAAACCTGACGCATTTTTAAAAACAGTATGTGTCAAGCCCAAGTCTTTTGCAAAACGCGTCATCATCACAGCAAATTCTTCTTCCGAAGGAGCTAACCCTTCAGCCAAAACAACGGCCGCATCGTTTGCTGACTTAACAATCAGCGCCAAAATAGCATCTTTAACTGAAATAACACTGCCTTCTTTTAAGCCCAATTTTGACTTTGGCTGTGCAGCGGCATGTTTCGATACTGGTAGTAAATCATCCATACTAATCACACCTTTTTCCAGTGCGTCGAAGGTAATATAAAGCGTCATTACTTTTGTTAAAGAAGCGGGATACTGTTTTCTATCTGCGTTTTTTGCCTGTAATACATAACCACTTTGAACGTCTGCAACCAGCGTAGAAGTGACTGCAAAAACAGGACTTACCGAAAGAAGAAAAAACAATAAAAACAAAACTTTTTTTAACATTTCACTTTCCTAATGCGAACAAAGTTATCATGAAACAAAAAAATTAACAAATAATTTATAGATAAAAATAAAAAAAGAAAATAATTGACGAAATTTTATTTTTAGGTTATAATATAGGGAAAGGAGAAGGAAAATGCGTATTGATGAAAATGATTACACTTATGAAGAATTAACTCAAGCGATTCAAAAACAAGATTTTGATACATTTCAAGCAAAAATAACATTAACATCTCACCCAGAACGTTTTATCAAACATATCCAACCTGCTATCGAAAAGCAAGACGTTCAAACTTTTAAGTTTTTAATGCTATCTCAAGATTTATTCGACATATACGAATCTGAAAACAAACAAAATATTTGGGAATGTATGGTCCAAACGAATAATCTGGCTTTTATTGGTTCTATTTTAGAAAGCTGTAAAAAAAGACCTTTTGAAAGCATTACTCCCCTTATTCAAATCCAAAACGCTTTAACTCATGGTGAAACAAACAGTCAAGATGAATACAAATCGAATTTATATGCAGACACACAAAATCTGCAACGTTTATTTATCTTAAGAGCAGCTCAAGACGAAGATGGCGTTATCATTGCAAATAAAACTAAAAAAGGAGACTTTCCCGATATATCTTTTACAACCTATCAATACACGCCATACCATTTTAAAAATTTATCAGAAATTGACTTTTATCAACAAGGGCTTTCGAATTATTTACAAAAAATGATTCATCAACACAAATCACAAATGATAGAAGATATTGTTTCGCTTGAAGAAAAAAATAAGTGGGTTGAAGATAATTTTGCGGATGATGTCGATGAATTTCCCAATATTGGAGAAGAACCTTTAACAAGCAGAGAAACAGTCGAAAAAATTAAATCAATAACTTATGATTTAGAAAATTTCTATAATAAGGAATTTCAAAAACTTGATTCTTTTTATTTCATGTACAGAAAAATAAAAGAATCTCGCCACAAAGGATTATTGAATTTCTTTGTCACCCGCGGAGGACGTTTTGTATTTCAAAGAGACGAAGGTCAAAAAAAAGATTTTGCTACCGCGGATAGAGTTATTTCAATAAAAGATGTAAATTTCCAAAATATTTATTGCGCATTAATTGAAGAAATAGATGGACCTCAACAAAGATTATCAAAAGCACCATTATTCAGAGCTTTAAAAAAACACATGATAGAACAAACCCCTGATAATAAAGAACTTAAAGAAAAAGCTCTACTACCGTATCTTGCTCAAAGGTCTATGGATTTTGAAAATTTAATTCCTTCTTCTCAGCAACGCGCGCTTGATATTGTCGATAATTTTGCGGTTGCTTTAAGTGAAAAACGACTTTTAGATTTAAAATATATTCTTACTGAATTGGACAAAGTTCCTGAAAACATTTCAGAAAAAAGTTTAGAAACTCAAATGAAGAAAATTTCCAATATTTATCCTAACAGTGGATATAGAGGAAATGAAAGATAAATTTTATTTAGCAAACATTCAAATTTAATTTTGTCCAGAGTGTTCCTTTACCCATTGAAAAGCAAAAACCCGTAACGCAGATGAAAGATTCGTTGTTCGTGTTGCATCTATTTGAGTAATTAATGAAGCCAGCGACATATTTTGAATTTTAGCAATATCTTTCAACTCTTCCCAAAACGGTTCTTCCAAAGAAAAACTGGTTGAATGTCCGCAAATAACAACAGAATGCTTTTTCATTGTTTTTTGTTTCTCATAGACGCCAAATCAATAACTTGCGCGACTGGTTTATCTGTTTCTTCTTCCGTTTTTTTCTTTTCGTTCATCAACGCAGGCATAAATTGAAGCATAAACTCTTCTGAAGGATCTGCAAAACTTATCAAAGATTTAAATGGAACAACCAATTTTTCTGGACGACCATTAAAACTCAATAAAACGGAAAAGAAATCATCTTCAACAACCAATTCATCAAATTGATATTGCAAAACAATAGTCATTTCTTTAGGAAAACGTTCTTTTAAAAATAAAGGTATTTCTACGCCCGTATAATCGGTATGAAAACTGATATAAAAATGGTGGGAATCCTGCAATCCTTCTTGAGATGTTTTTGTTAAAATCTTGCGAACAACACCCAACAGAGCTTCTTGTATCAGTTTTTGATATTCTTCCATTTTTAAATCCCCTTTTAAAGCAAAAAGGTACTTTTCTGTTGCTAGGAAAGCACCAACCCCACCTTCAGCACTCATCACCAAAGGAATTTAATTTGGCGCAGACTGTCCTTAAACAGCCAATGCAACCGGAGCGAAATTATCGTTCGCATTTAAAATTTCAGCCCGATAACGGTGGTACAATACCGAATACAAGACATGCCCTTTATTATGCCTGTCGATGCTGTTTCACCCCCGTAAGAAAAATGGTGGAGGTGTCGGGTACTGCCCCCGAGTCCAAAACATCTATTCCGACAGCCGTTTAGTATCATAGTTGATTACTCAACGGCTTTATTATATATTCTTGTTCTTTTAAAATCAAGCGTTTTCTTTTAATTTCTTCAAAACATCTTTTAAATTTGGATAGGATATTTTTTCCAATGCCTCATCAAGATTCATCCAATAGGCAATCCCACCAGTTTCCGTTTTTATATTTTCATCATCCAAACATTTTGCGACGAAAAAAGTCAACTTTACCAAACCATCTGTATTATTTTGATATTCCGTTTCACACAATTTTCTTTGCAAAACAACGTCTAATCCAGTTTCTTCTTTTGTTTCCCTTATTGCACATTGTTCCAGCGTTTCGCCCTGCTCTACGTGACCTTTAGGAAAACTAAAATCATGGTGTTTTTTTTGATATAAAACCAAAATTTTTTCTGGTTCCTTATTGGAAAAAACAACCGTTCCTGCTTTTAATACCGATGTCATATTTTCATCCTTTCAGTAAAAACTATAAACATCTGCTCAAAAAAAGCAAGCATTAGTTATTAAATATCAAATTTAAGTGTCGTTCTAAAGCCGTCAAGTATGCTTTCACATCTGGATTTTTAAGAACGTCATGACAAGAAAATGAAGGTAATTTTTTCATTCCCAAAAAACGATGTGTATAATGTAATGCGACTAACATATCATCTGGGGTAGAAATATCCTCTAAAAAGCCATTCCCAAAAGCATTTAATGGACTGTTCCAAGTTGTTGAAAACATGTACGTTTTTTCTTTTAAAAGCCCTCCTTTTCCATATCCTGCATCTGATGTGGTAAAGAAAATACCATATTCAAAAACATCTTGCATATACTGCTTAAGAAGAGCTGGGGCTCCGAACCAAAACACTGGGAACTGGTAAATTATCGTATCAGCCCAAAGAAACTTTTCTTGTTCTTTCTTAATATCGTATTTTTTTTCTAAAACTGTATGTTTAATTTTGTGTTTTTCAGATAAAACATCTTTTATTTTTTTCGCTAAAGTTTCAGATAACAATCCTTTTGAAAAGGTATAGCTTTGATGACCATCTATAATTAAAATTTTTGACATAATAAACCTCCTTTTTAAAATCCATATGGACAACAGAGTAAAAAAATGCAACATAAACAAAAGATTACGCTTGGAAAAAAGTGTTTTCTGTTTTAATATGATGCACGAGGAAAAAAAATGAAAAGATGTTCTTGGGTTGATTTGTCTTGTGACAGTTATATTAAGTATCACGATGAAGAATGGGGAAAGCCTGTTTACGATGACAGACTTTTGTTTGAAAAGCTTTGTTTAGAAGGTTTCCAAGCTGGCTTATCATGGATAACCGTATTAAAAAAAAGAGAAGCATTCAAAAATGCTTTTGACAACTTTAATGCAGAAAAAATCGCAAAATATGACTGTAATAAAATAGAACTACTTATGAAAAATAAATCGATTATCCGACACAGACTAAAAATAAAAGCAGTTATTTCAAATGCTCAAAAAATTTTGGATATTCAAAAAGAATTTGGGTCTTTTTCAAATTATCTGTGGAGCTGGACGGATAATAAAATTGTTCAAGGAGATGGCATCTCAAATCAAAATGAATTATCAAAAAAAATATCGAAAGACCTAAAACTACGTAAGATGAAATATGTTGGAAGCGTTATCATTTATTCTTATCTGCAAGCTGTCGGTATCATTAACGACCATCAAAAAGATTGCTTTTTATTTAGTAAACATCTATAAAAACGCTTGACTTTTCTAAAAAAACGGGTATAATCACAGGCTGAATGATAGCTCCTTGTCCATCCCGAGTGTGGGATTGACTATGCTACAGGGCGTTTTGGCGTGGTTGCCGATTCGTCAGAAACAGTAGCCGAGATATCCTGAAGGAGAAAAGATTTATGTCTTTTTATGAACATGTATTTATTGCACGTCAAGATTTAGCTCCTGCTCAAGTAGATGAAGTAATCGAACGTTTCGTTGCTATCGTCGAAAAAGAAGGTGGAAAAGTCACAAAACGTGAAAATTGGGGTTTGCGTAATTTAGCATACCGTATTCAAAAAAACCGTAAAGGTTATTATGTATTGTTTAACATTGATGCTCCAGCTGATGCTGTTAAAGAATTGGAAAGAACATTGCGTATTGATGAAGACATCTTACGTCACTTAACAATCAAAGTTGATGCTTTAGAAGAGGGTCCATCTGTTATGTTGGCACCAAAATCTTCTAAAAAAGATGATGTTGATGAAATGTTCGAGTCTGGTTTAGAAAATGAAAGCGAGGTATTCTAATGGCTGAAATTCGTGGTTCATTTTTCCATCGTGCAAAAACTTGCCCATTCTGCGGAAAGAATGCGCCAGTTATTGATCACAAAGATGTAAAATTATTGTCTCGTTTTATCACAGAACGTGGTAAAATGATTCCATCTCGCATTTCTTGCGTTTGTGCAAAACACCAACGTCAATTATCAAAAGCAACAAAGCGTGCTCGTTTCTTGGCTTTATTGCCTTTTGTTAGTGGTTTTGACAATTAAGGAGTTCTAATATGGAAGTTATCTTGTTAGAAAGAATTGATCGTTTAGGCCAAATGGGCGACGTTGTCAATGTTAAAAATGGTTATGCTCGTAATTATTTATTGCCTCAAAAGAAAGCTTTGCGTTCAACAAAAGAAAATATGGCTTATTTTGAAAGCAAACGTGCTGAATTAGAAGCTCACAATTTGAAATTGCGTGAAGATGCTGTTCGCGCAGCAGAATCAATCAAAACTGTTTCCTTAAGCTTGGTTCGTCAAGCTGCAGAAAGTGGTATGTTATATGGTTCTGTATCTGCTCGCGATATTTTCGAAGCTTTACGTGACATGAATGTAAAAGTAGAACGTCATCAAATTGATTTACCTCAACCAATTAAAAACGTTGGAGTTTATGATGTTCGCATCGTTTTACATCCTGATGTTTCTGAAAATATCAAAGTAACAGTTGCTAGATCTGGTGAAGAAGCTAATAAATTGGCTGCTTCTTATAATTCTGATTTAGTAAAACCTGTTGAAGAAACAAATGAAGAAGTGGTTGTAGCTGAAACACAAGAAACTGTTGAAGCTTAATTGGTAATAACTTTAATTCCTTTCGAAAGGAGGGGAGAAAAATAGTTCAAGTAATCGTACGCGATAACAACGTAGAACAAGCTTTGAAAGCTTTAAAGAAAAAAATGCAACGCGAAGGTTTGTTCCGTGAAATGAAGATGCGTCGTGAATTCGAAAAGCCATCTGAAAAACGCAAACGCGAAAAAGCAGAAGGTATTCGTAGAAATCGCAAAATTCAACGCAAACGCAGATGGGCAGAAGGTTATTAAACAAACCATTTGATTTAAACGCCATGGGAAACCATGGCGTTTTTATATATGTCAAAAAGCTGTTTGGCAACGGCATCTTGAACACTAAAGACTTCAGAATGAGGCTATCTCTGTTTGCCCCGCATATCAAGAGCAGATAAACTTTTATTCTGTATAACCGTAAATAATTTTATTTTCTGTCTTTGTTATTTTGACAGCCAATGCATCAGCTCTGTAATTTTGTTTGGAAAATAAGAAATACCAAAATGGAGACGATATATTTTTATCAACGACCATATTTAAAACGTGATTACCACCTAGTTTTTTAGCTTTTTGCATTAAATCATGATGAATAAAAACGTCTTTTGTGCAAAATAAACCAAATAAAAAGCAATATTTTTGATATTCCCCTTCTACAAGACCTTTGATGTCATAGTCTTTCACGACTAAACGTGCATTCATATAATGAAACGAATCGAAATTTCTGCTGTCTGTAAATTCAGATGTGTTAACCTTGCAAGCTGATACAGTTAAGCATAAAAACAAAATTAAAAATAAATTTTTCATGATTTTTCCTCTTTTTTCATGGATTGTAGCATATAATAGTATGTTTTTGAAGAACTTTTTTCCAATTCTTGTTTTTTTTTGTTTTATGTCTAACATCACGTTGAAACAAATGATAAAATTAACGACTCAATTACTGGGCTTATTTTTTATAAATTTTGATTTTTTTCCATCATCCTGCTCCATTCTATCGCGTCGCCATCGAAGGCTCTCTTGAATTGTGGCGAGACCTCCAGTCGCTACGTCATATTGAGCGAATGCGAAATATCTCTTCAAGGGTGGTACTGCATGAGTGCCAAAACCTCAAGAGATTCTTCGGGCTAAAACCCTTCAGAATGACGAACTTCCGATTCCCCCCGTCATATAGAACGTAAGCTATTTTTTTCAAATATCGAATAAGATATTTATATATTATCTAATAAAAATTCCTCCAACAATTAATGTTGGAGGAATAATGTATATATTTTAATGATGTATTACTATAATTTTGCCCCCTTGCACATAGTACCACTATAACACTGAGAACCTTCTTTATATGCTTTTTCTACACCATCTGTACAGCATCCAGTCACTGCATCTGTATCCCAATAACAGCTTGGATAATACGCAAACACTTGCTGTCCGATTGGACAACAAGTCGAACCGTAATCATGCTGCATTGCTTCTTGACCAGCAGGACAACAATTACCTTTAGAATCTGCAGAAGTTGATCCTTCAGGGCAACATTTATCGGTATTCGTTATACCTGTTGCGTGAATCCATGGAACCCGTTGAGGATTATCCCCAGGCTGGCAACATGCTGTCATCGTAGAACCAGGCGTGCAACATTTGCTAAAAATTCCATCATCTGTTGTTGCAGAAACAACCTCTCTGTCACTAGGACAACATCCTGCAATTAATCGAGCCTGATCGTCGCGTATACTGGTACCATAATTACCACTATAAAAAGCTTTTTCATCTGGTTCGCAACAATAAGCTTGGCGACCTGAAGGATCTACTTTTCCGACACGTCCATCTGTACAGCAACCAGAACTTTGGTATTGAGACGTATTATATACTGCGTCTTTTACCCCTTCTTCACAACAAATAGGAGTACCTGTGGTTACATAGCTTGCCAGTTGTGGCTTATCTTTAGGACAACATTGTGCTTTACCAGAATCAGCTTGAGCAGCAACTTCGCCTTCAGAGCAACATTGGACATAGCTTCCATTCCAAACAGCTTCTGTTGAATTATAACAGCAACTTTTTTTGTCAAATGGTGCGCCAAGAGCTTTGACTAGAGAATAGCCTTCTTCTTCAAGAGTACAACACTCATAAGAATCTCTTCCATATTGCGCAACATTTTCATTTGGACAACATTCAGCCCATCCATCCATATAAATGCCTATATAGCCAGATTCACAGCAAGCTTGCTCTCCACCTAATGCATCTGTCACGCTACCAGGGCTTTCACAACATCCTTTTTCATAATCAGAAACATCATAGACTTCGCCATCACAACATGCCCAATCGTCATATTCACCAGAACCTTCCCAAGGTTCATATACCTGCCCCTTACAACATTGAGCTGAAGAACCATTCCAGTAAGCAGTTGGGCTGTCACCATATGTTTTGATGTCACAACAAGTTTGGAGATCTGTTATCGAAGCATATTTAACAGAAACCACTTTTTCAGTTGGATTTGTTGTTTTGTCCCCATGGCAACAGGCTTCTGAATTTTCATCTTTTTTCCAAACTTTGCCACCACAACATTGAACTGATGAACCATTCCAGTAAACTTTTTCTTCTTCTTTTTTACAACATGTATAATAATCTTCATTCAGTTCTGAATTTACTACTTCGTGTGTACTTAAGTCACAACAATCGCACCCTGCTGTGCACTTTTCAGAACTTGTTGAATAGGGGCAATAAACCTCTGTTTCTGGAGAACAACACACATCCATTCCACTGCAATAAGAAAACGCATACGTTGAAAAAAATAAACACCCAAAAAATCCAAGACTTAAAATTTTATTCATTTGTTTCTCCATTTTTAATAATTTGCGCCATCTAGATCAATAACTGTTGATGAGCAACCACTTTTACAACCGTATTGTTTTGATGCATTAGCCCCTTGTATCTCGACGACAGGTCCAGAACAACACACGATTTCTTTTCCTCCACCAGTTTTATTCCGAACATAAGCTTGTATATCGTCTTTATTAACACCGTCTCCAATCGGACAGCATGCATATGAAAGAAATTCGTTTTTAACCCCTACCACAATTTCTGCGTTGCTTGGATCTATTGTTTCGTAGTCAGAGCTAAACCACGATTTATCGCCATAACAACATTTAGTAGAACCTCGAACATCTTTATAGATTTCGCCATAACAACAAGAAGCTTTTGTGACCTGAGTTTCATCTCCAAAGGTTTTGTCTGGTAAACTTACCGTTGAATCCTCCAAAAAAGCTTGGTGTCCTTCTGGGCAACAATGATAAATACTTGTTCCTGGAATTTTAACCAAAGCATCTGTACAACAAACTGGTTCGTTCTTTACCTCTATATTTCCTCCTTCGTATCCGACAAGAGGAGACATATAAGGTTCGTATGGATGTTGTCCTTTTGGGCAGCACATTGTTTCGCCAGATCTATTTTCAATGGCACACACATGTTTATCAAAGTCACAGCACTGCCAGCCATCCGAATCAAATGCTGGCAATCCAATGTCTCCACCTGTACAAATTCCCCCCCCCAAAACTGTGTCAGGAACAGAACCAACCCAATCTATTTTTTCACCATCTATCTCAATTTCGTAATCTCCTATTTTTTGAGCTGTTGGACAACAGCTTACAGTTCCCCCAGGTAAGGTATAAGCTTTATAAAAGTTGCCATCGACTTCTTCTTCACAACACAATTCCGTCTCTCCTTGAAAGTATGCAACACCTTTTTTTTCTTTACAGTATCTATAGCCTTCGTCATCTTCGAAACATTCCATGCAGGGATTTCCTGCTGTTATACAATCTTCATCTGTTTCGCAGGGTATTCCACCACCTGACGAACTGGAAGAGGAGGAACTACTACTGCTTGAACTTGAGGAAGAACTGCTCGATGAACTACTACTTGACGAGCTACTTGAAGAAGATGACGAGCTTGACGAACTACTCGAGCTACTACTGCTGCTGGAACTAGATGAGCTCGAAGATGAACTTGAACTAGAGCTACTACTCGAGGAAGAACTACTCGAACTTGAGGACGAGCTACTACTTGATGAGCTCGAAGAAGATGACGAGCTGGAACCACAATTTTGACTACGTGAACAAGTA
>SUUS01000016.1 GCA_015062395.1 Alphaproteobacteria bacterium
TTCTGATTAACGAACTGATAAAACCCTGTTTTGAAAATATTACATTGCAAGAGTTTCAAAAAAAATTAAAACCTGCTTTGTTTGAAGCTGACCTAGATGAAGTATATTATCGAATGATGGGCGATATAGGATATAACTTGTTTATTCCAATCCTGGGAAATAAGAACAAAGATGTAATCGAATGGGTTTTAGAAAATCGTAAACGACTTTATTTTAAGGATGAGGAAATAAAATTAGGGGCTCAACATCAAGAAGACCCTGAATTAAAAGAACTCATTTTAAAATCGGTGGAAGTTTCAAGTTAACAGTTGTATAAACACGAGCAATTTCTGTTTCCTGAAAAAAAGTAAAAAAAAAGACGGACGGATGTGATAAAACCCGCTAATGTGTTCATGAGAGGACACAAAAATGGTACAAAGATATCCTGGGTTAATCGTCAAAGGTCGCACATTTTTCTTTCGAGTAGCAGTTCCAAGAAAGTATTGGACAATAGCCAGATGTAAAGAAATCGGTTATTCGTTAAATACTTCTGATTACAAAATCGCTGTTGCCAGATGGAGAACAGAAATTGCTCATTTACAAACATTTATGAATGTATTTGAGGATATCATCATGAAAATCAATGACAATAAACAACTGACCTTAGATGAAAACGATGTGGATAAAGTATTGTTGGCAAGACTGGGTCAGATACAATACTTTTTGGAAGAAAACTCATCAGAAATTGTATTGGGTAAGAAAAAATTTGAAGATATTAAATTGCCCGAAGAGAAAAACAGACAAAGTTTAATGAGCCAAATGATTGTTGAGTATTTAAAAGGTTTAGTTGATAATAACAAAGCCAACATAACTTTGCGAACTGTTTATTCTAAGTTAAGAGACAAAGAGGTTGAACTTGGGATACAAACAAAAACCGAAGATGGCTATGAGTGGTTTAAAAGTTTTACAGGACATGTACAGGCATTGGAAAGGTATGCACAAAACAGTATTAAGGCGATTAAGAAAGACAAGCCTTACAGCCCGAGTAATCCAAAAGTAAAGACTTTATTAGATACTTATGATGCCATCAAAACAAACGAGCGAATAAATCGTTCTATGACACGAACTCATTGGGAAAAGTTCTTTAAGAAGTTTGCCAGAAATAAAAGGAACTTGAAAGGAACTTGTGAGGAACGGCTATATGAAAACTATCGTTCAGTAAAACTTTCTTTTTTACTGATAGAAAAAGATTATATCGAGGATATAACAAAACAAGATTGTCGTAGATTGAGTGAAAAAGTATATCAAGTCCCTAAAAGATGGCATGTTGATGTAGTAAAAGGAAAACCTTTGAATAAAATTCTGACAACAGCACCAACTCGAGTTTTAGGAAAAAAAACAATCAAAGGAATATTGGAAACATTTAATGAATTTATGAGGTTTGCAGTCAAAGAAGAAATCATAAACTATAATCTGAATGAGTTTGTTGATATGCCGATAAAACTTGATGGGCAAATCAGAACACCTTTTGAAGGTGATGAATTAAGAAAGATTTTTAATCCGGAAACATACCCAGACCCACACATCAGAACCAATGCCGCTAAGTTTTGGGTGCCGATTATTGCTCTTTATCAAGGAGCCCGTCTAAATGAAATCTGTCAAATGGATTTAGATGATATTGTTTTGAATAAGAAAATTCCTTGTTTTAGCATCAATGCAAATGGTAAAGATAAAACATTAAAGAATAAAGGTTCAGAACGAATAATTCCAATACATCCAAAATTGATAGAAATGGGCTTTTTAAGTTATGTTGAATACCAAAGAAAAAGAAAGGAGAAAAAATTATTTAGTTGTCTTAATCAAATAAAAAGAGGCAGATATAGCCGAACAGTTCAGGCTTGGTTCGCTAGACATCTTGATGAACTTCATATGTCTGGTAAAGATAAAGTATTCCATTCATTCAGATATACTTTTGAAACCAAGGCTGTTGAAAAGAAAATTCCGACAGAATATCAAAATGCATTAGGTGGTTGGGTTGATTATGGAGTAGGACAACGAATTTATGGTAAAAAGAAAGACATCAAAGTTTTGTTAGAAGAAATCAGTAAAATATCCTACCCAATACATAAGGAACTTAAAGGATTAGAGGAACAGTTTAGAGATTCTTATGTTTTTAGATGGTAAATCAAAGAAATTATTCCCTAAAATAAAAACTCAGTTGTTCAAACTGAGTTATTTTAATTCCAGTTTTTAATCAAATCCCAAATAAATATCCTTATAAAAAACAAAAGGATATGAAATGATATTGGATATAGAAAAAATCAGAGCCGATGTGGATGAATTGAAAAGTTATTTCAAAGAGGCAGAACAAGTCGTTCCGTCCAAGCCATTGCCACAAGAAGTTGCCGAAGAAATGGATACAACTCAATATAACCGGCAAAAGGAAGATGCTAAGTTTTTGGTCAAATGCTATAAGTATTTAAAGAAACTCGGCTACATTCAAAATCAATATCAGTTCAGTGAGCAGTTCTTAAACAAGAACAAGTATTACTTTGGGATGATATTATCCGAACAAAGACATCCATCATTAGATGCCATTCATCACTTGATTACAGGTATATCACAAATCAATGATGGCTTAAATAAGATGAAACATCTGGATATGCTTTATGAAGAAGGGCAGGGGTTAATAACCAAGCGATTGTTGAAGTATTTTTAAGTCCTCTCGTTCTTAATCCCCTTCGCCCGATTGGATTTTGAAGATGTTAGGACGAATGGACGATTGCCCTTTAAAGAAATTTGCCCGATTGCCCTTTTGGAAATTTAAGACAGTAAAAAAAATGGACGTTTGGTTTTATAATACAAGGATTATTTAAAGCCACTTTAGAAAATTTTATATATACCTCTAAGCCGCAAGAAATAAGGCTTTTAAAGACATCCTTGACGTATTCCCGTCAAAGGAAAATTGTCCTAAAAAAAGTCATTTTTTTCTTCTGATTTTACAGACGCTTAATTTTTTCATTTCCAGGATTCCGGCCAGGGGTACCAAAACATACAACTCCCATTTCGGGAGTTGTTTTTTTATTTGTTTCTAATCACTTATGCTGGTTCGGTAATGGTTCGATTTTGTAAGGCTCAATTTTTTCATTTATCGAACTCTTTTTTGTGATTTTATTATAAAATAATATCCTAATTAAAAACAAAGTTTTTTGTATTTATTATTTACCTTGAAAACTATATTTAGCACCATAATTCTTTGCATCAACTTTATGTGCCGTATCGTGAGCCTTTTGATTTTTAAATACCCATAAATTATTTGGTGAATTATTTAACTTGTTTCTGTCTTTATGATGGACAACTTCTCCTTCTTTTAAAGGGCGTCCTAGTTTCTTTTCTGCCATCCAACGATGAATTGGTTTACTACTTCCTTTAAAACACAGATAACCGCTTGTGTTCTTGTATATTTTTGAAGATCTATAACTTTTTCTCATAGTTCGTTTTCCAATTTACATCAAGGCAATAATGATTTAGGGAGTTTTCCACATTTATTTTCTATATTTTTAATAACCTTTTCTTTAGTATCACTTTCCACCAAGTTTTCCTTTTCATCCTTATTCGATTGTTTGTTATGAACTTGGTATAATTGTTCTACTGTATAATCCATAAATGAATTGGAAAAACATTCACATAATTTTGTCTTGTCTTCAATAGAATTATCATCTTTTATTTCTTTTAAGCAGGCGTAATATACATCTTCTCTATTTTCTTCTAGTCTTTCAATCAATTCTGCCTCTGATTTAGGATTATTTTTATACTCAAAATTTATAACAGGAACTGTCTTTCTTGTTTCCTGTTTTGTTGTATATTTATAAACCCCATGTTGAACAGAACATTTTCCTTTTGGTGTATTAATTATTAGACCGTCATAATAATCTACGCCTCTTTGTTCTTCTAAAAAAACTATTTGATTAAAAGGGGAACATCCATTATCAAATGTGCATTCATAAGCTAATGCTCCATCATCAAGGGTTTGAAAAACTTCAAATTTATCCATTCCTAAGCAATTCTCATTATCAATAAAAAGCGTAATCGAACATCCTGAGACTAGAAAAACAGTTAAAAGTAATATCTTCTTCATTACGAATCCTTTCTTGATATATTTGATACTATTTTACATAAAAAGACATACTAAATCAAGATAAATTGGATATTTAGAAAGAAAAATTATTTATTCTTTAATGTTCTTATCAAATCCACCCTCATGCCCTTAGGGCAGGTTTAGATGGCTTGTTCAAGTTGTAATTGAAAGGAAAGGCTTTCAATTAAACGGTATAAATCATCAATTTCTTTGAAATTATCGGCTCGGTATTCGCTAAGTGTGCTGTACCAAAAAATTATAAAGCCTTGATTTTCAAGGCTTTTTTTATGTCTTTTTTTAGGAATTTTTGCCTACCCGTCAGGGCTTCCCGTCAATTCGCCCGTCAGACCTTTTTATCCCTTGAATTTTTTGATACTAAAACTACTTTTTTAGACAAGTGGTTTTGATAGACTTCTCGAACCAAAAGACGCTCACTTTTAAAAGACAACAGCATTTCTGGACAAATGCTTTTATAAGACAACTGCTTTCGTGGACGTTTGATTTTGAAAGGCACTTCATGCTTCTGCCCCTTTGATTTTTGAAACTATCCTTGACACGAGGAAATATAAACAATAGAATATAATTAACTATTTTAAATCATTGGAGGATTTTATGAAAAAATTACTATCTTTAATCATTTTGTTAATGTTGATTTGTTTTTCTGTGCAAGCAAAGGAGTATACTTCTGATGAAGTAAAAGAATGCGAACCATTAGATTATACTATTAACAGATTGTGTGATCTTAATAACGTCTTTGTGACAGGAAAGATAAAGAGCTATTATGAAAATGGAAACTTAAAAGCAGAAGGGAATTTTAAAGATGGCAAAGCAGAAGGTGGGGCAAAAGTTTATCATGAAAATGGAAGTTTAAAATCTGAAATAAATTATAAAAATGGTAAAGCAGAAGGATTTGCAAATGCTTACTATGAAAATGGAAATTTGAAAGCTGAAGAAAATTATAAAGATGGCAAACTAGAAGGTGTGGCAAGAACTTACTATGAAAATGGGAATTTGGAAAGTGAAGTAAATTATAAAGATGGAAAAGCAGAAGGATTTGCAAATGCTTACTATGAAAATGGAACTTTGAAAAGAGAAGAAAATTATAAAGATGGCAAATTGGAAGGTTTGGCAAAAGGTTACTATGAAAATGGAAATTTGAAAAGTGAAGAAAATTATAAAGATGATAAATTGGAAGGATTGAAAAAAGTTTACTATGAAAATGGAAATTTGTTAACTGAAGCATATTATAAAGATGGAAAAGCAGAAGGATTTGTAAAAGGTTACTATGAAAATGGAAATTTGCTAGTAGAAGGAAACTTTAAAGATGGAAAACAGGATGGTTTGACTAAATTTTATCATGAAAACGGAAACTTAGTTGGTGAAATAAATTATAAAAATGCTAAAGCAGTATCAGGTTATATGTATGACATTTATGGAAAAAGAACAAAAATGACCAATGCTCATTTACATAATTTAACAAAGGATCTACCTAAAGAAAATTAAATCTTCAAACTTTCTACGGCATTTGAGAGCATCTGAGAGTTGTAGTTAAAATACCTTTGTGTTGTTCCGATATTTCTGTGATTGGCGAGTTTTTGAACCAAACAGATATTCACACCACTATTAACCAATTTAGACACGAATAAATGTCTACCCAAATGACTTGCCCCATGAATATTGAACTTTTTATAGATATTTGAAAACAACCTACTAATTGAAACTCTGTTATAAGGCTTGTTCATCTTTTGAGATGTAAACAAATATGTTTCTGGTGTAATTTCATCATTTTGAGATTTAAGGTAAGACAAATACTCTCTAAACTCTTTCTTCATTTGAGAGTTTAAGTAATAAGAACATCCGAACTTGCCTTTGTTTTTATTCTCGTCAAGACAGATGACATCTTTAACAGTCAGGTCATCATTATAGACATCTTTGACTTGCAGATAACAGAAGTTAATACTTCTCATCCCATTTAAGGAACACAGGAACATCATTCGGATTTGTTCTGAATGTCTCATTCCTGAAATGTAAGTCAAAATGTCTTTAATCTTTTTATCATCAATATAAGTTTGGTTAATCATAGGAAGTCCTTTCAATTTTTATCATCTGAATACATCCTGTCGTACTTTTTCGGCTTCGTCCGCACAAAAATGCATAAATTTTTAAAAGATGCTCAAGCGCCGTTTGAAGACGAAAATTTTACCTATTTGATTTTTTCGAAAATGCCAGAAGCAGTGCTTCGTTCGAAAGTTTTAAGACATCCTAAAATTGAAAAGGGGAAAATTGGTTTGCAATTATGCACCATGGACGGGATAATTGAAAAAGTTATCAGTAAAAAAGAAGAAGCTTTATTTAAAAAGGCCAGAAAAATCAAAGCCGGAGATGCTTTGGAATAAAGTTTGAAAAAAATATTGAAATTTTAATCTGTTTTTTTATAATAGGCATATAAAATTAATATGCTATTACAGCGATTGATAAGATCTTTTTAAATTATAAAAACGGAGATAATTATGAAAATTATCGATAAAATAAAAAAGGATAAAATTACGCCTTTAATGTGTGTTACAGGATCTTTTGGACCAATATCGGACTGGTCAAATGTGCCTTACTTTTGTTTTTGGGCGATAGGTTCTTTTTTTATTGTAATGCCAATCGTGCTATATTTTTTATTAAACTTAAAAGCTAAGAAAAAAAGTGAAAGCGTTTCATTTGTTCGTTTTATAGGTTTTCTTCTTTTATCTTATCCACTCTATGTGATTTTTCTTTATTTCTTTTTAAGGGTTTTTGGCGAAAGTTTTTATGGAACTTTTATGGAGTGGAGAAAAGCAATATTTATGACTCTCCTTTTTGCTGGTTTAATTTCATTTGTTTTATTTTTATTAAAAAAAGTTAAATATTATTTTTCGTCTAGAGGTTCTGAAAAAAAGGGGGGAAATTCTTTTAAAAAATTTTTCGTTGCATTACTTTTTTCTTTTCCCATTATTTTTGTGAATTTATTATTTGCAAATTCAAGAAAGCGTCTTTTGGTAGTATTGTTTTCATTTTTTGTTGTTTTATTTATTTTATTTTTATTAAAAAAAGTTAAATGGCCTTATTTTTTCATTCCGTTTTTGATGGTGTTAGGTTGTTTATGGATGATGCTTTTCTTTGATTTCTGTTAAAGAAAGTAAAGCTTAAAATTATAAAACCTCTGCTTTCTGGCAGAGGTTTTATGTTGAGTAAAACGACTTTGATTTTTTGAATATTGAGGTTTGGAGTTATAAAAACAACATGTCATCTCAACTTAAATCAAGGTTTACTACTCCCCGTCATTTCTGGGATAAAAAATTGACATTCCGATAAGAATGCATTGAAAATAAAGTTTTTTTGAAATGATGAAAAAGATACGCGCTTATTTGATAGAGCAGTGAGCTTTTATGGTGGCGCCGTGTCCTTGTTCTGCAGAATGTTTAAATAAGTGGTGTCATTTTGAAGTTCGTGTCGCACGCACAAAAATGCATAAAATGTTAAAAAAAGTAAGAAATCATAACTTTGTTTAACATTATGATTTTTGATGCTTTTAGGCCCTTTTCAAACCCCCAATAAAATCAAGGCTTTTGGAGATAATGTAAAAAATGCAACTTTTTTAACATTTTTGAATCGTCTGGACTTTTGAGGTAATTTGTGATATAATTAAAACAGAAAAAGCGAAAGGAACTGCTATGAGTTCATTAGATGGTTTAAATAATAAAATTCTTAAGTTTGATATGTCCACAATAATCGGAAGTTTATTATTGATGGAACAATCAGAACGAATTAAAAAATTAAATGAGTTTGTTAATGAATATCCCAAACAAACTTTTGCACAAAAGATATATGAGATGATATATAAAATTGAACAAAAAAAAGAGTTGGAAGCTCTCAACGCAGGTCTTTTATATACGTTTAATCCTCTTATTACAGGAATAAACAACACCTTTAATCATAAAGAAGTTGCTGAGGAATTTAGACAAATATTAATTAAACAACGAAGAGAACGTCAAGAAGAAATAAAAAAAGAAAAATTAGAAAGAAGCCCTTTTGTGTATCATATATCTAATATATCTCCAGATGAAATTGAAGGCTGTTGTTTAAGACCTAGAGAGCAATTAGAACATTTCAGAGATCAAGGAGCTGTAAATGCTGTTTTTGCATCATCTGATAATAACTGGGCGATGTCCTTAAAAATTGGCAGAGGCGTATCTACATCTGTTAGTTCATCATCTTTTTCTAACGAAAAAACAGTAATCGTTTCAGATAAAGATAAATTTTTGGATTTTAAATCTCAACATCCTTATTCTTATCAATATGCATTTCCCATAGAGCTCTTCGAACCAAATGTCGGATATAACGGAGTTTTTACTGGAGAATGGTATGCGTTAGATAAAGAAATAAAAATTGATAAAAAACACTGTGAAAAAATGTCTGTTGATGAAGTTATATCCAGTGGAGTGAATTTATATTTTGTTTGCGAAAAAACGCAATATACTACAGTTCATTCAAAACTAAAAGAAAAACAACCTATAGAAGAATTAATTAAAGAAGGTTTACTTATTCCTTATAAAATCGGAGATTTAGAACGCTATCGGGTTGGACAGTCTACATTGTCTAAAATATTATCTAATTTTACTCTACATAGATAAATCTAAATTATTTAATACACTTCTTATACTCATACTTTTATTTATTCGAAAAAATATGATTTTGATTAAAATACGGAATTAAATCCTTTCAATCATAATATCCAGAGCCGTTTTGCCTTGAATGTTTTTTATGGTTGTTAAATCTGCTCCATTGTCTATCAGGGTTTTGATAAATGCTTTTTTCTCAGAGAGGTTATTGAGTCTTAAAACCTGCATTAATGCAGTATATCCATTCTTATCCTGAGCATTCACATCTGCCCCATATTTGATAAGCAGTTTTAAAACATTGGGTGATGTCCTTGATATACAAGACAGCATAAGAGGTGTTCTGCCATCTTTGATGGGTTGATTAACATCAGCCCCAGTTTAATCAATTCATTTATAAAAGACACTTGAAACTTCTGAGCGACTGCCAAAGTAATGGAATTATTGACTTGGATCTGAAACGACACCAACAAAAAGTCCTCTATCAATCATAAAAATAAATGGACGATTTGCGTTAAAAACAAACTTTCCTTTTCTTGGATTCATTCCAGGCCTAAATCCACCTTGAAGACCATAGAAGATGGTTGCGGCAGCGGCCTCTGTTCCATTTTCATCGACAGAAATTATTGCTTTATGAATGACCTCCAAAGATACAGAGGCTGGATATATTTTTTCTAACCCAACCGCCGTAAATGTCCTTTTCAGCCCCATTTCTTCCAATGTCCCTTTTAAATTTTCAGGTTGGTACTCGAATTTAAATCTCGGCAAAAATAAATCAACAGAAACATTTGTTAAAAAATCTAAATAAAAATCATTGGCTGTTAAATTGGAAATAAAATCAGCCCATTTTACCTCTTTTTTGGGTAAGAAAATATACATGCTATGTTCTTTGTCTCCATTACCATCTTCAGTAGTTCTGTAAGGTAATCGAACGGCTTGCATAATTTTATTTTCAAAATAATCTATGTAATCAGAGCGATTCATCATATGAGCTTTAACCGTTTTATTAAAAGAATAAAAATCCGTTTCTATTGTATCTCTTTCATTGAATTTCCAACTCCACGCTCCTTTAAAATAAACAGCATTAACAAGAAAAACATCCAACGGGTTTACTTTTTTTTCACCAAGCACTTTTTTTAATTTTTGATTTGTCTTTTGGGCGATCCAATCATTAATTTCTTTTGTGTTTTTAGGTAATTCTTTTATCTCCACATTACCATAATCTTGAAGTGCGGATATAAACTCTGGTTTTACATTTCCCCAAAGACTGTTTGCAAATTGAACTTGTGCGTCAGAATGAAAAGGCAATCCTTTTAATGATAAATCGGTGCTAAAGTTGGGTAAATAATTCACTGTTTCTTGTTGTAAAAATTTTTCTAATTCTTGTCGTGTCTCTCCTGTCGCTCCTTCCGCCAAGAGCGCTGTTGAGATGTACAAAGAAACTGGAGAAAATACAATATTTTTTTGGGGTTGTTTTTTTATTTCCTCTTTTAACCATTTTACAGATAAATAAAGATTTGCTTCCTCAGAAAGTTCTAAAGCTCTTACATGCCCACTCAAAAAAAAGGAAAACAAACAAATTACAAAAATAAATACTTTTCTCATTAATTCCTCCATACGAAATTTATTTTTCATAACTAACATATCTCTAACCGCTTGTCAATCAAAAATGCCTTTTGTGTATTCAAAGGTTATGGAGGCTTTATTGTCCTCGCCAACGATAAGGTCTATGATGATAAAATCTTCGGGCATTTGTTTATAGTGGCGAGAGATACTCGCAACAATATCCAACAGCCAATAAGCATCAGCCTTTTCACAGAAAGTCTTTACTCCATCAGTGTATTTGAAGGAGTATTGTGGGATTTTGTAATAGTTCTCCGTCCCATAGCAATAGGACATAATATTTTCCAATTCAGTTGATTTAATAACGGAATTTTGAGTTGTTGCAGACATTTAAAAATCCTTTCAAGATGTGTTTTATCTTAGTTTCCTGCCTCTTTACAACACATCCTGTCGGACCAATTCCTTTCCGTCAAGGCCTTTTTTGTTTTTTTTCTAGTTTATTAAATTGGTAAAATACAGTTGCTGGGGAAACTCCAAAATATTCTCCAATTTGTTGGAAGCTCATACCTTTTTCTTTCATTTCTAATAATTTATTTTCAAAATCATGATTATTTTTACAATTCTCCCACTCTTTGTTTTTTATGAGTTTTAGTCGTTTAATAATTCTATAAACACTAACAGGATGAGCTTTTACTTTTCTTGCAATCTCTTGCCCTGAAACACCGGCAAGGAACATCTTTTTTATCAATTCTTCTTTCTTCCCCAAGCGACAATTAAATTTAATTTCTTGAACAGTTCTGTTTAAATTTAACTTTTTAATTTCTCTTTCAATTAAAACATCAGAACAATCCAACCTTTTTGCTATATAAGTGATTGATTTGCCCTGATTAAACAGTTTTGTTATTTTTTCTTTTTTATCATCTAATTTTTTTATCAGAGGTGCTTTTAATTCATGTAATAATATAAAATTATAAATTGTAGATTGACAAACATTATACTGTTTTGCAATGTTTGATTTTGAAACGCCTTTTAAAAGTAAAGATTGTATATCATCTTTATATGGGTCTAAATAGCTCCAACTGTGTCGCACCTCTGCTTTTAATCCTTTTGATTTCTTTTCTTGCAATGTTTTTCGAGATGTTAAATAAGCTTTTTTTCTAATCGGGTCTTCAATATATAAGCCATTTTCTTTTTCGAATTTTATTAAAGTTGTTCGAGAAATCTTTAATTTTTGGAGTATTTGTTCAGTTGTCAATCCAATTCTTTGTAATTCTTCTATCTTTTTTATATTTAATTTTATTTTCAGACTTTTCCTTTGTCTTTTCCAACCTAATTCTTTAATTTTATTTCGTAAAGAAACAAGACTAATTCCCATCGATTTTGCAATATCAGCCAATGAAATATCTGTTTCATAAAGGGATTTTAATTTGATTAAGTCTATTTGTAGTTTTCTCATTTGTAAGAGATATCCTTATAAAGGATAGGCGGAGTATAAATACCCCGCCTACTTTTATTGTTTACAAGCGATTAAAAATTATATTTTGCTTTTAACATACCTGTGTGCGTTTGGAAGTCTTCACGCAAACCTGCATTGTATTCCAAAGACAAGTCCCAATTCTTAATTGTACCTGTAATACCTGCACCAGCTTCAACACCGAAACGATGTAAGCGTTGACCAGTAATTTGATAATTAGCGCCACCGATAACATTTACATTTGCTTCAGAGTTATCGCTTAATATGTCATAAGTTGCAGCCAAACGTACAGATGGTTCAAATGTCCAATCTTTTGCTGTGACGTCTTTGCTGTATTTAACTCCAACAACAGCAGTTAAGACATCGTTGTTATCTGTAGAAATACGCTGAGCTCCATCGTTATAGCTTTCTTGGTCTGCCAATACATAACGTAATCCTGCTTCCGGAGTAATTCCGTTTTCGAAATCATATCCGCTCATTACATTTGCAGCATAAGTATTTACATCATACTTTGCTTCCATCGCAACGCCCATAGGCGCTTTCTTTTCTGTGTATTTGTTCAAACCATAACTGAACATACCATTGATGTACCAAGCATTTGGTTGATATTTGGCATAAGCAAAGAAGTTATGTCCATCAACATCAATGTCCCGTCCATCAGAATCGGCATCTGTTTGGTTATAACCATAACCTAAACCAACTGTTAGAGATTCATTTAATTTACCGTCGATACCCAAAGCAACACCTTTTGTATCAGCGCTAAATCCTGTGGCAGAGCCAGAAGCATCTTGTTTTGTATGGTTGTATAAGGCTTGAGCCCATGCAGAACCACCAACAAATGTATCACCTCCAGAACGACCAACAGTTGCCATACGATTACTTGTTACATTAGAAAGCAAGCTGTTAACACTTTGTGCAACGCCCATTACTTGTTGAGAAGTCGTTGGTGCTAATTCTTTTGCTGCTTTCACGGCTTCAATTGCATTACCTGTTTGCAAAGCTTCGGAAATAGCGTCAGCAATTTCATTACCAACTGCGGTTCCGTTTCCATTGGAAGCAATAACAGCAGATAAGGTTTCACCTTCAGCTTCTGTTACAGGAGCATCAATACCATCTATAATTTCGGAACCTGATTTAACGGATACATTGATTTTACCGTCTTCTGTCAGTTTTAAGTTATAAACAGCATTATCTGCAATGCCGACATCTTCTTCACCTTCTAATTTTGTAGCAGTAATGAAATCATAATCTGCATTTGCTAATCCATTTGCTACAATCAAATTCAAACTATTATCGCCTTCGAAAGTAACGCTGTTTGCCAAAATCGTTGTTTTTTGCAATTCAGCAGTTAAAGACGTCCCTTGAGCAAAAGTAACGCTACCATTACCGGAAATACCACCATCCAATGTTAAATCTCCAGAGATGTTGAGTGTTCCGTCATTGTGGATATCATTAGCAACACCATTAGCCGTATTTCCACTGAATACATTTGTTTGAGCTAAATTAATGGTTGCTCCTTCTTCGTTATAAAGTGCTCCACCAAGAGAGGTTGCATCATTATTCGTAAATTCAGAATCTTCAATGTGCATACTCGCTTTGTTTCCTCCAACATCTGCGAATCCTTCATTGTAAATAGCCCCTCCATTTTGAGCTTTATTGTTTGAAAAAGTTGCATTTTTAATGGAAACATTATCGATAACTTCTACTGAATTATAGAATGAAGAATAAATAGCGCCGCCTTCTGCAGCAGCTGTATTTCCATCAAAAACTGCACCATCAATATCTAGTTTTGCAGCTTTGTTATTTGCGACCTCAGGCATTCTTGTTGCAATAGCTCCACCGCGAGTTCCAGATGTGTTTTCTTCAAAACGACCGTCTGTAATTTTTACAACAGATTCAGCACCTAAGAATAAGGCTCCTGCTCCATGATTTACAGCCGTTCCATCTTCTCCTAAAGTTTGGGTTCCTGTTGCCTTATTGCCTTTAAAAATTACATTTTCTAGTTCTCCAGTTTTAAATAATGCAACAGCTCCATATGCTTCTGCTGAATTATTTTCAAAAGTTGAATTTATAATGGTAGTTCCTGTCGTTTGTTTTCCAGCAGCAAGAGCACCTGCATTGAATGCTATGTTATTTTTAAATTCAGAATCTTTAACGGTAATTCGTCCTCTAGAACCTGAATAAATCGCACCACCCCAACCAGTTTCAGCTGTATTTCCTGTAAACTCGGATGCAGTAATAGTCATAACGCCACCATTATTTCCAGTTGTATCAGCAGTACCATCATTATAGATTGCACCACCATGCTGTCCGGCTGAATTATCTTTAAAAACAGCAGAAACCGTTACACCTTCACCCTTACCTAAACCATTATCGGCATAAAAAGTATTGTATATGGCACCACCGCTTAATTTGGCACTATTTTCAACAAAAGTACCTTCAATATCTAACTTAGCACCTGAATTATCGTTTTTGCTTTTTTTATCATCTTTATTTTCAGCTAAACGTGTTCCGATAGCCCCACCGTTTAATCCTGAAACATTTTTTTCAAACAAGGTATTTGAAATAGCTGTTGCTTTGACATTCGTTGCTGAAATCGCCCCCAAAGCAATTGCTCCACCACCTATTGGAGTATTTGATTCAACAGAAATGGTATACTCCCCGTTTTCATCCTTACTCAAAAGAGCCGTATTGCCTTTAAAAGTAGCATCTGTTATAGTAAGTTGATTATAGTTACCAATCGCTCCGCCATCTTCGCGTGCATGATTATTTTCAAACGTTGTAGAGGTAATATTCAAGCTGGCTTTATTTTCTCCTGACGGAATGCGTGTAGCAAAAACTGTACCACTACCATCAAAAGTTAATTCGCTGTATTTTGAATTCTGAACATCTAATGTCGCTGGACGATCAACAAAAGCCAATCCACCGAACCCTTTATTTGAATCTCGTGAAGTTACACTTTCTGATCTAAAGTCTAAATTAGAAACCGTTTGGTTTTCATATCTGGTATTTTCTGAAATGGTTATACCACCTTGATACCCGGCGATTGCAGGCGAGGCAATCATTACACCCATCAAGATTGTCGCATTAAGAAATGCACACTTTCTTAAGATACTTCTGTACTTATGTGATAATTCCATAAGCGCTGTTTTTGAATATCTCATTTATATTCCTTTCTTTATATTTAACATGTTAAACCAAGAGACATAAAAGTCTCTTTTTTCATATTACATAAAGGTTTATTTAAATGCAAATACTTTTTTATGTTTTTTATAAAAATTTATATCTATCAAATTTACTGAAATTGTTATTAAATTCAATATGTTAAGATATTTTAATATCTTTTAATATCTTTGTTTTTGTGTACCAAAAAACATCTGCATTTAAAGGTACCTTTTTTTGCATATGAATTTTTAGAAAATAAATATTTTTATCAACTACTAGCGGAGAAAAAATGAAAAATATAGCTTATATTCGCGTCAGTTCAGACAAACAAAATTGCTCTAATCAAATCTTTACAATCAAAGAGTATGCAAATACACAAAATATCAAAATTAATCAATGGGTTGAAGAAACGATATCTTCCAAAAAATCTTTAGAAGAAAGAAGACTGGGAAATTTATTAAACTCTCTGTCCTCGAAAGACTGTATCATCATTACAGAAGTGTCCAGATTGGTCAGAAATTTGTACGAACTTGCTGGTATTTTGCAATCTGCCATTAAAAAAGATGTGAAAATCATTTCAATCAAAGAAAACTACGTGTTTCAAAATGACTTACGATCTAAAATAATGGCTTATACTTTTGAATTGGCTGCAGAAATTGAAAGAGATTTAATCTCTACACGAACTCGAATGAGTTTAGAAAAACTGAAAATGCAAAATGTAAAGCTTGGACGACCTGTCGGTGCTAAATCAAAAGAGTTAAAATTATCTAAAAACAAAAAGAAAATCAAAGAACTTTTAGAAAATGGTATCAGTCAAGCAAAAATAGCAAAAATTATGAAAGTCAGCCCCACCACTTTGTGCAGATTTCTAAAAAATACAGATGTGTAAAAATCTACTCTCCGAACCGAAAACCCCTTTATATTAAAATAAGCCTGATGGCTTATGGCTGTTGGGATTAATTAGTTTAACACCCCATTACTTTACTGAATATAATTTAGGTTTAGTTATTTAATTCAATGACTATCTCATCACATTGCTTCCATTACATTCCTTTCTGCTTTAATCCAAAGACAAAAAAGAGGTCTAATGTCTTTATTTTGACTTATTATAATCTCTTTCTTTTTTATTTCTATTATAAGTACTATTATAGCAAATAAAAACACCCCTAAACACCAATGAATATAAGGGGTTTAGAGAAATGACCCGAACATAACAGTATCCAATCCCGAAAGTATCTTTCTCCATTACCGACAATATGCGTTTTTGCCCAAGACACAAAGGTCCCCGATTTTAAATTCCTGACAATAAAAGTGTTTTTTACCCGAAAAACCGAACACATAAATATTTTTGAACTTTTTTTTGTTCAAACGAAAATTTGGATATTTACCCGAATAAATAATTGTGCATTACAAGAAAATATAAGGAGTTAAAAATGAGTAGTAGTAAAGCACAATTATCTATCACAAAACGAGTATTATTAGACTTTGTTAAGTTTAAAACAAACAATAACTTTAAGTTCTTCGGGGGTAATGAATACATTGCCAGTGTGTTGGATTTAACCAAGAACACAGCCTAGACATTTGTGAATGACCTTATTCGTGAAGGATATTTATATAAGGAAACAGATAAAAAAGGCAGACGGTTGCTATCTTTGACCGATAAAGAATATAAACCTTTATTCGAAGATTTAAGCAATTTAGACAAGAAAATATTAAAGGAAGAAAATAAAAATTTAAAAGAAGACAATGCATATTTAAATCAAGAAATTCAAGTTCAAAAACAACATGCAGATACATTATTGTCAGAAAAGACAGATTTAGTTATTTCCAACAGCGAATTAAATGCAAAGGTACAAGAATTAGAAGTCAGAATAGCCAAATTGGAAGAAAGAGTTGCAGTGCAAGGTGATAGAATAATGAAGTTGGAGAATATATTTTACAAAAATGGGATATCCAAAGAGAAATTAGAAGAAGTTATCGAAGAGAATGAGAAAAAGGACTGATGAACAGTCCTTTCATTTTAATGCCAAGTAATTGAGAATGCCAGCCCATTTATTGGGGTTTCGGATAGCATAATCAAAGGCAGTTAAACCAAACTTGTCTTTGATATGAGGATTTGCTCCTTGCTTTAATAAGTAGCACCGAGTTACTGTTTTCAGACTTTTCTGCTTTCGTTTTGCTTCATCCTTTCTTTTTCCAGCGTCTCAGCTTTTGAAACGAAAAAGATCATTGCAGGGAAAAAGATCAAAGACCAATAACTTCTTCTGTTTGCCTTTTTAACAGCTTGATTTACTTCTTTGTCTGTATAATCTCCCTTTACTTTTCTGATAAAAGATGCTTCTATTCGATGAGATAAAACAAAGCAAACGTAAATTATAAAAACCAAATAACAAGGTAAAATTAGATAAAGAATAACAAACTTCGAAATATTAGCATGATTCAATAAACCAAAAGGACCAAAAACAAGATATGCTAATTTATCGTCTCCGCCCCAGAATGCAGGTATCCAAAAGGAAAATCCAATAAGCGTTGTTATAAGATTACCATGCCAAACTTCCTTTTTCAAAACTTTTGGCTCTATTTTTGGTAATTTTTGAAGAAGATAACCGTATTCAACAGAAACAACATAAATTAAAAGAAGGAAACTGATGACGACACCGAATAAGAATTGTACGCACATCCAAATCCAAACAGGATCTTCAAGTTCAAAGGTATACCCTAGATCAAGCAAAGAAAGTCCTGCCGCCATATTTTGTACTATTGTCGGTAAAAATGCGAACACAGGAATACCTGCATTTGCATAACTGGACGAAGCACATAAACATAAAAGTAACGTGAATAATAAAATTTTTTTTATAAACATTTTACTCTTTCATCTTCCATAAACGCTTTTTTAGATTTCATATTGAAAATACTATATTATGTTTTCTTATTATGTCAATAAAAAACACTATTGCTTAGATTTCCTTTATTTCTTTAGAAAGAAAGACAAATTAAAAAAAAGAAAACAAGTCTGGTTTAAAGAAAAAATTAAAACGGGCAGAAGAGAAAGCCAAAAAGGAAACAGAAGAAAAGGCTGTAGCCAAAGCCCAAAAAGAAGCAATGAAGCATTTGTCAAAAGTTGCTTAAAAAAAGTGGATGTTATAAGAGCGGCAACTCTTATGACTATCCGAATGTAAAACTTAAATTACAAAAAGGATAATACGTCAGAAAATGTAAAAGAGCAAGATTTATTTGCAAAAAGGTAAAAAAAGAGCGGACGGATGTAATAAAATGCGCTAATGTTTTAACCAAAAGGACATTCAGATGGTACAAAGATATCCAGGTTTAATTATTAAAGGTCGCACTTTTTTCTTCCGAGTTGCTGTTCCCAGAAAGTATTGGGTTCTGGCTAAATGTAAGGACATCGGTTATTCCTTAAACACAAACGATTACAGAACTGCTGTGAACAGATGGCGAATAGAAATTGCTCATTTACAAACATTTATGAATGTATTTGAGGATATCATCATGAAAATCAATGACAATAAACAACTGACCTTAGATGAAAACGATGTGGATAAAGTATTGTTGGCAAGACTGGGTCAGATACAATACTTTTTGGAAGAAAACTCATCAGAAATTGTATTGGGTAAGAAAAAGTTTGAAGATATTAAATTGCCCGAAGAGAAAAACAGACAAAGTTTAATGAGCCAAATGATTGTTGAGTATTTAAAAGGTTTAGTTGATAATAACAAAGCCAACATAACTTTGCGAACTGTTTATTCAAAGCTAAGAGATAAAGAGATAGAACTTGGGATACAAACAAAAACCGAAGATGGTTATGAATGGTTTAAAAGCTTTACCGGTCATGTACAGGCTTTGGAAAGGTATGCACAAAACAGCATTAAAGCAATTAAGAAAGACAAGCCATACAGTCCAAGTAATCCTAAGGTTAAAACATTATTAGACACTTATGATGCGATAAAGACGAACGAGCGAATAAATCGTTCTATGACCAGAACACATTGGGAAAAGTTCTTTAAAAAGTTTGCCAGAAATAAAAAGAACTTGAAAGGAACGACAGATGACAGATTAAGACATAATTATTTGTCTATAAAACTGTGTTTTTTACTTATGGAAAAGGACTATATCGAAGACATTACAAAATATGACTGTCGCAAATTAAGTGAAAGAATTTATCAGGTCTGCAAGACTTGGGCTTTTAAAATCAATAAAGATGCAAGCATAAAAAACATTACAACATCTAATATAAAAAGCCGACTGTCTAAAAAGACAATAAATGGATTTTTGCAAGCTTTCAAAGAGTTTATGAGTTTTGCTGTTCGAGAAGATATTATTTCGACAAATTTAAATGAATTTGTAGATACTCCTGTAAAAATAGAAGGATTAGTCAGAACTCCGTTTACAAGTGAAGAATTAAGGAAAATCTTTAATCCAGATGAGTATATAGACCCACATGCCCGAAAGAATATGGCTAAATTTTGGGTTCCAATAATAGCCTTGTATCAAGGATGTCGTTTAAATGAGATTTGTCAACTTGATTTGAATGATATCGTCAATTCAAAAGGTATTCCTTGTTTTAGCATTAAAGCGAATGAAAAAGACAAAACATTAAAGAACAAAGGTTCTGAAAGAATAATTCCTATACACCCTAAATTGATAGAAATGGGCTTTCTAAGTTATGTTGAACACCGCAGAAGAAACAACAAAAAGAAACTGTTTGACTTAACACAAGTTAAACGAGGAACTTATGGTAATTCAATACAGCACTGGTTTGGCAGACACTTGGATAAAATAGGCATGCCAGAAAAAGACAAGGTATTCCACTCATTTAGACATACTTTTGAAACGAAAGCAGTTGAAAAGAAAATTCCAACCGAATATCAAAATGCTCTGGGTGGGTGGGCTGATTATGGCGTCGGACAAAAAGTTTATGGACACAATAAAAATATTAAAGCAGTTTTAGAAGAAATAATAAAAATATCTTATCCAATCCATAAGGAACTGAAAGCATTAGAGGAACAGTTTAGAGACTCTTATGTTTTTAGATGGTAAATCAAAGAAATTATTCCCTAAAATAAAAACTCAGTTGTTCAAACTGAGTTTTTTTAATTCCAGTTTTTAATCAAATCCCAAATAAATATCCTTATAAAAAACATAAGGATATGAAATGATATTGGATATAGAAAAAATTAGAGCCGATGTGGATGAATTGAAAAGTTATTTCAAAGAGGCTGAACAAGTCGTTCCACCCAAGCCATTGGAACAAAAAATTGCCGAGGAAATGGATACAACTCAATATAACCGACAAAAGCAAGATGCTAAGTTTTTGGTCAAATGCTATAAGTATTTAAAGAAACTCGGCTACATTCAAAATCAATATCAGTTCAGCGAACAGTTCTTAAACAAGAACAAGTATTACTTTGGGATGATATTATCCGAACAAAGACACCCATCATTAGATGCTATTCATCATTTGATTACAGGTATATCACAAATCAATGATGGCTTAAATAAACTAAAACACTTAGACAACCTTTATGAAGAAGGGCAAGGTTTAATAACCAAACGATTGTTGAAGTATTTTTAAGTTTTATCATTTATATTCACAATAAATGAAAAATAAACTTTACAAACTTTAAAAATAAGTAGAAAATACATTTAGATTATCTGAAGGAAAAAGAATGAGAAGATATTTACCTCATGCAATAGAAAATATGCGAGATGTCGGAGGTTATCCAACATCAAACAATCAAACTGTAGCATATCGTCAGATAATTAGAAGCAACGTACCATTAAATTTGACTAAAACAGATATTCAGCACTTAAAAGAAATAGGAATAAACACAATAGTTGATTTAAGAGCAGAAGCTGAATATTTAAGAAAAAAACCAGTTTTTGAAGACACCAAAGAATTTGAAGTTATACATCTTCCAATACAACAGGGTAGTGAAATTCCACCATCTTTAGAAGCCGTTCCTTTGTCTTATTTGTCTATGTTGGAAGAAAAAGAAAACATATCAAAATTTTTTAAATTGATAGCAGAGCCAAATAGAAGAGTATTGTTCTTTTGTAATGCTGGAAAAGATAGAACAGGCGTTTTTACAGCATTACTTTTAATGTTGTTGGGAGTAAAAGATGAAGATATTATAGCAGACTACTTATTGTCGGCTATTTATATGAGACGGATTTTACTTGAGTTTGGAAAAACAACTGATGCCAATACATATAGCATAATTACTCCCAGAATAGAAAATATGGAAAAGTTTATGGAACTTTTTAAAGAAAAATATAATTCAATAGAAAACTATCTTTTTTCTATCGGCATTACTGAAGAAAACATCCGAAATATACGAAGTAAATTGTTGGTTTAATATCTTTAATCTTTCTCATTCATAAACCCTTTTGCCCGATTGGATTTTGAGGATGTTAGGACGAATGGACGATTGCCCTTTAAAGAAATTTGCCCGATTGCCCGTTTGGAAATTTAAGACAGCATGAAGTAGAAGACATTTAGTTTTCAATTTTAAGGCTATTTTAAAAGACACTGATGTGCAACTAACAATCCTGTTGAAAGAGGCATAAATACTGGTTAAAACGGCTTTTTGAAGACAACTTTGACGGGTAGCCGTCACCAGAAAAAAGTCCTAAAAAAAGTCATTTTTTTCTTCTTATTTTACAGACGCTTATTTTATTTTCCCCCTCCTATCCGGCCAGGGGTACCAAATTTAACAACCGTTCCGATTGGGACGGTTTTTTTATTATTTTCCAAGCGCTTGAGCAAGTTCGATAATCAGCGTTTTGAATAGGTGCTATTTTCGTAAATTATCGAACTTTTTTACGATCACAATAACCATTGTTTTTTAATTGTCTTTCAGGACACAATCTTTCGCAATCATTTTCATCCTTTGGCTTAAAGCTTTCCCTATCATCGCAAGAATGACATATTCCGTTGGTATCCCGAATTGGTGCTTCCGAAGGACACTCTTTCAAAACACAACGACCAGCGGCATTATAATATGGCTTTTTTAACTCAACTCTATTAGGACAAACGCTACAATTGAAAGCACTTATTATTTGATAATCATCACAAGAGACACAAGCACCATCATCAGCACGCAAGGGCATTTCCTTTGGGCATGTTTTCAGAACACATCTGGGCCCCCAAATGCTTTTATAGTTTTGTCTGTTGGGACAATCTTGACAATTTGCCACCTCTAGAGCTTTTGTCTCATCACAAGAAGTACAGACGGGTTCTTTTTTTTCATAAGAATCCTCAACTTTTCCCAAAAGACCTTCTCCCTCCCTTTCAAAAAGACCTTCACCCACCCTTTTTAAAGGGAGGTCTTCTGGACAGGATTCTATAACAAAATGGCATCTATAACCATCGCTATATCTGTTTGGGCATATATTCGTACAATC
This sequence comes from Alphaproteobacteria bacterium, assembly GCA_015062395.1. Taxonomy (GTDB): domain Bacteria; phylum Pseudomonadota; class Alphaproteobacteria; order CAAHEQ01; family UBA3637; genus CAAHEQ01. The sequence continues at coordinate 22,391 of SUUS01000016.1, forward strand.
ATCAGGATTACTTAAAAGAACAGAACTTTTTTCATCGCAAGAATAACAACCTCCAAGATGACCACATGGAAAATGGTTCCTTAGGGGGCTGTCAGAAGGGCAACTTTCAAGAGATATATAAGAATAAATTAATGTTATTAGGATAAAAGCAAACGAATAAATCATCGTTTTTTTTCCATAATTATTTTTAAATTCTACTATAATCCACATCCAGAAAGCGGGAATGAAGAGCATCGAAAACAAAAAAATGGTGCGTAATTTGAGTACAAGAAAAACAAACGGAAAAACTTGAAAGATCCATATAAAAGTTCTTAGTTTTCGATTTTTTATTGGCTTTTCCTGAACTGGATAATCCTTTTTGAATAAATAATGAAAAGCTGTTTGAAATGTAAAACAAAAAAAAGGCATCAACACAATGATTAACGGTAATAGCAAAGGAAAATGTTCAATATGTTCTACAAATAAAGCTAGTAATAAAATAGAATATAATACAACTAAAAAAAACAATATTGTTAACGTAATAGTATTCCACAAACGTCTTTTAAATGTCATCGTGTACCCCTTCATTTTTAAGCGATTTATACGGATACAATTTTATATAAATACAAAAACGAAGTCAACACAAATTTTTATGCAAACAAATTTTCAACCTCCTTTGCTAACTTTTCAAAATCGTCCGTATGTTTGGCTCGGTATTCGCAAAGCACGCTGTACCAATAAATTATAAAGCCTTGATTTTCAAGGCTTTTTTTATTGTTTTTTTTAGGAATTTTTACCTACCCGTCAGGGCTTCCCACAACTTTTTTATATGAAAAGAAAAATCTGTTTACAACAGTAAAAAAAGGGTTGAATATATTGAAAAATCCCATTTGCAGAGGATTTTTCACACTTCACAGCCCCAGGAACAGAGCATTTTAAATTATCGCTCTTTGACGTTTTTTTCATGCAAAAGCTGATTTTTTTTACTTTTGGCACGCTTTTGAGTTCGAGTTGTTTCAGAATTGGATTTATCCATAGCTGTTTTTAAGATATCTGCTGTTTCTGTGTGTCCATAATATATAGCCCACATCAATGCCGTTTTACCGTTTTTATTCCTTGCATTCACATTGGCGCCATTTTCAATTAACAGCTGGACTGTTTCTGTATTTTCTTCTGCAGCCCACATCAACGTCGTATTACCATCTTCATCTTTTGTATTTATATCTGCACCATTTTCAATTAACAGTTTTGCTGTTTCTGTGTGTCCGTGAGAAGCAGCCATCATCAATGCTGTTTTGCCATCTATCTCCCTTGCATTCACATTGGCTCCATTTTCAATTAATAGCTGGACTGTTTCTGTGCGTCCATAAGATGCAGCTTGCATTAACGCTGTTCCATCATGTTTATTCACATCTACACCTTTTTCAATTAACAGCTTGGTTGTTTCTGTGCACCCGTTTTTTGCTGCCATTATCAATGCCATATTACCGTGTTTATACACATCTGCACCACTTTCAATTAACAGTTGGACTGTTTCTGTGCGTCCATAAGATGCAGCCAACACCAATGCAGTATTTTTGAAGTATTTATCCTCGGCCCCCTTTGAAATAAAATCTTGAACCTGTTCCAAAATTTCTTCATCAGAAGCATTTTCCCAGTCGATTTTTCTGTAAATATTTAGATCTGTCATTTTTTACTCCATTCTTACTGCGTGCTAACAGAAAGTACAATTTTATTATGACATAAATACGTTAAAAAGCAAGCTTTTTCCCGATTGGATTTTAAAGACTGTCTTTTCTTTATTTCTCTTTCTTATACTTTTACAATTCAAAGTTTCTCCCTATAAAAAAGTTGACAAGATTGAGCTTTTGTGGTAGATTCAGAAATATGATGATTGTCTAGAAATATGATGATTGTCTTAATTTTATTAATAACAAAAAAGGATATAAAAGATGACATCGAATTTATCAACAGAAACTAAAAAAACATTTGAAGATCTACAAAAACCAACAATGGCGCTGATTGCTTCGTTTTATGAAATGCCCACAGAAGTAAAAGGTATTTTTTCTGACGTAATGGCTATATATGAAGCAAATCCAACAGAAGAAAACGCAAAAATTTTATCTGATACAATTATGGGGCGTACTTCTGTCGAAGATAAAAAAGCTTGGATAAAAGAAAATGTGGCAACTGTTTCTCCAACTGTACGAGCAGCAGCTAAAAAGAAGTATATCGATGAACAACAATCTGTTCCTAATGGGGTCCCAACGTCAGGTATGATGCTTGTTGGCTTGGACATTGTTTCCAGAGCAGAAAAAAATGCTTTGATGGAAGCGCAAGCAGCTGTTCGTTTAATATCTCATGTTGATGTCGCACATGATTATCAACCTAAAACAAATTACCAAAATGCCGATGGTTCTTTTGAAAAAGCTTTTTTGGATAAGCCATTTGCAACCAAGATGCAACGTTTGGAACATTTGGTAGATGCTGTTGTAAATGATGTTTATACACAAGAAGAGGAATCCCGTGATGAATTTTGGAAAACACGTGTTTCAGGTGAACCTATGCCATCAACAGAAGATTATACAATTCCATCAGTGAAATCTTTTTGTCAACGCAATGTATTTTTACAAAAGGCGCGTAATGAAGCTTTGAATACCTTAGGACGTGTTGCTCAAACATTGGAAAAAACAAATCCAGAGGCAGCAAAAAGAATTTCAGCTATGACAGATTCTTTGGATGTATCAAAAAAACTGGGTGTTGTACGTACTTTATCTATGATTGAACAAATCGAAGATTTTTATGGAAAAATCTTTTCCAGTGTTGTTCTTTATCCATCTTATCCGTCTTATAGAGAAGATGGCTTAAAAAGAGTTAAGAAAATAAACGAAGAAATATCCAAACATTTAGATGTTTTTAAAGAGAGCCAAGAGCCTTTATCTAAAGAAGACTATGATGCTTTAAAAGAAAGCGTAAAAGATCGTCCTGTTGCAGGTTTGGTTGAACACAGAACACGTCAAATCTTGTCAATGGAAGCTGCAGAAATGGCACGCCAACAAATGGAGATAAAAGTAAGGGATTAATTTAAACTCTATTTATCAAAACGTCCTTGCGCTTGTAAGGACGTTTTTTTCATAATATCCTTATAAAAAACATTGCAATAAAAATACATAACTTTATAATAATTTTATGCGTAATGCCATTAAAGGAACTAAAAATGCTGAAAATACTACAAAAACAAATTTTAGATTCAAAGAATATCATTTATTTTATCTTGTTGACCTTTATTTCTATTATTTTATCCAATTATTTTGAAAATTTTTTGCAAAGTTTATTCGTTTTTTTCTTTTTTGTTTTTTTTATGTTTTCTTTTATAAAAATTTTTTATTGTAAATTACCTTTTATTTTGATGTGGATGATATTCATAACGCCTATAGCTTTTGAAATATCCGAACCTATAATTTTTGGGCTATCTGAACTAAATTTTACCAGCTCTATATTTCCTTTTCAGATTCTTTCTTTGGGGTATTTATTTCTGATCCCATTGGGAATAAAATCGGTCTATATCTTTTTTGGGTATGCAGATTTAAAAAAACAACCAAAGGAAAATGTTTTAGAACCCCAAAAAAAGAAAAAGAGCTTATTTTGTCTTTTTTCTATTGCAGCTGTAAACTTTTTATCTTTAATTCCAGCTTTTATTATAGCTTCAGAAACCTCTCTAGACTTTGGAAATAGGCATTTATTAGCTATTCTTATGATGATATATGCGTTGATAAGCGTTCCAGTTATTCGAAGAATGAATAAAGAAAAAAAATTATCTGCATTGAAAATCACGTTTAGTCATCCAGTATTCTTTTTATTATTGGAAAGTTATTTGTTATCTTACGTTCGATATAGCACTGCTAACTTTTATGTTCGTTATTTAGAATACGCTTGCTTGTTATTTTTTGCTTGGTTGGTTATTTTCAATATTTACACTTACCACAAAGCAGAAGCAAAGTAATTTTAATAATCGTAAGTTTTTTTACCAAAGATTACTTGATGTCAAACTTTTTGATACTAAAACCACTTTTTTGCCCGATTGGATTTTAAAGACTTCCCGAGCCAAAAGACCTTTTGTTTTAAAAGACAATGGCGTTTCTACCCGAATGGTTTTGAAAGACATCTGCCTTTCTGGACAATTAGTCTTTCAAAAAAACTTGACATAATTTATAAATTATGTTAGACTCCTTGCTAGTTCAATGAAAGGATTTATTATGGAAAGAGACCATCGCCAACCTTGGTATTTATTCGAGCAGAAAGATGCAGTAAGTGGAACTGAGTTGAGAAAAGTAGATTCTGATTTATTGATAGCGATTGATAAAAATGATGTTCAATCGGTAGGGGGTTCTATTGCCAAAGACAATATAGATATCAATAAGATATATAAGATTCCTTCTTTAGAGGTTCCAGAGGCAGATAAACCTCAATTTGAGACATTTTTACATAGGGCTTTATACCTCAATTCAAGTGATGTTTTTAAATTACTTTTAAAAAACGGAGCAAATCCAAGAATAGAGAACTACCGCCATCTTACTGTTCTTGAGGATTTATTTGATTCGAATATGCCTCAGGAAAGTATTTTAAAATATGGAAAAATGTTAGTTGATGCTGGTGTTACAGCAGAAGAAATAACATTGGCAGCAGAGAAACGAAGCAAAAAAAAGAAACAAACCGCTAAAATGTTAATTGATTATGCGAAAACAGGGAAAATAGCCAGCCAACAAAAAGAAATTAATTTAAGCCTTGAGCATATCAAAAATTAAATAATTTTATCAGCCTTGGAAAGTTCCAAGGCTTTTTTCTAAATCTTCAAACTTTCCACAACATTGGAAAACATTTTAAACGTTGTAGTTAAAATAAAGAAAAAGCCACTATTTTTAGCGACTTATCTGTTTTGGCTGAAGAGGTTTGGTAATATACGGACTAAATTGTTGTAATTTATTCGCAGTATGCTATACTACGCTTTATAAACTAAAACGGAGAAAATTGTTATGAAAATTATTGATAAAATGAAAAGTGAAAAAATATCGTCGTTGATGTGTGTAACCACGTGTCGAACGCAAGCATGTTTTGCAAAGGAATATACGCTTACTTCTGGTATCGTATATTTTTCAATAATTATGCCTTTTTTAACGTATCTTTTGTTAAAATTAATTGCTCAAAGAAAAAAGAAACAAGTTTCTTTTATGACGTATTTTCTTACTTTACTTTTTTCTTTACCCCTCTATTCACTGCTTTTTTTCTCTATGAGTTTACATTTTCACTCTTTTTCAGATAAACTTTTTGAACTGCTCCTCAACTCAAGAAAGCTTATTTTTATAGCTCTTTTACTGATTTGTGTGGTATCTTTTATTCTGGGGGTATATAAAAAAGTAAAATGGCCTTATTTCTTTATTCCTCTTTTAACTTTGTTAGCTGTATTTTGTTCTGCTTTTTTGATTGATTATTGCTAGCAGAATAAATCTTTAAGCTTTAAAACAAGCCATAAAACTCGATTTAAAAGTCTGCAATTTAGATGCAGACAATAATTTTTGTTTTATAAAAGTTGAATTCGAACTGTTTCTAGTATCTCTGGGAGGAACAAATTGAGATCCGAAGACAGAAAAATTATAAAACAAGGATATTTTGGCATTGCTGGTCCGTGTAGAGCAAAAAATCGCATATTTTTAAATAGTTGTACACGGACCGCCACAACTACTTATAAATAAAAGAAAAAGTCGCCCTTTCAGACGACTTGCACAACTTGGCTGGGGTGGCTGATTGCTCGGAATAAATTCCTCGTCCTCACAAAAGTTCGGACTGTCCCGTTGGGACATCGTGTCGGCGGGATACGATGCATCCCTTGCCACCGAACCAACTCATATCATTCGTTGACTTCTAATCCAACTCACCAAAACCAATAAAAAAAAGCCCAGTAATCTGGACTTTTTTTATTGGCTGGAGAAGTCTGGTAATACACGGACTAATTGTCCATACTTTTAAGAAGTTCCTCTAGTAGTGCTAGACCTCCCTTATTCTTAGTCGTGATTTGTTCTTTTTGACCATTTTCATCATATTTATAAACTATATTTTTACTTTCATCGACTATATCTTCAATTTGAATTTCAAATTTTAATTTTCCATTCTTTTCATATATTTTATAATATCCATTACCATGAAAAAGCTTAAGTTTTCCGCTTTTGCCATGATAAGGTCGATTAAAATCTTTTTTTACCAGCATTTCTAAAAATACTGTCTTCCCATCAGGATAATAATGCTTTTGTTTTTGTCCCTCTTCTGTAAATAGAAGCTCTTTTTCTAAAGTTCCATCTTCGCGATAAGTTTTTTTGTTATTAGATGCAGTTCCATATAATTTTTCTGTTTTCTTAATTCCTTTATTGCTGTAACTATAGCGTATATCAGATTTTTTTGTACGTTCTTGGATAAGTCGTCCTTTTTGATCATAACTTTTTTCAGTTCCATCTTCTGGAACGTTCTTATACCTCCTTTTCATCTTTAAACTACCGTCGTCGTAATATTCTTTTTCTATAGTTTGATCTTTTTCGTAATAGAACTGGCTTTCTACGCTTCCGTTACCAGATATATTACGTTTACTTATTTCACCATTTTTGTACTCTTCTTCAACTGTAGTGCCACCAATGGATAATTTGTGAATTCCATCTACTGGTTTTCCGTCCTTGTATATGTTTTCAAAAAGAAGATTTCCTTTTTCATCGTATTGTCTTTGAGGTCCGTCAAGTCTATTATTTTTGTAGAAGTTTTCAAATTCTAAGTACCCAGAAGTATACATTTTCTCAATGCCGTTTTTTTCTCCATTCTTGTATGTTCTTTCTATTCCTAGAGTCCCGTCGCTAAGATATATTCTTAAAACACCATCTGCAGGAGAACCTTTAAAAAAATGATTTTCTGCAAGCAAATTTCCATTTTTATCATAATATTTTTCAAACCCATCTTTTTCTCCTCCTTTATAGGATATTGTATGCCATAGATTTGCAGCTTTGTCATACCACTTTTCAATGCCATCTTTTTTGCCCTCTTTATAGGGTGTTTCTGTGTTAAGAATACCATTTTTATAATAATGCTTAACCATTCCAGTTATTAATTTGCCATTTTTATCACAAACTAAGTTTTTCTGGCACGCAGTTGTTTCTTCTAATCTATATTCTTTTGCATATACAGATAGAGATATGATAAAGATAAAAATAGCTATTTTCTTCATTTTTAATAACTCCTTTTGAAAAATAATGATTGAAAAACAGATTCATTTTAACGGTTATATTTTTAAATGCAAGTAAAATGCCCTGGGCTAAAAATTTGACATCTCAAGACAGAAGTATTGAAAACAAAGGCTTTTTTGGATTTTGAGTCCGTGTAGGGCTGAAAAACGAGCATTTTGAAAAACGCTGTACACGAACCATATTAAGTACTTGCAAAATAAAAAGGAAACCACTGGCGTAGCCAGTGGTTCTGCCTTAACACCTATAAGGCTAAAAATCCAGCACCACCTAAAGAGCGTGTGACAATCTGATCGAGCATGTGTTACTTACCACCCGTAAACGGGTCTAAATCCAATGTCAGTTGATTTTCTTCGCATTTGCACAATATGACGAGGTATGCGTTGTACGTCATTCTGAAGCTTTTAGGCTGAAGAATCTCTGGAGGTTTTTGTACCCACGTCGTGCCACAATTCATGAGATATTTCGCATGCGTTCAGGATGACGGAGTAGAACGAACCCCAACGTCATTCTGAAGCCTTTAGGCTGAAGAATCTCTTGAGGTTTTTGTACCCATGTCGTACCATAATTCATGAGATCCTTCACATCCGTTCAGGATGACGTACAAAAAACAATAGCCCCTTCGTTTCGCACAATATGACGTGGTGGTTGTGGGTGATGGGAGGGGATAATGGAGGCAGATAAAAAAAAGGCGTTGGTTTTCCAACGCCTTTAACATTAAAAACACTAACTAAGTATAAACTAGCTACCTTTTT
>SUUS01000017.1 GCA_015062395.1 Alphaproteobacteria bacterium
GTAGTTCTTCGAGTAGTAGTAGTTCTTCTAGTTCGAGCTCGTCCTCAAGCTCTTCAAGTAGTTCATCATCGAGCTCATCTAGCTCGAGTAGTTCTTCTTCCTCAAGTTCAAGCAGTAGTAGTTCGTCGAGTTCAGGTGGAGACCCTTGTTCTATTAGATGTGAAAGTATAGGGGATGATTGGGTTCCTACAGAACTGGATAACCATGGATGCCCTAAAGGGTGTACAAAACCATGCAATTTAGATGATTGGTGGGTGACAGACATTCCAGATATGAGCTGTGGATATAGTGAAGATGGAAGTTGTAAGTGTTGTGTCTTACCGCATTTCCATTTTGACGAAGACTTGAGAGATTGTGTCTGTGATGATTATGGAAACTCTCAAGGTTTCACAGGACGAAATGGCGCTTTCGTTTGTTGTGAAGAGGGGTATCAAGGATACGAATATGATCCGACGACATCTGCCTGCTGTCCAAAAGATGATTACCATAAAATAATCGGTCTTGTTGCTGGAGCTGGAGGAAATTTCATCGAAGCATGCTGTGATACAAGAGAATATGGTTTAAATCCAAGTGCTTATTGGGATGGAAGCTCTGCTCAATGCTGTAAAGGCGTTTCATACAAATTAAATACAAACAGCTATGAATGTTGCGACACAACAAATGGCGCATATGTTGTGGTAGATGTAGAAGGTGCCCCAACCGACGATCTACAAATCTGTTGTTCAACAAGTACATACGGTTCAAATCCAACTGCATTTTGGAATGGAAGTTCTGCTCAATGTTGTAATGGAGTAGCGCAATGTATAACTCACGAAGGAAAACAAGCTTGTAAATGTTGCGCTGATGGTGAAACTTTGTATAGCTATTATCCTAATTATTCAGAGGTTAGCGGTAGTATCAATAAAGGAACAGCTACATTAGGATGTTGCACAAATAATCCTGTGGAAAGTTATGCCCTCCACAATGAAACAGAAATGTTCTATCAGACCTGTTGTTCTATAACCAGTCCTGTTTTCCATCTCTGGTATTCTGATTACTATAGTTGTTATGGAGGAGAGCCTGATGTTATACATTCTTACACTTATGATGGTATTGAATATGTCGAATATGGTTATTGTGAAAACGGATATGGACCTTTCTCTTGTTCTGCTATTGAGTGTTGGAGAGAATGTTTGCATTAAAGACATATATAAATCAGGCTTGTCAAAAACAAGCCTGATTTATTTAGGCATCTAACTGTTGTTGCAAAATATACAATTTATTCATCCTATCCCAAAATTGTGGCGACAATACTCTATAGGATTAATTTTTCTTCATAATACGTTTTTTATATGAAAAATTTTTATCTTTTTTGAAAAAAAGGACTTGCCTTTCGTTGGGCTGTTCGTTAATATAAAACAAGTTAATTAACTTTCATCTTTTAAAAGGGGGCTCTACAAAATGAAAATGAATAATGTTCCAACCAAAAATAAGGCTGTTATTGCGTGGGTTCAGCAAGTTGCTAGCTTATGCGAACCGAATGATATTTATTGGTGTGATGGTTCTGATGAAGAATATGCGCGCTTATGCGAAACGTTAGTTGAAAAAGGGACTTTTATTAAATTAAATGAAAAAAAACGTCCTAATAGTTTTTTAGCTCGTTCCAATCCTAAAGATGTCGCTCGAGTTGAAGCAAGAACGTTTATTTGTTCAGAAGACAAAGAAAATGCAGGGCCTACAAATAACTGGGAAAATCCCAAAAAAATGAAGAAAAAGCTAACAAAGCTTTTTAAAGGATGTATGCATGGCAGAACAATGTATGTTATTCCCTTTTCAATGGGACCTTTGGGATCTGATATTGCTCAAATAGGTATTGAAATTACAGACAGTCCATATGTTGTTTGCAATATGAAAATCATGACACGTATGGGTAAAAAAGTATGGGATGTTTTGGGCGATAAAGGATTCTTTGTTCCTTGTTTGCATTCGGTTGGTTATCCGTTAGAGGCTGGACAAAAAGATGTCGCTTGGCCATGTAATCCAGAAAATACGTACATTGCGCATTTCCCTGAAACAAGAGAAATTATTTCTTTCGGTTCTGGATATGGTGGAAATGCTTTATTAGGAAAAAAATGTTTGGCTTTGCGTATTGCAACTAAAATGGCAAAAGATGAAGGGTGGTTGGCAGAGCATATGCTGATTTCTGGAATAGAAGCTCCTGATGGAACAAAAACATACATTGCTGCAGCGTTCCCAAGTGCTTGTGGAAAAACCAATTTAGCGATGTTAATTCCTCCAAAATCATTTAAGGGATGGAAAGTTTGGACTGTCGGTGATGATATTGCGTGGCTAAAGCCAAAAAATGGTCGCTTGTATGCGATAAATCCAGAAGCAGGTTTCTTTGGTGTTGCACCAGGAACAAGCGCCAAGACAAACAAAAATGCATTGGATTCATGTAAAGCAAATACGATATTCACGAATGTTGCATTAACTGATGATGGGGATGTTTGGTGGGAAGGCATGACTGACACAACACCAAAACATTTAATCGATTGGCAAGGAAACGATTGGACACCTGATTGTGGGCGTCCAGCAGCTCATCCAAACAGCAGATTTACAGCTCCAGCGTCACAATGTCCAACGATAGATTCTGATTGGGAAAATCCTGAAGGTGTTCCTATTTCTGCAATGATTTTTGGTGGTCGTTTGGCGACGAATGCACCTTTGGCATATCAAGCATTTAATTGGGCTCATGGTGTCTTTTTAGCTGCTACGGTTGGTTCTGAAAAAACAGCCGCATCAGAAGGTAAAACAGGTGAAATTCGTCGCGATCCGTTTGCTATGTTGCCTTTCTGTGGTTATAACATGGGGGATTATTTTTCTCATTGGTTAGAAATGGGCAGAAAATTAAAATATATGCCTCAAATTTTCAGAGTTAATTGGTTCAGAAAAGATGAAAAAGGAAACTTCATTTGGCCTGGATTCGGTGAAAATATGCGCGTTATTAAATGGATTGTCGAACGCGTTCAAAATAAAGCAGGTGCCTTGGAAAGTCCTTTGGGAATGATGCCTAACTATGATGATTTAACTTGGAGTGGATTGGATTTTTCTGAAAAACAATTTAATGATTTGATGGCTGTTGACAAAGTTCAAGGATTAAATGAAGCTTTATCTGTTGTCGAGTATTTTAAACAGTTTAAGAAGCATCTACCTCCTGAATTTATGAATGAAGTAGCTTTGTTGTTCTTGCGTTTAGTTCGTACTGGAAATGTTTGGACGCTCCCAATGAAGGAAAGTAAGCCTCCTGTTAAGAAAAAAACGCCAGCAAAAAAAACAGTATCAAAAAAGGAAACAACAAAAAAAACAGCCGTTAAAAAGGTTGCCGTAAAGAAAAAATGAGTGCAAAAGATGGGCTAAAGATTTTAAAAGCAAAGGTGGCTTTGCTACCTTTGCGCTCTGGTGTTTATCGTATGCTGGATAAAAATGGAAAAGTCCTTTATGTAGGAAAGGCTAAATCTTTAAAAAAAAGAGTTTCCTCTTATACTCATTTTGAAAAATTACCGACTCGTTTGCAACGAATGGTTTCCGAAGTCGCAGATTTAATTGTGGTCGAAACAGCATCAGAAGCAGAAGCTTTTTTGTTGGAAAATGAACTAATTAAACGCTATCAACCCTATTATAACATTTTGTTAAAGGATGATAAAAGTTTTCCATACATTATGTTTTCGGATTTTTCTAATACGGCATTTCCAAGAGTTTCTAAATATCGTGGCGTCAGACACAATAATGCATCTTATTTTGGTCCATATGCTAGCGTTCAGGCAGTTGATGAAACATTAGATGTTATGCAAAAGGTTTTTGGTTTACGTACTTGTTCAGATACAAACTATGTTCACAGAAGCAGACCCTGTCTATTGTATCAAATTAAAAGATGTACGGGGCCTTGTGTAGGGTTGATATCGCAAAACGAATATCAATCTCAATTGCAAGCTGCTAAAGATTTTTTAATGGGAAAAAATGTCGAAGTACAAAAACAACTTTCTGCTTTGATGAAAGAAAAAAGTGACGCTATGGAATATGAAGAGGCTATGATACTTCGTGATAAAATAGCTGCATTAAATAAAATACAATCTGGTATGGATGGACAAATAAGCACTTCTTTGGATGCTGATTTTTTGGCTTTATTCAGACAAGACAATGTTGCTTGCATTCAGATATTCTTTTTTAGAAATGGGCAAAATGGAGGAACGCATAGCGTTTTTTTGAACAACTTACATCAAGAAGAAAATTCAGAAGTTTTATCAACATTTTTAGGTCAATTTTATGCTGATGTTTCAATTCCTCATGAAATAATTTTATCAGAAATGCCATTGGATAAGTCAAGTATTGAAAAAGCCTTTTCTGAAAAGTCAGGACATATTGTTAAGTTGGTTTCTTCTGTTCGTGGTGTTCGACAAAAAATGTTAGACAGAGCAAAAATCAATGCTCAAGAAAGTCTTATTCGATACGGACAAGAAACGGGTTTACAAAAATCTATGTTAAAAGAATTGGCATCTTTGATGGGAATAGAAAAAATCAATCGTGTAGAAGTTTACGATAACAGCCATATACAAGGGACGTCTAGTGTTGGAGTTTGTGTTTGTGCAGATGAAACAGGCTTCGTTAAGTCTGGTTATAAAAGATTTAATATAAATACGGCTCAAACAAATGACGATTTCGATATGATGCGAGAGGTTTTACTAAGGCGATTAAAAAGAGGAACTTTAGAAAAAAATCTGCCAGATGCATTTATTATTGATGGAGGAATTGGGCAGTTATCTTCAGTACGTCAAGTTATGGAACAAACTGGAGTTTATATTCCAACATTGGGTGTTGCAAAAGGAGTCGATAGAAATGCAGGCAATGAACGTTTATTTTTAATGTCAAATAATAATCCGATTATTTTGGAACACGATTCGCCTCTTTTACATTTTATTCAACGATTGCGTGACGAAGCTCATCGTTTTGCTATTGGAACACACAGAAACAAACGTTCAAAAAATATGAAAAAAAATGCATTAGATAAAATTGAAGGTGTTGGTACATATAGGCGTAAAAATTTGTTGGAATACTTTGGTTCTCCGAATGCAATAGCTTCTGCAGGAATAAATGAATTGTTGCAGGTAGAAGGAATAAATGAAAAAATTGCAAAAAATATCTATACTTTTTTTCATAAATGAGTATTATAGAGATATGAAAACAAAATGGAGTCTTAAAATGGAAGAAAAAAAAGTAAATATCCCCAACTTATTAACAGTTGCCAGAATGTGGGCTATTCCTTTGATTGTTGTAGCGCTTTTTTTTGGAGAGCATTGTTTGATGTCTGCTTGGATTGCAGTTATTTTATTTGCGTTGGCTGGAATAACGGATTATTTTGATGGTTATTTGGCTCGTCATTTAAATCAGTTATCTTCTTTTGGCCGAGTATTGGATCCTATCGCAGATAAGTTATTGGTTGGTGCAGTTATTGTTATGTTGGCTTTTACTGGAAAATTGGATAGTTTTTATTGTTTTATTCCAGCAGTCATCATTTTATGTCGTGAAATTTTGGTTTCTGGGTTAAGAGAGTTTTTAGCTGAACTTCAAGTTGGTTTGCCTGTCACAAAACTGGCAAAGTGGAAAACGACATTTCAAATGATTGCTTTACCTGTTTTAATGGTTTCCGATAAAGCATTGCAATGTATTCGATTGGATATTATCGGTGCAACGGCTTTATGGTTTGCAGCAGTAATGACTGTAATTACTGGTTATGATTATTGGAAATCGGGTTCGAAGTATTTAAAGAAATAGAATGGCTTCCTTTTAACTACGGGGGTAGGTTTAAGGAAGCTAGAGAAAAGAAGTTTTTTAATAACGGCGCCACTTCTTTTCTCACCCAAAAGTAAAAAGGGTTTTAAAACCAACCCTTTTTATTTTTTTTACTTTATGTTAGCAGATTAAGAGTATTTAAAGCATCCTATTTAAGTATTGTCCTGTATAGCTTTTTTCGCATTTTGCAATTTCTTCAGGCGTACCAATTGCGACAATGTTTCCTCCTTTATCTCCTCCGTCAGGTCCAAGGTCGATAATGTAGTCTGCCGTTTTGATAACATCCAAATTGTGTTCAATGACAACGACCGTATTTCCTTGTGTTTCTGTGAAAGTTTATGGGAAAAGGAGGAAGAATATTCCTTCTTTTCTTTTTTTATCCAAATATTTTTGAACATCTTTTGGAAAAAATGTTTGATAATATTTTGAAAAACGTTCCAATTCTGTAATGAAATTTTCACCCAAAACCTCTAATAACGTAGGTTCTTTTGAAAATAAATTTCGACCTAATCCAAAAGCATTTGTTTCGATATCAGCACCAGTTAAAGCAAGAATTGTCGGAGCTAAATCCATAGTAGAGAACTCTCTATTTTCTTGTATGTTTCTTCGACCTGTTGGTTCTATAAAAATATTGACAATTTCTCTTTTGGGATTTTTAATAATCTGATTGAATACATCATTTCCCATAGTGATATGATCTCCTACCAAAATAATAACTGTATTATCTGCAAAAGACTGTTTTTTTATCCAATTGACAAAGTTTCCAACTTCTTTGTCAGAACATTTAACAACATCCAAAAAGTTATTGTATTTTACTTGGCATTCTTTTTCATTTAAATATCCGTTAGGAAAATGTGTGTCTACTGTTAAGATAGCAAAGAAAAAAAGTTCTTTATTCTTAGAAATTTCTGTTAATTTTTGTTTTGCGATTTTAAATAATTCATGATCATTTAATCCCCATGCCGATCCAAGCATTTCTTTTGAAATTTCGCCTTTTTCTTTCTTTATTTCTTTCATTCCCCAAAAATTAGGAAAACCGTGCCAATTAAAAAAATCTTGGCGGCCAGCAAAGGATGCATCTGATCCTAATAAAAAGTAATTATTGTAGCCATTTTTTTGTAGTAATTCTGGGATGCAAACAATACCAGGCATAAAAATTTCATATATTTCTGATCGAACTCCTTCTATGGGGGTTTTTATCGGAGCTCCACATAAAGAACTGAAAATACCAGCAATAGTCCATTGTGTTCCATTTAATTGTCTGAAACCTTTAAAGGATTGTCCTTCTTTTTCAAAATTAGTTAAGTTTGGTAATATATTGTCTTTAAATACAGTTCCATTACCATAGGTGTTTTCCATAGATTCCAAATAAATCATTACGATATTTTTCTTTTCTTTATCAAAAGAAATACCCGCTTTATCTGGTGTCACAAAATAATTTTCGTATAGTGTTGTTGGATTTTTTATATTTCTTAAATACTCTGAAATATTCAATGATTTATCCATGCTATAGCCCGCTAAGATGAATATAAAAACAGAAAATACAAGTTGAAAAAAATGTTGATTTTCATATTTTTTTAAATGAAAATGAAGCTTATATTTTGATGGACATAAGTACGATGGAGCCCATAGGAGGATAAACATAAAAACAGGTAATAAAAAAGCGTAAACAAATGCCATGCAGAATAAATACTTATCCGCTCCTGTTTTAGGGGTTCTTGCGTGAAATAAAATTTGGTCAACAGACGCATGACCAAAAGTTTTATCGGCAAAAATGAAATATCCGATGAAAAAACAAGAAATAAAAAAGAATATGAAACTACATACTCGAGAAAAACATTTTAAAGACATCGAGAACCTCTTTTTATATTTTTTAGTGAATTGTATCATACGGTATTAGGTACGTCAAGATTTTTTCAAGATATCTATGGGGAAAAGAACGCTAACTAAAGCATCCTATTTAAGTATTGTCCTGTATAGCTTTTTTTACATTTTGCAACTTCTTCAGGCGTACCAATTGCGACAATGTTTCCTCCCTTATCGCCTCCGTCAGGTCCAAGGTCGATAATATAGTCAGCCGTTTTGATAACATCCAAATTGTGTTCAATAACGACGACCGTATTTCCTTGTTCAACCAGTGTATGCAGGACCATTAGCAGTTTTTGAATGTCTTCAAAGTGTAAGCCTGTTGTGGGTTCGTCTAATATATACAGAGTTTTCCCTGTTGCTCTTTTAGATAATTCTTTTGCCAATTTGATGCGTTGAGCTTCTCCACCAGATAAAGTCGTTGCAGATTGACCTAACTGAATGTATCCAAGCCCTACTTTTTTTAATAAGGCGCATTTGTCCTTGATAGAAGGTATATTTTCGAAAAACAAATACGCTTCATCAACGGTCATTTCTAAAACATCAGCAATAGATTTTCCTTTGTATTTTACTTCCAATGTTTCCCTATTATATCTGGAGCCTTTGCATTGATCACAGGGGACGTAAACATCAGGTAAAAAGTGCATTTCTATTTTTAAAACGCCATCTCCTTGACAAGCTTCACAACGACCACCTTTTACGTTAAATGAAAAACGACCTGATTTATATCCTCTGGCTTGAGCTTCTGGTAATCCGGCAAACCATTCTCTGATTGGGGTAAACATTCCTGTATAGGTTGCAGGATTCGAACGAGGTGTTCTGCCAATCGGGCTTTGATCTATGTCGATAACTTTATCGATTTTTCCGACACCAGTAATTCTATCATGTTCGCCAACAATGTCTCTGCTTCCATTAAGCATTTTATTGACGCCCTTATAAAGTGTTTCTAGGATAAGAGAGGATTTTCCTCCTCCAGATACGCCTGTCACACATGTTAATGTTCCCAGAGGAATGTCAACATTTACATTTTTTAAATTATGGGTTCTTGCACCTTTAATCGATATGAAGTTTCCATTTCCTGTTCTTCTTTTTTCTGGCACAACAATTTGTTTTTTTCCAGATAAGTATTGTCCTGTAATCGAGTGAGGATTTTCAATGATATCTTTTGGACTACCTTGTGCAATGACTTTTCCTCCATATGCACCTGCTTCTGGTCCCATGTCAATAACAAAATCTGCACTGCGAATGGCGTCTTCATCGTGCTCAACAACAATAACAGTATTTCCAAGACTTTTTAAGTGTTGCAGAGTACTTAATAGCCTGTCATTATCTCGTTGATGCAGACCGATAGATGGTTCATCTAAAACATATACAACACCTGTTAAACCTGAACCAATTTGGGAAGCTAAACGAATGCGTTGTAGTTCACCTCCAGATAAAGAACCAGCCATTCTGTCTAAAGATAAATATCCTAATCCAACATTGTTTAAAAATGTTAGTCGTTCATTGATTTCCTTTAAAATACGAGAGGCAATTTCCTTATCTTTTCCAACAAATTTTGAAGATAATGACGAAAACCAAGATAAAGCATTTTCTATAGATTGTTGTGTTGCTTCTGATATATTTTTTTTATCTATTTTTACACAAAGAGCTTCTGGTTTTAAACGCATACCATGACATGCTTCACATGGCGAGTTGTTTTGATATTTTGCGATTTCATCACGGACCCAGTCAGAATCGCTTTCCAAATAGCGACGTTCCATATTTGGAATAACACCTTCAAAGCCTGCTTTTTTATCCCCATATAAAATACTTTGTTGTATGCTTTCTGATAGCTGATACCATGGTTCGTTAGGGTCGAGTTTTAACAGGCGTACCAGATTATTTAATGCATATTCATGCCAAGGATACATTTCACCTGTTGATGCTGTCCAAGGTGCAATAGCCCCCTGTTTTAGCGATTTGCTTTTATCTGGTATGACCAGTTGAGGATCTACATACAGTTTGACCCCTAAACCATCACAAACAGGGCATGCTCCGTGAGGATTGTTAAAAGAAAAAATTCTAGGTTCAATTTCTTCAATGGTAAAACCACTGACAGGACATGCAAATTTAGAAGAAAAAGTTGTTATTGTTTGTGTGTTTAAATTTTCAACATAAAGTAATCCATCAGAAAGTTCTAGCGCGCTTTCGATGGATGACGATAAACGCGTTTCAATTCCTTCCTTAATAACAAGTCTATCAACTAAAACATCAATATCGTGTTTGTTGTTTTTTTCCAAAGGTGGGATATCGCTTATTTCATATAAAACACCATCAATTTTAACTCTTGAAAAGCCTTTTTTTTCTAAATCGGCAATTTCTTTTTTATATTCACCTTTGCGCCCTCGGACAATGGGAGCGAGCAAGTAAATTTTGGTTTCTTTTGGAAAATCGAGAATCCTGTCAACCATCTGTGTGATTGTTTGTGCTTCAATGGGCATTCCTGTTGCAGGAGAATAAGGAATACCAACACGCGCCCATAATAAACGCATATAATCGTAAATTTCAGTCACTGTTCCAACGGTAGAACGTGGATTTTTAGAAGTCGTTTTTTGTTCGATGGAAATTGCAGGGGATAGCCCTTCTATTAAATCAACATCTGGTTTTTTCATAACATCAAGGAATTGTCTGGCATAGGCAGATAAGCTTTCAACATATCTACGTTGGCCTTCGGCATAGATTGTATCAAAAGCCAAAGATGATTTTCCAGAGCCAGAAAGCCCCGTAATCACAACCAGCTGATTTTTGGGAATGTCAATATCTACATTTTTTAAATTGTGTTCTCTGGCGCCTCTGATTTTTATAAAAGAATCCATCTGTTTTTCCTTTCAATAGTAAATGTAATTATAATTTCAAAAGAACAAAAAAGCAACTATTTTTTAGAACTAGCGTGTTTTGATGTGAAAAAGGTTGACAATTTTTGTTTCCTGTGTTATTATACCCGTTTTATAGGAGTTTTTATGTCTAAAACAATGTTTGAAAAAATAAAGAAAAGAAATGGAGAAGCTTTTGCAAAGGCAATAAGTGCGTACGATAATGGAATTTTTGATATTCCTAATATCGATAAAATTGTATATTATGCTGGACGACAAGCAGAGCCTATAATGAATTATTTGATTTCATTAAAAAATATAAAGATTAAAGAAAATCAAACACAAGAAACTCCAATGGAATTATTGAAGAAAAAAGGCTATAATGCATATTATGCAGATACACTTCAAAAGCAAAACGCTATTCGCAAATACTTTGCCCCTGGTGAAGGATTGTGCACTTTTGGCGATGCTCATCGCTTTGAAAAATTTTATATCGTTAACGCTGTTAAAGAAAATGTTGATGAAATAAAGCGAAAGGATTTTTCTGTTCCCTGTCGTGAAGATGAGTATGGCAGAAGTGTTATTTCAATTCAAATTTTAAAAACTGGTGGATTTATATCTATTAAGAACAGATACAATCATGCCGTTGAAAATTCTGATAATACGTTCGGTTCTGATCCCGATGAGATTATAGATGGATTGGCTCAATCTTTAAGAAATTATTTTCACGTTGATTTTTCAAGTAAACAATGTTTCTTGCCTAATGGATATGTTTCTTTTAATGGTATGATTTTAAAATATCATACCGAAAGTAATAATTTTTATTTCGGTGAAGATGGTTATATGTATAAAGGTAATTTTTATCCGATAAATAAAGATTATGAAATGATTATTGAAAATATGATTTTTAATTTAAAAGATAAAACAATTACATTTCCAGACCACAGCGCAGAATGTACAGGTTCGATTTTAGAAAGTGAAATAAAAAGCTTCAGGTCGTGAAAGGAAATCAGAGATGTCAAAAAATTTTAGCTGATGGGCAAACATTGCTTGAAGTGGTAGGTGGTCGTTTGCGTTCTGTTTTTTTGCCGATGGTTCAAACGATTGGTAATCATTTTTTATCTCAAGCCAGAAAGCTTGAAAATTTTGTGGCACCAAATTTAAGAAGTGTAGGATGTAATTTTTTATTTGAAAATAAGGGGATAAAAAATTTATCATTGCCTAAATTGAAAACTGTGGGAGATGATTTTTTGGCATTAAATCAAAAGTTAGAAAGTTTAGAAGCGCCAACATTAAGATATGTCGGAGAAAATTTTTTATTATCTAACAGAGCATTGAAATCTTTATCTTTACCCAGTCTTTGTTTTGCATCCTCTTCTTTTCTTGAAGAAAATGAGATTTTGGAACATTTGTATTTACCAAATATCTCTGAAGTTGGAGAACGTTTTTTAATGTCTAATGAAGCGTTGACATCGCTTCGTTTTCCGAAGTTAACGCATGCAGGGGAATGCTTTTTGTTCAATAATGGTATTTTAAGTGATTTTCAGGCAGAAGAGTTGACAATTGTAGGCGATTCTTTTCTTGCTTCAAACAGCAAAATAAAATATATTTATTTACCTAAATTGGCTTATTTAGGAAGTGCTTTCTTTTGTGCAAATTCTGTGTTCGAGGCTTATTTACCTTGTTTGAAAAATGAATTTTTAGAAGAAAATGTGACGAATGCTATTATTCGTTTTTCACACCACAAAAATAATGAGCCACAAAGTCAAAATAACTCTGGGCTCATTAATCAAAAACAACGGGATTAATCGTCTTTTCTTTCTTTTTCTGTTTCTAAAAATGCTCTGGCAAAGGCAATATGGTCGTTCTTATATTTTGAACGAGTCAATAAAGCCAACAGCATTCCATGTTCATAACTGGGTAAAATTCCCATGTCAACATATTGGTCTTCATCATCTTTTAATAACATGTGGACAGAATAACCATTTTCCTCTCCACCTTCATCCAAGAAAGAATTTATACCATCCGTATAGACCCATTCGCCACCGACTTTGTGAGGAATATAAAGCCCTTTTTCTAAATCGTCAACTTTGGATGTCATATAATCAAGCATAGCTTTTGGAATCGTAAAAGGTGAAAAACCTGCAATATGATTCGTTGGTTTTTCTGGTTTTTCAATCATTCTGCCATTGTCAATGATTGAATAACGTGACACGTCTTCTTGATAAATACCTGTTCCCAGTACTTGTTTTTCGTTTTTAACAAAAGCATCCAAAATTTTTTTGATTTGATTGTTGTTTGAATTTTTTGGTAAATAAATATCGTCAGGGAAAATCATAACGGCATGTTTATCGGGAGATAATCTATGAGCTAATCCCAACACATGCGCAGTCCCCAAAGGTTTTTCCTGAATGATATATTGAATGCGCGCATCAACTGGAATTTCTGTTTCCTTTAAAGCTTCTGCAATTCGCTCATGTCCTTTTGCTTTTAAAACTTCAACTAAATCTGCGGTAGGTTTTAAAGCTTCTTTGAATGAATTGATGACGTCTTCACTGCTACACACAATCGTCACATTTCTTCCACCAGCTTCAAAAATTTGTTTTAGTATATGGTCAATAACGCGAACAGAGCCAAAAGGCAATAAACATTTATGACCGATTCCTTTGGAATGAGGATAGTTGCGTAAAGAACGACCACCACAAGGAATAATAAATTCTATATTTTCAAACATGTTAACTCTCCTTTATTTAAACAATGATTACAGTATATAGTCTTTATTATAAAAATCTAGTGTAAAAATGAAAAAAAGTTGCATTTTATATTAATATATGCTAAATTATAAACAAAGGTAAGGAAAGGAGCTAGAACATGAAAAAAATGGCAGAAACACTTCTTCAAAGTAAAACAGAAAAAAAAGTTGAACCTGTAAATTTATCCGTTGATAAAACGCGTACATATTTGTATGAAAAAAATACGCGTCAGTTAGCAGAAGATATTTTAGCAGATGGTTATGTTTCGCCAGATGAAGAAGTAAAAATTGAAGCAAATCATGAAGAAATTATTCGCGATTTTTTAGTTTCTGTGGATTTATTAGAAAAAATGGAAAAAAATCCAAATGCTTATTCTTCAGAAGCATTGCAATCTATTCGTTTCGTTGTCAATCGATTGCATCGAGCCAGAGAAGTGTCTTTAGCAAAAATTCAACAAATTTCTTATTCTAATTTTATTCCACCACATGAAAAACAGATTCGTCAAGAACGCAGAAAAAATAAAGAGTATTTAGACATAAATTTCAATTTATATCAAATTTTCTCTTTGGAAGGAAACGCGCATGAAGTTATTCGCTATGCAAGGAAACAGGAAAAAAATCGTCAAATGACCCCAGAACAGGCAAGACAAACAGAAAAAAGAATTATGGAATTGGTCAATTTGATTATCGAAAAAGGTCATAAAGAAAGATATATTCAACAATTTTTGGAACAAAATAACACCTGGATGTCATAAAATAAAAAAATAATCATTGACAAGTTTTTAAAAATCGGTTATATAAGAACATCTTTTGAAGAAGATTAGAATTTTTTTTGTAATATATAAACGGAGATTATACCATGAAACGTACATTTCAACCATCACAATTGGTTCGCACTCGCCGTCATGGCTTCAGAGCTCGTATGGCAACAGTTGGCGGTCGTAAAGTTTTAAATGCTCGTCGTCGTAAAGGACGTAAAGTTTTAAGTGCTTAATTCCATTCGTGAGATAATGTCATGAATGCGACATTGCCAGTGTTAAAAAAACGCAAAGAGTTTGTTCAAATTGCTGAACAGGGACGAAAGTTTATAACATCGGGTTTGGTTTTACAAGTTATGTCGCGAGGAACTGAAAACTTATCAGGCGATGCAATACGAGTTGGTTTTACAACAACTAAAAAAGTTGGAAATGCTGTAAAACGCAATCGTGTGCGTCGCCGTTTGCGTGCCTTGGCACAGTTAGTTTTGCCTGAAATGGGGCAAAAAGGTTGTGATTATGTCTTAATTGGGCGTAGTACGACGTTTGACAGAGCTTTTCAAGATTTAATCAATGATTTGAAGTATGCTTTAAGAAAAATCTGAAAATGAAAATGCTATCGAAATTTTGTATTTTTTTTGTTCGAGCGTATCAATTTTGTATTTCACCATTTAAAGCTCCTTGTTGCCGTTTTCAGCCAACATGTTCTCAATATGCAAAAGAAGCATTAGAAAAACATAGCTTTTTTAAAGCTTTTATATTAATATCAAAACGAATCTTGAAATGTCATCCTTGGGGGGGGAGTGGTTATGATCCTGTTCCTCCAGTAAAAATGAAAGAAAGAAATAAAAATGAAAAGTGAAAGTAAGAATTTAGTTTTTGCAGTTATTTGTACTTTTTTGGTTTTTTTTGCAATGGATTATTTTTTTCCAAAAAAATCTGAACCTATAGCGCCCCAAAAACAACCAGAAACTTTGCAAGTAGATGAAACTGTTTCTTTGGACGTATTACCAACAGAAGTAAAAAATGAACGAGAGGATTCTTTTATTAAAATTCAAAGCGATACACTATCTGGTCAAATTCGTTTGCGAGGAGCCGTTTTTAATGAGTTGACTTTTTTGAAGTATCAGGAAACAATTGCAAAAAATTCTCCAGATGTTCAATTTTTATCACCATCTTATTTCGCTTATTTAGGTGTTAAAGGTTCCAAAGGTGTTGATATTCCTAATAAAGATACTTTGTGGACTTCAAGTGCAGATGTTTTGACACCAACAACGCCAGTTGTTTTAACTTGGACAAATCCACAAGGCGTTATTTTTACCCGAACAATCACTTTGGATGATAAGTACATGTTTACGATTACGGATGCTGTTTTGAATAATTCTGCACAACCGATTTCTGTTTCATATACGGGCATTTTAAATCGTCTGAATCCACAATTAGATGGAACTGTCAGCGTCCATCAAGGCTTTGTGGGCGTGTTCGATGGTAAGTTGAAAGAAGAAAAATATGCCTCTTTGACAGAAGAACCTTTAGAATTTGATTCCAACGGAGGTTGGATGGGATTGACAGATAAGTATTGGTTGTCTGCTTTTGCATTTAATCCAACACTAGCAGGCGTTCAAACGACAGTTTCGTTTCAAGAAAAAGGTAATGATAAACTGTTTAAAACTCAATTTGAAACAATGACGCGTCGTTTAGATGTTGGAGAAAAAAATGAAAATGTTGTTTATTTTTTCGCAGGACCTAAAGAATTGGATTTGATAGATGCCTATCAAGAAACATTAGGTATTGAAAAGTTTGAATTGGCAATAGATTTTGGTTGGTACTATTTTTTGACAAAGCCATTTTTGCATATATTAAGTTGGCTTTATGGAATGGTTGGAAATATGGGTATCGCCATTTTGGTATTTGCGACTCTTTTGCGTATTTTGATGTTGCCAATAGCAGGGAAATCTTTTGAAAGCATGGCAAAGATGCGTAAAATTCAGCCAAGATTGACAGAATTGCAAAAACGTTATAAAGACGACCGATTACGTTTAAATCAGGAAATGTTAGCCTTGTATAAGAAAGAACAGGTTAATCCAGCATCAGGTTGTTTGCCAATGTTGATACAAATTCCTGTATTTTTCTCGCTTTATAAGGTTTTGTCTGTTTCAATTGAAATGCGTCAAGCACCATTTTTTGGTTGGATACATGATTTATCTGTTCGTGATCCATCTTCAGTGTTTACATTGTTTGGTTTGGTTCCATGGCCGATACCCAACTTTTTAAATATCGGTGTATGGCCTGTTTTAATGGGGATTACGATGTATTTACAGCAAAAGATGAACCCTCAAGCAACGCCATCAAGCCAACAAGCTTCTGATGCGATGAAAGCTATGAAATGGATGCCTGTGTTATTTACATTTATGATGGGAAATTTTGCGTCTGGTTTGGTTATTTACTGGACTTGGAGCAATGTTTTATCGATAATTCAACAACGTTATGTAATGCATAAATATGGGGTAAAGTAATGACACCAGAAAAAAAACATGCAATGGAACAAGGAAAACAACTTTTTCAGCGTCCTTGTACTTTTATACTGGGAGTTGCTTGGTTGGAACAATTACCCACGCCAGATTGTTTAGAAATCGCCTTTGCTGGTCGTTCCAACGTTGGCAAATCCAGTTTGATTAATGCGTTATTTGAAAAAAAAGATTTAGCCAGAGCATCTGCAACGCCAGGGCGTACACAGCAGCTGAATTTTTTTGATTTAGATGGTGTTATGAATGTTGTTGATTTGCCTGGTTATGGCTATGCGCAAGCGCCTGAAAAACAGGTAAAAACATGGAATGATTTGGTTTTCACTTATTTAAAAGGACGACCCAATTTGCGTCGAGTTTATGTTTTGATAGATTCAAGACATGGCATAAAGGATAAAGACGTTGAAGTTATGAAAATGTTGGATAAAGCAGCAGTTTCATATCAAATAATTTTGACAAAATCAGATAAAGTGAAACAAAGTCAATTAGAACAAGTAATTGAATCGACCAAACAAAGAATGTCGTCTTTTATTGCATGTCATCCAGAATTATTGGTAAGTAGCTCTGAAAAGAAGCAAGGATTGGAAGAAATCAGAGCCAGTATTTGGGAATTAACACAAAGCTAGTTTTTTGTTTTGTGTGTTTGTGAAAAAAAGTAGATGTATTTCTCCTTTTTTTTACATTGGCTGAAAAATAAAACAGTAATGCAATTACATCTTTTAGATAAACAATTACCTCAAATCTACTCCTTTTTCACAGCAAACATCAAAAACATCTGCAGCTTGATTAAAGACTTCCTCTTTTCTCCAAGATGCAGCGTAATGTGTGTTTAAACAACAGATGTCACCTCCTTCGATCGTTAGATAATCAACACCTTCTGCACAAAAGCCACCAGAGCTTCCTGATGAAGAAGAGGAACACCCCTCTTGCGAAATAGATTATACTCAAGAAGGTTGTTCTTCTTCCTCTAGTTCTTCAAGTAGCTCTAGCTCGAGCAGTTCGAGTTCTTCGAGCAGTAGTTCTTCCTCTGGTGGAGCAGACACAGAAGAAGATTGTCCAGATTTGACTGGGGGTGCGTATTAGGCGGTGGTTTTGTCGAAGGGGCTGGGTGCAGATACATGATTGGTATTAATCCACCTTGCAATGGAGAGCTTTTAAGAAGTATATGCGAGGAATTGAAGTTGTATGTTATTGGTTTTGGTAGTCCTCAACTCGGAGTATGTGGTTCTAAAACTAGTAGCGATTACAATGATGTCTGCTCTAATTCAGGGGGGGAGATAGTTCACCACAAACTTATTGTAATGAGATAACCTTAAAAACAGGTGCTGTATATAAAGTTTGTTGTGATGGTGGGGCTCCAACTCAAGTATCTGGTTATGGTGGAACTAACATTAACGAAATGTACAAATGCAATTCGCCTTGCACAGGAAATTGTGTTGCCGAATTGGTTTCTGAGTAAAAAAAGGCGCCTTAAAGTGCCTTTTATTTATTAAATCATTAACTTGGCATAAAATTTAGAAATTTATTTTTTATGTAAAATACGCTTGACATATTTGAGTGGAGTGTTAAAATCTGCACAATCATTTAACTTAAAGAAAGGATTTAAAATGAGCAAAACAGTCGGTATCGTTGGATGTGGTGTTATTGGTGGAGCTTTAAAGGTTTGGATTGAAAAAAATACAAATCATAAAGTTTTAGTATCTGATCCACCAAAAGGATTTAATGATGATTTATCTTCGTGTGATGTTATTTTTATGAGTTTACACATTCCAACAGAACCTGATGGAAGTCAAGATATGTCTTTATACAAAAGCATTATTCAAACATTGCCAGATAATACACCTATTTTCATTCGGACGACAATTTTACCAGGAACTAGTCAGCGTCTTTCTGAAGAAACTGGAAAGGAAGTTTACTTTATGCCTGAATTTTTAACAGAACGTACTTCTGTTGTTGACTTTGAAAATCAGGATATAGTCTTTACTGCTCATGTAGATTTATTGGAAGAAATTTTTCCCAATAAAAATTATCAAGTAATGTCTTCTGTTGAAGCTGAAATTACAAAGTATGTTCACAATGTTTTTGGTGCTTTGAAAGTGACTTATTTTAATGCTGTTTACGATTATTGCCAAAAAATGGGGGCAGACTATGACACAGTTCAAAAAGGTGTTTTATTGAGTGGTTATATCAATCCAACACATACTTTTGTTCCAGGACCAGATGGTAAATTTGGTTATGGTGGAAAGTGTTTCCCAAAAGATGTGAATGCTTTTGCGCATGCAACTAAAGATGAGTATTTAGGCAAAATGTTAGCTATCGTTCCAGAACTTAACGATATTTTTAGGGAAAAATAAATATGAAAAAATCTTTATTTTTTGTTTTTGCTTTTTTGTTTTTAACGGGGTGTATTTCTCCTGAAGAAAGGGCTGCAGCAACCTATCGTATGGAACAAACTTTAAAAAATCAATGTACACAAAAATTGGGATTTCAGGCTGGTACATCAAATTATATGCAGTGTCAAATGTTTTATGAAAAAATGATGGAGGTGTGGGGAATTTCTTTGAATTATGCCAGTTTTTATAAATCGGATAAATTGGCTAGAAATATAGAAACTCAAAACGCGACTTGTTTGCGTTATTGGGGAAGTGAAAGCATAGAAAAAACAGCCCTTTGGGAATGTGTCAGAAAAATTGGTCAAGAGCAAATAGATGAGGTGGCTCGCCAAAAAGAGTTAAAAGAAAAAGAAGAAATTTTAACACGATCCATTGCATCGGGACAGATACAAGCTAATGAAGAGGCTCGCCTGCAAGAACGAATTGAAGCCGAACGAGATAGAGTGGCTAAAGAAACTGGTAAGCCCCATAAAAAAGTGGAATGTAAAACCTATCACAAATCAAATGGTTATATCCAAGTTAAATGTAAATAACTTTAATTAAGGCGAAAGATAAAAATCTTTCGCCTTTTTTATTAAAAAAATCTTGCTTTTTTTTCTAAAAAAGAGTAGAACTTTAAAAGTGTCTTTTTTATTTGAAGGAGTTATTATGATTGACATTAAATTAGTTCGTGAAAATCCAGATTTGGTAAAAGAAAATATCAAAAAGAAATTCCAAGATCATAAATTGGTTTTGGTTGATGAAGTAATCGATTTGGATAAGAAAAATAGAGCCGCTATTACGCAAGTGGAAACTTTGCGTGCAGAAAGAACAAGACTTTCAAAACAAATAGGCTCTTTAATGTCATCAGGAAAAAAAGATGAAGCTGAAGAAATCAAAGCTCAAAGTCAAAAAATTGGTGAACAAATTGTTGAATTAGAAAAACAACAAGAAGTATTCCAAACAGAAATGATGAATCGTATGATGGTTATTCCAAACATCATTGATGATTCTGTTCCTGTTGGTAAGGATGACAGTCAAAATGTTGAATTGGAAAAGTTCGGAGAACCTGTTGTTCCAGATTTTGAAGTTCCTTATCATACAGATATTATGGAATCTTTTGCAGGCATAGATTTGGATTCAGCTCGCAGAGTTGCAGGTAATGGTTTTTATTATTTGATGGATGATATCGCTCGTTTGCATTCTGCAATATTATCTTATGCCAGAGATTTTATGGTTCAAAAAGGGTTTACTTACTGTATTCCTCCATTTATGATTCGCTCTCAAGTTGTGACGGGCGTAATGAGCTTTGCAGAAATGGAAGCTATGATGTATAAAATTGAAGGCGAAGATTTATACTTAATCGGTACAAGTGAGCATTCAATGATTGGTAAGTTTATTGATCAAATTTTACCAGAAGAAAGTTTGCCTTATACTTTGACAAGTTATTCTCCTTGCTTCAGAAAAGAAAAGGGCGCTCATGGTATTGAAGAACGTGGCGTCTATCGTATTCACCAATTTGAAAAGCAAGAAATGATTGTTGTTTGTAAGCCTGAAGATAGCATGGCTTGGTATGAAAAAATGTGGAAAATGTCTGTCGAATTGTTCCGTTCTTTGGATATTCCAGTCAGAACATTAGAATGCTGTTCGGGTGATTTGGCTGATTTAAAAGTAAAATCTTTGGATGTTGAAGCGTGGTCGCCTCGCCAAAAGAAATACTTCGAAGTTTGTTCTTGTTCTACTTTGGGCGATGCTCAAGCACGTCGTTTGAAAATCAGAGTGGCAGGAAAAGATGGCAAGAAATACTTTGCTCATACATTGAATAATACTGTTGTTGCTCCTCCACGTATGTTGATTGCATTTTTGGAAAATAATTTGCAAGCTGATGGTTCTGTCCGTATTCCTCAAGCTTTGCAACCTTATATGGGGGGACAAACAGAAATTAAAAAGAAAGCTTAAATTGCAAATCATTTAAGCCGTTGAAAAGAAGCCTCTTTACAAAAGAGGCTTTTTCATAACGTCATTAGAAAAGCATAAAAAATATCCCCGATGATTTTCGGGGATATTATCGTTTTTATTTAGATGTTTCTTTTATTGCAATTTCCTTTGCTGTGACGTAATCAAATTTACCAGTTCCTAACAAAGGAGGTGTATCTGTGAAAATAACCTTTTTAGGAATGGCTAATTCCATTATACCAGCTTTTTTGAATGCGTCTATTAGCTTTTCATTTGTGATATCGCCACAAGTTGTAATCAAAACAATTTGTTCTCCCTTTTTGGGGTCTGGAACACTGACTGCACCACTGATGAAACCAGGCCAATTTTCACTGATAACCATCTCTACAGAAAGCAACGATACCATCTCTCCACCAATTTTGGCAAAACGTTT
The DNA here is from genome assembly GCA_015062395.1 of Alphaproteobacteria bacterium. Classification (GTDB taxonomy): domain Bacteria; phylum Pseudomonadota; class Alphaproteobacteria; order CAAHEQ01; family UBA3637; genus CAAHEQ01. Next base: position 21,341 of record SUUS01000017.1, read on the forward strand.
GGAACGACCTTTGATAAAGATAAATCCATCATCATCAATAGAAACGATATCCCCTGTATCATACCAACCGTCTTTCGGAGGTTGTAATACCATCGGCTTATCAGGTTTCATATAACCTTGCATGATGTTTGGACCTTTTACAATCAATTCGTAACCTTCTTTAATTCCCGAAACATCTTTTGTTTTATGCGTCATTCCAGGCATTAAACGTCCGACAGAGCCATTCTTGTTGAAAAGGAATGTGTTAACAGCCACAAACGGAGAACATTCCGTAGCACCATATCCTTCGATTAAACGAAGTCCAAATTTTTCATTCCAAATTTGACGTGTTTCATCCTTGATTTTTTCAGCACCACCAACAACAAGACGTAAGCTGTTGAAATCATAAGGATTTGCACATTTCGCATAACCTGCCAAGAATGTATCTGTAGCAAACAAAATGGTCGCTTGTACAGAAGAACATAATTCTGGAATAACTCTATAATGTAATGGAGTTGGATACAAGACAGCTTTAAAACCGACAATCAAAGGTAAGAATGTTCCTGCAGTTAACCCAAAAGAATGGAACATCGGTAAGCAGTTTAAAATGACGTCATTGGGCCAAATATCGAATAATGCAGGAACTTGATAAACATTAGAAATGATGTTTTTATGGTTTAATAAAACACCTTTAGGCATGCCTTCTGAACCTGATGTGAATAAGATAACGGCTGTATCTGTACTTTTCACATGTCCTGCATTTTTGCGATACATCATACGGGGGAATAGCAATGATTTAACTGCATCGACCTTGTCTTTAAAAGTCAATAATTTACGCAAATCTTCTAAATAGATAACTTCGATACCTGCTTCAGTTAATGCATCAATCAAACCTTCCAACTTTCCAAGTAAAACAACTTTTTTAGCCGTTAAAACACGTTTGATACCAGCAGTTTGGCACGTTGATATGACCTGCTTTGGACCAGATGAAAAGTTAATCATAGCTGGTACCTTACCATATGCATGCAATCCCAATATAGTTAAAACACATGCATTTGATGTTGGCAACATAACGCCTAAAACATCATCGTCTGGCAGTTTACGATTGATTAAAGTTCCTAAAACAAAGGCTTTCATGAAAACTTGTTTAAATTTAACAGGTTTTCTTTCCGTATCTTCTAAAACAGGCTTATTGCGCCCAACACGATTCATTGTATCGATAATTGTTTCATAAATTGTTTTGTCAAAATTATTTTCTTCGAAACGCATTAAGGATAAGGCTTGGCAAAGTTTTGCAGAACTTTGAGCTCTAGCATCATGGAAAGTTTTTGCTTTATCAGCGTTCATGCTAACAGGTTCTTTTACTTCGATGGAAACTTTGGGGAATAGTTTCAACAAAGATTTCCCTTTTAATCTGGAATATGCAGAATATGTCAGCCCTTTAATTTGGATTGGCAAAACGTTTGCTTCTGCTTTTTGAGCCATTAGAGCAGGGCCTTCATATACTTTCATTTTTGAATTTCCACCAGGCATATGTGCATCAGTCATAATCATGCACAATTTTTCTGATTTCAGCTCTTCCACCATTGTTTTGACAGCATAAGCACTGTTTGGATCCAAAGCCTTTATTTCCATCAAATTACCAAAGAAACGGACCCACCATTTTCCAGCCATTTCATTTGTCAAGCAAAATGTTATGGGGCGATTAATGTAAGCAGAAATCAGTAACGCATCGATATAGGAAGTGTGATTTGGAATAATTAAAGTTCTTGGACCTGCTTTTTTCAAATTTTCTAAACCTGAAATTTGTACTTTGAATAAGAAGCCTAGAATTTTTCTAAAAATTTTGCGACGCATTTCAAATGATAAAAGCTGACATGTGTAAATTGTAAAAAATAAATTCATTACAGCCAAGGCAACAAAAATCAAAACCAAGGGGATATGTAAAATTATCAAAGATAAAACAATCAAAATGGCGCCAAAAACAGCCAATCCACATACCAATGATGTATATCCAAAGACACGACCAATTTGTTTTGCTGGAGCCGTTTTTTGCAATAAAGGATAAAAAGGAATAATAAATATAGCAGCGCAAACACCCATAGCTAAAACGTCAAATAAAAAGCGATAAGCTGAAAAACCTGCTAATAAAAATTCCGATACATTATAAGGAACTGGAGGATTTTGTACATGTGTTGCAGCCCACAAAGCATCAAACATAAACAAAGATAATCCTAAAGAGCACAAAGGGATTAATCCTTTCAAATTTTTCTTTTCGGATAATTTGGGGCAAATAAATGAACCAAGTACATAACCACAAGAAAAAATCATCATAGCCAAAACCATAACAGAAGATTTTGCTTCAATGATATTTCTAAAGAACCCAGAAACAAAAAATCCTATAACACCACCTAATAACCAATACCAAGCAATAGAAAGCAAATAAAACTTCAATTCAGGAGTTTTTTCAATTAAATTGGTTGTCTGCAGAACGAATGGCAACGGATTTTTATCGATGACAATATCTTTATCAAGGGCTTTTGTTTCAGGGATTTTCAAAGCAAAAACATATCCAGCAACAGATGAAACCATCAATACTGCGCCCATTATATTCAAGACGGTATTAACATCATTTCCATTAAGCAAAGCCAAAAGAATACTTGCAACTAAAACGCTGATAAAAGTGAAACCTTTTATTAATGCATTGGCTGGTAATAAAGTTTTTTCAGGTACCAATTCTGGAATTAAAGCATATTTTGCGATACGAATGGCAGACATGCAAAAACCAAAAGCCGTTAATGAAATCAGCATTAACAATCGGCTTTCCCAGAACAATCCTAATAATGTAAAGGCCATTACAAAAATTTCCAGCAATTTTAAATGTTGGATCATTTTTGATTTTGGCATTTTATCAGCAAAACAGCCTGCATATAAAGAAGCGATTAAATAAGCAATACCATATAAGCTAAAAGCAACAGCAATCCAATAAATACTTCCTTTAGTTAACTGAAAAGCCGTTAAAAATACAAAGATATTTTTTACGATGTTATCCGTAAACGTTCCAAACAGGTGAGAAAGTAAAACAGGACGAAATTTTTTATTTTTTAAAGTATTAAGCATGATAACTCCTTTAATTAATACATTCTATTTTATGCTTTAAACATATTTAGTTATACTTCTAGCATTATTTAAAGAAAAAATCAACCCTTTTTAATAAAGGGCTGATTTTGTCATAAAATACAATATTGAGATGTGAAAAAATAACTTTCTTAAAATAACGCTTTTTCAAAGTCATATTTTGTGATTGCTGCTAACACTTCTCTGAAGGGCCTCCGCTTTGAGAGCAATAGCATTCAGATGCTTCAGTCCCTCCAGAACCCCAACATTCTTTGGTTGTGTATGAACCATCATAATTTTCAGTGGAGGTCCAAGAATTAATAAACATAGTACCATGATAATCTGCATAGGAGCTTGATCGTAAACATTTGAGACCTTGAGCGCCATTTTCAATACGATAGGTTGTTGTTGTTGTTGAATGTTGGAAACCATCTCCTTGTTTTTCTTCAATAGCACCACCACAACAAACGCCATCAATTGCTCCAACAGAGCCATATTTCACAGAATTATGTTCATCATATGTAACCGAGTCAGAACGACAGCAGGTTTTACCACAAGATAGACCTGTAGATGTTGTCGTGTTTCCTTTTAATGTATAGCCATCATTGCATTGACCTGACGCTAAACAATTTGTACAACTTTTACAACAAGTACCTACAAGAGAATCACTGCATTCTTGCCCATCTGGACAGCAGATTGAACCACACTTTTGTTCTGTTTTACAACAGAGACCTAGTCCATGATTGAGGCATTCTTCTCCTTCTGGACAACAGATCGAACCGCAAGGATCTTCTTCGTCACCACAACAGTAGTATGGTGGTACAGCATCTTCTTTGTTACAACATGTGGGACCATCTAATGCGTTTGGTAATGGAATTTCATCCTCAGCACAACATTCGGCACCAGATCCTACTCCTGTGCGTTTTCCTATGGGACAACACGTACCTTTGGCTGGGTCTAATGCTTCTTGCCCTTCTGGGCAACAAGTTGTACCACTTTGACGACCTTCTGGACAACATAGGGATTTACTGTAATCTGTACATGTCTCACCTTTTGGACAACACTTATCACCACAGCGAATTCCTGTTGTTGATGTTTTGTCACAGCACAAACCTGTACTATATCCACTGGCATCATATGCACAAACTTGACTTTCACTACAACATCCGCCACTACCACAGTATCGTTCTTTAGGACAACAAGTTTCACTATTTTCTACGCAAGCTTCTGTTTCCCTATCACAACAGTGTTGTCCACATAATATGTCCGCGCTGGTACAACAACCATCAATAGTACATGTACCATAACAGCATTTACCTTGACACCACTCGTAAGCGCCACTTTTCCCTTCGCAACATTCTGAACTTTGATTTATATTTGTACAGCAAGTTCCTCCATTATCAAATGAAGTTCCTCCATCAGGAGGTAGATACCATCCATTTTGTTCAAATACACAACAACTCCATTTTTTATCTCCTGGCTGACAAGAGCCTGGAGGAGGAACGCAATTTACATTGACTTGGGAATCGACAATACAGCCATTAGAGTATGTACAAATGAGGCAATCGGGACAAATTTCCATAGGATCACAGCCAGAGGATGACGAACTACTCGACGAGCTAGAGCTGGATGAACTACTCGACGAACTAGAGCTACTAGATGAGCTCGAAGAACTTGATGAGCTACTTGACGAAGAAGAACTCGAAGATGAGCTAGAGCTGGATGAACTACTTGACGAAGAGGAGCTACTACTACTCGAGCTTGAAGAGCTAGAACTACTGGAGGAGCTGGAGCTCGAACTGCTGGAGCTAGAGCTACTGCTAGAAGAAGAACTACTACTCGATGAACTACTCGACGAACTAGAGCTACTAGATGAGCTCGATGATGAACTACTTGAAGACGATGAGCTCGAACTACTACTGCTACTAGAACTACTCGAACTCGACGAGCTACTGGAGGAGCTTGAACTCGACGAAGAGCTAGAACTGCTAGAACTTGAAGAGCTTGAACTGCTGGAGCTAGAGCTACTGCTAGAGGAAGAACTACTACTTGAAGAACTACTACTACTCGAACTTGACGAAGAACTCGAACTGGATGATGAAGAACTACTTGAGCTCGAGGAAGATGATGAACTCGAAGACGAGCTCGATGAGCTCGATGAAGAGCTCGAAGAACTGCTCGATGAACTACTCGAGGAACTACTTGAAGAGCTCGAGGACGAACTACTACTCGAGCTCGAAGAAGAACTTGACGAGCTACTGCTAGAAGAAGAACTAGAGGACGAACTACTGCTAGAACTCGAGGAACTACTACTTGAAGAACTACTACTGCTTGAGGAACTAGAACTACTAGAAGAACTTGATGAGCTGGAACTACTACTGCTCGAACTCGAAGAAGAAGAACTGGAACTTGACGAAGAACTAGAGGACGAACTACTGCTAGAACTCGAAGAC
>SUUS01000018.1:0-16386 GCA_015062395.1 Alphaproteobacteria bacterium
CCCATTTTGATGTTATACGGATCTGCAAATTCACGATATACCATCAAGCCTGCGTTGAACTTCATATTACCAACGTTGCGTTTTGCATAGATACCCAAACCTGCTTCAACAGACAAGCTGTTATCTGATGGCATTGTGAGTGAGTATGCTTTTTCATCTTCGCTACCTTTGGTGTTGTAAGCGATTGCATTGAACTCGACTGTCGGAGCAATTTCAAACTTACCAACGGTCATTGGATAACGTGCTTCGTTCATCAAAGCAAAGATGCGTTTTTCGATAACACCTTCGTAAGATGTGCCGTTATAGCCTTTACGTGTATAATGACCACGCGCAAACCCAATTTGTGGCGTTGCTATCATTTGCCAACCTGAACGGTCATAGCTGATAGGTGCAAACACTTGGAATACACTGTTGCGACGCGTTGTATCATCATCGTTATCTGTGTTGAGGTTTGTTGTGCTCATCGCATAACCGATTTTCATTCTTGGACTGATACGTTTGTTTGCCAAAGCGTATTGTGCTGAAGAATTGTTATCGTTCTTGAAGTTGAATGCATTCAAGGAACCATTTGTTTCAAACATCGGTTTATCGTTGTTTGCAAACATCAATTCATTCATTGCAAAGTTGACTTCACGCATTGCTGTTAAGTCTTCGTGCGTAAATTTAGCAATTGTATCACGGCCTGTTAAGCTGTCCAATGAAGCGTTAAATGAAACGGCTGTTTCTGCACCTTTCAAGTCATTGAAGAATGCTTCGTTATTACCGTTTGCATAATTTGCTTCCAAGAAACTTGCCAATGATTTATTGCTTGTGACATCATCAAATGATTTCATCGTCATGACAATGTCATGTGTTGTATCTGATGTGGAAATCAAATCAGCATCAAACATATATGAATTGGATTCCAAAACCAAATCTTGAACATCTTCGGATTTGAAAGCATTTTCAATAGTGTATTGATTTTCATTTCCATTCTGAACAGCAGAGCTGTCAACTTGCAACGAACCACTTACCGATGCAGCATCCATGCTGAAACCAGTCGTGACAGCATAATTGCCTTCGTCGTTATTTGTTAAGTTTGCGAAGTTTACGGACGCACCATTCATATCGGTATATCCACCATCAACGAACGTTGCCCCATCAGTTAAGAAAATGTGGTTAAATCCATCATCCGACTTTGATGTTGAAACAAAACCACTTAATACATACGGATCGGCAGAAGTTCCAGAACCTGTACGTGTTGTATAGTAACCCTTCTGGTCTGCAACAACTTTAACGGAGCTGTAACCCTGCGACGTTCCATTTACATATGTGTATAATAGTTTAGAGTTGTCACCTGTTGCTTTACTATCGACATAATAACAGGTTCCCGTATCACAAGCATCGGCGGCAGCTGAACCAGTTTTGGAATCACCATTTACAACAATGGTTCCCGTATTATAAACACGCACATCACGACCAGATGCATAGATACCATAGGCAGCACCTTTTTCAACTGACGTATTATTTGCATTTGTTGTATTGACAGTAATGGTTCCTGTGTTGGAAATATTTTTCAATGCAATATCATCTTCGCTTGAAGCCGATGCTTTTACATAAATACCATAAGCATTTCCGCCACCTGTTGCATTAACGGTAATTGTTCCGTTATTGATAACTTGAGACGGAATTTCATCATATGTCGAGTCTAAATAGATACCGGAAGCGCCAGCTGCACCATTATTCGTTGCAACAATTGAACCATTATTTACAACATTAAACGCATCACCACCGTTACTACTATATATATTTGTAATTCCACGAACAGCCCCCGTTGATGTTAAACCAGCTTCTTTTGTGACAGAGATAGAACCATTGTTTATTACCGTATCAGTGTAATTATTTGACCGAACCAAAACACCATAGGCATTTCCCGCACCCTTTGACGAGACACTGATAACACCACAATCTTCCGGATTTTCAGCAGAGCAACCATTTAGGAAACTTGTACTAGCTTGCCGAACACCAAAGGCAGCTTGTTCATTGTTAAGGGAATTTTTATTTACGGTAATTGTTCCAAAGTTTTGTACTCCGTTCGATCCAGAAGAATGATAAATACCAAATAAGCCTTCGCCTTCATTATAAGAAAAAGCTCCAGTGTAATCATCAGCCGTATTAACTGCTGAAACAGTCACATTCCCGTAATTTTTAATGGTCGCTGCCTGTGATGATGAAATTCCCCTATATGAACTCCATTTTGCATACTGATGCAACCCACCTTTATTTGTATCATTTCGATCTATATTCAACACGACATCTCCATAGTTTATAACAGAACCGCTTATTCCTGTAATGTTTCCTGCAGACATATTTGAATTAATGGTTATATCGCCATAATTTGTTCCAGGAAGGTTGTTAGCTGATGATGAAATTCCCGTAGAAAGACCAAAGATTCCATCAGAATCATAGCGAGTTCCAACTGTTCTGTTATCTGTAATGGTTATTGATCCTGTTTCGGATTGATTACCGTAGGCACCGACAACTGTCCCCGAAGCTGCAGAATTTATCACAATAGAACCTGCATTTAAAGAAGTTGCTTGGCTTCCACACATTCCATATACGTCGGTACCATTTCCTTGGGCTGTGATGTTTATAGTGGCATTATTCGTTACTGTTCCATCATTTGAATAACCAGATTTAATACCATATACGGAAGAACTTCCTCCTGTTGAAGAAACTGTAATCGTTCCGTTATTCGTATTTGTCAATCCAGTATAATCATATATTCCAGCAACATAAGAATTTGCCCCTGTAGCTGAAATCGATATAGTTGCATCTGCTTCGTTATAGATATTTGCATCTTTTGAATAAATACCATATACATCAGCACCACTGCCAATTGAAGTTAATGTCATTGAACCCATATTCTTAACATCTGGAGTAGATGTTGATGACGAATTAACTTTGTTAATCCCCGCTAATATGGAATTAATAAAATCACTTTCGATTGTAATCGTTCCGTTGTTGGTTATTTGACCATAATCACTTTCCATTGCGATTAAATTACCACCAATTCCAGAAGATTCAGCTTCGGATTTCAAAGCTGTAATGGAAATGGTTGCATCGGTTGCATTTGTTAATGCACCATATACAGAATCCATTCCAACCCCCGAAATTGTCCCAATCTGGTTAGTTAAATCAAAATCAATACTTCTGTTATTTGTTAAAGCTGTTTTTGCTGTAGATTTATCATCAGCCACCATACCAAAAACACTTGATGCACTATCAAGAACACCATCCAATGTTGCAACTATTGTTCCATTGTTTATGATGGACGAAGCTTCGCCTGCGCTCATTGCATGTAACGCATATCCAGCAACTTTACCATTATATGATAATGTACCATTATTAACCAAATCCGTAAAATCACCAGCGTCCATCAAAGAACCACGAATATGATCCCCCGAAATGGAAACGGTTTTACCTTCATTATTAATTAATGAACCACGATAATCTTCAACACCAAAAGCATACATCATCTGATTTACACCCATCGCTGCAGTAGATCCTGTTGTCAATGATATAGTCCCGTTATTCGTTAAACGATTACCATACATACCATAGGTTGTTGCTCTTGCTCCACCATTTTCTGTAAACGCAATCGTTGCGTTGTTAGTTAATGTCGAACCATTGGAGTTTGCGTACATTCCATAGTATTTACCCAAAGAATTTACGGTTAAATCAGCTTTGATTTGTCCATCATTTACCAAAGAAACATGTGTTCCTTCTGTTTTGTCAGTTCCTGACATACCAAGCCAATTACCAGAAGATGCACTGATTGGATTCAAATTAATGATACCTGTTTCAGAATTAACTGCTTCTGCACCATTTTGGGCATACATAGCACGATCAATCGTTCCGTTATTTATCGCTTTTGAACCAACGCCATCTGCCAACATCAAGTGCGTGAAGTCAAATGAACCACTTGACACCGTAAATGTTCCATTATTAACAATTTCTGCACCATTTTTAGCCATCATTCCTATAATTACATCGTATCCATAATAACGACGTAAATAATCAGATAATTTGATGTCTCCGTTATTAACTGCTTTTGATACAACCGAAGCATCCGATGTTTTTCCATCTGCAAACATTCCAATTGCACTGATTGTTCTTGTACGTGTTTTATCGGTAAATGCTGTTAAATTATCTGGAGTTAAAGAAATCGTTCCGTTATTAACAATAGAACCTCCTCGAGTCGCAGTCATTCCAAACATATCCAAATCATGCGTTTGCAACCCCTTTACAAACATCGAAATGGTTCCGTTATTGGTTGCTGTTGAAATATATCCTCCCGTGGATGTTTCATCTTCTGATAATTCGCCATCATAAACACCATCTGCATTCATCGCGATTAATCGTGTCTTTAACCCTGTACGTGTACCTGGCTCAAATTCAAACTTAATTTCAGAATCTGTTGCATTTTCTGCCAAACCTCCGTTTAATGCACGCATTCCATAATAAACGCTTGCTGGATGTCTTAAATAAAAATGTATCCAACGCCAGTTATATGCTCTGGCTCTTTCTCTAACTAAACGAGGCGGCAATGCATACAACGACAGCGTTGAAGTATCTGGTTCTTCCGTATTTGATGAAATTCCATCTGCTACCATTCCAACAACCGTTTCTCCATCTGTTTCTGCTGCTGTTGCATTTGTCACTGTTCCACTGTTTGTGACACCTGCACCATTCGTTGCTGTAATACCATAACCAACAGGAGCCAATGTCACTGTTCCCGTATTCGTTAATGTAGTATTTTCTGTTGCCAAAATAGCCATTCCTTGATTGCTATTAACTCCAGTATTTCCCGAAACAGCAACTGTGTTTTCAGTTTCATTGTTCCCACCGTAAGCGTAAATTGCTGGTTCGGCTGGATTAGATGTCGATGTATTAGATGACACCGTTATCGTATTTGTATAAGTTGTCTGCCCTGCGACTCGAGTCGAATTTTCCGTTGTATCAGAAGGTAATGTGACAACAGTCGAATCTGGTGTTTCGTTTGCAACACAAACATCATCTACTTCTGTATACCCAATAGGACATTCACAAGTTGATGGATCTGCTCCTGTTGGTGTCCCATCTGGACACTCGGAAGGGATATCTGGAGCAAACTGACAATAAGCCCCCGTATAACCATCACGACAAGAACACAAACCTGTCGATGAAACACAATAGCCATGCGTTCCACAATTAACGTTTTCACACAAATTCAAAGGTGGATCTTCAGGTGGTTCAGACGGAGAATCTCCACCATCTCCACCACCACCGCCACCACCAGCGGCTAGCGCGATTCCTCCACCAACCAATGCGACAGCTCCAACACCAATAGCAACTTTCGCACCTGTACTTAATCCTGTCTCAGCAGCCGTTGCAACTGGTATTCCTGGAGTTCTGTTTATTGCCATGCCCGATGAGATATTCTGTAAACCAACAGCACTCTTATAGTCGTATGGGATTTGATTCATACATTGACTGTTTTGGTTAGCCCCGAGTTGAATTAACACAGATACGGCTGTTTTGTCTTTCTTCCATACAGCTTCGCAAAGTGCAGACTGACCGCTGGCATCCAATAATTCGATGCTGTGTCCTTGCGCCTTTAATTGTTGCAAGCCATTGATGTTTCCAGATTTGGCATAATGATACATCGCTTGACGTGGCGTCATCTTGACCGTCCTCACAGCTCTTGTCGCTGGACGAGCCATTTGCCCATATTGTGCAAAAACAGGATTGCTGGTCATTAATCCCAACATAACTGAATATAATAGTGCTTTTTTAAACATGTTTTCCCCTTTATTCTGTTTTTATATATAGCTACATACGCTCATATTACATAAACGTACGTTTATGAAATGGTTTTGGAAGGCATAAAAGAAATAAGATATTATAATATACTGAAACTATTGGATTTTCTGATATTTCGGTCAAAATTAAGCCATATAAAAAATTCTTAAAAAAACATAAAAAAGTACTTGCAATTAAATGTACCTTTTTTTGCATATGTTTTAGCACTATCGCTCAAGGTCGAACGATAAATAAACAAAAAAAACACCTCGCTGAAACAATCACAACCATCCAATGCACCATATTTATGACTTACAAAAGTTCGCAATAAGGCACATTTATCACACTCTGATTTTTCAAAAGCTCTATTATACTTTTTTAATTAATGTCTTTCTTTTAAATTAAATAAAAAATTGACATGCTTTTTTATTTTTATTAGAATAAACGCGTATTAAAAAACATAAAAGGCGTTAAAATCATTTAGGAGATTTAGTATGAATGAAAAATTTTTAGTCCGAGCCTGGCTCTTTGTATGGCACTTATGGTTTAAATTTCCTCAAAGCATACGTTTTATTTTAGTCGGTGGATTTAACGCCTTATTCGCTTTTTGTGTTTTTTGTTTACTTGTTTTTTTAATAGGAGAACAGTGGCGTCAAGTTTGTTTGATTACCCAGTGGATATTAACGTCTTTTGTTTCATATATTTTGCATCGGATATTTGTATTTCAATCAAAAGGAAAAATACTTGAAGAATATATAAAATGTTGTGCAACTTGGATTGTTGGTTATTTTGTTAATGCTCTGACCTTGGAAACGTTATTTCAGTTGGGGGTAAATGTTTATTTAGCTCAACTGATATCCCAAATTGTTGCGGCTTTTGTTAGTTATTTTGCCTTTAAGTATTGGGCTTTAAGTAAAAAGAATTAAATAAAAAAACATTCAATAAATAATTTCATTAAATTAAGCCGCTAAATAATATATGGTAAATGACCTTAACTGTTTTTCTTTCCATTGAAGGAAACAAGCCTATTCTTTTTTATAAAAACGATAAACGCCATTTCCATCTTTTTTAAAGTATTCTGTACCATGCGCATACCAATCTAAAATCAGCTCATTGTCCGTAATTTTCTTTACAATAGCGATATCTTGACTTGCTACACGTACGATTTTATTTTTTGATATAAATTGCAGTTTTTGAGGTTCTCCAGCTGGATGCCATTCTTCGTGGCTAGCAAGGATAATCGAAGAACCTGATATAGCAGAGTTTATAGATGCTAATTCAAAAATATCTGAAGAATTTTTTATAAATGTTTCCACGCCAAAATCATCCCATTTTAAAACAAGACGCTGGTTATCAAATTCTAAAACAGTTGCCGTGTCATTCGTTCCAACACGTAAAATTCTGTCACGCTCTAAGAAACGTATCGTAGCAATATCTCCCCATTCAGGATGAGATGCAGAAATAGATTTGAAAGTTTTCCAAGAATTACGTCCTCGAATATGGTCTCTCAAAAGTCTTTTGAATATACGCGTTTGAGCTTTATTCATAAAGACTAAAATGAACTTCCCTTGAACAATAACTGCGCCTGGAGCTGGCCAAGGTGCTGCATTTTCATAAATATAAGTAAGAGCATCCTCAGACAAAGCCTTAAACAGCCTTTCTGTATATTCCATCGTCCAACCTGAGTGGTACTGTCTTTCTATAAAATCTACAGGCGCATAAAAATTCATATAAGCTTGTTGTAGCCAAGGCGCTCGATAGGACCACCCCAATACAGATACGTCTTCGTTTTTGTATTCTCCACGATAGAAATGAGCTCGCAACGGCAAATCACCAATAACTGCGATCTGATAACGTTTATCATAACTAAAATCAGGCGTATTTTCTATTCGAGCCATGATACGATCGTGAATTTTATTTTCAGCCTCCCAACCATGTTTCCAAATTCGAATAGCATACACGTCACGCTGGATAAAAAGTCCTATAATAAAAACTGTTAAGATAAATAAAACATTTTTAAAAAAAGTCACACGCCAAAAATTACACAGTATCGCTAACATTAAAGCAAAGATAAAATATAAGCTAAAGAAACCAGTTAAGCGAAACAGAAATTGCAAATGCAAACGATTATCGGAAATAAAAATGGCAAACTGACTGGCAAACAAAAGACCAACAAAAGCAAATATAGCAACAAAAACATTTAACCACCATTTTTTTCTGGGTAATTTCCCCAGTACTGTAAGTAATGCTAAAATTGAAACTATCCACATCATACAAAGACATGTTTTTTCAAAAAATGGATAGGTTATTGTAAATTGTTCTAAACTGTATCCAGCGATTTCCTTTAACTTGGACAAAACATCTGAGAGTTTAATTGTTGTTGTGTTATAAAAATTATGAATTATAACATCGTGCTTTATTGCTAAAATAACAGAACATTTTAACATTAGTGCTGCTGTAAAAATGTCAATTAATCCAATAACGCCCTTTTTGAATAGCATAGAAAGCTTCTGACCATGGCATAAATCTATTAAGCAACATCCTATAAAACAAATGAATATCGTATTGATAAAAGCAGCATTAAAGCCTAATGCAAACCACAAAAGGAAAACAACTGCAAAATGCCACCAACGAGAAACTTTTCCTTCTGTTATTTTATCCAATAAAATAAGAGAAAAAACAATAATACTCCCACCCCACAAAAAAGATGTTTGAGCAATGTGATACAACCAACTTAAATTATACGGAATAAAAGCCATTGTTAGCCCAAAAATAATATAAAGCCATTTTTCTTTTGGGATTTTCCAATAAATTGCTAATGCTAATACCGTCATAGATATTCCAGCAAAAGCGAAAAGGCTTAACAAAATAGGTAATAATTCAAAACCAAACAAGGCATATGGAATTGTTTCCGTAAATCGAGCTTCGTACCAAAAATTGTTCCAACTTATTCCTTCTCGTACATAACTCCACTCATGATTTCCCCATATAAAATTTACTGTATGATAAGCAAAAACAATGTTTAACGCAATAAACACAGTCCAAAAAGTTGTTTTATAAATGGATGGGATACTTTTATAAAAATTAACCAAAACTTCCAACCAGTTTGTTTGGAAAAAAGATTTTATTTTTTTTAAAAAAATTCGCATGTTAAACCTTTCTGAATCAGTCCAATCCGACCTTTTTGTCTATGATGAATAACGGACGACCTTTAACTTCTGTGAAAATTTTACCAATGTATTCACCGATAACGCCCAAAGAAAAAATAATAATTCCATTAAAAAATGTCATTGTACTAAACAAAGAAGCCCAACCTTGAATGTTGCCTCCCACAAAAGAACGATACAAAGACCAAATTAAAAGTAAAAAACCAATAAAAGAAATCAACATTCCCATAATTGTCACCAAGCGAATAGGAATGTTTGAAAAACCAATAATTCCATTTAACGCAAAAGAAAACATCTTTAAAAAAGGGTATTTTGTTTTACCTGCAATACGGCTAGTTCTAGGATAAAAAACTTGAGCTGTTTGAAAACCCAGAAGAGGAATAACACCTCGTAAAAATAAATTCTTTTCTGGAAAAGCCCTTAAAGCATCGACAGCCCGTCGGCTCATTAAACGGTAATCTGCAGCATTATAAACAGTTTTTATCCCCAAAAAACCCTGTATGCGATAGAATAAACGAGCTGTTTTTTCTTTAAACCAACTATCGGAATCCCGGTCTGTTCTGACACCATAAACAATATCGTTTCCAGCCAAGTATTTTTGAACCATTTCTTTAATTTTTTCTGGATCATCTTGCAAATCTGCATCTATTGTGACATAGATATCAGCATTTGTTTCAAATAAACCAGCTAACAAAGCAGCTTGATGTCCAAAATTTCGGCTTAACGATAAATAGGCAAAGCAAGATTTTTCTTGCGTTATTTCTTTCATAACAGATAACGTGTTATCAGAACTTCCATCATTGACAAAGCAAATTTTACTGGCTTTAGATACTTGATTTTGTTCTATTAATTCATTCAATATCCCAGCCAAAACAGGTGCCGATTTTGGCAACATTTCTTCTTCGTTATAGCATGGAACTATAATATTTAATTTAGGGCAAAACATCTCCAATCCTCACATAAAAACACGGAACTTCTCGTAGCATCCATTTTGGCTTATAGCATTCATTTTATATCAAGTCAAGTTCTTTTTGTATGTTCACTTTTTAACTTTGATGGTTTGGGAAACTGTTTTTTTAAATAATCCGATAAAGAAAAAAAATGGGTTGATAAAAGAAAAAAATGTGTTATGCTTTCACTATGAAAGCTATTAAAAAAACAAGGACAATACAATGACTTTTAACACAAAAAAATTAAATGCCATTTTTTCTGAAAAAAACATAATGTATTTTATTGGTTTTGCTGCTTTTTGCTTTTATTTACTGCTTGCTTATTCTGTTCCTTTTGATTTTTTTAATCATGATTTAGGTGGGTTAAATGTTAAAAGAGGACATATGGGATATTTTTGGCATATCTGGGAAAATTGCTCCCTTCCAGTTTTTTCTATAGACCCAGTGACAACAGAATCGTATTATAATCCTCCTTTACACTATATACTTGGAGCTTTATGGATCCGTATTTCTTTATTTTTTACAGATTCTGTCGCCAAAGGGTTCGAGTGGTTGCAGGTTTTAACTTCTATCTATATGGGGATAGCTTTAATTTTTGTTTACAAGATATTATTTTTATTGAAGATAAAGCATAAAATTTTATGTTGGAGTTTTATTTGTTTCCATCCAATGATGTTTATCATGTCATCTATTATCAATAATGACGGCCTTGCTTTTTTAATGATGACTATAGTGTTCTACTATGGCTTAAAGTGGTTTTATAATCCAACTTTTAAAACAATGATAAAAGCATCTATTTTTATCGGATTAGCTTTGATGAGTAAGTTTGGTACGGTCGTTATTTTAGGTGTTTTAGCTTGTATTTTTGCAAGTCGTTTTTTGAAAGACAAAGAAAAAAGGAAATCATATATATATCAAATAATTGCATCGGCTTTAATTGTTCTTCCGTTGGGTGGGTGGTATTATGGTTATGCTTATTTCAAATGGAATACACCTATTAATTATGTTCAGGGTTTAAAAGATCCCAAAGCTAATCTGGGTGCAAAATATACGTTGATTGAACGTTTTACACATAATGAATATTCTGATTTTTATATAAATTTAAAAAAAGATAGAAATATGTTGGCATTAGGAATAAAAACATCGTTGTTTGACGAACAAAATTATAGTAATAATAAAATACTAAATACCATTGCTGGAGGCATGTTTTATATGTCTGTGTTCTTTTTTGCAATAATATGTTTTAACATGCTTTCATATTTTTTATACTGCCCTTTTTCAAAATTTAAAACACCCAATTTTGTACTAAATTTCACCATATTTTTGTTGTTGTCCTCTTTTGTTTATTTTAATTTTTGGTTTCCACATCCATTTACAGCAAATTTTAGATATATTCCTTTATTTTTTATCTGCGCAATTTGTTTGTGGGATAAAACCATTCGAGATAAAAGGTTATTATTTTACTTGCCTTCGGGTATTTGTTTTTTCTCTTTTGTTTTTTACATAGTCTTTTTTATGGATAAATTGCTTTAATAAGGAAATTAAAAATGGTAAAAAATGTTATTATTATCGGTGCTGGTCCAGCAGGTTTGACTGCTGCTTATGAGTTGTTAAAATACGAAGGTTATCGCCCAATCATCCTAGAACAAAATAATTTCATTGGAGGAATTAGTGCGACAATGAAATATAAAAACAATCGCATTGATATGGGGGGCCATCGTTTTTTTTCTAAATCATTAGAAGTGATGGATTGGTGGGAAAATATCTTACCTATACAGGGTGCACCCAGTTCTGATGACATTTTATTTAACCGTACACCAAACATTTCGCAAAAAGAAAATGCGCCTAATCCCGAAACAGAAGATAAAGTTATGTTAATTCGCCCCAGAACAAGTCGAATTTATTATTTAAATTCTTTTTTCGATTATCCTATTTCTTTAAATTTTAGAACAATAAAAAATCTGGGACTGATAAGAATGTTCAAAATAGGTTTTTCGTACTTTAAAAGTTTACTTTTCAAACGACCAGAAAAATCTTTGGAAGACTTTTTCATCAATCGTTTTGGTCAAGAACTTTATGAAACCTTTTTCAAAGACTATACGGAAAAACTGTGGGGAATAAAGTGCGCAGATATTGCACCCGACTGGGGAGCTCAACGTATTAAAGGGTTATCTATCTTAAAGGTAATAACAAACATTTTAAAAATAGGAAAAAAAGAAACGTCATTAATAGAAGAATTTTGGTATCCCAAATTCGGACCAGGTCAACTGTGGGAAGAAGTTGCGAATAAAGTCTCTCAAAAGGGGGGCGTTATCAAGCTAAATACAAAAGTGACAAAAGTAAATATGGAAGATGGAAAAGTTATTTCCGTCGAAATTAATGGAAACGAAACATTAGAGGCAGACTATGTTCTTTCTTCTATGCCAATACAAGAACTCATTACGGCTTTACCAGATGTTCCTGCAGATGTAAAAAATGTCGCAAGTGGTTTGAAATATAGAGATTTCAGGACAGCAGGACTTTTATTAAAAAAGATGAAATTAGGTTATTCCCTTAATGAAAGCATATTAAATGGAATGCCCAAAGACACGTGGATTTATATTCAAGAAAAAGGCGTTAATTTAGGGCGAATTCAGCTGTTTAATAACTGGAGCCCTTATTTGGTTGAAGACTACCAAAATACAGTTTGGATTGGTTTGGAGTATTTTTGTTCCGAGCAAGATGAGCTTTGGAATATGTCTGATGAAAATTTTATTCAGCTGGCCATCACAGAAGCTCAAAAAATTGGATTAATTGAAAAAGAGGATGTTATAGACAGTGTTAGCTATAAAGTTCCTAAAGCCTATCCAGCTTATTTTGGAACGTATAATCAGTTCGGAACGATACAAAAATATCTGGATACTCTGCCGAATTTATTTGTGATGGGGCGCAACGGTATGCATCGTTATAATAATATGGATCATTCTGTTTTATCTGCTAAAGCAGTTGTTCAGGCATTAATAAATCCACAACAGAATAGAACTGAAATTTGGAACGTAAATGCAGAAAAGGAATACCACGAAAAAAAATAAAAACATCATTTAAACAACTGGTGGTTCTTTTAATATATTTATACTGATTTCAAATGTTCGTATAAAACTTTAAGATAGAAGAACTCGTTGAACTTAACGATGATACTTTCCGTGTTCTTTAACTAACACAACTTTTACTTTAGGGTTTTCTAAAACAGACAGGAAAGCATCCTTATCTTTTAATTCTGTAAATGTTTGATTTTTATACTTTACATGAAGAAAAATTTGAGGATTCAAATTCAGTCTGTTGATGAATGAATAATATCGTTCATCAAATGAAATAGCTTTCACTTTACCTGAATATGAAATATCTTCTATCTGCTTTTTTATTTTCTTTACTTCTGCGCGAGACATAGAAGCAAAATCATAATTCATTTGATAAGTTGTATTCCATCCAGACTGAGTAAAAGACTCTAATGCATCTAAATCCGTACTTTCAAGCCAAATGGCAGATTTTGAAATTCTGTATTCTTTTATCAAATGTTCTAACTTCTTTTTTGCTTCTTCTTTGTTTGTTTGAGACAAATTTTTAAAATCAAACCATAATTTTTGCCACCACCTATAGTATTTTAGAGTTTCTTCAAGAGGATATTTTCCCAAATTTGTTTTATTATCAGAATTTTCAAAAGATTTTTCGTTTTCATGGAAAACGATATCCAATTCAAAGCCGATATACTTTTCTCTTAATTCTTGTAATTTTTGAGGAGAATTAACTTTGTGAAGATATATTTTAAAACGATTATTTAACGCTATATCATTTTTTTCATCAGATAATTTCTTTTTCCCTAATAACGTATATAAAGTGTCGTATGAATGATTATATTGCGAACTACTTAAATCGTTTTGTAGAATATAAGCCTTATCTTCGATTCCAATTATACCTAAAAGTGTGTCAAAAAGCATTTCATTAACAAAAGGCATATTTTGGTTTGTTTCAAGATTTTTTATTTTAGAACGATTGTTTTTAATATAATCATTACTGAAAAAAGAAAACAAAGGAATTTTGACCATATCCCATGTAAACAAAGAAGCATTGTGTGAACAGAAACCACTATCGACATCATCAGAATGATCCGATGTATAAATTAAAGCCGAAAAGTTTTTCATTGACTTAAAATGATTATAAATTTTGGATATAATATAATCGTTATATAAAATTGAATTGTCATAATGATCAACATAATCGTGAGGACCATCGCGAAATTGAGCCTTTGCTTCAGGATATCTATCACGATATCCTAAATGAGAACCTAATAAATGGATAAAAACGACAGAAGCATCATTCAATTCAGTTTCAAAAGGTAATTTGTTTAACACAATCTCATCATAAGGGTCTCTTTTTGATGGCTCATTTAACCATATTTGATTTTGGACCTGTGAAACTAATGGGGCAACAGAAAAGGCATTTCCTCCTTTTTTATGATTACTAATCCACCATGTTTGATAGTTATTATTGTGCAAAATATCTATGATATTTTCAGAGGCTGTTAATTTTTTAGAATTAAAAGAATTAATATCCGTAAGTATTCTTGTCATAACTTCTACTGTATGAGTGTAGCATGCATATGGCTGATTGAAAAAAATCCATTTCCCTTCTTTAGTGTTATTTTTTTGAGATGATAAGAACGGAGTTGTTTTTCGATCATATCCATATACAGACATATGCTCACGATTTTGACTATCTCCGATTATGACAACATATATTCCTTTGTTGTTTTTGTTTATTTTTGCAGCCACTGTTTTTTTCTGCATGTTCATTTTTTCATATGTTCTATATTCTAAAACAGTTGTTATTGCACTTTTAATTGGCTCTATTAATGGATTACAAATAAATACAATACAAAACATTACGCCAACTGAAAGCATAACAGTGTTTTTACACACTTTATTTTTTTCTGGTTTGTATTTTATAGCAAAAAGAATAGAAGAAAGAACAAACAAAACAAATATAAAACTGTTCCATGCAAATAAACCCCATTTTACATTTGAAAAGAAATATATATAAGACTCTTGTCTGTACGTTTTTAAAAAAGCTAGTACATCTGCACTTGTTAATGCTTTTTCTACTGTGATATAGGGCAATATGTGTATCAAATATATAATTCCAGGTAAGGATAAAAGAATTATAGATGCTATTTTAATAAGAAAAGAAACTGTTTTTGATTTCAATTTAATCGACATTAGTAAAGATGCAGAAAAAAATGAAAAAAAGAAGATTCCAACAAAAAAAACAATCGATGACAAATGATTAAAGGTAAAAACGTTTCCAATCGTTGTGCAATAAATAGATATGCATGCCATAATAATGGACATCACAGCATAAAACAGCACAAATACTTTTTTCACAATATACCCCATAGAAAATAATTTTATTTAAACATCATATTATCTAAATACAGAATTACCTGCTGTTAAAAATACATTAATTTTACCTTGAATACAAGATAATTTTTTCATTTTGATATTATTATTAAAGCAAAAGTCGATATAATAAACGATTAAGAAATTTAATTGAACTGTCCAAATTTTGAAGGACAGTTCAATCAAATGGCTTTTTAATTTCTACCTATCTTATGCTCGACCTGTATTAAAGTAATTCGGGTTCGTCACAGTAATAGTCGCATCTGTATTTTTACCAGTCAAGACATAATCACCGACAGCTCTTTCATCTGAAATCAACCGTAAAGTATCCTTTAAGGAAGATGGTGCCAAATTAGCCACTGCATTATTTTCAGACTGTTCTGTGGGAACGCTTTGTTCTGGAACTACTGTGGATTGTGTTTTTACCTCTTCCACAGCAGGAGACGGTGTTTCTTTTGCTGGAATTTCTGTTCCCTTAACTTCTTTGACTGAAGATTCTGCTTGTTTCCCTAATGCAATTGAAACAGCTTGTTTAATATCTGCATCAGATAAACCTTTCGATTTTAAAAACTCCGATAATTTATTCATTTCTTCCGTTCTGTCTGGTGTGACCAAATCCTTCACAGCATTTCCAACAGGCGTGTAAATAACCTCATCTGCTTTTTTATGAATGTCTCCAACTGTTTCAACTGTTTTATCCCAAGCATTTGATGCAAATTGTCCGATTTCATCAACCCTTTGACGGAACCAACCTTTTTCTTCTTGAACTTTATCGTCGGCCTTTGCCTGTTCCTTTGTTCCTGCTGGTGAAGGCATCGTGACAACTGGTTCTTTTGCTTCTGGTGCTTTTTCCTCTGAACTGAACATGCCTTTGACAGCATCGCCTACTGGTGTGTAAACATTCTCATTCATGAAGTTGTGTGCATCTTGAACCATTTTTCCAGTTGGTTGGTAAACATTTTCGTTCATGAAGTTGTGAGCATCTTCAACAGCTCCTGTCAAACCATCCCAACC
>SUUS01000018.1:16396-26318 GCA_015062395.1 Alphaproteobacteria bacterium
CTGGTGTGTAAACATTCTCATTCATGAAGTTGTGTGCATCTTGAACCATTTTTCCAGTTGGTTGGTAAACATTTTCGTTCATGAAGTTGTGAGCATCTTCAACAGCTCCTGTCAAACCATCCCAACCACGCTCAAAGATATTTCTGTTATCTTCTGTTTGGGTTTCAGCCTGAGGTGCTGCTGGTGCTGGCGCATCTTCTGCTTGTGCCTCTGGTGCTGGTGTTGCAGGCGCTTCGGGTGCTTTTTCTTCTGAACTAAACATGCCTTTGACAGCATCGCCTACTGGTGTGTAAACGTTCTTATCCATTGTCTTATGAATATCGCTGACAACATTCCCTGTTGGTTGGTAAACATTTTCGTTCATAAAGTTGTGAGCATCTCTTACAAATTCAGCGACACGTCCTGTACCTCGAACTGTTAAATCTGCCAGCCCAGTTCCAAGTTGAGTCACCCCACCTAAAATATTCCCTCCTGCTTCTCCTAGAGGTCCTAAATATTCACGACCTTTTTCTGCCAATGTTTCTCGTACAGTTCTGCCTGCATCCGAAACAGCATTTGCTGCAGTATCCATTGTTTGAACAATATCCGTTTCAGCCTGAGGTGCTACTGGTGCTGGCGCTTCTGGTGCTTTCTCTTCTGAAGTGAACATGCCTTTAACTGCTCCACCTACTGGTTGGTAAACATTCTCATTCATAAAGTTATGTGCATCTTGAACCATTTTTCCTGTTGGTTGGTAAACATTTTCGTTCATGAAGTTGTGTGCATCTTCAACGGCTCCTGTCAAACCATCCCAACCACGCTCAAAGATATTTCTGTTATCTTCTGTTTGGGTTTCAGCCTGAGGTGCTGCTGGTGCTGGCGCATCTTCTGCTTGTGCCTCTGGTGCTGGTGTTGCAGGTGTTTCTGGTGCTTTTTCTTCTGAACTGAACATACCTTTGACAGCATCGCCTACTGGTGTGTAAACATTCTCATTCATGAAGTTGTGTGCATCTTGAACCATTTTTCCAGTTGGTTGGTAAACATTTTCGTTCATGAAGTTGTGAGCATCTTCAACAGCTCCTGTCAAACCATCCCAACCACGCTCAAAGATATTTCTGTTATCTTCTGTTTGGGTTTCAGCCTGAGGTGCTGCTGGTGCTGGCGCATCTTCTGCTTGTGCCTCTGGTGCTGGTGTTGCAGGCGCTTCTGGTGCTTTTTCTTCTGAACTGAACATGCCTTTGACAGCATCGCCTACTGGTGTGTAAACGTTTTTATCCATTGTTTTATGAATATCGCTGACAACATTCCCTGTTGGCTGGTAAACGTTTTCGTTCATAAAGTTATGAGCATCTTGAACCATTTCTCCCGTTGGTTGGTAAACATTTTCGTTCATGAAGTTGTGTGCATCTTCAACGGCTCCCGTCAAACCATCCCAACCTCGCTCAAAGATATTTCTGTTATCTTCTGTTTGAGTTTCAACCTGTGGTGTTGCTGGTGCTGGCGCTGTTTGTCCTTCGACCTTCGTTTCTGCTGGTGCAGGTGTCGCTGGCGTTTCAGGCGCTTTTTCTTCGGAACTGAACATGCCTTTGACAGCATCGCCTACTGGTGTGTAAACGTTTTTATCCATCGTTTCATGAATGTCGCTGACAACATTCCCTGTTGGTTGGTAAACGTTTTCGTTCATAAAGTTATGAGCATCTTGAACCATTTCTCCCGTTGGTTGGTAAACGTTTTCATTCATGAAGTTGTGTGCATCTTCAACGGCTCCCGTCAAACCATCCCAACCTCGCTCAAAGATATTTCTGTTATCTTCTGTTTGAGTTTCAACCTGTGGTGCTGCTGGTGCTGGCGCTGTTTGTCCTTCGACCTTCGTTTCTGCTGGTGCAGGTGTCGCTGGCGCTTCGGGCGCTTTTTCTTCTGAACTGAATAAGCCTGTAAACTTATTCCAGCCATCTGCAAAAAACTCTCCTGTCGGAGCCAATGCATTATCATATACCCAGTTAGCACCGTCAGTAGCCCCTTGTGCAACATAACCAGCCCCTTGAGTAAGCCCACCAGTAAGTCCTGTCACAACCTTAACAGGAGCACCAAAAATAGTCCCCCCAGCATTTCCGATATTTTCTCGCAAGAAATCTTCTACTTTATCGCCAGCCCCATAAACGTCGTTTGCAAAATCTTGAACAGCGGCATTAGCCTTTTCCCCTGCTGTGACTTCTTGACCTTCAACAGTTCCACCATCACGTTCAACTTCTTGTTGCAAACGTTGTCCAGCCGAACGTTCTACTTGAACAATCGGTGTTTCTGACGAACGAATTTCTGGCTTCAACGCAGGAGCATCTGTCTGCGCCCCCATTAAATTTGCCCCGTATAATGCTGTAGCTAAAACAAGCCCTTTTAAATAGTTCTTAAATCTCATTTTCCCCATCCTTTCATGCGAGCAACTAAAAAAACTTCCTATTCTTTATTTATAGCATATTTTTCAAAATTTGTCAATTTTTTTGTAAAAAAATAACGCTCTATATTCATAACAGAGCGTTATAACATACAAAAGTAAAAAAAGCGTTAAACAAAGCGAATTTGAGGACCTGTTGGTGTATCTTTTATTTCAATACCCAAAGCATTTAATTGCGCCTTTAATGCATCTGCCGTAGCCCAATCTTTTGCGACTCGAGCAGCTTGTCTTTTGTCAATCAAATCTTGTTCTTCTGGTGTTAATTGACGTTCTGTTTTTTCAGGCAACACGCCCAAAACAGTATCAAAAGACAACATCAATTCTTTGATTTTTTGTCCGTCTTCCTTTGAAAGCACTTCGTAATTTTTATTAACGTTTGAAATCAATTCAAATACAGCAGCCAATGCTTCGGGCGTATTCAAATCGTTATCCATACCGTTTTCAAAAGCTTCTTTTGCTGTATTTAAAATATCATCTAAATTTGATAAACCTGCTCCGTTTGTCATATTCAAACGTTCCATAAAATTATCAAACTTATCAATAATAGATTTATTTCCAGACATATTGCTTTCAATAAAATCCAAAGTTTGGCGATAGTTGGATTTCAAAAATTCATATCGAACAGCACGCTTATCATACCCTTTGCCGATTAAATCGCCAACGGTATAAAAGTTGTTTTTGCTTTTAGACATTTTTTCGCCATTGACCATTAAATGCGCATTATGCACAAAAAAGTTAGAAAATAAGCAATCATAAGCACATTCTGATTGAGCTATTTCATTCGTATGATGTGGGAAAATCAAATCGACCCCACCGACATGGATATCAAAAGGCTGCCCCAAGTATTTATGACTCATCGTAGAACATTCAATATGCCATCCTGGGCGCCCCTTTCCAATACGTGTTTCCCAATAGACATCTCCATCATTTTCAGTCCAAGCTTTCCATAAAGCAAAATCTTGAGCGTCTTCTTTATCATAATCATCAGCCAAACGACCATCTGCATTAGCTTTTAATTTACTGGCGTCAATGTTTGCCATCTTTCCATAATCAGGAAACGACGATATTTTAAAGAAAATATCTCCACTTGCAGCTTTATAAGCATGACCTTTTTGCAACAAAATTTCAATAGTATCAACCATCGCATCAATTTCATCTGTTGCACGAATAATCATGTCTGGTTTGCCGATGTTTAAAACTTCCCAATCTTTGAAAAATTCGTTCATATAAAAGGTGGTATAATCACGCAAAGATTGACCTGCTGCACGAGAAGATTTTATCGTTTTATCATCCACATCTGTGATATTCATCGCAAATTTAACATCGAAACCTTTATATTTTAAATATCTGCGAAGTAAATCATAAAAAACAAACGCCCTTAAATTTCCGATATGAGCATAATTATAAACTGTTGGTCCACAACCATACATACGAACAGTATTTGTTCCATCGATGGTTTTAAATTCTTCTAAAGCATGCGTTCTTGAATTAAATAACTTCAACATAATTGTCTTCCTTTGTTAAAAAAATTGTTTGAATATAAAATAACGGATTTTTAATAAAAAAGCAACAAATTATTCGTCCCCTTCGGGACAACAACGTTCACAGATAAATTCAGGCGCAATCCGAATATCATTCCAAGACAATGTAAAGTGCAAATGTGGACCTGTCGATCTACCCGTAGAGCCCGAAAGCCCGATAATATCTCCAGCTTTAACAACATCTCCATTTTTTACAGACAAAGAAGATAAATGAGAATAGCCAGAAACAATACCACCACCATGAGCAATTAAAATCGTTCCTCCTGTATAAAACAAATCATTTTCAGCCAAAACAACCATTCCGTCTGCAGTTGCTTTGATTGGAGTTCCTGTTGGAACAGCTATATCCACTCCACTATGATGTTTTTGTTTTACCCCGTTGATAACTCTTTGAGCACCAAAAGGAGAAGAAATTCGCCCATCTAACGGCCAATAGAAATGGGTTGGAAAATCTGCTTTAAAGTATTTTTGAGCACGAGCTTTATCTAAAATTTTTTGTTCGCTTGCAATTCGTTTTTCATCGACTTTTAAGGGTTTAACCGTTCGCATAGGCACCCCATCAAACACATCCGTTTTCCAATCTCTTTTTTTTACTGGAAAAGTTAAAATCTCTTTTTTAAACCAACCTTTTTTAATGGTTATTTGGATTTCTTCAGACGCATTACGTCCCAAAGCAAAAACATACTTTCCATCATAAACAGGAACTTTTATATCTTCATAAAAGATAACTTCATCTGGCTCTGCTGTTCCAAAAACAAACATCCCTTGTTGCAAATCATTTGGAATTGTAAAAGCCAATGAATGAAACGAAAAAAAACAAAAAAACAGCACTTTTTTAATCATAGTCTAATCATACCACAAAAAAAAGCGCTGTCAAAATATAAATGTTTTATATACAAAAAACTTAAGAACGACCTTTTAATTGAGCCAAGGATGAACGCAAAGAACTTGAGTTATTTTCCTGTTTTAAAATGGCTGGAGCATCGACTTCTTGCTGTTGTAAAATAGCGGGGGTCGGAATTTGAGAATGCATTTTCTTTAATGCAGCCTTAACACAGTCTGCAGAAAAGGAACGTTGTCCTCGCTCCATATAGTCCAACGTCTTTGCAGCAAGTAATCGTCCAGAATACAAATCTTGCAAACTTTCCTGTCTTTCTCTGGTTTTTGACATATCATCGTTGGTCAAGGCAACATCAAACGCATCAGCCCCTTTGCCGTTTTCATCTAAAGGAACGTGAATATCAACATCATGACCAATACCTTCAATCATTCCATCATAATAATTGCGTTGCAAAACACCTACACGCATAGACAAACCACAAGGCAAAATGACATTGCCTTGCTGATATTGTTGCATTCCATTGGTTGGTTCGCCAACAAAACGTGCATTTGGATGGTGATAAAATAATGTGTGAGCACTTTCTGCAGCTGAAGAAACGGCTCCATCCATTAAAACATCAATTTGTCCTAAATACCCTTTATTAACGTTGAACAAATAATAAACATCCCGTTCATCCATTAAGACTCGCTTATCCCCAGAAACAGGCATATTTTCTATATCAAAAGGTTTTTCTTCATTTCTAAACATGCCATGCTTTGACAAAAAATGCATTCCAAGTTTAGTATCTTTTACCTCTGCTGTTTGCATCGCATTCAAATCATTGCCATAGGTTCTTCTGGCGATATAATCTAAAGGCCAATCTTCGCCCCCCATATTTCCACGCACATCTAAAATAATTCTGGAATAATTTTTTTCATAAGCCTTTTCAAACGCTGCTTTAAAATCGTCCCAGTTTTCTTTTCTGTTTCCATCCTCTCTGAAGCAAGATGCTATCGATACAACCAGTGCAGAACCGTCCTTTGTCTGACCTATTCCCCAAATGCCTTCTTTTTTATCAAAAAACTCAATATCATCTCTGCCAGCAGACAAAACATTTTTCCCTGCATTTGATTGACAACCAGATTTTACACTCATCCCATTGAACAATGAAACGCTTGCATGTTTATCTGGCAACAATCGCACGGCTGTACCCAACGAAAGCATTAAATCACGTGCTGTTTTAGGTTGAGAATCTGAATATATTTCTTCGATAGCGCACGTAAAATTTTGCTTTGCCTCTTCAGGAAAAACATCCCAACCGACATGTTCTTTCATGGCTCTGGCAAAAAAAGCGACATTAGCACAACGTTCTTCTTCCGTTAATGAAGGATATATTTCAGACATTTGCTTTTCTGATAAAGCATCCAACTGTTCCTTTGTTATTTTTCCAGCTAATAAATCTTTTTTAGCTTGCAGCCATTCTTTTTGCTGTTCATCATTACGCGTAGCAAGTGGATAATCCTGAAACATATCAACTTTCAAGAGCTTTAAATTTTCATCTGAAATAATTTTATCAAATTCCATAATTTATCTCTCCTTTTCTTTTATTTTATTGTAAAAAAGAGAAAAATGCAATGAAAAACTAACCTAAAACTATATTTCATCGAATAAAGATGCTTGTTTTTCTGTTATTTTGGGTTTCGCTCGACGATTCCCCCCAACCAAAACAGGAACAAATCCATCAACAAATCCCAGATTCAAAGAATGCTGTTGTCGAGCCATTGCTGCATTTGAAACAACATGCCCTCTGGCATCAGTCACTAATGCAAATCCTTTTTCCAATGTTTTTTCATAGCTGGCCGCATCTAATAATCGTGAAGCCATCAACAATCTATCTGAAAATCGTTGCAATATATTCTTCATTGCCGTTTGTAAGCGTTCTGCTCTGTCATCCAATTTTTGAACAGACATTTCAATGATTTCTTTTAAATTTGGAATACCTTTTGTCAAAACATCCAATCGAAGTTGTTTTTCTTTTACTAATCGAAGCAAAGAATCATTCAATCTTAATCCAAATCCATCCAATGCAGATTTTATTTCCATTCGAACAGGAACAGCCTTTTCTGCTGCTCCAGTAGGCGTTGGCGCTCGCAAATCTGACGCATAGTCAATCAACATTGTATCTGTTTCATGGCCAACGGCAGAAATAATTGGAATTTGACTGCTTGCAACAGCTCTGACAACACACTCTTCACTGAATGGCAATAAATCTTCTAAAGAACCTCCTCCTCGCGCAACAATAATCACATCTGGTCGAGGAATTGTTCCGTTTTTGGTTTCCAAGCCATCCACAGGAATTTTGTTAAATCCCTGAACAGCTGCTGCCACTTGTTCTGCAGCACCTTCGCCTTGAACCAATACAGGCCATAAATACACAGGACGTGGAAATCTGTCCTTTAATCGGTGCATAATATCCCGAATAACAGCCCCTGTAGGAGATGTTATAACAGCTATATTTTCAGGTAAAAAAGGTATCTTTTTCTTTCGAGCATCATCAAATAAACCTTCGGCTGCCAATTTTTTCTTGCGCTCTTCCAGCATTTTTAACAAAGCGCCCTCTCCAGCAATTTGAGCCGATTGCACAATCATTTGATAATTCGAACGCCCAGCATAAGTCGTCAATTTACCTTGAGCGACAATTTCCATCCCATCTTGGATGGCTTGATTGGTCGTGGCATCTGCCCCTCGCCAACAAATTGCATTTAAAACTGCATCTTTGTCCTTCAACGAAAAATAAATATGCCCTGAAGACGCTCGTTTTGTCCCAGAAACCTCCCCTTGAACCTGCACGAAGGAAAAAGCCCCTTCTACAACATCTTTAAGCAGATTGGATACTTCGCTGACAGAAAAAACAGGCAACTGTTCCATTATCTTAACCTTTCAAAAAAATCCGTCATCAACTTTTGACATTCTTTTTCATGGAAGCCCCCAAAAACTTCTGGTTTATGATGACAAGACGTGCATTGATACAAACACGGACCGTTTTCTATCGCACCTGATTTGACATCATATGCACCAAAATAAACAGCATCCACTTTTGCCCAAGACAAAGCACCTGCACACATCACACAAGGCTCTAAAGTGACAAAGAGGGAATACCCAGACAAATTGTAATTACAAAGTAATTCCCCTGCTTGACGCAAAGCCAAGATTTCTGCATGAGCAGATGGATCATTCGTTGACACAACCAAATTATGGGAAACACACAAAACGTCTTTCGTTTTAGAATTAAAAATCACAGCACCAACAGGCACTTCATCTTTTTGAAAAGCCTCTTTTGCCTGTTCAAGAGCAAGCTGTATGATTTTTTCCATTTTATACTTCCTTTTTATTTAAATTTTGGTTATAATAGCACAATCATGACAAAAGATAAAATTAAAAATTCAAAAAAAACAGAAAATACTGTGGAAGATACGGCAAAAACATCCGAACGTATAGCAAAAAGAATTGCATCTTCTGGTGTATGTTCCAGACGTGATGCAGAAAGATTAATCGCAGAAGGGAAGGTTTTTGTTAACGGAGAAAAACTAACAACTCCTGCTTTTTTAGTCAGTGAAAAAGATGAAATCACCGTCAACGGGACTGCCTTAAAAAAGAAAGAAACAGCTCGACTTTGGTGCTATCATAAACCAGTCGGATTATTAACGACACACAAAGATCCAAAAGGCAGACCTACTGTTTTTGAAAATCTGCCAAAATCCTTACCCCGAGTTATTTCTGTAGGACGTTTGGACTTAAATTCTGAAGGTTTACTGCTTCTTACAACGTCTGGTGCGATTGCTAGAAGCCTTGAACACCCAAGCAGAGGATGGAAAAGGCAATATCGTGTACGCATATATGGTATCATCACACCTGAAATGATTGAAAAAGCAAAGAAAGGACTAACCATTGAAGGCATTCACTATGCCCCATGTCAAATTGAAGTTGAACAAAATCAATCGGGTGGTAAAAATCAATGGCTTTTAATAACATTGACCGAAGGAAAGAACAGAGAAATCCGAAAAATAATGGACTTTTTTGGATTTAAAGTAGCACGATTGCTTCGCGTTTCTTATGGTCCATTTCAGCTGGGCAACTTACCAGTCGGTGAAGTTCGCGAAATATCTGGAAAAGTTATAAAGGAGCAAATAGGATGCGTATAGTTGCTGGCTGCAAAAAGGGAAAAAAATTATTAACTCCGACGGATGAAAAAACTCGTCCCACCTCGGATAAGGCACGCGAATCTTTATTTAACATCATAAACTCTTTATTATTAAAAGACGAAACAAACTGGACTGAAGTGACTTTTTTGGATGTCTTTGCAGGAACTGGTGCTGTTGGATTGGAGGCTTTATCCAGAGGGGCAAAAGAAGCTTGGTTTATCGAAAATCATCCCCCTGCGATTAAATGCATAAAATCGAACGTGCAAGATTTTGAAAATGCACACGTTTTAATTTGTGATGCGACCTGTCCTCCGTTCAGAACAAAGCCCGTCAGTATGATTTTTATGGATGCTCCGTATCGTGAAGAATTATGGGAACAAGCCTTAATTTCTTTAAAAAACAAAGGCTGGCTTGACGATAAAACACTCATCATTATAGAAATCGAAAAAACAGAAGATGGAATCTTGCCATCTGGGTTTAAACTCATCGATGACAGGACATACGGACGTAATCGTTTATTATTCGCCCAAAAGGCATAAAAAAACACATCATCTTGAATACTTGGGAAGTTGCAAATTCATTTGAAGGAGTGTAGTCCAAAGAATGCCGTACATCCTATTCTCTGCTCGTCATATTGAGCGAATGCGAAGAATCCATTTACCTCATTTCAGGAGATTCTTCAGCCTAAAGGCTTCAGAATGACGTGAGGGGGGACGAGATTCTTCGGGCTGCGCCCTTCAGAATGACGTTCTGTTCGTCCCACACTTGATGAGATATTTCGCTTACGCTCAATATGACGAGATGAAAAAAAACGTTCTTGACTAAAGGTCTGGTTTCGTTTAGAATGAGGGAAATTTAACAAGTTTTTTATAGAAAGGAAGTATTTAATATGTCCATTAATTTATTCAAATTTACCCCCCCCCCCCCC